>SVLP01000009.1 GCA_015067895.1 Oscillospiraceae bacterium | reverse complement strand
TATCCAAGTCTATGATTACCGGCTCCCGCCGTGCGTTGTTTTTCCATGCTTCCATAAAAACACCCCCGTTTCGTCTAGTATACACGAAACGGGGGCGTTTGGATAGTTCTTTGACAAGCTGAAAAGCTCCAAGCCAAAGGCTTGGAGCTTTTCAGCATCGGTCAGTCGGCGAAGCCCTCCTTGCAGAACAGCAAGGTCTCTTTGATAAGTGTTTTCGTTCTGCATTCGCCTATTCAGGTAGAGGTAACACATAACCCTCGATCAAGCTCCACAAATAACTGCGCCCTGAAACAGTCAGCCGCGCTCGATATCCTTCAGCTCTCTGATTGAATACTCCTTTCCGCAGGCGTCACACTGGAACACTTCGAAGGAAAATTCCACATCGCCGCCCACGAAACCGTCTCCAGCGAAGGAAAAGTCAAAATTCTTCGCCTCCTCGGACTTGGAATTGATGACCCTATTGACGCGTTTGACAGCCAGCTCATGACCGCAGCCGGGGCAGTTGTGCTTCTTCGCATGGACGAAGACCGGGCTTTCCAGTGTCCATGTTTTGTTTTTCATAGGCTTACAGTCCTTTCGGATAGGTTGGCTTTTTGCCACCTTTATGATACCATATCCCCGGGATGAATTCAATAAAAAAATACCGAAATAAATTTCTTTACTGCAAAACAAATACCGCCGCTCCAACTGGAGCGGCGGCATGCTGCATGATCTCAGTCCTTCAAAATCTCGTCTTTTCTTGCGAGGATCTCGTCGCTGAGCAGCTGTGCTTCCACGTTTTCAAAGCCCAGCCGGGTGATGGTGTCGGCGAAGCGTTCGCCGGGGAGACCCTGCTCCCGGAACAGGAGGATGGTCTTCTCCACCACGCGCAGCACCTCCTCCTCGCTGGTGAAGAGCTTGCCGAGGGGCTTGCCCTGGGCGACCTTCTTGCCCCAGCGGCCGCCGATGCAGACCTTCCAGGCGGGCTTTCCCTCTCCGAAGGCACCGAAGGGGCACTTGGCGGCACAGCGGCCGCAGTTGTTGCAGAGGGAGTCATTGATATAGACCTTGCCGTCCACGACGGACGCCGCCTTCATGGGGCAGTTCAGCTCGATCTGGCATTTTTTGCAGCCCCTGCACGTTTCAAGGTCGACCTCCTTGATCCGCTGGCCGATGATGCCCAGGTCGTTCAGGTCGGGCTTGACGCAGTTGTTGGGGCAGCCGCCGGTGGCGATCTTGAACTTGTGGGGCAGCTTCACGTCGTGGTAGCCCAGGTAGAACCGCTCGTGGATCTTCTCGCTGAGGCCGAAGGTATCATACAGGCCATACTGGCAGGTGGTGCCCTTGCAGCTGACCACAGGGCGCACCTTGGGGCCGGTGCCGCCGGTGTACAGGCCGTGCTCCCCCAGATGGGCCTGGAAGGCCTCGATCTTGTCGTAGGGGATGCCGGGCAGCTCCACGGTCATGCGGGAGGTGAACTGGACGCGGCCGTTGCCGAAGGTATCGGCGGCCTCGGCGATGGCCCGGATCTGGTCGGTGGACAGATTGCCGTTGGTGGTCAGGATGCGGGCGTTGAAGCAGTCGGTGCCCTTGTTGTTCAGGAAGCCCTGCCCCTTCACGCGCTTGATGTCGTCGGGATGGATGGACATTTCGGATGCTCCTCTCCAAATGTAGTATAAATTAATGATATGCTTATCGACATAACTCAGCAAATTTTTCTTGGCCCCCTCCTTGAGGGGGCTGTCAGCGACAGCTGACTGGGGGAGTGTCGTTGGATAGACATGAGATGTTCTGTTTTAGGACACTCCCTCCACCGCTGCGCGGTTCCCCTCCCTCTTGGAGGGAGGCGAGGGGTGCGTTGCAGACTTAAGGCGATAAGTATAATTAATTATACCACAGCGGATCGGGGATGTAAAGGCGCGGTGACGCACAGCCTTTTGGGTTGGAAAACTTTTCTTTTAGTCGTATTTTGTTTGAAATACTCAGATTTTAAGTAAAATTATTTACTATTTTTCTAGTAAAATTCTGTACCTTGCTACACTTAGGATATCTTTCCATCCGAGGTGTGATCTATGCAGACCATTCAACAGAAGCTCCGGGGACTCCGGGAGGACAATGACCTGACCCAGACCCAGGTGGCCCAGGTTCTGGGCACCTCCCAGACCATGTACGCCCGCTACGAGCGGGGCGCCAACGAGCTGCCCATCCGGCATCTCGTCACCCTGTGCCGGTTCTACAATGTCTCCGCCGACTTTTTTCTCGGCACCGAGCCCGACCTGCGGCGCAGAAGGGGCGTCCGCTGAACTGCCCATGTTTTTCCGGCAGCCTTCCATTTTGTCCAGTTTTTCCCTGTGGATATTCGGTGTTTTTTGTGTATCTCTTTGTCAAAATGCAGTTTACAATTCGTCCATAAAATATTATAATAAAGATTACACGAAAGAAGCTGTATATAGAGGTTGCAACTATGTATAAGAATTATCTCAAGCGACTGCTGGCCATCGTGCTGTCCCTGGCGGGCATCATCCTGCTGGGCTGGCTGCTGATCGCGCTGTGCATCGCCATCAAGCTGGACTCCCCCGGCCCCGTGCTGTTCAAGCAGAAGCGGGTGGGCCTGGGCAAGAGCCATTTTTACATCCTGAAATTCCGCACCATGCGCACCGACACCCCCAAGGACATGCCCACCCATCTGCTGGCCAACCCTGACCAGTACATCACCAGGGTCGGCAAATTCCTGCGCAAGACCAGTCTGGACGAGCTGCCCCAGCTGTTCAACATCCTCTGGGGCGACATGGCCGTCATCGGCCCCCGGCCTGCCCTGTGGAACCAGTTCGACCTGATCGCCGAGCGGGACAAGTACGGCGCCAACGACGTCCGCCCCGGTCTCACCGGCTGGGCTCAGATCAACGGCCGCGACGAGCTGGAGATCGATGTGAAGGCCCGTCTGGACGGCGAATATGTGGAAAAGCTCAGCTTTGCCTTCGATGTCAAGTGCTTCCTGGGCACCATCACCGCCGTGCTCCGCAGCGACGGCGTGGTGGAGGGCGGCACCGGCAGCATGAAGAAATGAACCTACCCGCACGGGAATCTTCCCGTGCGGGTTTTGCGTCCTTGACGGCAGTTTTTTCTCCTAGTATAATGGAAAAATCCAGAGAACTCCTGGAAATCAAAAACATGGAGGAAATGAAAATGTACAACAAGCCTGGCATTCGTGCGCTGGCACTGGTGCTGGCGATGGTCATGGTCTTCGGACTATTCCCCGCCGCATCCGCTGCCCCCGCCCGGTCTGAAGCAAACAGCTTCAAAACCATTGCCGACTACCTGGACGAGCAGAAGACCACCTTCGACCGGGTAGATCCCAAGACCGAAGTGGAATTCATCGTGGAGCTGGAGGACGCTCCTCTGGCCGATTCCCTTCCCGCCGGTATGAAGCTGGCGGACTACCTGGACACCCAGAAGGGGAATGTTCGGGCCAATGCCATCGAAAAGCAGCAGACCGTCATGGCCGCCGCCGTGGAGGCTGCGGCAGATGTGACCATCACCCACCGCTATCAGGTGGTCATGAACGGCTTCGCCGTCACCGCCGCCTACGGCGACCGGGCAGCCCTGGAGGCCATCCCCGGCGTGAAGCGGGTCACCCTGGGCAACCGCTATGAGGTTCCTGCGCTTCAGGAGGCCGAGGGCGAGCTCATCACCAGCGGCGAGCTGATGAATTCCGACGCCGTCAACGCCGAGGGCTACACCGGCAAGGGCACCTTCGCCGCCATCCTGGACACCGGCCTGAAGGTGGATCACGAGGCCTTCATCGGTGAGAAGGTGGAGGGCGCAGTTGTGACTGCCGAGACCATCGCCGCCCTGACGGGCCTGACCGCCACCGGCAAGCTCTACCACAATGCCAAGGTGGCCTTCGCCTACGACTACGCCGACGAGGACGACGATGTCTCCGATGCCCAGGGCCACGGCACCCACGTGGCGGGCACCGTCGCCGCCAACGGCGAGAGCTTCCGGGGCGTGGCTCCCGATGCCCAGCTGGCCATCATGAAGGTCTTCCCCGACGAGGGCGGCGCCCTGGACTCCGACATCATCGCCGCCCTGGAGGACTGTGTGATCCTGGGCGTGGACACCGTCAACATGAGTTTGGGCACCCCCTGCGGCTTCACCTTTGAGGACGAGGCCACCGACGCCGTCTACAACACCGTCCGCAATTCAGGCGTGAATCTGATGATCTCCGCAGGCAATGACGGCAACTCCGCCGTGGAGAACCTCCAGGGCACCGACCTGGCTCTGGCGGGCAACCCCGACTATGGCATCGTGGGCTCCCCCTCCACCTATGCCGCCTCTCTGTCCGTGGCCTCCGTCAATGAGAACCTGGCCTTCGGCAGCTACCTCCTGCTGGGCGATGAGAAGATCTCCTTCGACGAGACTCCCGACGCCGCCCTGAAGATCGGCGATCTGGAGGGCACCTACGAATATGTCCGCGTCACCGGCGTGGGCAACGCCAACGACTTCGCCAAGGTGGACGTGGCCGGCAAGATCGCTCTGGTGGAGCGGGGTGAGATCGCCTTCACCGAGAAGGAGCTCAACGCCTACAACGCCGGTGCCGTCGCCATGCTCGTCTACAACAACACCGACGTGGAGGAGACCGTCTACATGCAGCTCAACGGTCTGATCCCCGCGGTCTTCCTTTCTAAGGCCGAGGGCAAGCAGCTCCGGGACGCCGCCGTCAAGGAGGTCACCGTCTCCAATGATTTCTCCGGCCGGATGGAGAGCCCCGTGGCCGGTCAGATGAGTGACTTCAGCTCCATGGGCGTGGCCCCCGACCTGAGCCTGAAGCCTGAGATCACCGCCCCCGGCGGCAATGTCTGGTCCACCTCCAGCTCCGGCGGCTACGAGGAGATGAGCGGCACCTCCATGGCTGCCCCCCACATGACCGGTGCCGCCGCCCTGGTGCGCCAGTATGTGAACGAGGCCTACCCCAGCTTGTCCGATTTTGAGAAGCAGGAGCTGGTGGACAATCTGCTCCTGTCCACCGCCGTGCCCGTCACCGATCCCAACGGCGTCAGCTACACCCCCCGGAAGCAGGGCGCAGGCCTTGCCAATGTCTCCGCCGCCATCCATTCCGAGGCCTATCTGACCGTGGAGGGCGGCCGTCCCAAGGCCGAGCTGGGAGAGAGTGAGGAGGGCGTGTACAGCTTCTCCTTCACCGTCCACAACATCTCCGATTCCGCCAAGACCTGGAATATCTCCATCGATCCCATCGCCGCCCAGACCGAGGAGCACTACGGTCAGAGCTATATCTCTGAGCTGTGCCGCGCCATGGAGGAGGATGAGCTGACCGTGACCTTCTCCTCCGAGTCCATCACCGTCCAGCCCGGCGAGACCGCCGAGGTCTCCGTGACCATCGAGCTGACCGCTGCGGGCAAGGCCAAGCTGGCCGCCTTCCCCAACGGCATCTATGTGGAGGGCTTCGTCCGGCTCACCGGAGATGACACCGCATCCCTGGGCCTGCCCTACCTGGGCTTCTACGGCGACTGGGCCGACGCCCCCATCTTCGATACCACCATGTATGACGACGAGACCTCCTTCATGGTCGAGTCTGCCCTGGCCCAGATGGACTACAACGGCAACGGCAACTACCTGGGCGTCAACGCCATCACCGGCAACGCCCGGGCCCAGTGGATCTCCTACGCCAGCCGCAACGCGGGCTACTACCTCATCACCCCCATGCAGGGTCTGCTCCGTGCTCCCAAGGAGATTTGGTACACCGCCGCCGCTGACGCGGATCCGGAGAACCCCGTCTACGTGATGGCCTACGAGAACACCTACAAGTCCTTCTACTATTCCTCCGGCGGCTACATCTACTCCGATTTCGTCAACTGGAGCGACTCCTGGCAGCCCATCGGCGGCAATGACGAGCTGGGCTACTGGTATCTGGAGGACGGCCCCTACACCTACACCATCGATGCAAAGATCGACGGTCAGGACGAGTACCAGACCAGCAAATATCCCATCTACATCGACAACGAGGCTCCCTCCATCGTCGACCACACCTACGCGGTCATTGACGGCAAGCCCACCCTGACCGTCCGGGTCACCGACAACCACTACGTCATGGCCGCCCAGCTGGTGGACGAGGACTTCACCACCGCCCTGAGCCCCATCATCGCCGTGGAGGAGACGGAGCTGGGTGCCGTTACCACCCTGACCTTCGACCTGACCGATGTCCAGGCCGACGGCTACAAGATGTGCCGTCTGGACATCTACGACTACGCCTGGAACGAGCACCTGTCCGATCTGATGAGCACCACCAGCCAGGACATCGAACCCCAGCTGGTTCAGATCAACGAGTACATGATTACCGCCAACATCGACTCGGGTAATATGGACATGCACGCCATCGTCGATCCGGAGAACGCGGTGAACAAGACCCTCACCTGGTCTTCCACCAACGAGGATGTGGCTCAGGTGGTTTCCGTCTCCGAGGACACCATGACCGCCGAGATCGATTTTGTCGGCCCCGGCTCCTGCGAGATCCGGGCCACCGCCGTCAACGGCGTCTATGGTGCGGCCTCCGTCACCGTGTCCGCTCCCACCACCGACTGGCCCAGCGACAACGTCATCCGCCAGGACGGCTTCTACACCATCCCCGAGAATCTGCACAACACCACCGTTACCATCACCGATGATGCCCACAACGTCCGGCTCACCGGCGCGGCGGGCAACACCATCGAGAATCCCTACCAGAATCTCGCCATCGACAGCCTGAACGCCCAGCTGAATCTGACCATTGAGGATCTGCACCTGAGCAGCGGCATGGCCTCCGACTACTCCTACCCCAACGGCATCGACTTTACCGGCACCGGCAACACCCTGACCCTGGTGGGCGAAAACTCCGTCCACGGCCAGGACTACGGCTCCGCCGCCTCCATCCATGTCCCCGACGGCGTGGAGCTGACCGTGAAGGGCAGCGGTAAGCTGACGGTTCTGGGCAACCACAACACCTACGGCGCGGCCATCGGCTCCAACGCCGGTGAGGACGCGGGCACCATCGTCATTGACGGCGGCAGCTTCGTCTTCGACGGCATGAACGCCGGTGCGGGCATCGGCACCGGCTCCGGCAATGCCAAGGTCAGCATCACCATCAACGGCGGCTCCTTCGACATCGCCATGGAGAACCGGGAGTCCGGCTATACCAACAACCTGGCCTACTGCGGCGCAGCCATCGGCACCGGCAACGCGGCCACCGGCGGCTGGAGCAGCCCCTACAAGACCATGCGCATCACCATCAACGGCGGCGATTTCGTGGGCTTCACCCAGGTGGACAGCCCCATCATCGGCGTGGCCAACGGCTCCGGCAACCTGAACGCCGTCATCGATATTAACGGCGGCACCTTCGACCTGCTGACCGAGGACACCGTGGACAACACCATGACCGGCGGCGCCTGCATCGGCACCGGTGTCCAGGGCTACTACGGTGCCGTGGTGCCCGACATCACCATCACCGGCGGTATCATCAACGCCGTCTCCAAGTCCAACGGCGCAGCCATCGGCGGCGGCCCCGGCCAGGACGGCGGCAACACCTACATCTTCGGCGGAACCATCACCGCCATCAGTGAGTTTGAGGCTGACGCCATCGGCGCGGGCACCGCATCCCCCCAGACCAACAACAACACCCGTATCTCCGGCGGCACCGTCAAGGCCGTCTCCACCGGCACCGGCATGGCCTTCCGGGATACGACCCTCCTGAACGACGACTCCGACGCCGTGTTCCTGGTCAACATCGAGGCTCCCAATGTGACCTCCGTCACCGTTGACGGCAGGGATTGGGGCATTTCCGCCAACCATCCGGAGGACGACCTGCTTTACCTGTACCTGCCCGCCCGGGAGGACGCTTATCTCATCGCCCTGGACGGCGAACCCGCCTGGCAGGTCATCGTGAGCCCCAACGGCAATGTTGCTGTGGCTCCCGCCGCCGATAAGACCGCCCTGGCCGAGGCCGTCGCCAAGGCCGATGCACTGAACGAAGAGGAGTACACCCCCATCACCTGGCGGTACCTGGTGGAGGCTCTGACGGAAGCTCTGGAAGTCCTGAACGATGACTCCGCCGTCCAGGGTGCCGTGGATGCCGCCCTGGAGAAGCTGAACCTGGCCTTCCTCCATCTGGAGAAACGGGCTGATCTGACCGCCCTGCTGGCTGCCATCGCAGAGTGCGAGCAGCTGAAGCAGGAGGACTACACCCGCCGCAGCTGGACGACCTTCGACTCGGTGCTCCGTTCCGCCAAGGAATTTGCCGCCGATCCCAACACCAACCAGTTTACGGCAGATACCTGTGTGCGGCTGCTGCAGGAGGAGCGCGCCAAGCTGGTGCTCCGGGGCGACCTGACCGCTCTGGAGGAGCTGTATGCCCAGGTCAATGCCGACCGGGAGCACCTGAAGCTGGACATCTTCCCCGCCGAGTCCGTCACTGCCCTGCTGGCACAGCTTGACGCAGCCGATCAATTCCTGAACAACGTCAACGCCATCCCCGACTACACCCAGCCCGACGTGGATGCCCAGTATGCATCCCTGCTGGCTGCATGGGAAGCCCTGAGAGACTACAAGGTCAACACCATGTACTCCGACATCGCCGAGGGCACCTGGTTCTATGATGCGGTGGACTTCGTCACCCGCTACGGCTTCATGAACGGCATGGACGGCGGCGTTTTCGCCCCCGGTGCCAACATCAACCGGGCCCAGTTCGTGGTGATCCTGTACCGCATGGCCGGTTCTCCGGCCGTCACCATCGACAATCCCTTCGTGGATGTGCCCGCCGAGAGCTGGTTCACCGACGCGGTGCTGTGGGCCTTTGAAAACGGCATCACCACCGGCTCCGATGCCACCCACTTCAACCCCGGCGGCACTCTGGTGCGCCAGAATATGGTCACCTTCCTGATGCGCTTTGCAAAGACCATGGGCATCGACACCGCCAAGCGGGCAGACCTCAGCGGCTACACCGACGCCGGCCAGATCGCCGCCCACGCCCGGGAGCCCATGGAGTGGGCCGTGGCCAACGGCATCATCTCCGGCATGACCGAGACCACCCTGGGCCCCAACGGCCTAGCAAACCGTGCCCAGATCGCCATCATCATCCAGCGTTTCGTCACCACCTTCCTCTGGTAACAGTCCCTGGCTCCCGGCGTAAGCCGGGAGCCTTTTTGCTGCCCGTTCCCTACATGGGTGTGCGATGCTTTTGGCGTTCCCTTGCGGTTACAGCTTCTCCCCACGGGCTATTTTCATATTTACTTTTCCCCAAAGATGGAATATAATAAAATGAAATTCCAATAAAGCGAGCTGAATCCTATGAAACTTTCCCTTGTGGTTCCCTGTTACAATGAGGCCGAATCCGTGAACCTGTTCCTCGACGCGGTCATCGCCGCCTTCGACGGCTGCGGCTACGACTACGAAGTCATCTTCGTCAACGACGGCAGCAAGGACACCACGTTATTCCAATTGAAAAAGCTCTTCGCTGCCCAGCGCTGCCCGGTGAAGGTGGTCTCCTTCTCCCGGAATTTCGGCAAGGAGTCCGCCATCTACGCCGGTATGGAGCAGGCCGTGGGCGAGTATGTCTCCCTCATTGACGCCGACCTCCAGCAGCGTCCGGAGATCGTCCGGGACATGGTTGCCATTCTGGAGGAGAAGCCCGAATATGACGTGGTGGCCGCCTACCAGGATCGCCGGGGCGAGGGCAAGGTGCTGAGCTTCTTTAAGAAGAGCTTCTATTCCATCATCAACAAGCTCTCCACCGTCAAGCTCCATCCCGATGCCAGCGACTTCCGCACCTTCCGCCGGTGCGTGGCGGAGGATCTGCTGGATATGGCCGAGTACCACCGCTTTTCCAAGGGGCTCTTCGCCTGGGTGGGCTATGAGACCTGCTTCATCCCCTACACCGCCCAGGAGCGGGTGGCGGGAAGCACCAAATGGTCGTTCCGCAAGCTCTTCAACTATGCGGTGGACGGCATCATCGGCTTCTCCACGGCCCCCCTGCGGATGGCGACCTATCTCGGCGGCGTCAGCGCACTCTCTGCGGTGCTGTACCTGTTCTGGGTCGTCTTCGAGAAGCTGGCCTTCGGCATCGCCATCCCCGGCTATGCCACCATCATCGTGCTGATCCTGGCCCTGGGGGCCATGGAGCTGATCTGCATCGGCATCATCGGCGAATACGTGGGCCGCACCTTTGAACAGAGCAAGCAAAGGCCCGTTTACCTGGCCAAAGAGATCCTCAGCTACGAGGATCAGTGAATTCCAGACGGATCCTCCGGTTTTCCGGAGGATCCGCTTTTCGTTCCGCCGACGGGTTGCACATTTCCACCCAAAAAAGCGTATATCCCGTCTGGATTATTGGGTTTACTTTTCCTGTAAATCATTAAATAATTAATTGATTTACAGAAGGATCATGAAGAATTCTGACGTTGTTTTTGAGGATCGTTTATGAGTACTATTTTTGATTTGGAGCAGACGAGCTACTGGTATCTTTTGATCTGGATATTCGCAGCGGGCGTCGTCCTGTATAAGATGCCGAAGAAACAGGAATTGGTCTGCGGTCAGGTTCAGGAGCGGTGGTACTGGTTCACGGCTGCGCTGCTGGTGCTGCCGTATGTCCTGTGGGCGGGCTACCGCACCGGCGGTGCGGATACTTCGTCATACGCCGCTGCTTTCCGCACTGCCCCACATCCCTTGCGGACATCCCTGCGATCATGGCCTCCAGCAAAAAAGACCCCGGCTTCACCGCACTGATTACGATTTTGAAGGTCTGCGGCGTTAGTGACTACCGGCAGTTTTTTATCATCATTGCGGCGTTCCAGATGTGGTGTATGGTCTATACTTTCCGCCGGTATTCCCCCAATTTCTGGCTCAGCATCTTCCTGTTCGTGGCTTCCACGGACTATATGTCCTGGATGCGGAACGGTATGCGCCAGTTCATCGCCGTGTGCATGACCTTTGCAGCCTTCGACCTGATGCTTCGGAAAAAATACATCAGGTTTGCGCCGTTCGTGAGGTTGACTGCCGTGTACCGAAAACCACGGAAGCCTTTCTTGGCGTGGTCGAGGATCTCCATCGGCGTGTCCTTGTAGCCGTAGCGGTTCGCCCACTGCTCCATCTGCCGATGGGTACGGCGGGAGAATTTCAGCAGCTCCTCCCAGTGCTTTTCGAAGAAGTACACGATTCGTGCAATGACCGCTTCCTGGTCGGCAATGTTGTCACCGAAGACTGCCAGGGCATCTTCTCTATGTGGTAAGCCAGGGTCATGGGGTGGGACACGACCTCGAAGCCATCGTTCAGGCTGCCGTCGTGCTTGCAATAGATCCGCTCCGTCTCGCTGTTGGCGATCTCCAGCAGCTTCCGGGCCTGGTTGTCGCTTTCGCCGCCCTCGTCCAGCTCGATTTCCACGCCCATGTAGAGGATGCCGGTGGCAATCGTAGCAGAGGACGGTGTCGTCGTCTTCATAGTAGGCGTCCTCCTCGCAGATGATCCGGTGGCACTCCTCACAGGTGTTGTAGTACCGATCATAGCAGCTCTGGCAAAGATGGCCGGAGTCCTCGTTGCCCTGGTCATCGTCCCGCCAGATCCGCTCCCCGCAGCGGCCGCAGATGACGGTGCTGTCCTCCAGACATTCGGCGCAGATCAGCGTGTCTTCAAAACACGCCAGTTCGTTGTAAGGATGCAGGGCGCGACAAACCCCGCACTCTTCCAACTGGGATTCCAATTCGCTCATATACATACCTCCAAAATAAAATCAGCCCGAAGCAGCCACGCTTCGGGCTTTCTAAATGGATAATATGTGGTCGAAAAGTTGCGATTTAACGGAGAAATGAACGAAGTAAAGCCTGCTTAATAAAAAAGATCCCTGGTAGTCCCGTAATGGACTACCAGGGGAAATCTATTGTGACATCCAATGGTATTGGTATCTAAAGATGCTGTATGGAATGGTGATTACTTGTCAATCGCATTAATGGTGTTTTTCACCACTACCTTTTTGTCAAACTGCCGCTCCATCTTTTCACGGCCGGCAATGCCCATCTGTGCCCGGTCTTCCCGGGGCAGGAGGGCCATCTTTTTCATCTGTTCATAGAGACTGTCGGCGTCCTTGACCTTGCACAGCAGGCCGCTGACGCCCTCGTCCACCGCCTCGCGGCAGCCGTAGATGTCGCTGGTGATGACGGGACGGCCCGTTGCGGCAGCCTCCAGCAGGACGTTGCTCATACCCTCGTGATAGCTGGCCAGCACCACGCAGTCGGCCTTCGCGTAGAAGGGCCGGGGCTCGGACTGGAAGCCGTGGAACACGGCGATGCCCTCCTTCACCAGCTCTTCGGCCTGGGCCTGACAGGCCTCGTCATCGTAAAAGCCCACTAAGTCAAGCACCACCCGGTCGCCCAGCTCGTCATGGAGCCGCTTCATGGCGGTCAGCAGCTCCCTCACGCCCTTTTCCGCCATCAGGCGGCTCAGGTACAGGAAGTGCACCCGGTCGTTTTCCGGATAGGGGGTATAGGGGTAGGCCTCCAGATTGATGCCCGCGCCGCTGAGGAGGGTGATCTTTTTCTCCGGGATGATGTGACGGCTGACAAACTCATTGGCGTTGCCCTGGTTCTCAAAGAAGACGGTCTTGGCCTTCCGCAGGGCGGTCTTGTACATCACGGTGACGATCGGGGCCAGGCCCTTCTTCTGGAAGGCGGTGCCCAGGCCCTGGACATTGGCGCAGTAGGGGATCTCGGCAAGCTGGCAAGCCCAGCCGCCGTAGATGTTGGGCTTGATGGAGTATGTAATGACCATGTCGGGCTTCTCCGCTTTCAGCAAGCTGCGGTAGAAGCGGAAGAGCTTCAGATCCCGCTTGGGATTGATGCCCCGGCGATCCACCTCGGTCTCGATGCAGCGCAGGCCCATGGCCATGAAGTCCTCCTCATGGCCCACAAAGGGCATGCTCAGCACCACCTCATGGTCTTTCATGAGGGTCTGGATCAGCTCCGTGCGGAAGCGGTAAAGCATATACGAATGGTTGGTCAAAATCAGGATCTTGCTCATGGAGGTTTGCTCCTTCTTATCTGTAGAGAAAAGTATGGGTTCCAGGGACAGTGCCAGAGAGCCGATAACAGCCCCCAGGGTATTGTGGAGCACATCGTCGATCTCTCCCCTGCCCAGGAACAGGCTGTGCTGAGCGTTCTCGATGGACAGGCTGAGCACCGCCAGAAGAACCGCTGCCCGCCGTTTTTTCGGGAGGATCGCCCCAAGCAGGAGTCCCGCCGGGTAGAACAGCGCCACATTCATGAAATTGCTGCGCAGGATCTCCCGGTTACCGGTGGCGCACATCTCCCGGTAGGAATGGAGGGGGATCGTCTGAAAGGCCCCCACGGTTCCCCTGCTCCGGTTCAGGAGCGTGGCATAGACCGCAGCGGCCAGCCAGATCATCAGCACAGATATCAGAAGGCCCCGCACCCAACGAAGCTCCCGCAGCCGCCGGTACAGCCAAAGAAACACCAGCGTACACGCCGCGAACGCCAGCACGATCACACCGGGGGAAAGCTGGTAGATCCACCAGAACAGCCTGGAAAGACTCATGCTCCCATCTCTTTGAGGAACCGATTGATGAACTCCCGGACTGCGCCCCGTCCACCGTCTCGCTTGCAGACATAGCTGACGGCCTCCAGAACCTCCGGCACGGCATCGGCAGGACAGCCGGTAACGCCGCACCAGCGAATGCAGTCCAGGTCATTGACATCATCGCCAATGTAGGCGATCTCTTCGGCGGATGCGCCCAGCTCAGCGGCGACCTCCTTCAGCTTGCTTAGCTTGTCTGAGATGCCCTGGTGCAGATGGGTGATCTTCAGCTCAGCGGCCCGTTTTTCCACGATTTTGGATTTTCGGCCGGTGATGATGACGGGGGTGACGCCCAGATCAGGCAGCGTGTGGGCGATGGCGTAGCCGTCCTGGACATGGAAGGCTTTCATCATCTCGCCATCGGCCCCGATGTAGATGTGTCCGTCCGTCAGGGTGCCGTCCACATCCATAACCAGCATTTTCAGTTTCATTGGGATCATTGCTCCTCACTTTGGCATCTGTTATTGGTAAGCAGACGGTGTCAAAAAGCGGATGTTCAGACGATTCAGCGATTCACTCAGGATTCGCCGAATAACCTTGGTATTGACAAAGGGGCCCTTCTCCCTGGTATAGCCCTCCTTGTAGTAGTTGGCGACACCCTGGGCAAAGCCATCGAAGCCTGCGATGCAGATCTCACTGCAGCCGCAGCGGCTCAGCACCTTGAGCAACATGACCGTAGAATCCTCGCAGAAGGTTTCGTTGAAGTACACACAGTCGTTGAAGGAAAAGACGTGATCATATCGGCCCTGTGCGCTTTCCAGTACGTTGGAGGTGATCAGACGCAGGGACTGTCCGCTCTTTGGGATGTTATGGACGCGCTTGACATTTCCGCAGAAGACGCAGTCCGGCATCAAAAATTCCGGGAGGAAGTTCACCGAGATGGTGACCAGGTCGTGTTCTGCGGCATAGGCGCGCAGCTCCGCTTCTCGTCCGACGATGGAACGTCCCGGGCAGATAATCATCACGGATCTGCAGCTGAGCCGTTGGGTGAGAGCCGCAATGGAGCCAGCATCATCGCATTCAACGCTCATATACTGCCGGTACAGCCGCTCAATGTATTCCTCGTCAAAATTCTCGATGTGTTTTTTATCGATGACGCTCAGGATGCGCTGAATATCCTTGGTCTTCAGTCGGTGCTTGCCCATGAGGAATTCCGCATAGGTGCGGTGGACGCCGTATTTGCCGGAGAGTGCATAGGGGATTGAGTAGCCCCAGGGAATCTCCCGCTTGATGGGGGCGATGTGGTCATCGATCATATCCAGCGCAGGCTCCGTGTTGTACTCCCTGCCCATGTAGATGTTCAGGTGATCCATGATCTGCTCCGTGCAGAGATTGCCGGGTACCCGGCCCATGCCCAGCAGCGAGCAGTCAACGGTCACGCGCCGTTTGGGATTGCGGATTTCCAGAAAGTGCTGGGCAAGGGAATAGGACAGGCCCAGATTTTCGTGCAGGTGCAGGCCGATGGTAATCTCCGGGTCCAGATTGCCCTCCAGAAGGTAGTAGATCCGGGAGAGGGTCTCCTTGCGGAGCACGCCGAAGGTATCGACGATGGAGAAGCCGTAGGGCTTGAGCCGGTTCACCTGTTCGATCACGTTCAGATATTCCGCATCGGTGTAGACATTGCAGTTCACGGGATTGATGTAGACCTTGTAGCCCTTGTCCATCAGGGTCTTTGCGGCGTCCAGGGCCCAGCCCAGGCGGCTGCGTTTGAAGGAAAGCCGGAAAAATTCGATGGTGCCGTCGCAGGGCTCGACCTGGCTGACGTCCACGAAATCCGCCATCAGGGAGAAGCTGGTGGTACCCTTCTCCTCGGGGAGGACGGATTTTGCTGCGGCGATGGAGTTGAAGTAGCTGGTGTTCTCATCGTAGGGCTCGTTGTCGAAAAAGCCGATCTCCACGATATCCAGCTTTGCCTGAACCAGACCGGCGATGGTCTCGGTGATGACCTTTCTGCCGAAGCGGCCCTTGTTCAGGTGCGCGCCGTCACGAAGCGTGCAGTCGAGAAGCTTGATATCACTGTGCATCGGCGTTCTGCTCCTGCAGCAACTTTTTCATGATGAGGCGCACCTTCTCCAGATCCTTGGGAGTGTCCACGGAGAGGGAGTTACTCTCGACCAGCGTATAGTGCATGGGGCAGCCGTTCTCGAAGAAACGCAGTGCCACCAGATCCTCGATCTGCTCCATAACACCGGGCTCCGTGTTCACAAACAGCTCCAGGGCGGCCTTGTTCCAGCATTCCACGCCGATGGCCTTCTTGTACTCGAAGAGGATGGTCTTGTAGGGGTGAGGGATGGGTGCGCGGGAGATATAAAGGGCGACACCGTCCTTGTTGGCGGCGACCTTGATATTGGTGGGATCGATCAGCTCCACGGGATCTCTCAGGATTTTCATCAGACCGAAGACCTTGGGCTGGTCGGAGGCAGCGGCGGGGATGATGGCCCGGATGGTTTCGGGCTCGATCAGGGGTTCATCACCGTTGATGTTGACGTAGTAGTCGGCGTCCACCTTGGTGGACAGCTCATGGATGCGGGCGATGTGGGTGGAATGGGTGCCGGTCATGACAACATTCATGCCGTGCTCTTCACACAGATCTACGATACGCTGGTCATCTGTGGCGATGTAGACATCCTCGAATTCGGCAACCTTTTTGGCCTGCTGGTAGACCCACCAGAGCATGGGTTTGCCGCAGATGTCCTGCAGGGGCTTGCCGGGGAAACGGGAAGAACCGTATCGTGCGGGGATAGCTCCAATAATCTTCATATTCTCTTCCTCCATACTTAAAGTTGTTTCAACAGGGAATCCAAATCGACTCGTTCATACACTTCCAGCTTTCCTCCTCTGGTAGCGTTGAAAATCCGGAAGGTTCCGCATTTGCGGCTCAGACGCTCCATGTCCATATAGGCCTCAGTGGCCTCATCCACATGGAAGCCCTGGTCGAAGATGCCTTTGTCGTAATCGTCGGCGAAGTGATTCTTGATGGAATGGTCGATGACGACATTGCCGTTCTTATCAAACATTTTTGCGAAGTTGTGATCCACGCCGATGAGATAGATCCGGGTGAAGCCCATGTATGCCGCCAGCTGAAGACAGGTCATCGTCACGGTGCCCCGGCAGCGGATGCAGTGAGGGATATCCACAGACAAACAGAAGGTCTCCTTCATGGGGGCGGTATATTCGATGTAGAAGTAATCCGCATTGGGGATATCGACGCCCTCATACCATTTCAGGTTGATCGGGATGAAGCGGCCCTGTACATCCATATCACGGATGGTCTCCTGAACGTCGCGCATCAGGAGGATATCCTCACTGACATAATAGGTCGGACGCCACTGGGTCTGATCGAAGACCTTGAAAACGCGGTTGGTGGCGAAGGTCACGATCCCGCGCTCATGCAGGGCCTGCAGATCCTCAGCCCGCAAACTGGGGCCGTTGCCGATGATGAAGCAGGTCTCGCCCTTGTGCTTGTCGCGATATCCGGCAAGCCGCTTTCCGTATTTGGTCTTTTCGAAATGCTTGCTTTGCCAGTTCTGGACGCGGGAATTCAGTGATTTGAACAGATTCATATACTCATCCCTTCCTTTTGATGATTTTGTGGAAAGGCTCCGTGAGGATTGATTTTTCGTATTGATCCATCATCAGGAACCAGTTCAGGACACAGTAAATAATGGTGTATACGACAATACCTGTCAGCATGATCGGAAGCCGGTAGAAATCGATCCAGCGCGACAGCAGCAGGGTGGCGATGCACATTCCGGTCGGGATCAGGTACAGAACGGCGACAGATTTCCAGAAACGTACCATATCCAAAGCGGTTTTCTTGTGATAGTACCAGTTCATAATGACGCCCTGTCCGGCGACCACGGAGAGTCCTGTTACTAAGGCTGCACCAATAATCCCGTACTTGTGCATCATAAACCATGTACCGATCACGTTTGTAATGGCGATGCCCAGATAGACCAGGGAACGGAATCGGTGCTTGTTTTGTGCGACGATCACGCTCAGGCATACACTCTGGACAAGGGGGATCATGTTGGGAACCATCATGAACACTGCGACCCAATATGCATCTTCGTAGCCTTCTCCGGCGTAAAATGCAATAAAAGGCTTGCCAAACGCGATGAATCCCGATACGACCAGCGAGATGATGTAACCTTGGATTCTGCCGATCCGAATTGCCAGATCGGTCAGCTCCTGTCTGGAGGCACCGGAGAAAACCATTTTATTGGTTTTCGGACTTATGAGGCTGGAGACACCTGTGGTCAGACTGAACACGATGTTATTGAACGTGGCACCAACACTGTATACCGCAGTTCCGACGGTGGCCAGCGCAGGAACCGCACCAATCATAACGGTATCTGTGGCATTGTAGAGCTGACCCACCACGTTCGCAACGAAGACCCAGAAAGAGAACCGTAGGATCTCCTTCATCAGGTTCGTCGGCATATTCTGATAGTTCGGGCGAATGCCGATAGATCTGCGGACGTAGCACAGATATGCAAACTGAACCAATACATTCAGCACCAGCGACGAGACAGCCATTTCGATGGATCTGCCGCCAAAAAACAGTACTGCCAGATTCAGCAGGGGGCCCATACAGGTGGACACGATATTTGCTCCCTGCGTGAACAGGAAACGCTCATGGGTTGTGACCACGGACATATAGGGCGACACAGTAAAGCTGATGGACATGTTGCACACCAGCACGAAGACGATGACCTTCATTCGTGCCAACTCGTCCGGGCTCAGGGATTCCGCGTACCACAGATGCAGGCTCATAGTCAGCACCGTGCCGACGACCAATGCCGCAGCGGCAATAATCCGGAAGATCGTCACGAACAGGCCCAGGACGCGCTCCTCGGCTTCCTTTCCCTCTTCGGTATTGGCTTTGATCAGATATCGGGACACTGCAGAGCCAAGACCCATGGAAATCAGCGACAGATAGCTGGTGACGCTGCTGGCGAGCTTGTACAAGCCGTATTCATTCTGCCCCAGCAGGGACAGCATGATAGGGGTATAGAAGATCGGGATCAGATTGCCGATGATTAGATTGATGTAATTCAAAATGATGCCGATTTTAAGTTGACTTCCGTTTGTTTTCATGTTCTTGTCCTTACATTATTTCGAGGGGATGTCAGGATGGCCGGAGTCGGGCTTTGATTTTCTGAAGGTGATCCAGCAGTTGGATCATCCGCCAGCTGCCTGCCCGATAGGCGACGCGGTACGCAGGATGCACGGCATAACTCGCGGTGTTCAGAGCTTCCTGGAATTTTGCACTGCGCATGAGCTTCTCATTATATCGCCGCTTTTCTGCGGCAGACATGGTATTTTCGGGGCGATATGTGTTATACAGAACTTTTTCCAATCGGAAATAAACACTGCTGTAGAAATCAGACAACCGATCTTGCGGGATATCCCATTTTTGCAGATAATGGAGCATCCCATTGTCCAGCGTGTCGTAGATATCTTTCAGATCAGCACGGAATTTGCTGTCCAGAGAATCGTTTCCGGCTTTTGTGTAAATGTAAAGTGGCTGATTGGAGATGACGATCTTGGTTCGGGATACATCCAAATAGGCATAATTGAACAGAAGATCCTCACCGAGCGACAGTTCCTCCCGCATAGACAGGGCGTGATGTGCGATGATCGATCTGCGGTATGCCTTGTTGCAAGGGGATGCATCCAGTGACTTCAAGTGCAGACTGATGATCTGTGAGCGATCCTGGATCTGCAGACCGTCATCCGCTGAAAACGTGCACGCATCGAGGGGATTTCCCTGACCGTCCACGGCTCTGTAACCGCACCAGAAGTTGTCGCTGTCCGGGTGCGCGGTGATCATACCGAAGAAGTTCTCAAGGTAACGGGGATCAAGCCGGTCGTCGCTGTCCAGGAACACGATGAAATCACCGACGGCAGTACGCATGCCACGGTTTCTGGCACTGGATACACCGCCGTTGTCCTGTCGGACATAATGGAATCGGGAGTCATGCTCGGTAAATCCCGATGCTTTTTCCATCGTGCAGTCCGATGATCCGTCATCGATGATGAGTACCTCAAAATTGGAAAATGTTTGTTCAGCCAGGCTCTGGAGACAGGCGGTCAGGGTTTTTTCGGCATTGTATGCCGGAATAATGACAGAGAACTTCATACAATAGAACTCCTTGGTGGGGGTAGTCGCAGGATATCGGATGTTCGGGAAACGTGGTTACCGATGGATTGGTGCTGCCGGGACGCCGACCACGGTGCATCCGGCTTCCCGGACGGAGCGGTTGACCACGGCATTTGCACCGATGACGGTACCGTCTGCAATCTCGATGTCTCCGATCACAACCGCACCGAAGCCGATGTCCACGTTGTCTCCCAAGCGGGGCGCGTGCTGGGTGATCCCGTTGTTGCCGATGCAGTTGCTTCCGTGGAGCTTGCAGTTTTCACCGGCACGGACGGAGTCATTTACAACGATGTTGCCGGCGTGGTAGATGCACAGCCCCTTCCCGAAGCAGTTGGGCGCGATCTCGATCCCCAGCCGGAGGCCGAGGGAGTTCTTTCTGCGCTCATAGTAAAGGGCAAGCAGCTTTTTCAGCTTGCTGCCGTTGGCGGTGTTGATGTAATATTCCTGCTTGCGCAGAAACGTGAGGTACTTTTTGATGGAAACAGCGGGAAAACAGGTGATACCTGCGATCAAGGTTTGCTTGAATCCATCAGGGACGAGATAATTCTCGTCTGCCTGCAGGTATTCTGAGAGGTCTGCTCTGGATTGGATCATTGTGGGTCACCTCTGTGGATTCGGATGTGCCGGGGGGGCTTATCGTCTGCGGTGATCTGCCAGAAAACATGCAAGATCAAGCAGCGGACGGGCGTACTTGATCGTGTCCGTCATTTGCTTGAAGTAGGCTGTGTTCACAGCGGCAAGCGGCGGAACATAGGGATTGTCATGGCTGAAAAACCGGTTGACGGAATTAGGCTGGGATACGATCTTGTGATCGGTCAGGAATGCGGCGTAGGCATCGTATTTGTCCGCAAATGTCTGATTGAATTTCGTATAGTCTGCCCGGTCATGGATTTCCGCAAATTCTTCCAGACTGTAGATCTGCCCCTGCCGGGGCATGACCAGGGGGATGTCATAGAACTCAGCCATCTCCCGTGTTCTGCTGTCAACAGCGGCGACGACTGCGGGGATACCGCTCAGGATCGCCATGATATTTCCATGGATGCGGGTACCGAAAGCAAACGTGAATTGCTGATCGATCAGGAACGATCTCCAGTTATGCATATCGGGGATCAGGCGGACCCGATCCTGGGCGAGGAGTTCTGCCGGAAACGCACCGTTATTATGGTAAAAGGCAAGGGTATTGCGGAAGGTCGGATGATGATTTCTGGGTGCATAAAGATCGCTCCAGAGGGTATCCTGGTCGAGATAGATGCTGTTGCTGTAGTGGAGCATCACTTTTTCAATCAGGTCGATCCTTCCGTTGAATACCGGTACAATGGATTCCGGGTCCGCCTTTCTGACGGGTACGGAGAAATCACGCCCCATCTGATATAAAGAGGGGCAGCCCGTGACAACTGCGGAGGGGAAGCCCAGGCGGACAAAAAACTCTTTTGTAAAGTGTCCCCGCAATGCAAATTCACCGCCGGTGGCGTAGATCGCACTGATGAACCGCTTGGAATCTTCGCCGATCTGGCTGACCAGCTCGTCCAGCGCATCAAAGGACTCCGCCTGTGCGCCGCAGGCAATGACATAAACAGGGATCCGGATTGAGGAAAATTCTTCCGCAAGAGACCGGATGTTTAGCTGGTATAGCTTGTTGAAGATATTTGCCATGGGCAGGATAATGAAGTCAAAGCCGGAATTGATGGCATCGGGGGTCAGTTCGCTTGAGAGATAGGTATATTCGTTTTCTCCGGTGTCGATCGAGGACATCAGTCCCTGCAGCCACAAACGATTGCCTACATTATATTGGATGGGCTGGGTATACTCCTGGACACAATCGATCCCCCTGTAAAGATCGTATTCACTTCCGGGGGACTTTTTCTTCCATATCAATACACGGCTCATGCTAATTCCTCTTTTCGTTGATGAAATATGCAAAAATACTTTCCTGCCCATCCGCGGTGGTCTCAGCATAGGCCTCCCGCCAGGAGAGCTTGTACAGCGTGGTATCCGGCTGGATCACGGCATCAAAGTCGGTGGCGGGCAGGGCAGCATTCATGGCTGCCTGCAAGTCGTCCCGGTGGAGGTTGTTGTCGGGAACGGCGTCAAGCAGCTGTCGGACTGCGGGGAGCTTCCGATATCCCAGATCGATCAGATAATCCACCAGCAGATAGTCGATAGAGATATCATGTTCCCTCCAGTAGGCGTCAAATGCGTCGCTCATATAGCGGAACAATACATTGCCCCGGTATCCGCCGAAGCAGAAAGATGTCCAACGGAACAGGGAAAGATAGCCGCTGGGGTCGCCCATGGTTCCCTTGCAGGTAAACAGGGGGGCATGGGCGTAGTCGGCTGGGATGGGTGCGGAGCAGAAAAGGGTCGCATCCAGCCACTGACCGCCATATTTGGCCAGCAGGGAAAAGCGGAGATAGTCGGAGAAATTGGCAACGCACATGGAACCATTTTGAACCTTGTTCAGGATGTAGGTGGGGATATCCAGATACTCCTTGTAATTGTCCCGGGTAATCATGTGAACCAGGCGGTCACCGGCATTCTCACGGATGCTGCGGATACAGCGTTTCACTAGCGCAGGTGCGGTCTCCTCGCCCGTCCACCAGCAGACCCAGATGGGGCCGTCGGGTTCAAAAGTGCCATGGTCGCGGTCATCGACATAGTGCTCCAACACGGAGCCCAGGGCCTTCTCCAGATGCTTCTGGATGAAGGCTTCCTTTTTCTTGCTGGCAGGGACGGAGATGGAACGAAGGCCCAGTCGTCCGCCCAGATCAGCGCACATCCGCAGAAGTGCCAGCTTTGCAGAGATGCGGCAGTCGGATCGGAATGCAGTTACGGTCATGTTGATCCGTTTGGAGATACGAGTGTAAAGATCAGCCATTTGCATCGCCTCTCTTTCGCAGATTCATCATACGGCAGAACAGATCCATACAGCAGCCGGTGCCGCAAACATAGGCCAGCTGTATCAAAGGTAGCTTGCGCAGCTCAGCACCAGTAAAGCGCACCTGCGCGCGGCAGTCGCGGACCCTGGACAGAAATCGGGGGGCCTGGGGATCTGCCCAGTTTAAGCCCTGTCGATAGAAAGCGGCACAGGAAATGCAGAATGTGATCTTGTCCCCGAGGTGCAGCCGGGGGAAGTGTTCTGCGAGAAAAGCCAGCCGCTCCAGATAGGCATCCAGCACATCCAGTCGCTTCATCGACACGGTATGCATGATGCTGCCGCCGCGCTGAAGGTAAAAGTACAGCGGTGCATCCAGATAGACCAGCTTTTCGGCCTTAGCCAGAATGCGGTAGGTGAAGAATTCATCCTCGTGATGTTTACCCACGGGATATCTTTCGCCGCTCAGATAATCCCGGCGGTACAGCTTGTTCCACGCCACTGCCCGGAAACCTTCTCCTACAAGAATATCGGAGATCGCTTCTTCCGCCGTGCAGATACGGTGGGCGGCATCGCCGCGGAAAGGTGCGGGGGCGGCTTCGTATTCGCCGATGGTGCAGACATCACAGGCGGCGATCCCTGCACCGGTATCCCGGATGGCCTGATACATGGCGGAAAGATAGCTGTGATCGATCCAGTCGTCGCTGTCGACAAAGGCGATGTATGAGCCGGCGGCAATGGCAAGCCCAGCGTTGCGTGCATCACTGAGGCCTCCGTTTTCCTTATGAATGACCTTGATCCGGCTGTCCTTCGCTGCCCAGACGTCGCACATGATGCCGCAGCGATCCGGGGAGCCGTCGTCCACTAGAATGATCTCCAGATTCCGGTAGGCCTGATCCACGATGGACTGTATGCATTTGTCGAGATATTTTTCGACCTTATATACGGGTACGATGACGCTGATCAGATCCATGGTGTTACTTCCTTATTTGATGTTGTAGATTTTATCGATGCCCGTGGCCTTGGCATAGAGCCCGTGGATCAGGCCGTAGCCGCCGGGCCAGATGGCGGTGAACAGGGCCATCAGCTTCAGCTTCATGCCGCATGCACTGCAGCTCAGGATGGAGAAAAGACGCTGCCGCAATTCTTTGCGGCATTCTGCCCGGAAGGGCTTTATCAGCTCCGCCTCATCATCTGCAGACATGGAGGCGTTGGCAATGAGCTGACGGGTTAGCCGGGCCATCACAACTGGGCGCAGGGATCCGTCTGCGTCAGCGAGGATGGCGTGGAGCACACCCAATGGATCCCGGAGTTTATGGGGATTGAGCTTCGATGTAGCAGCGGAGCCGGGGCGCAGGACGTAATGGTAGGGGCACACATCCTCAAAAACAGAGCGTTTCGATGCCTTGAACAACCAGTAATTCATCAGGATGTCCTCATTGATTTTGAAGGAAAAATCCATGCACTGTTCCAGTCCGGCGAAGATCTCACGGCGGTAGAGCTTATTCCACAGGCCTGGCTCCACGAAGCCACCCGCGACCAGATCCCGCAGACCGGCAGCGTGATCCTGCTCCACCAGCTTTCCTGTGTTGTAGTAGTAGTCCACCCGGCTGGGAAAGACCATCTGATAGCCGCAGTGGGAAATGTCCGCGCCGTGTTTCAGGGCGTTCTCCATCAGCCGTTCGTACATCTGCGGCTCGATAAGGTCGTCACCGTCCACGAAGCCGATCCACTGGCCGGAGGCCTCTGCCACGCCGCGAAGTCGGGCAGATGTCACACCGCCGTTTTCCTTGTGGATGGCTTTCACCCGGCGATCCTGGGCGGCATAGCGGTCGATGACTGCACCGGTACCGTCTTTGGAGCCGTCGTTGACCACAACGACTTCAATATTGGGATAGGTCTGCGCCAGCACGCTGTCCAGCGTGGCGGGCAGATATGCTTCGATGTTGTATGCGGGGACGATGATTGAGATTTTGTTATCCATCAGTCAATGTATCCTATCTTCCCCTCAAGATCAGCCTTCTGCTCCATGCGCTTTTCCATGGAGACATTTTGCCGGAGGGTATATTCTTCCCCGTAGCAGGGGGCGGAGGCCATGCGGCTGCGCTCTTTATTCAGATATTCTTCCAGGGTGCAGATGACCCGGGCGGGGGAACCGACAGCCACGGAATTCGCCGGGATGTCGCGGGTCACCGTGCTGTTGGCACCGATGATGACATTGTCCCCGATGGTGACACCAGGGAGCACCACGCTCTCCGCGCCGATGAAAACATTGTTGCCAATGTCGACACGGCCGATCTTAGTATAGCCCAGAAACTGTTTGGTGCTGGCGTCGTGGCAGAGGATATGAACTCTGGGGGCCATTGTCACGTTGTCACCGATGGTGATGAGCCAGCAATGGCTGGGGTCGAGAATGACGCCGTTCAAGCGTCCGAAATTCAGGCCCACATGCATGCCCATGGAGATTAGCTTTTCTGTTGTATATTCCCCGCGGATGCGGTAGAGGAGTTCTTTGATGAGATTCATCACTTACCTCACAGTTTCAGCAGCGCAGCCTGAACTGCGCTGACGGTATTTTCGGTGGAGAAGGCCTTGCCGCGGAGCTCGGCCTGACGCTTGTAGTGGGCGAGCTTATCCGGGTCATCCAGCAGTTTCTTGATACCCGTATACAGGGATTCCTCGTCGTTTTCGGTGACGATACCCCATTCGTTCTGCTCGCCCAGCATCTCCTCCATGCCGCTGACCCGGGTGGTGACCACGGGGGTGCCCACGATCAGGGCCTCGGTGGCGGCGGTGGAGAAACCCTCGGAGTGGCTGGAGCAGACGAATAGGTCGCACTTCGAGACATATTTGTAGGGATTGGTCTGATAGCCCAGGAAGGTGAAGGAATCGGTCATCCCCTCCCCCTCCAGATATTGGCGCAGCTCGGCCTCCCGGCTGCCCCGGCCCAGGATGTAGGTGTGGACGGGATACCCCTCCCGGCGGAGCCGGGCGTGGATCCGGGCCAGACGGTCGAAGCCCTTGACCTCCTCGATCTTGCCCACGCCGATCATGGAAAACTCCCCGCCGCGGAAAAGATCATCCCCAACAGGCTCCCGGGACAGCTCCAGGATCTTGTCGGACTCATTGGTATTGTAGAGCACCTGCATGTGCTCCAGGGGGCAGTACTGCCGGAAGGCGTCCATAACGCCCTTCGACACGAACACGCCCCGGTCGAACCGGGAGAAGCACCGCTTTGCCTCCTCCACCGAGCGGAAGCCCACGGCGAATTCCTCCGGGGATTTCATGGTGCAGTGGAGCCAGCAGACGGTTTTCGTTCCGGGATCGGCGCAGCCGGAGATGATCCGGGAGGCGGGGCCCTCCAGATAGGCGACCTCCACGTCATAGTGTTCTTTGACGCACAGCTTGTGCAGCAGCTTCGGAGAGAAGAGCTTCATCACATGGCTGTTGCCGGGAAAGCTACGGGGGAAGATGGTCTTCAGCCGCACATGGGGCTTTAGGAACTGCTCGTTGACGCCGCCGCCGAAAAGGGCGATGACGGTGATATCAAATTGTTCGGGATCCATATTGTTGACCAGATTCACCAGGACCTTCTCGGCCCCGCCGTGACCCAGGTCATGGATCAGGAAAAGGATTCTTTTCATATGCGGTACCAGCTCAACGGGGATTTTTGACTTTCATGCGGACATAGCAGGAGAGCGCAAAGCCGAAGGGCAGTGCCAGAACCGCCAGCCCCTTCCGGGGGGACTCCATGAGGGAGCGCAGACCGTTTCCGGCCAGAAAGCAGCTCGATGCCAGATGGACAGAGTGGCGCAGCCGGTACTTCAGGGGGGTGTCCGGGAAGCTCAGGTAGAGCTTGCGGATCTCGGCGAAGCTGTTGGGGCTGTTGCGGTACTGCCAGAGCATGGAGTTGGTCATGCCCTGGGGCTGGTAGTCCACGAACCGCAGATTCTCGTTGAGTACCAGGAAATCGTATTCCTGGCTGATCTGCAGATGCATGTAGTGGGGGTTGAAATTCTTCTCGCCGGGGAAGACCTTCATGGGTGCGTACTTGCGGTACAGCTCCGTGCGGATCACGTTGGTCCGGTCTCCGTTGACGATGGGGTATTTTCCGGTATGCAGGTCGATCAGGTTGACGGTCTTCTGCTGAGGCAGAGGATCGCCGATGACCTTGCCCTCCAGATCGAAGTCCAGACCCACGATGCCGGCGTACTCGTCGGAGCCGTGCTCCTCCCAGAAGGCCAGGATCTTCTCGATGGCGTCGTCGGGCATGAAATCATCGGAGTCGATGCACACGCACAGCTCCGTCTCGATCCGGGCAATGGCCTCGTTATAGGCGGTGTGGAGGCCGCCGTTTTCCTTGTAATGGTACTGAAGCTCAAAATCCAGAGGCTCCCGGAGCCAGGACTCCACGACCTCTCTGGTATTGTCCTTAGAGCCGTCGTCGATGACCATCCAGATAAAATCCTTCCGGGTCTGCCGCTTCATGCTCTCGAAGCAGCGGCCCAGCAGGTCGGCCCGGTTGTATGCGGGGGTAAAAACTGTAATAGGTACCATGTTGTTTCTCGCCTATTTCCTTTTGATATGATAGAAATTCCAAATCAGACCGCACAGCCGGGGATAGCCCAGCAGCTTGCAGCCCATATCCAGAATCATGAGCTTTTTGTTTCCGCCGTGATGGCGCAGGACCTTCGCGTGGGGCCGGAGCTCGGCGATACAGGCGTCCTGGGGATGCTCCGCATGGGCCTGATTGGCGATGAACGTGCCGTACTGGAAGGCCGTATACCGAAGCAGAGCCTCCCGGCGGTCATCGTCAGCTGTCTGGCACAGCCCCAGACAGTGCAGGATCGCATCCGTCAGATCCCGGCAGTTCTTGTCCCGGATGCTGTGGCGGATGGAGCCGCTGCGCTGGCGGTAGCAGTAAAATGCCTCCGGGACAAAATCCACGGAGCCTGCCCGGAGCAGCAGTGCCGCGCACCACTCGATGTCCTCGCTGAAGACGCCCTTGCGGAAGAACAGGCCATCCAGCAGGCTCCGGCGGATCATCTTGTTGCAGGCAGAAGCGATATACAGCCCCCGCTGCGTCAGCCAATCCAACTGCTGGGGCAGCTCCAAAGGATGGGGCATCGCCTCGGTGACGGAAAAATAGGGTTCCATCTCGCCGGTGTCCTCAAAAAACTTCTGGTAGGAGAAGTTCAGCAGCTCTGCGCCGGTCAGGCTTACCCGGCCGACCAGACGGCTCAGAACGCCGCAGTCGTTCCAGTAGTCGTCACTGTCCAGGAACAGGACATAGTCGCCGACAGCCTGGGCCAGGCCTGCATTCCGGGCGTCAGAGAGACCGCCGTTCTCCTTGTGGATCACCTGTACCCGGGGATCTGCTGCGGCATATGCGTCACAGATGGCCCCGCAGCGGTCAGGACTGCCATCATCCACCAGAATGATCTCAAAATCGGCATAGTCCTGACGTAGGACGCTGTCGACGCATTCAGTTATATACGCTTCCACGCGGTAGACAGGAATGATGATGCTGATTTTCATAGTATCCTCCCAGGTTGAAAGGAATTGGTTTGCTCAGATGAAGCCCCAGGTGAAGTGCATCTGAATGTAGAAGAATGCAAGAAAGCAGACGATCATGATTAGCTTGACCAGCCGGGCCGAGGATTTTTCGAAGATGGCATCGATCAGCCAGGGCAGGGTAATGTAGCCGTGCAGGGTGGTGTAGATGGGTAGGCGACCAATGTAGACGCCAGAAGTAACCATGCTGACCAGATAGATGGCTGTGGTGATCATGGATGCGTTGACGCAGAGGTTGATGACCGGGTCATTGGCCTGGTGCACATACCGCCTGCCGAAAATGGCCACCAGCGAGGGCACTGCATATACCAGAACGCGGATGGGGTTGGTGCCATCGTCCACCGTCCAGATCTCGTCGGTCATGGTGCCGCTGTACTGGGTATCCGCCAGCAGCTCGTTCAGTATCGGCGTGAACCGGTCGATGAAGGGGATAAGCAGGACGGCACCCGTGATCATCAGCAGAGTCTTGCTGTTCATGGCAGGACCGTGCATGATGAAGGCCAGCGGCAGCATCAGAATGGCAGAGCCATGGATCTGGGCCGCCAGCAGTACCACCAGCGCAAATGCGACATGCTTCTTCTTTACCATCAGACCGAACGCAGCGAAGATCATGGTGGTGGCGATGAACTGGCGCATGCCGTTGAACATCCAGGAGATGTAGTCCGTGGAGGCCACAAACAGGAATATGCTGATCCAGTAGTTGGAGGAATATTTGCGGAATGTATGACAGATACACCACATTTGGAATGCGGCGATCACCAAAAAAAAGATCCTGTAGTCTATGATGCCGACGGATTTGAACAGGGTCATCAGGACGGAAAAGCCGGGGTCCTTGGAATCGGCATTCAATTGGCGCAGCAGATCAGGCAGAGAAGATGATGCATTTCTGAAATTGATGATGTATGCATAGGTATCACCAATGTTCTCGCGCAGGCCGGCCCAGAGGATGAGCGGCAGTACCAGCAGAAATGCATTGACGGGATACCAGCACTCTTGGATTCGGCCGTAAACTAGTTCCTGCCGCCTCGGCATCTTGTACAACAGGACAGCTGCACCAAAGAGCCAAAGCATCGGATACCAGTGTGCGGTATCTTCCAGTTTAAAAACGGTTTGTAGTAAATCCAGCATAAAAACCTCAAATCGCATTTCTGCGGGCAAGATCATAATCGTTGAAAAGGCTTCACAATTGCGGAAAAGTATTTGTTAAATCACTTTATTATATAATATTTATGCAGAAAAGTAAACCCGATATTTTGTATAAACTATACCGAATTGTTCGACTATGTATCAGTTTATTATATACTGATTATGCAAAAACACAGGACAAGACTATCTCATTCAAATAGAAAAAAGCCATTACCGTTTTCTTTCAAGGCCTTAATATTGGAGCACGATCAATAGGACCAAGAGCCCAATAAGAGGAATAGAATGAAAGAAATGAACGATAATGGCTTGCTTGATAATTGGCACTTGAACGAGAAATGAGTTGGCATCCTTTACATTATGTACTCTTTTGCCAGTCTGTGTAATCTGAGGGTGTTTCTCAAATATACGGACACAGCCGCTCAATGAACGGTGCCAGTGCGCTAGCGTAGCGATTCCGGCCATACTTGCTCAGGTGCACATCCTGATAGCCGAGACCGTTGGAGCCGTCGCTGATGCTGGAGGAGCCAACGATATACCCCTCATGCCACATATCCAGATACGGCACATGCATATCCGCAGAGCGGCAGCACTCGATCATCAGGTTTGCCTTTTCCTCGGAGCAGCCCATGCCGCCAGAGCCGGGAGGCGGGATGATGATGCCGACTCCGGTGTTGGGGTATGCCGCCCGGATGGACTGAACCGCCCATTTCATCACGGCGCACATACTGCCATCCTTTGCAGGTGCATCCGTCACCGCACCCAGATTGGTGTCGCCATTGGTTCCCCAGGCCAGCAGCACCACATCGTACGCCACACCATCGTCCAACAGCTGCTGGATTCTGGTGGGGCAGTCACCGGCACCGGTACTCGTCCAGTTCGACCCGGCATAGCCCCGGTTCTGCATCTCCATACCCAGATACTTGTTGATCTGGGTCAGGAATCCATCACCGGTGCGCCCGTCGCCTCCAGCGTATGCGCCCAGGCTGTCGCCGAACCACACAAGCGTCCGCCCATGAGTATGGCGGCGCATCAGCACCGGGAATGCCCCATAGCCCAGGCTCGCCAGATAGGTTTCAAATGCGCTGCCCCGAGTCAGCGGCTCAAAGGGCTTACCGTCACTCGTGTACATACTCATGCCTGCACCTCCCTTGCGATCTGAAGAATGTTGCCGGACGGGTCATCCTGGAAAACGGTATACCAGTCGTTGAGCGGATACTTGTCGGAATATCCGGGGTGTCGTGCTGCCTGGGAAGCTTCGGTTGTAGTCATGAAGACATATTCCCCATCCGGGACTGTCAGCTCGAAAAGCATCAGGAAGCCATCGTCAATCGTTTCAGCCGAGCTGTCTACGGTGGTCCACTGACCGATATTCGGGCGTCCGATGTTGTCATTCAGCTCGCAGTCGAAGCTTGACCTTTTGGTAACGGCTGCGTTGGAGCCGCTCCCGGAAGCCCCTACCTCGCCGAGCGTAGCTGTAGGGTTCGCAACAATGTCCGCATTTGCAAATGCGTAGAATTTGACGGGCGGAGACTGGATACGGTTGACATAGCGGATATAGTGTGTTCCGGGGCCGAATGGGTAAAGGAACCATTTCTGATTGTTTACGCCGAGCGCATTGCCCCAGGTGTTGTACATACCGCTGTACCATTTTCCCCTCAGATCTTCGTCGGTCTTTCCGAGCGTGGTCGGGTCAGAATTGATAAAGTTGAGATACGGGTTGCCGTAGTTGTAGCCGGTCAGGGGCATAGCAACCGTAACGGCGCACTCGGCGGACACATCGCCCGCAGTCGCCGTGATGGTACAGGAGCCGGATGCAACGGGTGTCACCGTGCCGTCCTGCGCCACCGTCGCCACGGCCTCCTCGCTGGATGTCCAAACAACGGTGTCCGTGCTGTCCGCAGGTTCCACAGTGGCCACCAGCTGCACAGGATCACCCGCCGTGATGTTGATGGACTCGCTGCTCAGAGTGATGCCCGTTGCGGGGATTCTGGCCGCCGCCACAGTCACATCAAACGTTGCGGTCTTGCCGTCCAGCGTTGCGGTGACAACGGAGGTTCCTGCGGTCAGGGTGCCGCTCAGGGTGTAGTCCGTACGGACTGCGCTGCTACCGTCGGTGTAGGTGGCAGTAACCACCAGATCGTCCCGCAGCACATCCAGAGCGTCGGACGCATAAACCGTGCGAGTCTGCGTGTAAACGGCACTGATGGATGCCACGGGAGCATCATACATGGCGTTGCGCAGATTGGCGATCAGCTCCTGGGGATTATCCACAGTAAACACGGCGATGCTCTCCACCACCGCCATCAGCGCAGCTTTTGCGGCAGCAGACAGCCCGCCCTGGGTCACGTTCTCCCCGGAACCTTCCCCAACCGGCAGCGTCACTGTCACCGGCTTCGGCACAGGCACTCCGGTCACGCTGGGCTTGAACTCAAACTTCAGCGTGGTGTCCGTGGGCTGGCTCACCGACGGGATGTAGTACAGACCGCTCCCCACCGTCTGCTTTGCTTCCTCCGCTGCCTGCCTGGCCTCCTGGGCAGCCTGGGTGGCTGTCTGGGCATAGGATTGGATGTTGACGGCCTGTTCCGGCGTGAGAACATATGCTTTTGTTTTCTCCATTTCAACCTGAAGCTGATTCCATACCGAAAGCTCCGGATTCGTGGAAGGATCTTCGCAGGTGTTTGCGCCGTACTCTATTTTTCCGCACCGTGCCCAGGTAGTGGGGATCACCAGCGTTCCGTCTTCATTGAAACCCTCGATCCCCAGATGAAGAAACATATCTGGCTGCATAACCTCATGAGCTACGGTAGCAGTTTCTCCTACATCGAGAATTGACCGGATTTCTCCGTTGTTGGATCCCCACGGGCTGCACCGGCACATCAGATTTTTTGTTAGCCCGTCCCATGACTCGTCATATTCAATTGTGACCGGGATTCCCACCATCCCGGATGTCAGTGGCCCGTCCACAGTGGCCCACGCATGGGCTCCGTTGAGCAACAGCTTAATACTTGTCAAATTCAAACCTCTCCTTTAGTAAAAGTAAAGGAATCATATGTGCATTTTCTTATCCTTTGGCTAGTAGCCGACACATCATCCTTTCAATCATAACAAGAAAAAACATGGAGTTGCATAACTTAGTGCAACTCCATGTTTTGATTTATTCACGTTCATTAATAGTTCCGGACAATGCACGGAATTGGATGTCCTTAAGAACAACCATCTACGGCTGCCGGGAGGCGGTGGACGAGGGCATCAGCGGCCTGCTGTGCCGGGTCAAGGACGCCGACATTCTCTACGAGCAGATGAAGAAAATGGCCCTGCTGAGCCGCCAGGAGCGGGGGCAGATGGGCATCGCCGGTCGGAAACGGATGGAGCGGCAGTTTGACAAGAAGGTCGTGGTGAAAAACACCATCGACGCGGTTTTTCCGGAAAAAATATAAAAAAAGAGACTGCTTTCGCAGTCTCTTTTTTGGTATATCAGATCACTTGCGGATCTCGGGCAGGGATGCGGCGGCAACGCTCTGGCCGACCCGGCGCATCTTCTCATCGGGCAGGGTGACGCAGACCTTGGCGGCCAGCTCGGGGTACTCGGCCTTCAGAACCTCATTGCAGACCCGGAGGATGGTGTCGCCGCCCTTGCCGGACATGACGCGGCCCAGCAGCATCAGGTACTCCAGATCGTAGAACTGGCTGTACAGCACCACGGTGTAGGCCAGATATGCGCCAATGGTCTCGAAGATGGCCTGGGCTCTGGGATCGTCGTCCTCCATCAGCTTCTGGACGAACTTCAGCTTCTCGGCCAGGGACAGCTCGGCGGGGATCTCGATGCCTGCGGCGGGGGCCAGCTTGATGACGGCGTCCTGGCTGAAATACTTGCAGCCGATGCCGAAGTCGGTAGACCACTCGTCCTGCATGGCACCGGCCTGGAGGTCGACGGGGGCGAAGGCCAGCTCGTTGATCCAGCCCAGCACGTTCTGATCCTTGTCCACATAGCCCACGGCCTCGCTGGTGCCCATGGCCAGACCCATCAGCTTACCCTTGCCCAGACCCATGGCACCGGCCAGGGCGGAGACGTCGCCGTCGTTGGCAACGACCACGGGAACATCGCCGATCTCGGCGGCGGCCCGGTCGAAAACGGTCTTGACCTCGTCCCAGCGGTCTCTGGGGACGCAGTAGAAGATGGAGGAGATCATGGGGGCATTGCCGATGAAGACGCCTGCGGAGGAGACGCCGATGCCGTCAACTCTGGGCATCTTGGAAGCGGCAGTCTTGAAGGCCTCCAGAATGTGGCCGTACTGATAGTTGGGATCGGGGTTCAGCTTGGGGAACCAGACGACCTCCTCGGAGTAGACAGTCTCGCCGTCGATGACTGCGGAGACCTTGCGGTCAGAGCCGCCTGCGTCGAAGCCGATACGGCAGCCGTCCATGTGGCCGCCCATGGGTCTGGAGGTCTCGTTGGCAGCGGGGCACTCGGACAGGGGCTTGTCGATGATCTGAAGCTCCTGCTCATAGAGCTGGAAGAAGAAGGTGTGGTCGAAGTCCCGCTCGCCGCCGGCGGAGTAGGCGGCCTTCAGGCGCTGGGTCAGGTCGCTGCAGCCGCAGACGGTGACCCGGAAGCCGCCGGTGGACCAGAGCAGGAACTTGACGTAGCGCTCCACGTAGCGGTAGTCGGCTTCCGCCATCTCGGGGGTGCCGTGGATGAAGGTATGGTGGACGGAGACCTGACCCTGATCCCGCTCCAGGGCGATGGAGATGGGCTTCTTCGCGCCCTCCAGATAGGCGGTGCGCCAGACGCCGAAGGGGATGAAGGTGGGGTCGAGCTTGGGGGCATGCTTCATTTCATAGTGGATGCCTAAATATTCCATGTTCAAGTCCTCCTTGAATTCCTTGTAGTTTTTTACCAATTATCATTATACCACACCGTGGAAATTAGGCAATATCTATATTCACATTTTTGTTATGCGGAACGATTTCCTGTCAAGAGCCTCGAAGGTCACCGCGGCCAGGGCACTGACCGGAACCCAGAGGAGCGTGAAGGGCAGGCAGATCTGACCGTGATAATTCAGGGGCAGTGCCCGGTAATCCCAGATGGTGTACGTCCGATTGAATGCCATCCCCGTCAGAAGCTCCCCGGCGGTGCAGATGACGCTCCCGATCACCGCCCGAAGGGAAAGGGGCAGCTTCGGCTCCTGCCTGCCCAGCTGCCCGATGGCGAGAAAGCACCCGCCCCCCAGCAGAAACATCGTCCAGTGGCTCCGGGAGCGCCACAGCAGCTCCAGACCCACATAGGCCCCTCCTCCCACGGTGAAAAGTGATAAGGTTTTGCGCATAAAAAGACCCCCTACAATTGGTATGTAGGGGGACTCTCTCAATATAGGCCTCCCCTTGAGGGGAGGTGCCCCGAAGGGGCGGAGGGGTGGAAGGTATCAGCTTTGCACAAGCTTTCGGCGTTTCACCCCTCAGTCAGCTTCGCTGACAGCTCCCCTCAAGGGGAGCCTTTCTTTACCGCTGCTTGCCGAAGAAGCCGATGACCACCACGCCGGGGCCGGTGTGGGAGCCGATGACGGCGCCGACATAGTTGATGTATACGTTCTTCACGCCGAACCGCTCCTTCACGGCATTGGCCACGAACTCAGCGTCCTCGGCGCAGTCGCCGTGGCCGATGAAGACGGTGTCGCTGAGCTCGGGGATCAGGCTCTCGGCCATCCGGTCGAGGAGGTAGTTCAGGGCAGCCTTGCGGCCCCGGGACTTGGCCACGGTCTCCAGCTTGCCGCTGTCGTCGACCTTGATGACGGGCTTGATGTTCAGCATGGTGCCCACCACGGCGGTGGCAGCACTGACGCGTCCGCCGCGCTTCAGGTGCATCAGATCCTCCACGGTGACCCAGTGGCACAGGTTCCGCTTGTGCTCCTCGATCCAGGCGGCGGTCTCGTCGATGGATTTGCCCTCGCTGCGAAGCTGTGCGGCGGTGTAGACCAGCAGGCCCTGGCCGATGGCGGCGCTGAGGGTATCGACCACGATGATCTTGCGCTCGGGGTAGTCGCTCTGCACCTCGTCGGCGGCAATGACGGCGGACTGGTAGGTGGCGCTCAGGCCGGAGGAGAAGGCCAGCACCAGCACGTCCTGGCCCTTTGCCAGGGCGGGACGCATCAGCGCCTCCCAGCCGTCGGGGTTGACAGCGGCGGTCTTGGGCAGCTTGCCGGCGCGCAGGTGGTCATACAGCTCCTTGGGGGTCATGGTGCCCTCGGGGAAGGACTCGCCGTCCAGCTCCACGCTCAGGGGGGCAACCCCCAGCTCCAGCTCGGCCACCATCTCAGCGGACAGATCGCAGCAGGAATCAGTCAGAATTTTGAAAGACATAGGAAACACTCCTTATAAATAATCAATGATCGGTCGCGCCCCGCTTGCCGGGGCGTCTGAACAGAGCATATCATAGCCGAAGAGGGGAAAAATGTCCATCCCCGCGTCGTTGAGAATTCAACAATAGAACTCTACCGTGGGTAGAATCGCCCCTCTACCGGACTTTTTTCGGGTGTTTCTGCTGTAGCTTGCCCGTCATTTCGGGAAATATTCCGATTTTCTTTGACATCGGGAAAAAGGTCTGATATAGTATATAAGTTAAGCAGATACCGCGCGAACTGCCGTCCGTAGGGAACGGTTATGACCGTTCCGCAGCAGGCACCAGCGAATGCAATGCAGTTCGGCGAACTCGCAGCATCCTGCGAATTCGCCGGACATGGTTCAATGGCGGCAGTTTTCTCTGCGGAACGGCCGTAGCCGTTCCCTACGTTGGGCGCGGCAAACAGAACATACATCTCTCAGGAGGAACCGATATATGAGAATGCGCAAAATGAAGAACCTGGACAGCCGGATGGAGCGCTGCGCTGTCCTGCGGATCGCCGAGCCCGCCAGCCTCAAGGGCAACTGGCGGAGCCTGAAGCCCGACGCGGCTGCCCTCTGGGTGGAGGTGGGCTGCGGCAAGGGCAAGTTCACCGCCGAGACCGCCGAGGCCAACCCCGACGTGCTGATGATCGCCGTGGAGCGGTGCCGGGAGGCCATGGTCGTGGCCATGGAGAAGGCCCAGAGCATGGGTCTGACCAACGTCTTCTACATCGACATGGACGTTGCAAACATCGAGGAAATTTTCGCGGGCGAGGAGATCGACCGCCTGTTCATCAACTTCCCCGACCCCTGGCCCCGGAAGAAGAACGCCAAGCGTCGCCTGACCCACCGGGGCTTCCTGGACAAGTACTGCCGGGTCGTGAAAGTCGGCGGTGAGTTCCACTTCAAGACCGACAACGCCCCCCTCTTCGAGTTCTCTGTCGAGGAATTCGCCGCCTGCGGCCTGCAGGTCAACAACCTGACCCGGAACCTCCATGAGCACGGCATCGTGGGCATCACCACCGGCTACGAGGAGAAGTTCCACGCCCTGGGCACCCCCATCAATAGATGTGAAGTGGTTTGTAAGCCCTTCGTGATGCCCAAGGAGGAAAAGAAATCCGATTCTGAAGAGATATAAGATATGAGATATTAGATATTAGATAATCGTAAATGAAAGCATATCTAATATCTTCTATCTTATATCTCATATCTAAGGAGAATATCTATGTCTTACTACGCTGGCAACTGCGACATTGCCGTCATCGGTGCCGGTCACGCGGGGATCGAGGCCGCCCTGGCGGCTGCCCGGCTGGGGCTGCGCACCATCCTCTTTACCATCAATCTGGACGCGGTGGCGAACCTGCCCTGCAATCCCGCCATCGGCGGCACCGGCAAGGGCCATCTCGTCCGGGAGTTGGACGCCCTGGGCGGCCAGATGGGCATCGCTGCCGACCACTGCTGCATCCAGTACCGGATGCTGAACAAGGGCAAGGGCCCCGCGGTTCATTCCCTCCGGGCCCAGGCCGACCGGCGGGCCTACCAGAATTACATGAAGCACGTCATCGAGCTCACCGACAATCTGGAGCTGAAGCAGGCGATGATCGTGTCTATCGACGTGGCAGACGGCACGGTCACGGGCCTGAACACCATGCTGGGTGCCCACTATGACGCCAAGGCCGTCATCATCGCCTCGGGCACCTACCTGGATTCCACCGTCATCACCGGCGAGTCCGTCTACCCCTCCGGCCCCGACGGCATGCATGCTGCCATCGGTCTGGCGGAAAATCTGAGACAGCTGGGACTGCCTCTGCGGCGGTTCAAGACCGGCACACCGCCGCGCATCAACCGGCGCAGCGTGGACTTTTCCAAAATGGAGCTCCAGCCCGGCGACGATACCATCGAGCCCTTCTCCTTCCGCACGGAACACAAATTGGAGAACCGGGCGGTCTGCTACTTGACCTACACCAACGAGCAGACCCACCAGATCATCCGGGACAATTTCCACCGCTCCCCCATGTTCGACGGCACCATCCAGGGCGTTGGCCCCCGATACTGCCCCAGCATCGAGACCAAGGTGGAGCGGTTCGCGGACAAGCCCCGGCATCAGCTCTTCATCGAGCCCTGCGGCCTGGACACTGAGGAGCTCTACATCCAGGGCTTCTCCAGCAGTCTTCCGGAGGATGTGCAGCTTCAGATGATGCGCACTATCCCCGGCCTGGAGCAGGCGGAGATGATGCGCCCGGCCTACGCCATCGAGTACGAGTGCATCGACCCCACCGAGCTGCTGCCCACCCTGGAGGTCAAGAAGATCTCCGGACTCTACGGCGCGGGCCAGTTCAACGGCACCTCCGGCTACGAGGAGGCCGCCGCCCAGGGTCTGGTGGCGGGCATCAACGCCGCGCTGAAGCTCAAGGGGGAGGAGCCCCTGATCCTGACCCGGGACACCAGCTACATCGGCATCCTCATCGACGATCTGGTGACCAAGGGCACCCAGGAGCCCTACCGGATCATGACCAGCCGGTCGGAATATCGGCTCCTGCACCGTCAGGACAACGCCGACCAGCGGCTCACCGCCATCGGCCACCGGGTCGGTCTCGTCAGCGAAGAGCGGCTGGCTCAGGTGGAGCGGAAGTACGAGGCCGTCCGCCGGGAGTGTAGCCGCCTGGAAGCCAACGGCGTTGCCGCCAGCGATGCCCTGAACGCCATGCTGGCAAAGTATGATTCCACCCCCGTCACTGGTTCGGCCAGACTGGCAGACCTCCTGCGTCGTCCCCAGGTGACCTATGAAGATCTGGCACCCTTCGATCCCAGCCGTCCGGAGCTTCCCGCCGAGGTGACGGCAGAGGTGGAGATCCAGGTGAAATACGCGGGCTACCTGGCCCGGCAGGAGAAGCAGGTGGCCCAGTTCAAGGCCGAGGAAAGCAAGGCCCTCCCCGCCGACCTGGACTACGAAGCCATCGCCGGTCTGCGCCTGGAGGCGAGACAGAAGCTCAGCCAGATCCGCCCCCTGTCCATCGGCCAGGCGGGACGCATCTCCGGCGTCAGCCCGGCGGACATCGCCGTGCTGCTGATCTGGCTGGAGCAGCAAAAAGCCAACCAAAGATGATCCAAGCCCCCGGACGATCCTGTCCGGGGGCTTTTGTAGGGCGGGCGGCACTTGATACGCGGAGCACCACCCCGCCGACCAGTTTGGATGATATCATACAGAGAAATAGAAGAACCATCCTTCGATTTCAACTGTCATTGCGAGCCGAAGGCGTGGCAATCTCCTGGTACGGTGTTGGTATCTGCACCTGGTTCCAGGAGATCGCCACGTCGCTTCGCTCCTCGCGATGACAGCGTTTTGTTACGTTTCAGGAACGAAGCACCAGTGGCATTCAACAAACGTGGTCGGCGGGGTCATGACCCCGCCCTACAAAGAGAGAACGCCGCGGTTTCTATCGACAGATTCGACCATCTCATTGACTTTTCGACCATGGACTGGTACAATGATGGAAATACCATCGGTTTTTGAAAAACCGATATTGTGTTATCCAGAGAAAGAAGAGGTACCGCCTATGGTTCGCATCATCTCCGATACATCCACTCTCTACTCCACCCGGCAGGCCCGGGACGCGGGCTTTGCCGTGTCGCCCCTGTCCGTGACCATCGCGGGCAAGAGCTACCGGGAATTCGACGAGATCTCCTCCGATCAGTTCGTTTCCATCATCAACGAGGGGCACATGCCCACCTCCTCCCAGCCCGCCATCGGCGAGGTCACCGCGCTGTACGAGGAGTTCGCCGGGGAGCAGATCCTGAACATCTCCATGGCCCACGGCCTGTCCGGCACCTGGCAGAGTGCCGCCGCCGCCGCCGAGCTCTGCGACAACTGCGACGACATCACCGTGGTCAACACCCGCACCCTCTGCGGCCCCCACCGCTATCTGGTGGAGGGCGCTGTGGAAATGGCGAAAAACGGCGCGGCCATGGAGGAGCTGCTGGCCTGGCTGAACGAGCGGATGGACAGCGCGAAGAGCTACCTGATCCCTGCGGACTTCGATTACCTCCGCCGGGGCGGACGGCTGAGCCCCCTGGTCAGCCATGTGGGCAAGCTGGCGGGCCTGGCTCCCGTCATGACTCAGACCGACGACGGCACCCGCCTTACGGTCGCCGGCATCCGCCGGGGCTTCAAGCATGCGGTGAAATACGTGGTGGAGGCCCTGGTCAAGGCCGGGATCGGAGCCGGCTGGAAGGTCTACATCTCCCATGCCGCCGCCCCCGAGAAGGCCGAGCTGGCTCTGGAGCAGCTGCGCTCCGCCATGCCCGGGGCCCGGTACGAGATCGTCCCCCTGTCCCCCGCCTTCATCACCCAGGGCGGCCCCAAGTGCATGGCCATCCAGTATGTGAAGCTCTGACCTATATAAAACAGGCTCCCCTGTCCCGTAAGGGATGGGGGAGCTGTCGCGCAGCGACTGAGGGGGCGACCAACGCATGGCCCCCTCCGACCCGCTGACGCGGGCCACCTCCCCCATTTGGCTAACGCCAAATGGGGGAGGCTTGGCTTTTTTCGCGCAAACGGTTGCATTTGCAACCGTTTTTTGCTACAATACATCTGTCGTTCCATCATGGAACAAAAGGAGGTTATCGTCGTGATATTCGGCAAACACATCAACCGCTATTACCTGCGCTACGCGCCGATGCTTTTGTTCGGTCTGCTGGCGCTGATCGCGGTGGACTATTTACAGCTGGTGATCCCGGAGCTGTACCAGATGGTCATCGACGGCATGTTCGCCGGGTCGGTGACGGTGGACGGGGTCAGCCGGGTCTTTGACCTGGAGTTCCTGCTGGAGGTCATCTGCATGCCCATGGTGGGCGTGATCCTATCTGTGGTGGTGGGCCGGTTCCTCTGGCGCGTCTGCTTCTTCGGTGCGTCCATCCTGCTGGAGGCCCAGCTCCGGGGCAAGATGTTCGACCACGCCCGGCACTTAAGCCGGGAATACTACCAGATCAACAAGGTGGGCAACCTGATGAGTCTGTTCACCAACGATCTGGACACCGTCCAGGAGTGCTTCGGCTGGGGCGTCATGATGTTCTGCGACGCCATCTTCATGGGTCTGCTGGCAGTGGGCAAGATGGTGAAGCTGGATATCCTGCTGACCGTGCTGTCCCTGATCCCCATGGCCTTCCTGCTGGCTTCCGCCACGGTGCTGGGCCGGTATATGATGAAAAAATGGGACATCCGCCAGGCCGCTTTCTCCAAGCTTTCGGATTTCGCCCAGGAGAGCTTCTCCGGCATCGCCGTCATCAAGGCCTTCGTCAAGGAGTCGGCGGAGCTGATGGCCTTCAAAAAGCTCAACGTGGAGAACGAAAAAGCCAACATCGACCACACGAAAGCATCGGTGCTTATGCGCATCCTGGTCATGCTCTTCGTCGAAAGCGTCATCTGCGTCATCCTGGGCTACGGCGGCTACCTGGTGTATAACGGCAAGTTCAGCGCGGGCATGCTGGTGGAGTTCATCAGCTACTTCACATCCGTGGTCTGGCCCATCATGGCGGTCTCGGAGCTCATCGACATGACCTCCCGGGGCAAGGCCTCCCTGGATCGCATCTCGGAGCTTCTGGACGCGGAGGTCAATGTCACCGACCGTCCCGGCGTGGAAGACCTTCAGAACATCCGGGGCGACATCGAATTCAGAAACCTGACCTTCCGCTACCCAGACGGCGAGTTCGATGCCCTGGAGAATGTGTCCTTCACCATCCGGGCCGGTGAAAACGTGGGTCTGGTGGGCAAGACCGGCTCCGGCAAGACCACCCTGGTGGATCTGATCCTGCGCACCTACAATGTCCCCGACGGCACCGTGTTCCTGGACGGGCGAGATGTGAACGACATTTCCATCCGCTCGGTGCGGGAGGGCTGCGCCTACGTGCCCCAGGACAATTTCCTTTTCTCCGATACCATTGAAAACAACATCGCCTTCGGCGTGGAGTCCTTCGACCGCTCCCGCATCATCGATGCCGCCAGGCTCTCCGATGTGGACGACAACATCCAGGAGTTCCAGCTGGGCTACGACACCGTCCTGGGCGAGCGGGGCGTCACCGTCTCCGGCGGCCAGAAGCAGCGCATCTCCATCGCCCGGGCGCTCCTCAAGGACAGCCCCGTGCTGATTCTGGACGACAGCGTCTCCGCCGTGGACACCAGGACCGAGAAGACCATCCTGAAGAACCTCCGCCAGACCCGGGCCGGAAAGACCACCATCCTCATCGCCCACCGGATCAGCACCATCGAAGCCATGGACAAGATCCTTTTCATCGACGAGGGTAAGCTGGTGGACGTGGGCACCCACGCCCAGCTCCTGAGCCGCTGCCCCGACTACCGGAAGATGGTGGAGCTGCAAAAGCTGGAAGAGGAAGGAGGTGCCCGCCATGCATGAGTTTCTGCCCATTTTGATCGTGGGAGCCATCATCGGCGTGTTCACGATCCTGTTCCTGGTGGCCTACGCCCTGGAAAAGAACAAAAAGGAGACCATGGGCTTTGACCGGAACATGGACGACCGGGAGATCATCCGGCGGCTTCTGTGTTACGCCAAGCCCTACTGGAAGCAGTTCGCCCTGACGCTCCTGGTCATGCTCTTCTCCGTGATCTACGATGTGGTCTCTCCCCTGCTGGTGGGCAAGCTCGTCGGCATGGTGCAGGGGGACTTCGAGCTCCGTGAGCTTTACGCCATGGTGGCGGTCTACGGCTCCATTTTGATGGTCAGCCTGGTCTGCACCTACGCCCAGGCCATGCTGCTGCAGAAGACCGGCCAGAAGATCCTGTCCCAGATCCGTCTGGATGTCTTCACCCACATCGAACGGCTCAGCCACGACCAGCTCAACAACATCCCCGTGGGCACCCTGGTGACCAGAGTCTCCAACGACCCCAACGCCATCAGCTACATGTTCACCAACATCCTGGTGACCCTGGTGAAGAACGTGATGGTCATTTTCGGTGTGCTGGGTGCCATGCTGGTGCTGAACTACGCCCTGACACTGATGGTGCTGTGCTTCGTGCCCTTCATCGTGCTCTTTACCATCATGTTCCGGCGCTTTTCACGGAAGGCCCACCGCATGGTCACCAACGCCACCACCGATCTGAACACCTTCCTCTCCGAGAACCTTTCCGGCATGAAGATCATCCAGATCTTCAACCGGGAGGATCGGAAGATGGAGGATTTCATGGTGCGCACCCGCGCCCTTCGTAAGGCCAAGCTGGGCCGGATGCTGGTCTTCGGCATCTTCCGGCCCATGGTGTACATGCTGAACATCTCCTCGACCCTGTGCCTGCTGTATCTCGGCTCCCGGGCCCATATCCTGGGGCTGAGCTGGTTTGGCCAGGTCATCGACAGCGCCGTGGTGGTGTCCTTCTACATGTACATCGGCAAATTCTTTAACCCCATCCAGACCCTGGCGGAGCAGTTCGACATGCTCCAGCGCAGCTTCGCCGCCGCCGAGAAGATCTTCTCCATCCTCGACCTGGAGCCCCAGGTGGTGGACGAGGAAGACGCCATAGAGCTGGACGAGATCCGCGGCGAGATCGAATTCAAGGACGTCTGGTTCGCCTACAAGCCCGGCGAGTGGGTGCTCAAGGGTGTCAGCTTCCATGTGGATGCCGGTCAGGCCGTGGCCTTCGTGGGCTCCACCGGCTCCGGCAAGACCACCATCCTCAGCCTGATCTGCCGCAATTACGACATCCAGAAGGGCCAGATCCTGATCGACGGCATCGACATCAAAAAAATCAAAATTTCCTCCCTGCGCCGCCACTTCGGCCAGATGCTCCAGGACGTCTTCCTCTTCGCAGGCGATATCCGCAGCAACATCCTGCTGCGCTCCGAGGGCATCCCGGATGAAGAGGTCATGGATGCCTGCCGGTATGTCAACGCCGACAAGTTTATCGGCCGTCTGGAGCAGGGCTTAAGCGAGGTCGTCCGGGAGCGGGGCAACAACTTCTCCGCCGGTCAGCGGCAGCTGCTGAGCTTTGCCCGCACCATCATCCACAAGCCCGCCGTCATGATTTTGGATGAAGCAACCGCCAACATCGACACGGAGACGGAGCTGCTGATCCAGGACTCCCTGGAGCGGATGAAGAACATCGGCACCATGCTGATCGTGGCCCACCGCCTGAGTACCATCCAGCACTGCGACAACATCATTCTGCTCTCCGACGGCCAGATCGTCGAGCAGGGCACCCACCAGGAGCTGCTGGCCCAGCGGGGCCGCTATCATCAGCTCTATATGCTCCAGTACAGCAAGGAGCAGCTGCGCAACGCCTGATAACGCACAAGAGCGCACCGCGAAAGCGGTGCGCTCAGTTTGTTTACATGGCAGCCTTGATGTGGCTGATGAGGATGTCGCCCGCCACCACACGATCCTCCGCCGCGAAGCAGTCGGCGAAGTTCTCGGTGTAGAGCACCTGGGCATTGGGGGGGAATTCATCGTCGCCCTCCCACAGGAGGATCTGCATTTTGAAGGGGCCGAAGAATTCGAACTCGTAGCCTGCGTCGCCGTGGCTGAGCTTCTTCGCCCCCAGCTTTTCGCAGGCGGCAGCGAACTTGCCCAGCTTGAAGCCGAAGCCATAGGCCGCCCGGCTCAGGACGCGGCCAGTGTAGGGGGTGTTGTACATTTCACCCCAGGGCATCTCCCGGAAGGTCTTCCAGGTGCCCAGCCACTCCTTCGCGGTGCCCTCCAGCAGACGGCGCAGCAGGAAGGTCTGCACCGGCAGAGGGGGCTGGAAGCCGTCGTCGGCTTCGATGGTGTATTCGGGCCAGGTGATGCGGTAAGTCCGGCCCAGCAGCTTCATGGTGAAGGCACTGCCGTCCCAGCCCACGAAGGGCAGCCGCCCGGCGGCATCCGCAGGATCCAGAGCCCTGAATTTTTCTTCATAATGGGAAAAGGGAACCTCTTCCTTGTGGTTTTCGATCTGCATGTGCAGTTAGCTCCTTTTGGTGTATTCATGCCCTCCCCCTTTGGGGAGGATGGCCCGGAGGGCTTATGTGAGGTGCGGTACTGCGCTGCTTCTTCTGCTGCGTTCCGGCGAATACGTACCGCGTACCAGCCTCATCCGCCACTACCGCGCTTTGCGCGTTGGGGCACCTTCCCCAGAGGGGAAGGCTTTTTTACTCGTGCAGCTCCAGGGGCAGGCCGTCGGGATCCTTGAAGAAGGTGAACCGGCCGCCGTTGAACTTGTCCTCCCGGATGGGCTCCGTTTCGATGCCCTGCTCTGTCAGCCAGGCCACGGCGGGCTCGATGTCCTCCACATGGAAGGCCAGATGGCGCAATCCCTGTGCTTCCGGGTTCGTCACCCGCTGGGGGGCATCGGGCCGGATGAACAGCTCCAGGGTGGTGTCCCCCTGCCGCAGCATCCGCAGGTAGTCGTCCTGGGCGGGGCGGTAGACCTCCCGGATCAGCGAAAAGCCCAGCTTGTCGATATAAAACTCCCTCGCCGCTTCCCAGCTGGAGGAAATGACGGCGATGTGGTGCTGTTTTCCCAGGAACATATCACATCTCCTGGACGCTGTGGGGGAACAGCCGCGCGTCGGTGTGGGGCAGGAAGCAGGCGGCCACGAAGGAATCCATGTAGCCGGGATAGGTGCTCAGCTCCAGATAGGTCATGTTGGCGGCCACCTCCGCGCACTTCTCATTGGCCATGTCGCTGACGCACATGGCGTAGGCACCGGTCAGGGAGGAGTTGCCGATATAGCTGAACTTCTCCAGCTCCACGTCGGGGAACATGCCGATGTTGACGGCGTTTTTCATGTTGATGCCGGAGCCAATGCCGCCTGCCACGTACACATGGTCGATGCACTCGACGGTCATGTCCACGGAGCTCAGCAGGGTCTCGATGGCGGAGAAGATGGCGCCCTTGGCCCGGATGAAGTTGTCGATGTCCACCTCGTTGATGGAGACCTCCCGGCCCGTCTCGGACTCCTCCTCAAAGGCCAGCACGAAGCGGCCCATGCCGTGGGCGTCCCGGCGGACGCGCTTGCCCTCCCGGTTGAACAGGCCCCTGGCGTTGATGATGCCGCAGCGGTAGAGCTCGGAGATGATGTCGATGATGCCGGAGCCGCAGATGCCAACGGGCTTCTGTCCTTCATCACCCACGATCTCGAAGGTGGGCTCCATGGTGTCCTTGTCCAGCTTACAGGCCTCGATGGCGCCGTCGGTGGCGCGCATGCCGCAGCTGATGTCGCCGCCCTCGAAGGCGGGGCCGGCGGAGCAGGCGCAGCTCATCAGGAAGTCCCGGTTGCCGAAGACCAGCTCGCCGTTGGTGCCCAGGTCGATGAACAGGCTCATCTCGTCCTTGTCCCAGATCAGGGATGCCAGAGTACCGGCGGTGATGTCGCCGCCCACGTAGGAGCCGATGTTGGGGGCGATGCGGACGGGAGCCAGGGGATGGGCGGGCAGATGCAGGTCACCGGCCAGCAGACCCTCCCAGCCGAAGAAGCTGGGGATGTAGGGCTCCATCCGGACGGACTGGGCGTCCACGCCCAGCAGCAGATGGTTCATGGTGGTGTTGGAGCCGATGCACAGCTGCAGAATGGAGCGGGCGGAAACGCCGATGGACTTGCACAGGCTTGCCATGATGGGGGTCAGCGTCTCCTTGACGATGGCGTCCTGGAGCTTCTTCCTGCCCCCCTGGCGGCCCTGCTCGATGATGCGGTTGATGACGTCAGCGCCGTAGCGGATCTGGCCGTTGCCGCTGGAGCCCTTGGCCAGGATCTTGCCGGTGGTCATGTCCACCAGCACCATGGTCACGGTGGTGGTGCCGATGTCGATGGCGCAGCCCAGGAGCTTGTCATCGTCGGGGGCGCAGATATCCATGCAGTGGAAGGTGTCGCCGGTGTGGCGGCCCTTGACGATCACGTGGAAGTTATTGTCCCGGAGGGTGGCAGCCAGCTTCACCATGACGGCGAAGGGGATCTTCACGAATTCCACCTCCACGGCCGCCTTGACGGCCCACTCCAGCCGCTCATTGTCGGGCATGGTGTCGTCCAGGGTGGGCTCCTCCAGCTGAAGATCCAGGGCCATGAAGTCGTTGATGAATTCCACGCCTGCGGCCTTCAGGTTCTCCTGGAGCTCCTCGAAGATGGCGACCTCCTTGCCGGTGGACAGGTCGGCGGTCTTCATGCGGCTCTGGTAGGCGGAGGCGATATCGGGCACGAAGACGGTGGCGTCGCCCACCACCTTGCTGTTGCAGCTGAGCCGCCAGCCCAGCTCCCACTCCTCGTCGGAGATGTGGCGGGACTTGATGGACTCCAGCTCGCCCTCCGTCAGCCGGACGCGGCACTTGCCGCAGGAGCCGTTGCCGGAGCAGGGGGCATCGATGGCCACGTTGGCTCTTCTCGCCAGCTCCAGAAGGTTGTCGCCGGGGTTGCACTCGATGGATACGGGCTTGCCGCCCTCGATGTCGAACAGGATCTTACTCATACAGTCTCTCCTTGTCAAAAGTCAGATTGTTTCGGTATGTTTATATTGAAAATTATATCGTTTTTTGGTATCCTTGTCAATACAGGAAGGAGGTGCGGAACATGAAGCGCAACTACGGGATCGATCTTCTGCGGATGGCGGCCATGCTGTTCGTGGCGGCCTTGCACATCATCGGCATCGGCGGCATCATCACGGGAAGCGGGCTGCTGTCGGGCCAGTTTCTGACGGCTCAGCTGCTGCGGATCGCCATGCTCTGCGCCGTCAACTGCTATGCCCTGATCTCGGGCTTCGTCGGCTGGGATCGCAGGCCGAAGCTGTCTGGCCTGGCCATGCTCTGGCTGAAGGCCGTGATCTATTGCATCGCCATCACGCTGGCCTTCCGGCCCAAGGACTTCAGGACTGCGGTCAGTGCCCTGATCCCCGTGACCACCGGGCAGTACTGGTATCTGACGGCCTATGTCGGGCTCTTCGTGCTGATGCCTTTGCTGAACTTTACGGTGCAGAAGATGCCGAAAATGGAGCTGAAAGTTGCTATTTCCGGTATTTTGCTGCTGTTTTGCATCCTGCCCATATCTCCCCTGACCGACGCATTTTACCTCCATGATGGCTACAGCGCACTGTGGCTGGCGGTGATGTATCTGCTGGGCGGGTATCTGGGGAAATACGATGTTCTGTCCCGATTGTCCGGGCGGAAATGGGGCCTGATCTACCTGGGCGCGGTGCTCTTCGCCTGGGCGCCCCGGATGCTGGTGCTGTGGTGGCGGCCCCACTACTGGCATGATGCCTACGGCAACATCCTCATCGAGTATACCTCCCCCACCATCGTGCTGGCGGCGGTGTCCCTGGTCGCCGTCTTCTCCCGGCTGGGGCTGCCCCGGTGGGCGGAAAAGACCGTGGCTGTCCTCTCCCCCCACGCCTTCGGCGTGTATCTGCTCCATGCCCATCCGCTGATGTTCGGTCTGCTGGAGAACCGGTTCGCGGAACTCGGCATCGGGCCCGTCCCGGAGCTGATCGGCACGGTCATCGGGGCGGCCCTGGTCATCTACGCCGTCGGTACGGCCGCAGACTGGCTGCTGACCCGCGTTCTGAAGCTTCTGAGGGTCGACAAGGTGCTGAAACGGCTGGATCGTCTTTTCTGAATATCTTCCGCCAGAGCTGTATAGGGCTGTAAAGAAACACATAGGGATCCAAACAACATACAGCAGCAGTGACCGCACAAGCAAGTGGGACACTGCTGCTGTTTTCTATGTTGGATCAATCGGATCAGGTGACCGCATCCATGTCATCGCGAGCCCGTAAGGGCGCGGCGATCTCCTGGTACGATGTGCAAATTTGTGACGCAGTACCAGGAGATTGCCGCGTCGCCTGTCGGCTCCTCGCAATGACAGCGGCAGACGGCAGATGGTTCTTCTGATTGACTCATGTACAACCCGAATCTTTATTCAGGTTTCTTTACAGCCCCTTTTCTACATTCTCCCAAAAATCAAAAAACCTGAAAAATTTCAGCTTCCCTTCAGCCCCCTTCGTTATTATAATAGATAACGTATCACTAGGAGGCAAACCATGAAGATTCTGGTCATTGAGGACGAAATACTGCTGGCCCAGTCCATTCAGGCTGTGCTGGAGCAAAAGGGCTTTGAGGTGGAGACGGTCTGCGACGGCGAGACCGGCGCGGAGTACGCCCGGCTGGGCATCTACGATCTGCTGATTTTGGATGTGATGATGCCGGGCATGGACGGCTTCACGGTGGCCCGCCAGGTGCGCGCCCAGCGGTGTACCACCCCCATTTTGATGCTCACGGCCCTCGGCGGCATCGAGGATCGGATCCAGGGCCTCAACGCCGGTGCCGACTACTATCTGACCAAGCCCTTCGACACCAGAGAGCTGCTGGCCTGCATCAACGCCCTCCTGCGCCGCCAGGGCAATCAGGTGGACGAGCTCCGCTTCGGCAACACCGTGCTGGATCTCGGTACCAGTCAGCTCATCTGCGGGGAGAAGTCCGTCCGCCTTTCCGCAAGAGAATTCGATGTTATGCGCTTTTTGTTCCAGGCAGGCGAGCGCATCGTCTCCAAAGAAACGATCCTGGCCCGGGTCTGGGGCTATGACTCCAATGCGGTGGAGAACCATGTGGAGGTCTACGTGGGCTTTTTGCGCAAGAAGCTCCGCGCCATCGGCTCTGACATCCGCATCGAGGCCATCCGCCGCATGGGCTACCATCTGGAGGTTGAACAGCTGTGATCCGAACCCTTCGGCTCAAATTCATCTGCGTCACCATGGCCATCGTCACCGTCTTCATGGGGGTGATTTTCGGCCTGCTGATCCATTCCACCGCCGCCGATCTGAAGGCGGAGAGCATCGAGTTCCTCCGCCACGCAGCCGGCGGCCCTGATCGTCCCGGCCCTCCCGGCCATACCAATCCCCCCTGCTTCATCATCCGGGTGTCCCCCCGGGGACAGACGCTGGAGCGGCGCAACGGCTTCGATCTGAGCGACGAGCAGATGCTCACTGACATCATCACCCAGGCCGACACCTCCGGGAAGGAGATCGGCGTTCTGCTGGAATACAGCCTGCGCTACCACCGCGCGACGTTTCCCGATGGCTACAACCTGATCTTTGTGGACATCTCCGGCGAGCTGCGCACCATTTGGGATCTGACGAGGAACTGTCTGATTATCGGCGTTCTGTCCTGGGTGGTGCTCTGGGGCGTGTGCATCGTGCTTGCCCGGTGGGCCACCAGGCCCGTGGAACGGGCCTGGCAGGAGCAGCGGCAGTTCGTGGCCGATGCCAGCCATGAGCTCAAGACCCCCCTGACCGTCATCATGACCAACGCCGAGCTGCTGCAGACCGGCCCCGCCCGGGAGCAGTACGCCCACAGCATCCTGACCATGAGCCGGCAGATGCGCTCTCTGGTGGAGAGCCTGCTGGAGCTGGCCCGGGTGGACAACGGCGCGGCCCGGGCCTCCTTCGAGACCCTTGACCTGTCGGAGCTGGTGAGCGAGGAGCTGCTGCCCTTCGAGCCGGTGTACTTCGAGCGGGGCCTGACCTTGCACAGCGACATCGAGCCGGGGATCTGCATCAGCGGCAGCCCCCTGCACCTGCGGCAGGTGGTGGGCATCCTGCTGGACAACGCCATGAAGTATTCCCCCGACGGCAGCACCGTCCGGGTGCGCCTGACGAAGCAGGGATGCAGCGCCCTGCTCACCACCGCCAATCCCGGTGCCCCCCTGAGCCGGGAGGAATGCCAGCGGATCTTCCGCCGCTTCTACCGGGCTGACCCGGCCCGCACCTCCGGCGGCTACGGATTGGGCCTCCCCATCGCCCGGGGCATCGTCACCGACCACGGCGGCAGGATCTGGGCCGAAAGCCGGGACGGACAGGTGATCCTCAGCGTCCAGCTGCCCATCCGGCGTTGACGCCCATCCCCCCTTCGGATTGACATTGCCGCGTAAAAACGGTATACTATCATAAGAAGCCTCCGCTTCCGGGGGCTTTTTGATTTTGGATCATGACCGGGGGGGAGGCACAGCTGTATGAAATACTCCGTGATAATCCCCGTTTACAACGCTGCCCAAACCCTTCCCCGCTGCCTGGACAGTCTTGCGCAGCAGTCCTATCCGGACGCCGAGCTGCTGCTCATCGACGACGGCTCCACCGACGACAGCGGCGCCATCTGCAGAGCCTATGCGGCCCGGGATCCCCGGATCGTCCTGCTGCACAAGGAGAACGGCGGCGTTTCGACAGCCCGGAACCTGGGACTGGATCGGGCCAGGGGAGAATATGTGCTCTTCGTCGACAGCGACGATCATGTGGAGCCGGGCTATTTTGACAGGCTCGACGCGCTGGATCCCGACGGGCTCTACGACTATCTGCTCTTTTCCTATCGCCGCAGCGACGGCACCTGCTTCCGGCTGAAGCCCTTCGCCTCCCTGGATCCCGCGGAATACGGCGCCAGGCTGGCCCGGGCCTACTACCGGAAATGGATCAACGTTCCCTGGAACAAGCGCTACCGCCGCAGCATCCTCCAGGAGCACCACCTGCGGTTCCATCCGGAGCTGACCATCGCGGAGGATGCGCTGTTCAATCTGCAATATCTGCTCCACTGCGGCGGCCTGTGTCTGTCCGGGGAACTGCTGTATACCGTCAGCCTGGAGAACACCGGCTCCCTGTCCCGCAGGCCTCTGGACAACCGCCGGGAGCAGCTGGCGCTGGCGAGCCGGGAATCGGATAAGGCCATCGACGCCGCATCCATCGGCGAGCCGCTGCTCGAACAGCTGACGCGGGCCCGGAATTTTCTGCTGCTGAGCGATATCTACTCCGAGGGCAAGCAGCTCCGGCTGACCGGAGCCCCCAGAAAACAGCGGTGGCGGATCCTGACCCACCGCTGCCGCAGCTTCAACCGGCTGGGGCTGCCGCTGCCCGGGGATCTGCGCTGCAGATTGCTGGCGCTGCCCGTGAAGCTCTGTGCCGCGCCGATCCTGGATCTGGCCGCGCGGATCCTTGCAGGCAGATGACCCCCATCATTGACAAGGTGGTATTGCCATGACTGACCATCCCCTGACCGCGCTGCTGAGCGCCTTTATCCGGGACACCGCGCCCGTGCTGCCCCAATTCGATGCGGCCAAACTGCTGCACATGGCGCAGATGCAGAATCTGCTTCCGCTTCTGGCCTATATGGACAAAAAGTGGAAGCTTTTTTCGGACGACACACTGCGCACACATCTGAACCGGCATCTGCGGCAGACCCTGTTCCTCCACACCCAGCGCTATGCCGCCTTCGAGGAGCTGTCGAAGGCCCTCAGCGACGCCGGGATCGACCATATGCCCGTGAAGGGCTGGTATCTGCGGCATCTGTACGAGGTGCCGGAGCTGCGTACCTTCGGCGACATCGACATCCTGATCCGCCGGGAGGATCGGCAGGCGGCCCACGAGCTGCTGTGTGCGCAGGGCTTTGCCGTGAAGACCAACTGGGAGCCCACCTACAGCTATGGCCGGGGCGCCGAGTTTTACGAGCTGCACACCAATCTGATGGACGCCTCCCTGGACGAGCGCAGTGACCTGCCCGCCTATTTCGCCGACGCCTGGAGCCATGGCGTACTGCGGCAGGGCCGCTGCTTCGAGCCGGAAAGGGAGTTCCACTTCCTGTATACCCTGTGCCATCTGGCCAAGCATCTGTATGCCGGCGGCGCGGGCCTGCGGATGTATCTGGACGCGGCGCTCATCATCCACCGCTTCGGCGACACCATGGACTGGAGCGTCATCCGCCGGGAGATGGAGACGCTGAAGCTGGGCGCATTTCTCGATACGATGCTGACCGCCTGCGAAAGCTGGTTCGGCGTCTGTGCACCCTGCGCCTTTGCCCGGGTGGAGGCCGTCGGGGAGCTGCTGACCTACGTGCTGGACGCGGATCTCTTCGGAAAGCTCCGGGACAAGAGCGTCGTGCAGATCCGAAACCGCCGGGAGTCCGACCATTCCACCGGCAGAGCAGGGGCGGTGAAGCGCATCCTGTTCCCACCCTACGAGATCCTGGCCCAGCGATACACCTATATCGAGGGCCGAAAATGGCTCATCCCCGTGGCGCTGCTGCACCGGGCGGCGGTGAATGCCAAAAGCATCACCCAGCGGACGGCACAGATCCGCACCATCGCCCGCACCGACCGGGAGACCGTGGACGCCTACGACGATTTCATGAACCGCATCGGACTTTGACCCAAAGCAGAACGGAATGCTCCGTTCTGCTTTTTTCTTGACTGCGGCGCACCTGCGCTTTTATAATGGGAGCAGATTCCAAAATGAAAGGAGCATAATCCCATGAAGCGTATCATTTCTCTGGTGCTTGCACTGATGCTGGCGGTATCCCTGATCCCCGCCGTGTGTGCAGGCTCCGCCCCCGCTGTCAGCAGCAACATCGATGACCACTTCTACATCAATGCCGGACGCTTTTACCATCCCATCTACTCGAATCTGGCCTGGGAAAACGGCCGGTATGTCCGGGCCGAGGCCATCGGCAGCGATCTGGTGGTGGAATATTACGACCAGAACTTCCAGTTCCTCTCCGGCAAAACCATCCCCCTGGAGCTGCCCGTCTTCGGCGGCGTCCGGATGGACACCGACTACAACTTTGTGGTGGTGGGCCAGGACAATCCCAACGAGGACGACAGCGTGGAGGTCTTCCGGATCATCCGTTACACCAAGGACTGGCAGAAGGTCGACCACGCCAGCCTTTTCGGCGCCAACACCTACATCCCCTTCGACGCCGGTTCCCTCCGCTTCGACCGCAGCGGCGACATCCTCTACATCCGCACCGCCCATGAGATGTATGACTCCGGGGACGGACTGCACCATCAGGCCAACGTGATGATCTCCGTCCGAATCAGCGACATGACCGTCACCGATGAACTCACCGAGGTGCTGAACAGAAACTACGGCTACATCAGCCACTCCTTCAACCAGTTCGTCCGGGTGGACGGCGATACCCTGCTGGCAGTGGATCACGGCGACGCCCTGCCCCGGTCTGTGGTGCTCATCAAATACGGCAGGAAGGCGGGCGAGGAGCAGTTCTATGGCAAAGTCAGCTATGTCAATGCCCTGCCCATCGCCAACTCCACCGGCCATTACAACGACACCGGCGTTTCCGTGGGCGGCTTTGAGTGCTCCGCCACCGACTATCTCATCGCCGGAAGTGCCTACGATATGAGCGAAACGGTGGATCTGATGTACGCCCACCGGAACATCTTTGTCACCGCCACGCCCAAGGACGATTTCACCGACGAGGGCACCGTGCTCCACTGGCTCACCAATTATTCAGAAACCGACGGTGTTGAAGTTTCTCCGCCCCATCTGCTGAAGCTCTCCGCAGACCGGTTCTTCCTGACCTGGACGGAGGACGGCGTTCTGAAATACTGCTTCCTGGATGGACACGGCGAGATCCAGGGGGAAATCATCACCGGCTCCGGTGCCCTTTCCGACTGCGAGCCCATCCTGGCGGGCGGGCAGATCGTCTGGTTCGTCACCGACAGATCCGCTCCCGTCTTCCATGAGATCCCCACCCATGCCCACCGCTACGAGGCCGTGGTCACGGAGCCCACCTGCACGGAGGGCGGCTGTACCACCTACACCTGCGCCGAATGCGGCGACAGCTACGTGACCGACCGCACCGAGCCTCTGGGCCACCACTGGCAGGGCACCCGCTGCGGCCGCTGCGGCGTCACCCGTCTGACCCCCTTCGACGATGTGGAGTCCGGCAGCTTCTACGAGCTCCCCGTGGCCTGGGCCGTGGAGGAGGGCATCACCACCGGCACCACCGCCACGACATTCAATCCTCTGGGCCAGTGTCAGCGGGCCCAGGTGGTCACCTTCCTGTGGCGGGCGGCAGGCTCCCCCGAACCCACCTCCGGCAGTAACCCCTTTGTGGATGTGACCGAGCGTGACTTCTACTACAAGGCCGTCCTCTGGGCGGTGGAGGAGGGGATCACCAACGGTCTGGATGCCGCCCACTTCGGCCCCTACGCCTACTGCAACCGGGCCCAGGTGGTCACCTTCCTGTGGCGCAGCGTGGAGCGTCCCGCCGCCAATGCCGACAACCCCTTTGCTGACGTGAAGGCCGGGGACTTCTACTACGATGCCGTCCTATGGGCTGTTGAAAACAATGTCACCAACGGCCTGAGTGCCACCGAGTTCGGCGTGGGTTCCATCTGCAACCGCGCCCAGATCGTCACGTTCCTGTATCGTACCTTCGCATAACACACCAGCCCGCCCCCTCGGGGGCGGGCTGACAGTTTATGAATATGAAAAAGCCCTTGCGTCCGTTTCTAACATTATTTTGTCTTGCTGAAACCGTAGGGACGTCCTTCCGGAAGTCCGAGCACGTAGTCCGCGCTGACGCCGTAGTAATTGCAAAGGGTTATCAAATGCCGGATGGGCATTTCCTGTTCCCCTCGTTCGTATTTTCCAACCTGGTTTTTGGTAGTACCCAGGATCACTGCGACCTGGATTTGAGACAGCTCCCGATCCGTGCGCAGATCCCGAAGTCTGCGAGCATATTCCTTCACGGTAAAACCTCCTGATGCTTTGATGATTCGACTATAACACAACCCCCGAAAAGGTGCTTGAAAAACACCTCATAAGGTGCTATAATATTCGCGACCCCCTATAAGGGGTCGCGAATAGGAGGCTTGTTATGAATCCATACATCAACAAATTGCTTGCCCATCTGTCCCAGCGTACACCCTACGCCGATACCATATCCGGTCAGGAGCTGTTGGAGCAGCTGTGGTATTACTATATCGAGGAGACTGCTGTCGAGCCGAAAGAGATCCGTGCCGCATTTCGGAAGATTGACCGCTCTCTGGAGAAGCTTCCCGACAAGGAGGCTGACCGCGTTTGCGACCTGACCTGTCAGCTTTGTTATCTGTATCAGCGCAGTGCATTTCTGGATGGCCTGACGCTGGGAGCTCGCCTGAGCGGAGCCATCACTGCTCACGAGACCGGGCGACCGTAAAGGCTGCTCCTGCATTTATTTCCCCCCGCGCTCCCTTTTGGAAACACTCTTGTCACAATTATCCTGTATACTGACAGCAAGAAAAGGAGGGTGTCCCATGGGAAGCAAGCAGGAAGAATTTGTACAGCGGAGCAAGCGGGGCCTGCGGCGGGCGATCTTCAGCCGGACGGGGCTCATTTTGCTGCTGTTTCTGCTCCAGGCGGGGCTGCTGGTGTCGGTGATGGTGTGGTTCCAGGAGTGGCAGGCCCAGGTGCTGGGCGGCTCGCTGGTGCTGACGGCTGTAGCGGTGCTGGTGGTGCTGAACTCCGATCTGGAGCCCACGGCCAAGCTGACCTGGCTGGCGGTGATGGCCCTGTTCCCGGTCTTCGGTGCGCTGTTCTACTGGTACACCCGCCGGGATGTGGGCCACCGGCTGCTGAAGCGGATCATGACCGAGCGGCAGCTCCAGAGCCTGCACCAGATCGACCAGGAGCCCTCCGTCATGAGGGCGCTTGCCGAAAAAGAGCCGGGGGCTGCGGGAATGGCCCGTTATGTCCGGCGCAGCGGCTGCTTCCCGGTCTTCGACAAGACCGGCGTCACCTATTTCCCCTCCGGCGAGAGCTTCTTTGAGCGGGTGCTCATCGAGCTGGAGCAGGCGGAGAAATTCATCTTCCTGGAGTATTTCATCCTGGATGAGGGGTATATGTGGGACTCCATCCTGGAGATTTTGAAGCGCAAGGCGGCATCGGGCGTGGACGTGCGGCTGATGTACGACGGCAGCTGCGAATTCACCCTCCTGCCCCGGGATTACCCCAAGGAAATGGAGAAACTCGGCATCAAGTGCCAGGTCTTTGCGCCCCTGGAGCCCTTCGTCTCCACACATTATAATTACCGGGATCACCGGAAGATCCTGGTCATCGACGGCCACACCGGCTTCACCGGCGGCGTGAATCTGGCGGATGAATACATCAATCGCTACGAAAAGTACGGCCACTGGAAGGACACCGCCCTGATGCTGAAGGGCCCGGCGGTGCAGAGCTTCACGGTCATGTTCCTCCAGCTCTGGAGCGCCGACCGGCGCAGTCCGGATTATCACAGATTCCTGGCCGAGCCCGTGGAAAAGCAGGAGGCCACCGGCTTCGTGATGCCCTATTCCGACACGCCCCTGGACAACGAACGGGTGGGCGAGCAGGTGTATCTGGATCTGCTGAACCGGGCAAAAAAGTATGTCCACATCATGACCCCCTACCTGATCCTGGACGGGCAGATGGAGTCCGCGCTCTGCTACGCCGCCCGCCGGGGGGTGGATGTGCGGATCATCCTGCCGGGCATCCCCGACAAAAAGTCCGCCTACTATCTGGCCAAGACCCACTTCGCCGCCCTGAACAGTGCGGGCGTGAAGCTCTACACCTACACCCCCGGCTTCGTCCACGCCAAGAGCTTCGCCGTCGACGACACCGAGGCGGTGGTGGGCACCATCAACTTAGACTACCGGAGCCTGTACCACCATTTCGAATGCGCCGTCTATATGCACGGCGTGGACGCGGTGGCAGATATCGAGGAGGATTTCGTCGATACCCTGAAGCAATGCCGCCGGGTCACCCGGGAGACCATCCGCGCAGAAAAATGGGCGGTGAAGCTGGCGGGATTCGTGCTGAAAACCATCGCGCCGCTGTTATAATAAGCACCGCACCTCTTGCCCCCCGCATTTATGAGGGGGGTGCCCCGCAGGGGCGGGGGGAGTCCGTCTTTTGTATACTCCCCCCTGGCCTGCGGCCATCCCCCCTCGTAAACGAGGGGGGCGAGAAAATGCTTTTATTTGACGAAAGGAGCCACCCATGGCTGATTTCTTTGACTATTTATCCTGGCGGGGCGATCTGCCCTTTGACGCGGTGCCGCCGAACCCGGTGGACACGCTGATCTTGTCGGAGCTGAGCTACATCGGCTTCGACGGACTGGTGCCGGGGGATTTTCTGCATCCCGTGCCCCTGAAGGTGGCGGCGGAGGCCTTTCTGGCTCTGCCGGACTGGGAAAACCGCGTCCGCATCAAGAAGGACGCGGATCTCATCGCCGAGTGCGCCCGCACCCGCCGTTTCGGCCAGCTGCGGCTGATCTTCTACCGCAACGAACTGCTGCCCGAGCAGGAGAGCCAGTTCGCCGCCGTGACCTGGCTGCTGCCCAGCGGCGCCGCGCTGGTGACCTTCCGGGGCACGGATCTGACCCTGACGGGCTGGAAGGAGGACTTCAACATGAGCTTCCAGACCAGCGTCCCCGCCCAGGAGAAGGCTCTGCGCTATGTGGAGGCCTTCGCCCGGGTGCATCCCACCATGCCCATCTACCTGGCCGGCCACTCCAAGGGCGGCAACATGGCGGTCTACGCCGCCGCCCGGTGCCAGCCGGAGCTCCAGAGCCGCATCGAAGCCGTCCACAACCACGACGGCCCCGGCTTCCAGCGGGCCATCCTGGCGGAGCCGGGGTACCGAAGCGTTCTGCCCAAGGTGCGCACCTTCGTGCCCCAGTCCTCGGTGGTGGGCATGCTCCTGGAGCACGAGGAGCCCTACACCGTGGTCAAGAGCCGCCAGCTGAGCCTGTTACAGCACGAGCCCTTCAGCTGGGAGGTGCTGGGGGGCGATTTCATCCATCTGGAGGAGATCGACGAAAATTCCCGGTTCCTGGACAGAACCATCAAGGCCTGGCTGGCGGACACCAGCCTTCAGGAGCGGAACGACTTTGTGGATGCGGTCTTCGAGCTGCTGACCCTGGGCCAGATCGACGATCTGCGGGAGGTCATTTTGCCCAGGAACGTGCTGCGGTATCTTCGCACCCTGAGCACCGACGAGCAGATGCGCTCCGTCATCGCGAGGGAATTTGCCGACCTCTTCCGCACCGCCGTGGAGCTGCGCCGGAAGAAGGAGCCCCTGGGCCTGCCGGAGCAGAAGGGGTAAATGTTCAAATTTGTTTTGCGGATTGTTCATAATGTATTCAAAAGTACACAGTACCTTATAGGTGTGAAGTTGATCCGGAAGCCGTGAACCGATCAGCTGTCATTTGTTTCATTTGAACACTTCCTACCTCTCTCTTTTATTCGTTTTATGCAGGAAAGGCCCCCGCCGAATGGCGGGGGCCTTTTCTTCGCGGTGGAATGTGTCAGCCTTTCCGGGCAACGCCCGGGTTGAAAAGCTAACGTTATTCGAATATTTAGAAGGGGCTGTAAAGAAACCTGAATAATGATTCGAGTTATACATGAGTCAATCAGAAGAACCATCTGCCGTCTACCGCTGTCATTGCGAGGAGCGAAGCGACGCGGCAATCTCCTGGTACCGCGTCTGATATTTGCACATCGTCCCAGGAGATCGCCACGCCCTTACGGGCTCGCGATGACATGGATGTGGTCACCTGATCCGATTGATCCAACATAAAAAACAGCAGCAGTGTCCCACTTGATTGCGTGTCACTGCTGCTGTATGTTGTTTGGATACCTATGCGTTTCTTTACAGCCCTTTGCTGTTTACGCCTCGATGGCGTCCATTTTCTCAATGACCTTCTTGTAGAAATCCACACCATAGGGCAGCGCGCCCTGGAAGATGTTCTCGTTCAGGGCGTGGACGGAGCCGTATTGCTGGGGATCGATGTACAGGGGCGCGAAGCGGATGCAGTTGGGACAGATGTCCTTATAGAACTTGGCGTCGGTGCCGCCGGTCATGACGTAGGGGCTGACCTGGACGCCGGGGTAGACCTGGGCGCAGACATCCTCGATCAGGTGGAACTGCTTCGAATCAAAACCGACCACGGGACAGGGGGCGTCCTGATAGAGCACCTCCGTCTCGATGCCGTACTTGGCGGCGATGTCGGAGACCACCTTGAAGCTCTCCTCACCGGCCTGATGGTGGATCAGGCGCATATTGCCGGTGACATAAGCTTCCTGGGGCAGCACGTTCAGGCCGTCGGAGCCCTTGGCGGTGGTGAAGGCCAGGGTGGTCTGGGTCATGGCTCCGGCGGAGGCGTTGATGGAGGGCAGGACTTTCAGCAGAACGGGCTTGAACAGCCACAGGTTGGTCAGCACGGTCTTCAGGGGGAGCCCCATGTTGGGGGCCAGACGCTTAAACATCTCCTCCATGGTGGGGCTGAGCTGCCGGGCGAAGGGGGGATGCTCCTCGATATCCGCCATGAACTTGCCCAGACGTACCAGAGGGGTGTTCTTTCCGGGGGCGGAGGCGTGGCCGCCCTTGCTCCGGGCGGTGAATTTCACGTCGGCGTAACCCTTTTCGACAACGCCGACCATGGCGTAGAGCCCCTTGACGCCTGCGATGGGAGCCTCCAGGATCATGCCGCCCTCGTCCAGCACCAGACTGGGCCTGACGCCCTGCTCCTTCAGGTATGCCACGGTGGCGGGGGCGCCGGGGCCGGAGATCTCCTCGGTGCAGCTCGACGCGATGTAGACGTCGCCCGCTGGGTCGAACCCGGCGGCGATCAGCTCCTCCAGGGCGGTGAAGATGCAGAAAAGGCTGGCCTTGGTGTCCACGGTGCCCCGGCCCCAGACCCGGCCCTCGTCATCGATGTGGCCGGAGAAGGGCTCGTGCTCCCACTTGCCCCCGGCCTCCACCACGTCCTGGTGGCTCATGAGGACGATGGGGTCAGCCTCGCCCCGGCCCGCCCACTTAAAGAGCAGACTGCCGTCGAAGACGTGCTTTTCGCAGGCGGCGTGGACATTGGGGAACAATTCTGCGAGGATGCTGTGGAATCTTTCGAATTTTGCCGGATCCATGGCGTCCCGGCTGGAGATGGTCTCGCAGCGAACCATCTGCGCCAGCCGTGCGCCGTAGGCTTTGGAGCGGTCGTCGTTTTTCAGCTGGATCTTTGCGTTCACGGCGGCGGTGGGCTTTGCCGCCAGGGCCCGGCCAATGCAGACCGCAGCGGGCGCGGCAACGGCCGCACCGATCAGATGGGACAGTTTCATCGTTGTTTCCTCCGTATGATTCAGCCGGTGGTCTCGTTCCGGAGCAGGGTCAGCAGCTGGCTGGGATGCTCCAGCCAGTAGTCCGCCTCCTCCCGCCCGACGGGGGAGTGGCTGCCCCAGGACGCATAGGCAAAGTCCATGCCTGCGTTCCGGGCGGCCTCCAGGTCGGAGCGGGCGTCGCCCAGGTAGAGGGCGTCGTCGGCGGTGAGCCCCAGGCGGCGCAGGCACTCGTTCAGGGGCTCCGGGTCAGGCTTGTGCTTTTGGGTGTCCTCGCAGAGGACGGCGGTCTCCATAAATAAGTCGAAGCCGGGTCTGCCCATGTCGATGGCATACTGCTTCGCATGCTTGGAGGAGACGATGGCCTGCCGCAGTCCCAGCTCCCGGGCGGCATGGAGGAGCTCCGGGATGCCGTCGAAGGGCTCTGCACCCTTGCCGTAGGCGTTTACATAACGCACCCAGCGGGCGTAGACGGTGTCGATGTCCCGGATGCCCAGATCCGCCAGGGTCTTGCGTCCGGGCTGGGCGGCGAAGCGGGTCACCTGGTCAAATGCCCAGTCCTCGCCGAGCTCCTCCCTGATGATCTGCATCAGGGGGTACATGTTCATGTCCAGGGTGTTCAGCAGGGTTCCGTCGATGTCGTAGAGGATGGCCTTGTATCGCTTCATGGCGTGATTCCTTTCGTTTTTTCTTAGTTTACCATGGAGCGGGGGACTTGTCCACGGGTTTGTGAAAATACAACGAATGGAAATGTTTTTCTTGCATTTCTCTTAGAAATATGATATCCTGTATTATTGAAATGAGAGGGAGGGAATGCACAGATGAAGCGGTTTCCCGTGATCGATCCCGTGGCCACCGGAAGGAACATCGCCCGGCTGCGCCGGGAAAAGGGACTGAGCGTCCGGGATCTACAGCAGTGGTTCGGCTTCGAGGAGCCCCAGGCGATCTATAAATGGCAGCAGGGAAAAAGCCTGCCCAGTGTGGACAATCTGTACGCGCTCTGCGCGCTGCTGGAGATATCCATGGAGGAGCTTCTGGTGGAGCAGGCGGAAGAAGAAAATGAAGAGGAGCAGCAGGACGAGTCCTGCTGCCCTTTGTTTTTTGGAGGAACATGAATACGACAGAGCCGGAGACCCCGCCGGAAAGAGGGGTGATCCTCCGTCGGGATCCTTCGCCCGACTCTGCCGTACCGAAGCCAATTGTACTATAAATTAAAGATACTGTCATTGAACCGCTGGTTTAATTCCGGGATCGGCGGAAAGAGTTTCCATAAATGACTGCAAAGTGCCAAACATATACTTTTCATCGCCCATTCAGATTGGATATAATAGACAAAACCGGCTCGCAGGACAGGGGGATTTTGTGTTTTCTCAACAAACCCACCTGTTCGACCGGGAAAACCAAAGGAGGTAATTATTCATGAAGCATTTGATCCGCCGACGCCTTCTTTCCCTGATCCTTGCCGTGACCATGGTCATCGGGCTGCTGCCCGCAGGCCTGGCTGTTGGCATCGGGGACGACGGCATCACCGCTATGAGCGAAGGCTATGAGCCCAAGGAGTCTCTGGCTCCCAAGGGTACCGCCTTCGACATCGACTCCCTGCTGGCCTGGACGCCGGAAAGCGACCCCGACGCAGCCTACAGCCGCGCCAGCATCCCCCTGGCCGACCGGCAGGGCGGCTTCGTGGTCAACCCCCTGGCCAATCCCGAGGCCAAGCTGATGCTCTGCGCCATGAATGACAACCCCGTGGCCCAGGGCAGCGAGAGCATGCTCAGCTACGCCTTCAACTATTGGCAGTATGTGGATTCCTACATCTACTGGGGCGGCAATGGCGAGGACTTCATCCAGGCTCCCACTGGTGAGGTCATCGACGCTGCCCATACCAACGGCGTTCCCATTGTGGGCGTCCTGGGCTTCCCCTGGGGCTCCGGCTACGGCTATGTCGAGCAGGTCGACCGCTTCTGCCAGAAGGCCGCCGACGGCTCCTTCCCCGTGGCGGACAAGCTCATCGAGGTCATGGATTACTACGGCTTCGACGGCTGGTTCTTCAACCAGGAGTCCTACGGCTGCTCCGCCGAGATCGCCGCCCGGCTCAACGAGATGATGCGCTACATGCACGCCAAGCGTCCTGACATCGTCATCAGCTGGTACGACTCCATGACCGAGGCCGGCGGTGTTGCCTACCAGGATGCCGTCAACGACTCCAACAAGTTCTGGATGGAGGCCGATGAGAACGGCAACTGGGGCGTTGACGAGTTCTTCATGAACTATAACTGGTACGAGTACGATGTGACCCAGACCATCAACACCATGAAGTCCATCGGCCGCAGCCAGTATGACGCCTTCGCCGGCTTCAATATGCAGGCCAACGTCTACGGCGACCAGCTCCGCGACCACCTGCTGGTGGACGAGGACGGCGTGGCCAAGCTGTCCCTGGCCCTGTACTACTCCGGTCAGACCCAGACCGTGGCCAAGGATGCTGTGGACTTCCACCGCACCGAGCAGGGCTACTATGTCGGTGCAGCGGGTGATCCCCGTGACACCAGCGTGGATGTGGCCAACCCCTCCGTCACCACCTGGCCCGGCATGTCCCGTCTCTTCGCGGACAAGAGCCCCATCACCTCCGCCCCCTTCGTCACCGACTTCAACACCGGCCACGGCAAGTACTGGTTCGTGGGCGGCGAGAAGCTCCGTGACGCGGAGTGGAGCTACCAGTCCAACCAGGACGTTCTGCCCACCTACACCTGGATCATCGACTCCAATGGCGAAAAGAAGGTGGAGGGCAGCTATGACTTCGAGGATGCCTACAACGGCGGCTCCTCCATCAAGTTCTCCGGCACCATCGATGCCTCCAACATGATTAAGCTGTTCTCCACCAATGTGGAGATCACCGAGGGCATGACCGTGAACATGACCGCCAAGGGCGGCCTGGAGGACGCTTACCTGGTCGTCTACGTTGGTGATGAGAATGCCAAGTCTTACATGGACTGCGACCGGATCAGCTGCATGTTTGAGGAGACCGAGGGCTGGGCCACCGCCGAAGCCTTCCTGAGCGGCTACGAAGGCAAGACCCTCTACGGCATCGGCCTGGACATCGACGGTGCACAGACCGACTACGAGATCAACGTCGGCCGCGTCTCCATCATCGACAAGGATCGTGCCGCCTCCGCCGCGCCCAAGGCTCTGCGCGTCGAGGCTATGGAGTATGCCGATCCCTACACCGCCGAGGCCAGAGTCCGCTGGGACAAGGTCACCGGCGCAAGCTCCTACGAGATCTACAAGGTTCATGCTGACGGCTCCAAGAGCTTCATCATGGAGACCCCCAACACCGCTTACTACATCCCCAACCTGACCCGTGACGCCGACGAGACCGACGTCACCATCGAGGTCGTTCCCATCAACCGCAACGGTGAGCGCGGCAAGGCCGCCGAGCTCGTCATCGACTGGGCGCTGGACAACGCCTCCGGCGACCGTCTGGAGTACTCCGAGACCATCAACGTCTGCCTGGGTGCCACCGTCACTGGCTACTCCGAGCAGGGCGACGGTGCCGAGTGCGACAAGGCTCTCGACGGCGTCTCCGGCAACTCCTCCAAGTGGTGGGCCTCCGGCAATGGCGACTGGTTCTCCATTGACCTGGGCGAGCCCAAGGCCATCAAGCGCATCCGCGTGGAGCACGCTGAGGCCGGCGGCGAGGGCAAGGATCTGAACACCAACACCTTCACCGTCTACTACAAGGACACCGCCTCCAATTCCTGGGTACAGGCCTACAAGAAGTCCGGCAACACCGACGCCGTCACCGACGATGTGCTGGATACCGCCATCACCGCCCAGGAGTGGAAGCTCGAGATCAACCGCATCGGCCCCTCTCCCTGGAGCGCTGTCAACATCTACGAGTGGCAGATGTTTGAGACCGGCTTCCCGGAGACTGCACCCGTTCCCATGCGCTACGCCTCCGCCTTCAACGGCGTGGGTGCCGCTGACACCTTCACCCTGACCAATATCCCTGCCCAGCGTACCGTCAAGGTCTACAATGCCGACGGCGCTCTGATCGGCGAGACCACCGGCTCCGGTACCGTGGAGCTGACCGGTCTGGACTTCGGCACCGCCGATGCCGGCCGCATCTACTACACCACCACCGAGACCGGCTACCTGGAAAGCTCCAGATTCTCCGCTTCCTTCGAGGCTGAGAATGCTGAGAAATCCGCTCCCGCCACCGATGTGGCATTCGTCAAGTATTCCCAGCCCGGCTCCGTCAGCTCCAGCAACGGCAGCGACATCTACACCACCATGACCGTCAACGGTCTGGGTGAGGGCGATGTGGTCTACGTCCTGGGCGATGAGTCCAAGGTCTCCCTGCCCGCCGTGGACGGCAGCGTCACCATCGAGGGCGTCCGCGTCACCCGCGCAGGCGGCAGCCTGACCCTGCAGGTCAAGCGGGTGGGTCAGATCATCTCCGATCCCTACACCGTCGAGACTCCTGCCTTCGACGAGCCCACCGCCATCATCCAGGTCTTCGCCGAGAACGCAGAGGGCGATACCCTGACCGGCGTTCGCTTTGATGTCCTCGACGAGGACGGCAATGTGGTGACCCAGATGTCCACCACCTCCGACTCCGGCGCCAAGGCCACCGTGGCCCTGGGCACCTATACCATCCGCAACACCGAGTCCCCCGAGGGCTATGGCCTGGCCGCCGACGCCATCGTCATCCTGCGCATCGAGGGCTGGCAGAATACCTGCACCGTCACCATCCCCGAGGGCAGCGTGGAGCCCACTGAGCCCACCGATCCCGAGCCCACCGATCCCGAGCCCACCGATCCCGTGACCGATCCCGCCGACGACAGCCGGGATATCCCCCTGGATGTCCTGACCGTTTCCGCCGGTGACTGGCAGACCGGCTATGAGGATTCCGAGGGCCCCGCCGAGCTGGCTGTGGACAACAACCCCAACACCATCTGGCACACCGACTGGTACGGCACCAGCAACGAGAACCACTGGTTCCAGTTCGAGCTGACCGCCGACTACAATGTGGACGGCCTGCGCTACTGGCCCCGTCAGGCCGGCAACTCCAACGGCACCATCACCGAGTATGAGATCCAGGTCTCCGACGACGGCGAGACCTTCCGCACCGTTGCCACCGGCAGCTGGGCGGCTGACCGCGAGTGGAAGATCGCCAGCTTCGATGCGGAGCATGTCAAGTATGTCCGTCTGGTGTCTCTGGAGGCCGTGAGCGATGTTTCCTATGTCGTCGCTTCCGCCGCTGAGATCCGCCTGACCGGCGAGGTCTACGTGCCCGAGCCCGAGCCTCCCGCAGTGGATCCCACCGTCAACCAGGCACTGAACGCAGAGATCATCGCCTACAACGGCAACGCCCTGAGCGATGAGGCGGCAGGCCCCCACAAGCTGTTCGACGGCACCATCAACAACCAGGATACCTCCAAGTGGTGCGAGGCCGGCAAGGATATCTGGGTCGCCTTCGACATCGGCACTGTGCTGACCTACGGCGAGCTGAAGATCTATCACGCCGGTGCCAACGATGAGTGGGAGCCCTCTCCTGACACCATCAACACCGAGGCCTATGAGTTCTACGTGCTGAACACCGACAAGATCACCGAGGAGGAGCTGCTGAGCAAGTCCTTCGAGGAACGCACCACGCTGCTCGCTGACAACAGCTACTGGACGCTGGCCGCTTCCCGCACCGGCAACCATGATGACATCTCCGTCGATGAGCTGGATGTCACCGGCCGGATCTTCAAGATCAACATCTCCGACACCGACTCCATCAACTCCTGGGGCGACTGCGTCCGCGTCTACGAGCTGGAGATGTACGCCAACGGCGGCGTGGCTCCCCAGCCTCCCGTGCCCGGCGACGCCGACAAGGCCGCGCTGAACGCCCTGATCCAGGTCTGCGAGATGTACACCAAGGGCGACTACACCGACGAGAGCTGGAACGCCTTCCAGACTGCTCTGGAGGAGGCCCGCACCGTCGCCGCCGATCCCGACGCCACCCAGGCTGCGGTCGATGCCGCCCGGGAGAAGCTGGCCCAGGCCATGATGGCTCTGGAGCTGAAGCCCGAGGAGCCCGAGGAGCCCGGCATCCAGAAGATCCTGCACCTGGATTCCGGCCGTACCTACTACTCCAAGGATTGGACCATCGCTCTGCTGAACGAGATGGCAGCCGCCGGTTACACCCACCTGCAGCTGGCCTTCGGCAACGACGGCATGCGCTTCGTCCTGGACGACATGACCATCGAGGCAAACGGCAAGACCTACACCTCCGACGACGTCAAGGCCGCCATCGAGCTGGGCAACCAGGAGTACACCAAGACCCATACCGACAACTCCGGTGATTCCTTCTGCGCCGGTCAGTCCTTCGAGAAGCATGCCCTGACCGAGGCCGAGATGGACGAGATCATCGCCCACGCTGAGTCCGTCGGCATCGAGATCATCCCCCACCTGAACATGCCCGGCCATATGGACGCCCTGCTGGACGCCATGGTGGAGCTCGGCATCGAGGGTGCTCACTTCACCGGCTACACCACCTCCGACCGTTCCCTGGATCTGAACAACGCCGAGGCCGTGGCCTTCCTCCAGGCTCTGATCGCCAAGTACGCCGAGTACTTCTCTGCCAAGGGCAGCAAGTACTTCCACATCGGCGCTGACGAGTACGGCAACGACGCCTACTCCGGCAACATGGGCTTCCCCTCCATGGGCTCTGCTCTGTACGCCAAGTTCGCTGAGTTCGTCAATGGCAACGCCGCTATCGTCGAGGGCTACGGCATGACCGCCCGCGCCTGGAACGACGGCATCTACTACGGCAGCTACACCGCCGAGTTCGATCCCGACATCGAGATCACCTACTGGTCTTCCGGCTGGTGGGGCTACAACCTGGCCAAGACCTCCAAGTTTATCGAGAAGGGCAACGGCCTTATCAACACCCACGGCGACTACTACTATATCCTGGGTGTCAACGACAAGTTCACCCCCGGCAACACCACCGAGCATGATCCCGACCTGTACACCGAGGCTGCCACCTACGACATCACCAAGTTTATGGATGGCTCCACCGTTACCGATCCCGTCGGCGGCATGTTCTGCATCTGGGGCGACCATCCCTTCGGCGAGACCGAGCAGGAAGTCGCTGCCAATGCCCGTCTGGTTCTGAGAGCCATGGCTCTGCGGATGGACGGCAAGAGCCTGGACGGCATGGATACCGCTGTCGTCGAGGGCGGCTTCAACGAGGACGGCACCATCAACGGTGACGTGGTCGTGGAGCCCGAAACCTACACCATCACCATCGAGGAGACCGTCGGCGGCACCATTACCGCTGACGTCTATGAGGCCCAGGAGGGCGATACCGTCACCCTGACCGTCACTCCCGACGAGGGCTACGCCCTGGTCGCCGGTACCCTGATGGTCAACGGCGCTGCCATCGAGGGCACCACCTTCGAGATGCCCGCCGAGGACGTCGTCATCACCGCCGAGTTCATCTGCGTGGACGAGGAGACCGCCGAGGCTGTCCGTGAGGCTCTGGCCGCTGCCGAGGCTGCCCAGGAGGCTGCTGAGGAGGCCCAGCGCAAGGCCGAGGAGGCTCTGGCCGCCGCTGAGGAGGCCGCCGCTTCCTCTGCCGAGGACAAGGAAGCCGCCGAGGCCGCCCGTCAGGAGGCCGAGGAGGCCCAGGCTGCCGCCGAAGCCGCCCAGAAGGCCGCTGAGGACGCCCAGTCTGCTGCCGAGGCTGCCCAGGCTGCCGCCGAGGCCCATGACGCCGCCGCCGCTGCCGCTGCCGCCGAGGCTGCCAAGTATGCCCAGGAGGTCGCGGAGCTGAACGCCCAGATCGCCGCCATGAAGGCTGAGATGGCCGAGTACCTGCGCGATGCCCAGAAGGCTGCCGAGGAGGCCGAGGAGCACAACAAGGCCGCCGAAGCCGCCGCTCTGGCCGCCGCCAAGTACGAGGCCCTGATCCAGCTGGCTCTGTACGTGGATCCCGACGACTACGACGCCGTCACCGCCGCCGAGCTCCAGGCCATCATCGACGCCGGTATCGAAGCCATCAACGCCGCCGAGACCGTCGAAGCTGTCCAGGAGGCCCTGGCCGCCGTCCTGGCCCAGATCGACCTGATCGCCATCGAGATGCCCTTCGTGGATGTGCCCGCCGATTCCTTCTACTACGACGCTGTCAAGTGGGCTCTGAAGGAGGAGATCACCACCGGTACCTCCGCCACCACCTTCAGCCCCGACAAGACCGTCACCCGCGCCGAGGCCGTTACCTTCCTGTGGCGCGCCGCCGGTGAGCCCGAGCCCACCACCACCGTCAATCCCTTCGTGGATGTGGCCGAGACCGACTTCTTCTACAAGGCTGTCCTGTGGGCCAGCGAGAACGGCATCACCGACG
>SVLP01000052.1 GCA_015067895.1 Oscillospiraceae bacterium | reverse complement strand
AGGATCTTCGCACTGACCGACTGCACAGCTTCACAGCAGTGCGAAGATCCTTCGACGCGCTTCGCTTGCTCAGGATGACAGGCTTTTTCCTTGACTGCCCTCAAAAACTATGCTAAAATAATTTCCAACCGCGCCGCTGTGGTGGAATGGTAGACACCGCGGACTTAAAATCCGCTGGGGGCAACTCCGTACCGGTTCGAGTCCGGTCAGCGGCACCAGAAAAAAGCACCCTTCGGGGTGCTTTTTTCAATGAAATTTGCCTGCGGCAAGTGAAGTACACCTGACAGTGTATGAAGTTGCTGACGCAATGAAGTGTGCTTCGCACATGATGGCAAATTTCACTTCATATCCGAAGGATACTTCATTGCGAAGCAACTTCATATTGCGCCAGCAATACTTCATTACGGCAGCAGGGAACGGCACAAGGCCGTTCCCTGCTTTTTATTTCAGCAGTTTCTCCAGAAATTCCGAACATTTCTCCCGGAATTGCTCGGCAGTTCCGTCGTTTTCCAGAACGTGATCGCACTTTTCCCGGAACCATTCCCCGCTTCGCTGGGCATCGATGCGCTTGACCGCGTACTCCCGGGTGATGCCGTCGCGCTTCATGAGCCGTTCGATCCGGTCTTCCCGGGGGGCGGAAATTGCCACGGTGGTGTCGCAAAGCTCCGCCAGACCGCCCTCGAACAATGCGATGGCATCGATGGCGGCCAGGGCGGGTTTTTCCGCCAATCTTCGAACAATTTCCGCGCGGATGGCTCCGTGGGTGATGGCATTCAGATCAAGGAGGGCCTGTTCGTCCGCGAAGACGATGGCCCCCAGCTTCTTCCGCTCCAGCTTTTTATCCACAACCACGCCGGGAAATCTGTGTTCAATGGCGTTCAGAAGCTCCATGTCCCGGGTCAAAAGCTCGTGGTACACCGCGTCGCAGTCCAGCACAAGGCCGCCCCGGGCTTCAATTTCCTTCAACAAGGTGGTCTTGCCGCAGCCGGTGCCGCCGGTGATGCCCAAAATCATTCGATCTCCTCCGCGTCGATGATGTGGAAGCCCGCCGCCTTCTTCAGCCGGTTCTGCACCGCGAAGGCCAGTCCGCCGCCCACGGGGCACCGGGCGTAGACCCGGGGGATATCCGTCCGATCCAGCTCCCGCAGGGCATCGAAAAGTCCGGCGGACAATGTAGCCACGTCGTCCTCCCGGCCGTAGGCGATGGGATCGCAGCCCTCATACAGCTCCAGCTCCTCCTCGAAGCACATGACCCGCTCGCCGGGCTGGTAGAAATGGCGGATGTAGTCGGCGGCCTTCTCCCGGGTGCCGGAGATGATGACCACCGGGGCGGCGGGGGCATAGTGCAGATACTTCATGCCCGGAGCCCGAACCACCTTCTTCGGGTCGATCTCGGCGGTGACGGCTTCGTCCACCGTCAGCTCCCCCAGGACGCCTATCAGCTGCTCGGGGGTGATGCCGCCGGGCCGCAGGAGCCGGGCGGGCTTCTCGGTCAGATCCACGATGGTGCTCTCCACGCCGACTCTGCAATGGCCGCCGTCCACCACCGCGTCGATCTTGCCGTCATGGTCGTGGAGGACATGGGCCGCCGTCACCGTGGAGGGCTTGCCGGAATTATTGGCAGAGGGAGCCGCCACGGGCACCCCCGCCAGCCGGATGATCTCCCGGGTGGTATCGTTGTCGGGGCAGCGGATGCCCACGGTGCTCAGGCCGCCGGTGGTGGTCTTGGGGACGATGTCCTTTGCAGGCAGGATGATGGTCAGAGGGCCGGGCCAGAACTTCTCCGCCAGCAGGTATGCTTCGGCGGGGATGTCGTGGGCGAACTGCTCCATCTGGATGGGATCCGCCACATGGAGGATCAGGGGGTTGTCGTTGGGACGGCCCTTGGCGACGAAGATCTTCGCCACCGCGTCGGAGTTCAGGCCGTTGGCACCCAGGCCGTAGACCGTCTCCGTGGGGATGGCGACCAGACCGCCCTCCCGAAGTATTTTTGCCGCCGCGTCGCAGGTTTGAGGGTCGGACGCGGGCAGATAAAGGGTTTTCATATCTATCGTTCCTCTTTCGATAAAGCATTTGTAGGGGAGGGTCATGACCCTCCCGACGCACCGAAAAAATCCGTACAAACCGTAACTGTTGCGGACAATTTGGACAACCACTGTCATTGCGAGCCCGCAAGGGCGCGGCAATCTCCTGGTACTTCGTCAGATGCCGCACATTGTACCAGGAGATCGCCGCGGGGCTGTGCCCCTCGCGATGACATGGTAACTTAGAGCTGACCCCTCTGGTTGGCCTGGGCAGTTGTCCGAGCTGGTCGGGAGGGTCATGACCCTCCCCTACAGTTTTGTGTTTAAGCTTGCGCGTTCTTCAATTTCTCCGCCTGATCCGCCGTGGCCAGGGCGTCGATGATCTCGTCCAGGGTGCCGTCCATGACGGCGTCGATCTTGTAAAGCGTCAGGTTCACCCGGTGGTCGGTGACCCGGCCCTGGGGAAAATTGTAGGTGCGGATGCGCTCGTTGCGCATGCCGGTGCCCACCTGGCTTTTGCGCAGGCCGGAGTGCTCGGATTCAATGCGGGTCTGCTCGATCTCGTAGAGCTTGCTGGCCAGCATCCGCATGCATTTCTCCCGGTTTTGCAGCTGGCTCCGCTCCTCCTGACAGGCGACGACGATGCCGCTGGGCCTATGGATCAGCCGGACGGCGGAGCTGGTCTTGTTGACATGCTGGCCGCCCGCGCCGGAGGCACGATAGACCTGCATCTCGATGTCGGCGGGGTTGATCTGGACGTCGACCTCCTCCATCTCCGGAAGGACGGCCACGGTGGCCGTGGAGGTGTGCACCCGGCCGCCGGACTCGGTCTCCGGCACCCGCTGCACCCGGTGGACGCCGGACTCGTATTTGAGCCGTGACCAGGCCCCCGCGCCATTGATGACGAAGTCGGCCTCCTTCACGCCGCCGAGTTCGGTTTCACTGTAATTCATCAGCTCGATGCGCCAACCCATTTTGGCGGCGTACATGCTGTACATCCGGAACAAGCTGTGGGCAAACAGCGCGCTCTCCTCGCCGCCGACGCCGCCCCGGATCTCCATGATGACGCTCTTGTCGTCATTGGGATCCTTGGGAAGCAGGAGCAATTGCAGCTGACGGTACAGCTCCTCCTGCTTTTCCCTGGCTTCCCGGAAGGTCTCCTGGCAGAACTCCCGCATCTCGGGATCGGCCATCAGCTCCTCGGCGTCCGCCTGCTCCTGGACTGCGGCAAGGTAGGCCCGGTAGCATTCCACGATGGGCTCCAGGTCGTTTTTCTCCCGCAGGAGCTTCGCCGCCTTCTTCGGATCGGCATAGAAATCCGGCAGTTCGGATTTGAAATTCAGTTCCTCAAAGCGGTTTTCCACCGCACGAAGTTTATCAAGCATAGGCGATTCTCCAATACCAGGAAACATTCTCGCCCCCCGCATTTTTATGAGGGGGCAAGGGGTTTTGTTATTCGGGCCGGTACACATTCACCACACAGCTGGCGGTGTCGGTCAGGATCTCCGTCTGCTTCAGCCGCTTGGCGCCGTCCGCGCTGATGCGCCAGAAGTGGGGCGTCATGGACAAAAGATTGCCGATTTGCTGGCCTTCTGCGGTGAATTCAAACCGGACAGGGGTGGAGGAGACCAGCCGGAAGCCCTCCAGCTCCGGGACGGAGTCCTTCTCCTTCAGCAGGATCTCCGGATAGATGATGGATTTCAGGCCCATCAGATGATCCTGGGCCGCCAGCACCTGGATAAAAATTCCGTCCTCCCGCAAGACCCGCCGGAATTCCCCGGGCATGGTCAGGGCGAACATGCTCATCAGCACCCCGACGGAATCGTCCGCGATGGGCAGATGGGCGGCGGTGCCGCAGATCCAGCGGTGACCCTTGTACTTCGCGGCGGCGCAGCGCACCGCTTCCTTGGAGATATCCAGACCCGTCAGCTCCGCGCCCAGATGCTCCGCGATCCGGACGGCATAGTAGCCCTCGCCGCAGCCCACATCCAGAATGGGGCCGTCATGGCCCTCGGCGGCGGCCTTCACCGCCTCCACGATGGGCCCATAGGCTCCGGACTCCAGGAAGGCCCGGCGGGAGAGCACCTGCTCCCGGGTGTCGCCGGGGTGGAGCGACCGCTTCTGCTGCACCGGCAGGAGGTTCACATAGCCCTGCCGCGCCACGTCAAAGCTGTGATTCCTGCCGCAGCGGCAGCTTTTCCCCTCCCACTCCAACGGCAGACGGCAAATGGGGCAGATCAGTTCCATGGTTCATTCCCTCCTGTGCGCATATGATTTCTATGCTATCATAGCCCATTTTTGCGGGATAGTCAAACGAATTATGGTTTCCGAACAGAAAAGCCTCCCCCGTTTGGCGCAGCCAAATGGGGGAGGTGGCCCGCGTCAGCGGGTCGGAGGGGGCCCCCTCAGTCGCTGCGCGACAGCTCCCCCATCCCTTGCGGGACAGGGGAGCCTTTTTCTCTTTATTCCTGCTCCATGAGCTGGGCCAATGTGATGCCGTCGAAGAAGTCGTCGATCAGCTTTCCCAAACGCACCCACATGGGGCGGCTGGGGCAGCTGCGCTCGCATTCGGCATCGCAGGCCACGGGGGACAGATCCCCCTCGGTCAGGCGCAGGATGTCGCCCACGGTGTACTCGTTCACCGGCCGGTTCAGGCGGTAGCCGCCGTTCTTGCCGTGGGAGGCATCCACCAAGTCTGCCTTGCTCAGGATGGTCATGATGGATTCCAGATATTTGCGGGAGATGCCCTCACTTTCCGCGATCTCCTTCAGGGGGATGTAGCCGCCCGACTGCCGCTGGGCCAGAGCCACCATCACCCGCAGGGCATAGCGGCCCTTGGACGAGACGATCATGACTCAATCCTCGCCGTGGACGGCATCGTGGAGCTCGTCGTGATCCAGCTCCGGGAAGTCGGCGGGGTCGTAGGGGATGCCCGACTTGTCGAAGTAGTCCTTCAGGGCATTCTTGATGGCCTCCTCCGCCAGGACGGAGCAGTGCATCTTGTGGGCGGGCAGACCGTCCAGCGCCTCGGCCACGGCCTTGTTGGTCAGGCGCATGGCCTCGTGGATGGACTTGCCCAGGATCATCTCGGTGGCCATGGAGGAGCTGGCGATGGCGGAGCCGCAGCCGAAGGTCTCAAATTTCACGTCCACGATGATGTCGTTCTCGATCTGCAGATAGATTTTCATGATGTCGCCGCACTTGGCATTGCCCACCTCGCCGACGCCGCTGGCGTTCTCGATGGAGCCCACGTTCCGGGGATTCATGAAGTGATCCATAACCTTTTCACTGTAAAGAGCCATAATGATTTCTCCTTTAATTTTGAAAATTTCATACTCGCCCCCCTCATAAATGCGGGGGGCAAGGGGTTACGGCGTGATATACTGCCTGCGGCCTGCCTCCAGATCCTTCCAGACGGGGGACATTTTCCGCAGGTATTCGACCACCTGGGGGACGACCTCCAGGATGTGGTCGATCTCTTCCTCGGTGTTGTCGGCGCAGAGGGAGAGGCGCAGGGAGCCGTGGGCGATCTCGTGGGGTCTGCCGATGGCCAGCAGGACATGGCTGGGATCCAGGGAGCCGGAGGTGCAGGCGGAGCCGGAGGAGGCGCAGACCCCCTTGGCATCCAGCAGGAGCAGCAGGCTCTCGCCCTCGATGCCCTCGAAGCAGAAGGAAACGTTGCCGGGGAGCCGGTTGATGGGGTCGCCGTTGAGGACGCAGTGGGGAACCTTGCTCAGACCCGCGATCAGCTTGTCCCGAAGGGCGGTGACCTTCTCGGTGTGCTCTGCCATGTGGGCGATGGCCTCATCCAGGGCCGCCGCCATGCCCATGATGCCGGGCAGATTCTCGGTGCCGGGCCGCTTGCCCCGCTCCTGACCGCCGCCCTCGATGACATTCATAGGCGGAATGCCCCGGCGGATATACAGGACACCCACGCCCCGGGGGCCGTGGAACTTGTGGCCGGACAGGGACAGCATGTCGATGTTGTCGGATTTCACGTTGATGGGCAGATGGCCCACAGCCTGGACAGCGTCGGTGTGGAAAACGACGCCTGCTTCCTTACAAATTGCGCCGATTTCCCGAATGGGCAGCACGGAGCCGATCTCGTTGTTGGCGAACATACAGGTCACCAGGCAGGTGTCCTCCCGGAGGGCATCCTTCACCTGCTGGGCGGTGATGTTGTGAGTGCCCTTAACATCCAGCAGGGTGACCTCGAAGCCCTCCTTCTGGAGCTTTTTCAGGGTGTGCAGCACCGCGTGGTGCTCAAAGGCGGTGGAGATGATGTGGCGCTTGCCCTTCCGGGCGCCGATGGCGGCGGCGGTGCGGATGGCCATGTTGTCGGCCTCGGTGCCGCCGGAGGTGAAGTAGACCTCCCGGGGCTGGCAGCCCAGATGGGCGGCGATCCGCTCCCGGGCATTTTCCAGAGCCTCCTTGGCCTCCTGGCCAAAGGAGTGGAGGCTGCTGGGGTTGCCGTAAATTTCGGTAAAATAGGGGAGCATGGCGTCGAGCGCCGTCTTCGAAACCCGCGTGGTGGCGGCGTTGTCAGCATAAACGTGCATTCATTTACCCTCCATTTCAGTAGGTTAGTAGGTTGATTACACTGTACCATGTTTTACCCACTATGTCAATGGGTTATTCGTGACCAAGTCACAAAGAGAGCGTGGAACGTTGAGATAATCCAACGCTCCACGCTCAAATCTTTATAAACGGTGCTCCCGCACCCACGCCAGCAGGTCTTCGTAATTCATGGAACCGTCGGCCACAGATAACCCCGCATGAATGACATCCTCGTTGGTACAATCCATCCGAATGCCGTTGACCTCCAGAAATGTCAGCAGGATATACATGCCGATCCGCTTATTTCCGTCCACGAAAGCATGGTTGGAGATCAGGCTGAAGCCCAGCCGGGCCGCCTTTTCCTCCTTGGTTGGATAGAGCTCCACACCGCCAAAGGTGGAGAAGGCCGCTTCCATCGCGGATTCCAGCAGTCCCTCATCCCGGACACCAACGCTGCCGCCGGTGGCCTGCGCCATGATCTGGTGCAGCAGCATAATTTTTTCTTTGGAAAACCGGATCATTTTGCCAGCTCCTCAAAGGCCGGACGGAACCGGTTCAAAATCCGGGCGGCGACGATGTCGATCTTTTCATCGTCGGTCAGCTCCAGCACCGGAGAATGCTCCACATCGATCAGCAAAAACTTGGGCCGGTTGTTCTTGAAGATCACCGCCTGCCCGCTCTTCTCTGCGATCCGGGAGACTTTGGAAAAATTCTGATTGGCCTCCGTAACGGAGACAATGGTATTGGTATCGATCTGCATCATGTATCCCTCCTTTGTCTTTATTATATGACAAAATAGGTAGAAGTCAACCTAGTTTTAATAGAAGATTGGAGGGTGAAGATACTTCAATGATCTCAACTCTCCACTCTCCAATCTCCACTCTTTTAACAAATCGTTCACCCTATTTGACGAAAAACGGATATAATGGTAAAAAAGAAACTTTGTACACAGGAGGTAACACCATGGCTGTATCTGTTTTGGTCGTTGAGGACGACAAGAATATCGCGGAGCTGCTTCAGATGTATCTGGAGAAGGAGGGCTACGCCGTGACCGTGGCCCATGACGGCGGCGCCGGCTTAAGCAAATTCCGGGCCATCAAGCCCGATCTGGTGCTGCTGGACGTGATGATGCCCGTCATGGACGGCTGGAGCGTCTGCAAGGCCATCCGGGCTGAGGAGCAGACCCCCATCATCATGCTCACCGCCAAGGGCGAGACCGACGACAAGGTCACCGGCCTGCGCAGCGGTGCCGACGACTATATCACCAAGCCCTTCGAGATGAAGGAGGTGCTGGCCCGGATCGAAGCGGTGCTCCGCCGCACCTCCGGTGCCACCGCCGAGAAGAAATCCCGCCGTCTGGTCTTCGACAAGCTCATCATCGACATGGACGCCTTTGAGCTGTCTGTCGACGGCAAAAAGATCGACACGCCCCCCAAGGAGATGGAGCTGCTGTTCCACCTGGCCTCCTCTCCCAACCGGGTCTACACCCGCAATCAGCTCCTGGACGAGGTCTGGGGCTTCGACTACTTCGGCGACAGCCGCACCGTGGACGTCCACGTCAAGCGCCTGCGCGAGAAGCTGGAGGGCGTTTCCGAGCAGTGGTCTGTCAAGACCGTCTGGGGCGTTGGCTATAAATTCGAAGTTTTATAAACTTCGAATTTAACGAAGTTTGCCTGCGGCAAGTGAAGCTGCTGACGCAGTGAAGTAACTTCGTAGTGAAGTTTCGCCTTTGGCGAAGTGTTATTGGGCAAACTTTACTTCACTTGGCGTAAGCCAAACTTCACTGGCTCTTGCCAGCTTCACTTTTGCGAAAGCAAAAACTTCACATTGCTGAAAACTGCCGCAACCGTGGAGTCAGAACCTTTCAGAGTGGATAAACGAGGGAAGATCATGTTAGATAAAACATTTTGGCACGCATTCTGCGTTGTAAGTTTGAGGTGGTATCAGGTATGAAATCCACCTTCTCACGGCAGGTAAGCACCACGATGCTGATCCTGGTGCTGGCGCTGCTGATGCTGGGCGGAGCCTTCCGGGTGCTGGTGGGCCAGTACCTGGAGCACAACACCCACGCCCAGCTCCAGACCGATGCCCTGGCTCTGGCGGAGCTGGTGGCGGCCTATGACGCAGCAGACGACCTGGAGCACGAGAATCTGCGCACCAACCTGACCCTGGCGTCTCTGGTCTCCGGTGCGGATACCGTGGTGCTCAATTCCCGGGGCATGGTGATCCTGTGCTCCGATTCCGGCTTCCAGTGTCAGCATCTGGGGCTGGTCATCAACCAGGAATTCGTCGACCAGGTCTTCGCCGAGGGCAGCAGCTTCGAATCAGGCAGCATCCCGGAGCTCTACAAGGAATCAAGATACTTCGTCTCTGTGCCCATCAAGAGCCACCGCACCGGTGCCAACATCGGCATCGTCACCGTCTCCATGCCCATGGGCGACACCCAGCGGCTGATGGAGGGCATCGCGGACATCCAGGTGACCGTCTCCCTGCTGGTCATTTTGCTGGCGGTGGTCATCATGAGCATCTCCACCCGGAACCAGTGCCGTCCCCTGCGGGAGATGGCCCAGGCCGCCCGGGACTTCGGCCACGGCAACCTGAAAGCGCGAGTCCGCACCGGCGGCCATAACACCGAGGAGGTGGATGAACTGGCGGTTGCCTTCAACAACATGGCCGAATCCCTGGAAAAGAGCGAATATCAGCGTCAGGAGTTCGTGGCCAATGTCTCCCACGAGCTCAAGACCCCCATGACCACCATCGGCGGCTACATCGACGGCATCCTGGACGGCACCATCCCCCCGGAGCGCCACCGCTACTACATGCAGATCGTCTCCGACGAGACCAAGCGCCTGAGCCGTCTGGTGCGGAGCATGCTGGACATCTCCCGGCTCCAGGATCAGAGCGGCATCCCCGAGGAGAAGAAGACCCGCTTCGACATGGAGGAATGCATCGGCGAGGTGCTCATCACCTTCGAGCAGAAGATCAACGCCAAGAACCTGGATGTTCAGGTGGATCTGCCGGAGCATCCCGTCTTCACCCGGGCCGACAAGGACGCGGTGACCCAGGTGGTCTATAACCTTTTGGACAACGCGGTGAAATTCTGCACCGATGGCGGCGAGCTGGGCCTGCGGCTGCGCGAAGGCGGCGGCAAGCTCTACGTCACCATCTCCAACCAGGGCAACACCATCCCCCCGGAGGAGCTGCCCCTGGTCTTCGACCGGTTCCACAAGATCGACAAGGCCAGAAACCGCAGCCAGGAGGGCTGGGGACTGGGTCTTTACATCGTCAAGACCCTGGTCTGCTCCCACGGCGAGAACATCTCCGTCGCCAGCCGGGACGGCAAGACCGAGTTTACGTTTACGATGCCCTTGGTCAATTAAGAACCGTCCCCTTGTCTCCCCCACAGGGGGAGGGGAACCGCGTTAGCGGTGGAGGGGGTGTACGAAAAGAGGACGCAGCACTTCTATCTCAGGACACTCCCCCAGTCGGCGAAGCCGACAGCCCCCTCTCGGAGGGGGCCAAGAGTTCCATTTTCCATTTCATCCCGCAAAGGAGCATTTTTATGGCAGACTACGATGATTCCCTGGATCCTCGCGATCCCGAAATTGAATATGCCAATCAGGTGCGCTCCGTGCGGGAGGGCTACTACGGCACCGGCTCCACCACGCCGCCGAAGGATCACGTGGGCGTGATCTCCCTGGTGCTGGTGCTGCTGGTCAGCTTCAGCAGTCTCATCAGCGTTCTGGGCCTGATGAACATCCAGGTCTTCAAGGAGCCCGAGCCCAGCGAGCTGAGTGCGCCGGTGAGCTTCTACGTCTCCGCCGACGGCGTCCTGACCGCCGAGCTGGAGCCCCGGGAGCCCGTGGCCACCGAGCCGCCCCGGCTGGAGGGCATGAACACCAAGATCGAGATCACCGCCTCCCCCCAGGGGCTGGAGAACACCGCCGCCATCCCCGGTGCCATCAGCTGGCAGGATGTGTATGAAAAGGTGCTGCCCAGCGTGGTCAGCATCACCTGCCACGACGGCTACAGCGCATCCTCCGGAACCGGCGTGGTCATGGACGCGGGCGGCTACATCATCACCAACGCCCATGTAGTGGAGGACGCCGTGCAGATCAAGGTGCTCCTCACCGACGGACGGGAGCTGGAAGCCCGGTGCGTGGGTGCCGATGTGCTTTCCGACCTGGCGGTGCTGCGGGTCAATGCCACCGGCCTGAGCCCCGCCGAATTCGGCGACAGCGACAGTCTCCGGGTGGGCGACGAGGTGGTGGCCATCGGCGATCCCCTGGGCGTGGAGCTCCGGGGCACCATGACAGACGGCATCATCTCCGGCATCAACCGGGACATCAAATCCGGCAACCGCACTCTGACCCTCCTGCAAACCACCGCCGCCCTGAACACCGGCAACTCCGGCGGCCCTCTGGTCAACTGCTACGGCCAGGTGGTGGGCATCAACACCATGAAGATCGGCGACTACGCCAGCTCCGCCGGTGTGGAGAACCTGGGCTTCGCCATCCCCATCACCTCCGTCCAGACGGTGCTGGAGCAGCTGGCCAACCAGGGCTATGTGGCCGGACGGCCCGACCTTGGCCTGACCGGCCAGTCCATCTCCACCTTCTACCAGTTCTACTATCACATGCCCGCCGGTCTGCTGGTCACCGCTGTGGATCCCGATTCCAGCGCGGCAGAGCAGGGTCTGCGCCGGGGCGATATCCTGATGAGCCTGGACGGCGTTGCCGTCACCAATCCCGATACCCTGGAGGAGATCGTCTACGCCAGCTCCGTCGGCGACGAGCTCAAGGCCACCGTCTACCGCGACGGCAGGGAATTCTCCCTGACCATCACCGTGGGCGAGGAAAAGCACGGATAATTCAAGAAACAACGGGACTGTAAAGAAACGCATAGGTATCCAAACAACATACAGCAGCAGTGACACACAATCAAGTGGGACACTGCTGCTGTTTTCTATGTTGGATCAATCGGATCAGGTGACCACATCCATGTCATCGC
>SVLP01000001.1 GCA_015067895.1 Oscillospiraceae bacterium | reverse complement strand
GTCGAGGTCATTCTGGGCACCTTCGAGGCCCAGGGCAAGCTGCCCGTCAACATCCCCGTCTACGACGCTGAGGCCAACACCTACACCGACGCCATCGCCTACGAGCGCGGCTACGGCCTGACCTACGCCGCCGCCGAGGGCGAGCACCACACCTGGAACGGTCTGGAGTGCGAGTTCTGCGATGCCACCCGCGAGTATCCCTTCACCGACGTTCCCGAGGGCGAGTTCTACTACGACAGCGTCCTGTGGGCCGTTGACGAGGGTATCACCACCGGTGCCACCGACACCACCTTCAACCCCACCGGTGATCTGCAGCGTGCTCAGGTCGTCGTCATGCTGTGGCGTGCCGCCGGCGAGCCCGCTCCCACCACCACCGTCAACCCCTTCACCGATGTGAAGGAGACCGACTTCTTCTACAACGCCGTCCTGTGGGCCGTTGAGAAGGGCATCACCACCGGTACCACCGCCACCACCTTCTCTCCCTACGGTGTCACCAACCGTGCCCAGGCCGTCACCTTCCTGTGGCGTTACCTGGACAAGCCCGCTGCCACCGCCACCAACGAGTTCACGGATGTCGTTGCCGGTGAGTGGTACGAGGCCGCCATCAACTGGGCCGTTGAGAAGGGCGTCACCAATGGTCTGACCGCCACCGAGTTCGGCATCAACGCCAACTGCAACCGCGCCCACATGGTCACCTTCCTGTACCGCGCCCAATAATCCCCTTTGAGCGAACGCTCTGACCCCATAGCAAAGGCCCCCGGCTTCACGCCGGGGGCCTATTTTTATGTTTGCTTACAGTGCGGCGACTGCCACGGCCTCGTGGCCCTCGGGCAGCTCCACGCCTTCGGGGGCATAGCTCCAGCTGAGCTTCCCGGCCCAGCCCTCGGCCACCACGGTGAAGTGGTGCAGCACGATGCCCAGGCTCAGGTCGCTGTCGATGGGGGTGTTGTACTGGTCGGGTCTGCGCACCAGGATGATCTGGCCCTCCTTCAGCAGGAAGCCGTAGGCCTGACGGTTCAGGTAGCTGGGTGCCAGGGATGCGGCGTAGAAGGCCTCCCAGAGCATGTCGTCATAGAAGCCGATGGCATCATTCAGTCCATTCTTGCCGCCCCAGCTTCCCCGGTGCACCAGATCGCTGACGCTGCGCTTGGGCTCGAAGTAGTGCCGCTTGGCGATGATGTCGATGTTCGACATGCTCTTGATGTTCAGGCGAAGACGGCGGGTAGTCTTCACGCCGTAGCCGAAGGCCACGATGGCAGCCACGTTCAGGTCGGAATCCACCCCCAGGGACTCCTTGACCTGGTCGCTGTCGGTGAAGGTCACCCAGCAGCTGTCCAGACCCAGGTCGGTCAGCTTCAGCACCAGGTCTTCCATAACAAAGCCCGCGTTCAGGCCCGCCTGGGGATGGCTTTCGGACAGGAGCACCAGATACTGGGGTGCACCCACCAGGAACTTGTGGTAACCGGCAGCACCCTCCAGGGCCTCCCGGGCATCGGTGCCGAAGAAGTAGGCCTCCGTCCGGATCCCGGGGATCAGGCGGCGGACGCTCTTCTGATAATAGGTACGGATGGTATCAAGGTGACGGAAGTCCACCTTCTTGTCCTGGAATTCCCGGACGGACTTCCTGTTCTGGATCAAGGCTGCGTAATTCATATGGTTCCCTCCTGTAGAAGTTCTGTGTTTTTCTTTGTGTCTACAGTATACCGAAGGCGCGCCCCATTTTCCGTGACAAAATCACCCTTTCCGGAGCGGCAAAGGGATCGGAGCCGGTCATAAAAATTTCTTCCAAAAAAAGGAACAACTTTGTGCTTTTTTGCCCTTGATTCTCTTTGCGTACGGTGCTAGAATACGGCGGTTCCCGGAAAATATCCGGGCCTATCCTATTCATCAAAGAAGGTAATCGATATGGAAACCTATCTGATCTGTCTGGCCGCCGCGCTGGTGGGCGGCCTGCTGCTGACCCGGGTGACCAAGCTGATGCACCTGCCCGCTGTGACCGCCTATCTTGTGGCCGGTCTGCTGCTGGGGCCCTTCTGCATCGGTGCGCTGGGCATTCCCGGTCTCGGCTTCAACTCCCTGGAGCAGGTGGAGGCTCTGAGCATCCTGACCCAGACGGCTCTGGGCTTCATCGCCTTCACCATCGGCAACGAGTTCCGGCTCGGCCAGCTCAAGGCCATGGGCAAGCCCGCCATCGTCATCGGCATCCTCCAGGCAGTCATTACAACGCTGCTGGTGGACGCGGTGCTGCTGTGGCTGCATACGCTTCGTCCCGATGTGATCTCCGTCCCCTGCGCCATCACTCTGGGCGCCATCGCTTCCGCCACCGCCCCCGCTGCCACGCTGATGGTGGTGCGTCAGTACAAGGCCGACGGCCCCCTGACCCGGCTTCTGATGCTGGTGGTGGCCATCGATGATGCGGTGGGTCTGCTCCTGTTCTCCGTGTCCTTCGGCATCGCCACCGCCCTGTCCCATGGGCAGGTCAGCATCCTGGCCGTGGCGGTGGAGCCCGTCGTGGAGATCATCCTGTCCCTGGGACTGGGCGCGGTGATGGGCTGGCTGCTGAACTATTTGGAGCAGTTCTTCCACTCCCGCAGCAAGCGCATGTCCCTGTCCGTTGGCTTCGTGCTGCTGACCGTGGGCCTGAGCACCCTGCATTTCCAGATCGGCCCCGTCCACTGCGGCTTCTCCCTGCTGCTGGTGTGCATGATGACCGGCACCGTCTTCTGCAACATCTGTGACACCTCCGAGGAGCTGATGGAGCGGGTCGAGGGCTGGACTATGCCGCTGAACATCCTGTTCTTCGTCATTTCCGGCGCGGAGCTGGATCTTCAGGTGCTGGCACATCCGGTGACCATTCTGGTGGGCGTGTTGTATATCATCGCCCGCTCCCTGGGCAAATATACCGGCTCCTTCACCAGCTGCGCCCTGACCCGGCGCAGTGCCCCAATCCGCAACAACCTGGGCATCACCCTGCTGCCCCAGGCCGGCGTGGCCCTGGGCATGGCCCTGACGGCGGCATCCCTGCCCGACGGTGCCCTGACCCGGAACGTGGTGCTCTTCGCCGTCCTGGTCTACGAGCTGGTGGGCCCCGCACTGACCAAGCAGTCTCTGCTGGCCGTGGGTGAGATCAAGCCCGAGGGCCGCACCAGCGCCCGCATCCTCAACAAAAAGAAGGCGCACATCCAGCTTCCCGAGGCAGAACCCACCGAAAAAAAGCATGGCTTTCTCTGGGCAGTCAATCCCTTCCCCATCCTGAAGACCGGCCTGCGCCGCCTGTTCTCGGCTCATTCGTAAGGAAAGGGGCTGTAAAGAAACCTGAATCAGGATTCGGGTCATGCATTCGTGAAACAGAGGAACGACCTTACGCCTACCGCTGTCATTGCGAGCCCGCCAGGCGCGGCAATCTCCTGGTACTGCGTCGCAAATCTGCGCACCGTACCAGGAGATCGCCACGGGCTGACGCCCTCGCGATGACGTGGTTGTGGTCACCTGGTTCTGTTTATACGAACTCTTGATTAAACTGTTTCATTCTTTCCGGTCTAAATTGCGCCATAATGCGTTCTCGTCCTAGGTGGGCGACAGCCCACCGTCGTCCTCGGCCTTTTCTGGCACAATTTATCCTCGGAAAGCTCTTAAACCATTTAACCAAGAATTCGCATTATCCTACATAGAAAACAGCAGCAGTATCCCACTCGATTGTGTGGATACTGCTGCTGTATGTTGTTTGAGTACCTATGCGTTTCTTTACAGCCCTTCTTTCAGATTCCGAGCAATTCCTTCGCATTTTTCCACAGGATCCGCTCCCGATCCTCCCCGCCCAGCTCCAGGGAGTCCAGCAGCCGCAGCTCCCAGACCGGACGGTGCCAGGGCATGTCCGAGCCGAAGAGGAGCTTCTCCGGGCCGTGGCGGTCGAGGATGGCCTGGGCGGTGGGCTTGGGCATAGCCCCATAGCCATAGGACAAATCGAAGAAGATATTTTCCCCGCAGAGCTTGTCCAGCACCTCCGCGCTGCAGCCGATGCCGCCCCAGTGGGCAGCCACCACGGGGCTGTCGAACCAGCGAAGGGCGTTTTTCAGATGCTCCGGCATGGCGTGGTAGGGCGGCGCGTAGCCATAGTCCTCTCCCGCGTGGAAGAGGGTGATGAGCCCCAGCTCCGAGATCTTCCGGTAGAGGGGCTTCAGCTTTTCCTCATCGGCGTAGAAGCCCTGGAACTCCGGGTGGAGCTTCACGCCCTTCAGCCCCGCCGCCTTGATCCGCTCCAGCTCCTCCAATGCGTCGGGGGCGTCCGGATGGACGGAGCCGAAGGCCACGATGCGCTCGTCCCGATCCATCTCAAAGGCGTAGTCGTTGACCTTTCGCATCTGCCGGGGGTTGGTCGCAATGGCATGCACCACGCTCATGTCCACCCCGTCTGCATCCATCTGCGCCTTCAGGGACTCCAGCGTCCCGTCGGTCTGGGGCTCCAGGCCGCCCACATCATGAGAAAGCTTCCCGATGGCGCGCTCCGCGATCTGCGGCGGGAATGCATGGGTATGAAAATCGATCAGCATAATCATCCATCTCCTTTTCGTGTCCCCCATTATAACATATTTCACGGACGGCGCAATACCCCGGCATAATTTTTTCCAAGCGGACAGCCGTGCACACCCCATCGACAAAAGTACCGTATCCGTGAAAAAATGTACCGTCGAATCCATGTATTTTGTGGATAATTTTTCACAGTTCCTTCTTGACTTCATCAAAATCGAGTGCTAAACTAGGGTACATACGCAACACGGTGATGAAAACCAGTACACACCCATTCGTTCTCCCAGAGAGCTGCCGGTCGGTGCAAGGCAGTGAGGGCTGCGGTGTGGAATTCCTTTCGGAGTGGCCTTCTTGAATCCCGCTGGGTAGTAGAGGAGGACGGGTAGGGCCCGATACAGCCTGCGGATCTGCCAGGATCCCATGAGGCCGCGGGAGCGGTAAACTGAGGTGGTACCACAGGAATTTCTTGTCCTCTGCTTTTTGAAGCAGAGGGCTTTTTTATTACATTTGAGAGAGGTTTCCCCATGATTATTACTGACTTTCTGGAACGAAACGCACGACTCTACGGCGGCGAATGCGCCCTGGTGGAGATCAATCCCTCCGAGGAGCGGGACAAGGCCGTGACCTGGTGGGACTTCAACCTGATCGAGAGCGCTTCCGATGCCCCCTACCGCCGGGAGCTGAGCTGGAAGGATTTTGACCGCCGGGCCAACCGGTTCGCAAACCTGCTGCTCAGCCGTGGCCTGAAGAAGGGCACCAAGGTGGCGATCCTGCTGATGAACTGTCTGGAGTGGCTGCCCATTTATTTCGGCATCCTGAAGGCCGGCTGCATCGCCGTGCCCATGAACTTCCGCTATTCCTCCGACGAGATCAAGTACTGTCTGGAGCTTGCTGACGTGGAAGTGCTGATCTTCGGGCCTGAGTTCGTCAGCCGTATGGACGCCATTGCAAACGACATCCCCGGTGTGCGGATGTGCTTCTACGTGGGCCAGGACGGCCCCGCCTACACCGAGGACGGCATCCGGCTCATGGGCTTCTGCTCTTCCTCCCATCCCCCCATCGCCCTGGAGGAGACCGACCACGCGGCCATCTACTTCAGTTCCGGCACCACCGGCTTCCCCAAGGCCATCCTCCACAACCATCGGGCCCTCGTCCATGCCTGTCTGGTGGAGCAGAACCACCACGGCCAGAGCCGGGACGACGTCTTCCTGTGCATCCCGCCCCTGTATCACACCGGCGCGAAAATGCACTGGTTCGGCTCCCTCCTCTCCGGCTCCAAGGCGGTGCTCCTGCGTGGCGTCAAGCCCGAGTGGATCCTCCGGGCGGTCACCGAGGAGAAGTGCACCATTGTCTGGCTGCTGGTGCCCTGGGCCCAGGATCTGCTGGACGCCATCGACGCCGGTCGGGTGGATCTGAGCCACTACCGGCTGGAGCAGTGGCGGCTGATGCACATCGGCGCCCAGCCCGTCCCCCCCAGCCTCATCGCCCGGTGGAAGGCCGTCTTCCCCGGCCACGACTACGACACCAACTACGGCCTGTCCGAGTCCATCGGCCCCGGCAGTGTCCATCTGGGTGTAGAAAACATCCATAAGGTCGGTGCCATCGGCGTTCCCGGCTACGGCTGGGAGGCGAGGATCGTGGACGAGCAGGGCAAGGACGTAGAAAAGGGCGAGGTCGGCGAGCTGATCCTCCGGGGCAACGGCGTGATGCTGTGCTACTATAAGAATCCCGAAGCCACCGCCGAGACCCTGAAGGATGGCTGGCTCTTCACCGGCGACATGGCCCGGGAGGACGAGGACGGCTTCATCTTCCTGGTCGATCGCAAGAAGGACGTGGTCATCTCCGGCGGCGAGAACCTGTACCCCGTGCAGATTGAGGATTTCCTCCGCGCTTACGACAAGATCAAGGACGTGGCCGTCATCGGCCTGCCCGATGCGAGATTGGGCGAGATCGCCGTGGCCATCATCGAGATCAAGGAGGGCCTGACCTGCACCGAGAAGGAGATCAACGACTTCTGCCTGGCCCTGCCCCGGTACAAGCGGCCCAAGAAGCTCTTCTTCGACACCGTCCCCCGCAACCCCACCGGCAAGATCGAAAAGCCCGCCCTGCGCGAGAAGTACTGCGGCAAACGGCTGGTGGAAGCCCAGATCACCGGCTGAGAAAATGCAGAATGAATTCCATTTTGCATTCTGCATTCTGAATTCTGCATTTTTTAAGAAAGAAGTGTTACAAATGGATATGTTCATCAAAGTTATCATGCTGGTGGTGTTCTTCGGCGTGATGATCGGCACCGGTTTTTACTGCCGCTCCCATTCCACGGATGTGGACGGCTTCGTCCTGGGCGGCCGGAGCGTGGGCCCCTGGCTGACGGCCTTCGCCTACGGCACCAGCTATTTCTCCGCCGTGGTCTTCGTGGGCTACGCCGGTCAGTTCGGCTGGAAGTACGGCATCGCCGCCACCTGGGCGGGCATCGGCAACGCCCTGATCGGCTCGCTGATGGCCTGGGCCATCCTGGGCAGACGCACCAGAGTCATGACCCAGCACTTAGACAGCGCCACCATGCCCCAGTTCTTCGAGTCCCGCTTCCACAATAAAAATCTGAAGCTCAGCTCCTCCGTCATCATCTTCATCTTCCTGATCCCCTACACCGCGTCCCTGTACAATGGTCTGAGCCGCCTGTTCGGCATGGCCTTCGACATCGATTACTCGGTCTGTGTCATCGTCATGGCGATCCTCACCGGCATCTACGTCATCGCAGGCGGCTACATGGCCACCGCCATCAACGACTTCATCCAGGGCATCATCATGCTCTTCGGCATCGTGGCGGTCATCGCCGCCGTCCTGAAGGGCCACGGCGGCCTGATGGGCGCGCTGGAAGGACTGGCAAAGGTCTCCGATCCCACCGTCTCCGAGGCTCCCGGCATCTTCAACTCCTTCCTGGGCCCGGATCCCGTCAACCTGATGGGCGTGGTGCTGCTGACCAGTCTCGGCACCTGGGGCCTGCCCCAGATGGTGCAGAAATTCTACGCCATCAAGTCCGAGAAGGCCATCAACAAGGGCATGGTCATCTCCACCATCTTCGCCCTGGTCGTCGCCGGTGGCTGCTACTTCCTGGGCGGCTTCGGACGGCTCTACTCCGACCGGATCGACTTGGCGAATGGCGGCTACGACTCCATCATCCCCACCATGCTCTCGGATCTCAGCCCCTTCCTGATCGCGGTGGTGGTGATCCTGGTGCTGTCGGCATCCATGTCCACCCTGTCTTCCCTGGTGCTGGCCTCCTCCTCCACCCTGACTCTGGACTTCATCAAGGGTACAGTCGTCAAGGAGCTGGACACCAAAAAGCAGCTTTTCATTATCCGCATCCTGATCGCGGTGTTCATCGCCATTTCCGTGGTCATCGCCATCGTCCAGTACAAGTCCAACGTCACCTTCATCGCCCAGCTCATGGGCGTCAGCTGGGGCGCGCTGGCGGGTGCCTTCCTGGCTCCGTTCCTGTACGGCCTGTACTGGAAAAGAACAAGCGCAGCATCCGTGTGGGTCAGCTTCCTGTTCTCCACGGTGGTGATGCTGGCAAACATCGGCTGGAAGCAGTACTTCCCCACCCTGCTCCAGTCCCCCATCAACGCAGGTGTCTTTTGCATGCTGGCGGGGCTCATCATCGTCCCGGTGGTCAGTCTCTTCACCAAAGCACCTGATGCGGAGCACATCGACCATGTGTTCTCCTGCTACGATACCAAAGTCGTCGTTCCCGTCACCGAAGCCATCGGTGAACCCATTTCTAAGGAGGAAACCAAATGAAACAGCTCATTCTGGGCAACGAGGCCGTTGCCCGCGGACTGTATGAGGCCGGATGCAGCTTCGTCTCCAGCTACCCCGGCACCCCCAGCACCGAGATCACCGAGGCCGTGGCCAAGTACCCCGAGGTCTACGCCGAGTGGGCCCCCAACGAGAAGGTCGCCATGGAGTCCGCCTTCGGCGCGTCCCTGGCGGGCCGCCGCTCCTTCTGCGGCATGAAGCATGTGGGCCTGAACGTGGCCGCCGATCCCCTGTTCACCATCTCCTACACCGGCGTCAACGGCGGCATGGTCATCGGCGTGGCCGATGACGCGGGCATGCACTCCTCTCAGAACGAGCAGGACTCCCGCCACTACGCTGAAGCTGCCAAGATCCCCATGCTGGAGCCCAGCGACTCCGCCGAGGCCCTGAGCTTCGCCAAGCTGGCCTATGAGATCTCTGAGAAGTTCGACACCCCCGTGCTGCTGAAAATGTGCACCCGCGTCTCCCACTCCCAGAGCGTCGTCGAGACCGGCGAGCGGGTCGAGTGCGTCAAGGAATATCAGAAGGACATCCCCAAGTACGTCATGATGCCCGGCAACGCCAAGAAGCGCCACCCCGTGGTGGAGGCCCGCACCAAGGCCCTGATCGAATACGCCGAGACCTGCGACATCAACCGGATCGAGCCCGGCAAGAGCACCAAGATGGGCATCATCACCTCCTCCACCTCCTACCAGTACGTCAAGGAGGTCTGCGGCGACGAGTACCCCGTGCTGAAGCTGGGTATGATCTGGCCCATGCCCGAGCAGAAGATCATCGACTTCGCCAAGGGCGTCAGCCTGCTCGTCATCGTCGAGGAGCTGGACGGCTTCATCGAGTCCCACTGCCGGAACCTGGGTCTTAGCTGCGTGGGCAAGAGCAACTTCTCCAACATCGGCGAGCTGATGCCCCTGGATGTGGCAGCGCAGCTGAGCAAAGTCTGGGAAATCGGCCCCAAGCTGGACGCCGCCATTCCTCCCCGTCCCCCCGTCATGTGCGCCGGCTGCCCCCACAGAGGTCTGTTCTACACCCTGAAGAAGAACAAGCTCACCGTCCTGGGCGACATCGGCTGCTACACCCTGGGCGCCGTGGCACCCCTGGCGGCTGTGGACTCCGTCATCTGCATGGGCGCTTCTGTCTCCGGTCTGCATGGCTTCTCCAAGAGCCAGAACGGCGCCATGGACAGCAAGACCGTGGCCGTCATCGGCGACTCCACCTTCATGCACTCCGGCATCACGGGCCTGGTGAACATGGCCTATAACGAGTCCAATGCCACCGTCATCATCGTGGACAACTCCATCACCGGCATGACCGGCCACCAGCAGAACCCCACCACCGGCTTCAACCTCAAGGGCGACCCCTGCGCCAAGATCGATCTGGAGACCCTGTGCCGGGCCGTGGGCATCAAGCGCGTCCGGGTCATCGATCCCTACGACCTGGCCCAGTGCGACACCGTCATCAAGGAGGAGCTGGCCGCAAACGAGCCCTCCGTCATCATCTCCCGCCGTCCCTGCGCCCTGCTGAAGTACGTCAAGCACAAGAAGCCCATCACCGTGGACGAGAACAAGTGCATCGGCTGCAAGAGCTGCATGCGCATCGGCTGCCCCGCCATCAGCATCGTCGATGGCAAGGCAAAGATCGACAACACCCTCTGCGTCGGCTGCGGCGTCTGCGAGCAGCTGTGCAAGCCCGGCGCACTGAATCAGGAGGTCTGAGTTATGGAAACCAAAAACGTCATGATCGTCGGTGTCGGCGGCCAGGGAAGCCTGCTGGCCTCCAAGCTGCTGGGTCGTCTGCTGCTGAGCAAGGGCTACGACATCAAGGTCTCTGAGGTGCACGGCATGAGCCAGCGCGGTGGCAGCGTCGTCACCTACGTCCGCTTCGGCGACAAGGTCTACTCCCCCGTCATCGACAAGGGCCAGGCCGATTTCATCGTCTCCTTCGAGCTGCTGGAGGCCGCCCGCTGGACGGAGTACTTAAAGCCCGGCGGAAAGATCATCACCAATACCCAGCAGATCGCCCCCATGCCCGTCATCATCGGCGCCGCCGAGTACCCCCAGGATCTGCTGGAGCAGATGGCAAAGGCCAAGCTGGATGTGGACGCCATCGACGCCCTGTCCCTTGCCGAACAGGCGGGCTCCAGTAAGGCCGTCAACATCGTCCTGATGGGCAGGCTCAGCAAATATTTCGACATCCCCGCCGACGAATGGCTGACCGCCATCGAGGCCAGCGTCCCCGCAAAATTCCTGGAACTGAACAAAAAAGCCTTCCAGCTGGGACTGGAAGCCTGAAAATAGAAAGAAGGATCCTTATGCCAAACTATTATCAGCCGGAAATCGAAACCATGCCCTACGAGCAGCTGCGCGAGCTTCAGAACGAGAAGCTCCTGAAGCAGGTGCGCCACGTCTGGGACAACGTGCCCTACTACCGGGCCAAGATGGAGGCCAAGGGCGTCACCCCCGACGACATCCAGTCCATCGACGATCTGTACAAGCTGCCCTTCCTGAGCAAGGCCGACCTGCGGGATGCCTATCCCTACGGTCTGCTGGCAAAGCCCCTGGGCGACTGCGTCCGGATCCAGTCCACCTCCGGCACCACCGGCAAGCGCGTGGTGGCCTTCTACACCCAGCACGACATCGATCTGTGGGAGGACTGCTGCGCCCGTGCCATCGTGGCCGCTGGCGGTACCAACGAGGATGTGGTTCATGTCTCCTACGGCTACGGCCTGTTCACCGGCGGCCCCGGCCTGAACGGCGGCAGCCACAAGGTCGGCTGTCTGACCCTGCCCATGAGCTCCGGCAACACCGACCGGCAGCTCCAGTTCATGACCGATCTGGGCTCCACCATTCTGTGCTGCACCCCCAGCTACGCCCAGTATCTGGCAGAGTCCATCTACGAAAAGGGCATCCGGGATCAGATCAAGCTGAAGGCCGGTATCTTCGGCGCGGAAGCCTGGTCTGAGGATATGCGCCGGGATATCCAGGATAAGCTTGGCATCAAGGCCTACGACATCTACGGCCTGACCGAGACCTCCGGCCCGGGCGTTGCCTTCGAGTGCTGCGAGCAGACCGGCATGCACATCAACGAGGATCACTTCATCGCCGAGATCATCGACCCCGACACCGAGGAAGTCCTGCCCCTGGGCAGCAAGGGCGAGCTGGTCTTCACCGCCATCGATAAGGAGGCCTTCCCCCTCCTGCGCTACCGCACCCGCGACATCTGCGTCCTGAGCCGGGAGAAGTGCTCCTGCGGCCGCACCCACGTGAAGATGTCCAAGCCCATGGGCCGCAGCGACGATATGCTCATCATCCGCGGCGTCAACGTCTTCCCCAGCCAGATCGAGACCGTCCTCATGCAGCAGGGCTACCCCGCCAACTACCAGATCATAGTCGACCGTGTCAACAACACCGACACCTTCGAGATCATGGTGGAGATGATGCCCGCCATGTTCTCCGACTCCCTGGCCAAGATCAACGAGGCCGAGAAGGCTCTGGTCTCCGCTCTGAAGGCCATGCTGGGCATCTCCGCCAAGGTGCGTCTGGTGGCTCCCAAGTCCATCACCCGCAGCGAGGGCAAGGCCGTCCGCGTCATCGACAAGCGCAAGCTGTTCTGATAGGAGGTAGCATTATGAACATTCTGCAAATTTCTGTTTTCCTGGAAAACCGCGCTGGTCAGCTGGCGGAGATCACCCGTCTTCTGGCTCAGGAGGGCGTGGATATCCGCGCCCTGTCCATCGCCGAGACCGCCGACTACGGTCTGGCGAGAATGATCGTCAGTGATGCCGGCAAGGCCAGCTCCGTGCTGCTGCACCACGGCGATATCCTGTCCATGACTCCCGTCTACGCCGTGGAGGTTCCCGACCAGCCCGGCGGACTGGCCGAGCTGCTCCAGCTGCTGGCGGATAACCACATCGATGTGGAGTACATGTACTCCCTGTTCTTCCACGAGAAGGGCAAGGCCTGCATGGTGCTGCGCATCTCCAATGAGCCCATGTTCCTCAGCGTCCTGGGCGTCAACCGCGTCCGGATCGTGGGCATGGACGAGCTGGGACTGAAGTAATTCCATAAACAGCAAACCAGGCAGCCGATGGCTGCCTGGTTTTTCGCTATATTCCGAAGGTTCGCTTCCTCATCCGCTCCATGGCCCGGGCGTGGAGCCGGTCGTGCCAGAGGAAGCGGCGCAGGAGCTTGCGCAGCGTCCAGCTTTCGTCCCAGCTGCCCTCGAAGACGGGGTTTTTCAGGAAATCCGGCTGTTTTTCCAACAGTTCGAAGCCCCGGCGGCGGCACTGGAGGATATCCCCCTCATTGTCCGCCTCCACACCGATCTCGCCGAAGTAATAGGCGTTGACGTTTTTCGTGTGCTCGTACATCTCCCTTGCTGTCCGGGGGACGGCTCCGTAGAAGGTCTGCCGCACCGGATTGGAGCTTCGATCCTTGTCGGGCACGGACTCATACAGCGACAAAAACCGCTCCGCCGACCGCAAGGCCATATCCCGCAGCCGCTCGTATTCGTCCCACTCCAGCGGTGTTTTTTCCCCATCCAGCAGCACATCCGAATCCGCATCCCGGACATCCAAAGCACAGTTCACATCGGAAGCGATCTCCACCTCGATGCACTCCGGCACCGGCTGGTTCGTCCAGGCAGACCATTCCCGCAGATCCTGCTCCAGCTTCCCCCTGGCCTCCTCCAGGCTCGCTCCCCGCGCGAAGGCTCCGGGGTAGCGAACCGGCCAAAGGATGGTATCATCGCCGCTGTGCTCCCAGACGCAGCTTACGTTCTGCACGATGCCGCCGACCAAGCACACCGGGTAATGATCCGACAGGCAGACTCCGTCGTTTTCCCAGATGCCGCAGGATGCCCTGCGAAACTCCTTCGTTGCGAAGATGTAGTCGATCTTATCCTGCTTCCAGTTGTAGTAGCCCTCGAAGGCGTGGAAGGTCAGGCCGATGCCCTCCGACATATCCCATAGCCGCGCTTTCAGCGGCTCCAGGGCGGGATCGCCCGGCGGGCAGTTGAAGTCGCCCATCACCACTGTGGGCAGGTCATCGGCCAGCTCCCCCGCGATCAGCTCCAGCCCCCGTTTCCGGGCGATGGAGCCCTCGTGGTCGAGATGGGTGTTCACCACCCGGAAGACGGCTTCCGTCTGCCGGTCGTAAAGCTCCGCCGTCACGAAGATCCGGGGACAGATGCTCTGATCTTCCGGGAAGCGGGAGCCGGGAAGCTCCGGCGTGGGCGACAGCCAGCGGGTGGCGTAGCTTTTCAGCGAGAACCGGTCGGTGCGGAAGGCGATGGGATTGGCCTCCCCCAGATACCGCTCGCTGCGGCCATGTCCCACGAAGGTGTACTCCGGAAGATGCTCCCGCAGATACTCGTACATTTCCGGCAGAGCCTCCTGAAAGCCCAGAATGTCGGGCTGTTCCATGCGAATTCGGTCGATGATTGCATTTCTGCGGGCCGTGAAGCGGTGGGGCCCATCGGCGGACGTTTCCATCCGCAGGTTGAAGGTGACGATTTTCATTTGGCTTCCTCCCTTCCCTCGATCCGGGAATACCAGAATACGCCCCCCAGGATCAGCCCGCCGCCCAGCAGCTGCATGGCCGTGGGGATCTGGGCGAAGATCACCGCCGCCAACGCCGCAGCCGCCACCGGCTCACAGAGCTTGGATGCCGAGACAAAGGAGGGGCTGAAATATTTCAGACACCAGCTGAAGATGCTGTGTCCCAAAATCGTGGAGAACACCGCCAACGCCAGTCCCACCAGAACGGGGCTGCTGCCGTGGCCCAGAAGCCTCTGTCCCTGCACGGCGCAGGTCAGCAACAGCACTGCCGCGCAGGCGGTGTAGACCAGATAGGTGTAAACGGCAGTGGTGGCCCGGGCCCGGACGACGCGCCCGATGAGGGTATACACCGCCACGGCCACCGCCGCCAGCAGGGCCAGCACATCGCCCCAGAGGTGTCCCTCGCTGCCGGAGTCGGCAAAGGCGATGAGGACGCTGCCGATCAGCGTCACCGCGATGGCCGCCATGGCCCTGGCGGGAACTCTGCCGCCCAGAAACAGGCAGTAGCCAAGACAGACCCAGATGACCTCCGTGCAGACGATGGTGGTGGACGACGCCACGCTGGTCTGGTTCAGGGATTCGAACCACAAAACGAAATGGATGGCCAGAAACAGGCCGCTGAGTGTACTTAAGGAAGCCAGACTCCATTTCACCCCCAGCAGCTCCCGCCGAACGGAGGCCCTGCCCCAGACCACCGGGGTCATCAGCACCACCGTCCACAGCAGCCGCCAGGCCGCCGTCACCGCCGAGGGCGCGGCGGAAAACTTGACGAAGATGGACGAAAGTGAGATCCCCACCACGCCCAGGACGATCATGACCATGGGCCGTTTTACGAAAAAGCCCATATCATGCCTCCGGCTTGACGATCAGGCAGTCGGTCATGGTGAAGACCGTGGTGGTGCCCCGGTAGATGCACCACTGGGGCATCCGCTCATGCCGCCGGGCCACGATGCGGAAGGCACCGAGCTCCTCATGCACATGGAACACCGCGTCAGCCCGCTCGATCTCCCGCGCGCCGGGGCCGTCGGGCATGGGCAGGATCTCCTTCAGGGTCAGATGCTCCCGGTCAGGGCCCGTGTAGAGCTCCACGGACTTGGGGAACACGATGCCGCTGCGGTGGTGGCTCAGGAAGCCCATGCGAATGGTGTCGATCCTCCCGGGCTCCAGCTGGCAGGTGATATCGATGTCCTCCAGGCTGCCCCGCCAGCGGAAATCCAGATAATCGGCGGTGCCCCGATCCCGGCGCAGCAGGTCGGTGATGCCGTTTCCGGAGAAGACGGGCCGGTGGTCAAGCTTCGTGGGGCTCTCCAAATGGATGTCCTTCCGGGCAAAGCGGTATGCCCAGATTCCCGTCTCGCTGGCTGCACCATCAGGGGTGAACAGCCGTGCCATCAGCACCGCATCATCCCCCAGGCAGATGGGCTCCCGATAGATCGCGGAGGACTCCTCCGGCTCCGAGCCGTCCAGGGTATAGCGGATGACCCCCGCATCCCGGCTCGTTAGGGTTACATAACATTTTTCTCCCCAGGGGAGCACCGCATCCCCGGGCTCCGCCACGGGGGCCATGGGCGGCACGGGGCGGCTTGCGCTCCGGCACAGGGCAGGAACGGGGATCTCCTCCTCCCGGCACACCTGGCCGGGATCGCCGCCAAAGCAGAGCCGGATCACGCCGTCCTCCGGCAGGATCGCCAGGCCATCCATGCTGCCCCGCTCCACGGTGAAGCTGTAGGCAAAGCCGTTGTGCTCCATCCGTACTTCCCGGCCGCAGACCTCCCGCAGCACGGGCAGCCGGTCGAATTTGAGCCCATAACCGCCCTCGATGGTCACGCCGGTCTGATCCATGCACAGCTGGGCCAGGCACTCCTCCCCCGCCATCAGCCGGGCGCGGGCCGTTTTCTCGTCCGTGGAATCGAAAACCGCTTCACCAACGGGCTCCGCGCCGGTTTTGTCCACAAGGCGGATGTAGGGTCTGTCCACACCGCCCCAGACCTGGGGCCACAGCACAGGCAGGGCGTCGAAGGTGCTGAGCCGCTCCCGGATGCGGCTGCGCAGATACCGGCAGGCATAGTCCTCCCGGTAGAGGAACAGGTCGCGGATGCGCAGCTTCCCCTCCTCCGCCAGCAGTCCCAGGCGGTAATTGACGCTGGCGTACCACTGAGCCGCCAGGCCGCCGCCAGACCAGTCGGAGCTTGCCTGGAAGCTGGCCGGGGGTGTCAGCCGGTACTGCCGGGAGAACCACTGGCCGGTGGCACCCATGGTCTCCACCCGGACTTTTCCCTCCTTCACCAGCTCCTCCAGCACCTTCAGCTGGGGCTCGAAGCCCGGCTGGATGTTCTCCCAGAGGAAGTTGTTCTCCTGGCCGATCTGGACGTACTGGATGCCCAGGGCGTCCTCCTTCGTCATGCTGCCGAAGTAGCTGTTCACGAACCTGGGATCCCGGCCCGGCAGCCAGCTGGTCTCCATGGTGAACACACCGCCCAGGATGCTTTGACGGACATCCGCCTCAAAATTGTAGATGGGATCCGGGCCCAGGAGCCGGAAAACGGGGATGTCCAGCTGCATCTCCTCCGACGACGCGGGCACGAAGCCATTGTCCCGGCTGGGGAAATACACGCCGTTGGGCCAGCCGCCCCAGAGGGTGAAGCCGTCCACGCCCATCTGATCCCGGCAGATGCAGGCGGCCTTCACGCCGTAGCGCGACCTGGCATGCTCCAGCGTCACAGCGTCCAGCACCCAGGAGCCGATGCTGGCGGGATAGCGGCCAAAAATGCCGTAAAAATCCTCCATATAGGCATCCACGATCCGTCTGCGCTCCTCGGGCTCGTAGCCCAGGCAGTAGGCACTGTCCACCCGGTCGTCATATTCCAGCTCCTGCCGGGTATCCCGGAAGCCCACACCCGCCCGGCGGCACAGGGGCTCGGTGATCTCCCACCAGGCTCCGATCTCGTCGTTTTCGTCGAGATATTCCTTCAGCAGCTGCTGATACCTGGGCTCCATCAGCGCGTCGTACTTCAGCGCGTAGGTGCCGGGGAAGCCGTACTGCTTGACCAAGATCAGCTGGCGGCGGATGGTGTCAAAATCGTCAAACAGGAACCGGCTGGGCTCCGAGTGGGACATGCGGATGAAGTTGTAGATATGGACGATGGCGGTCTTTTTCATGGATTTTTCTCCCTTCCTTTGCTGAGACCAACGTACACGAAAAACCATGGATTGTCAATGCACAAAGGAAACGAAAAAGGGGCCCCGGCTTTCGCCGGGGCCCCGCAGGGGTTATGCGATTAGATCAGTCCGAGAAAATCAGTCGGCGCGGGCCATGAAGGTGACCATCTGAGCGCGGTTGCAGATGTTGGTCAGACCGAAGTGGTCGGCGGACATGCCGTTGGTGATGTTGTTCTCGTTGGCCCACAGGACAGCGTCGGTGTACCACTGACCGGCCTGGACATCCACGAAGGGATTCTCGGCGGTGGTGGGAGCGGGCTTACCGGCGGCACGCCACAGGAAGGTCACGACCTCAGCACGCTTACAGGCGTTGTTGAAGCCGAACTCGGTGTCGGAGATGCCGTTGGTGATGCCGTTCTCGACTGCCCACAGGACAGCCTTGTAGAACCAGTCGGACTCCTTCACATCGGAGAAGGGGTTGACGGTGGTGGTGGGCTCGGGCTCACCGGCGGCACGCCACAGCATGGTGACGACCTGAGCGCGGAGCAGCTCACCGTTGGGGTTGAAGGTGGTGGCGGAAGCACCGTTGGTGATGCCGTTGGCAACAGCCCAGATGACGGGGTTCTCGTAGAACTCGTCAGCGACGACGTCCTCGAAGATGGCGGTGCCGTCAACCAGATCCAGGATGCCCAGCATCTCGGTGTAGGTGTACTTGCGGGACATGGAGCCGATGGCGATCAGCAGGGAGTCGATGTTCTCCTCGGTGGGACGCTCGGCGACCATCTCAGCAGCAGCCTCCATGATGGCGTAGGCGGACAGCAGGTTGGGATGGGTGATGTCGGTGGTGCCGTTGCCGACGACGCGGTTCATCTTGATGACGGCCATGTCGATCAGCAGGGCATCCAGTGCGGGCTGGATGTCATCGGCGGCGTTGAACTCGTCGATGCCCATGTAGATGATGGTGGGAACGAAGCCCAGGGAGGAAGCGGTGTACCAGTTGCCGTCGAACTTGTTGGCGTTGGACTTGTTGTCGGTAACGGGGGAGTTGATCTTGTTGGTCAGGTAGACGGTGGTCAGGTTGTTCTCGGTATCGATGGAGGACAGGGTACCGGTCCAGCCCTGGTGACCGATGGTGGTGGAGGGAGCCTGCTGGCCGAAGTACCAGGGACGCTGGTAGTTGCCCTGTCTCCACCAGCCCATGCCCCACTGAGCCAGAGCGTCCTTGCGGCCGGCAAAGAAGCGGTTGGTCTCGTAGTTGGCGAGGCGGGTCTGGCCGTAGCCATTGTAGTTCTGCATGACCTGAGCCAGCTTGGCCAGGGTGGTGGCGTTGGCGTACAGACCGGCGTGGCCGGAGATGCCGTCCATGGCGTAGTAGGCCTTCTCATCGTGGACAGTGCCCTGGATGACACCCTCACGGATGTTGGCGAAGGAAATGACGCCGTCGCGGGAGTTGCCGTTGAGCTCAGTGGCAGCGGTCTGCTCCTTGGTGAAGCCGTTGTCCAGGGGGTTGTAGGTGATGGAGGTCAGACCCATGGGATCCCAGAAGGTCTCCTTCAGGTACTGATCGATGCCCTTGCCGGTGACCTGCTCGATCACGAAGCACAGCAGCATGTAGTCAACGTCGGAGTAGACGGTCTTGGTGCCGGGCTCGTAGACCAGAGGAGTGGCGACGACCATCTTCTTGGTGGTCTCACGATCCTGGGAGAACAGCTCGTTGGCAACGCCCTGCTCGGGCAGCTGGGTCAGCTGGTTGAACTGGTCGTTGTGGTACTGGGGATCGGGATCGAAGCCGGCCTGATGCTCCAGGATGTTCTGGATGGTCAGGGACTCCTTCCAAGCCATGATCTGGGCCTTCTGCTCCTCGGTGGTGCCGGCCTTGAAGATGGTGGAGGAAGCGAAGTCGGGGAAGAACTTGATGATCTTGTCGGTGATCTTCACCTTGCCGTCGGAAACCAGCTTCTGCAGAGCGTAGTTGACGGAGTACATCTTGGAGTTGGAAGCCAGGTCATACAGGGTCTCGTCGGTGACGGCCACGTAGTTGGGATCCTCCTCGGTGATGCGGGTGCCATCGGAGTAGTAGGAGTTGGCAGCGCCCCAGGCGTCGGTCTGGATCAGCTGACCGTCCTTGACGATGGCCATCTGAGCGGAGGTGAAGCCGTGCTCCACGTCGTTGGAGACGATGCGGTCGATCATCTCGAAGACGGCGGGGTTGACACCAACATCCTCAGCCTCACCCTCGATGACTTCGGGGTTGTTGACCAGGAACAGGATGGTGGAGCGGGAGGCACCGTAGCCGGTGTCGGTGATCTGGAACAGGTTGCGGCCGTTGACGGTGTAGTCGGAGACATCGATCTCGAAGACGCCGGTCTTGTTCAGCATGGAGCTGGTGTCGACCTCATAGCCGTTGACGAAAATACGCATATTCTCGTAAGCGGTGTTGATGGAGACATAGATGGTGCCCTGGCCCTCGAAGCCCTCGAACCAGGTGATGGAGTTGTTGTAGCAGTGGGAGGTGGAGCGGTTGGAGGAGGTGCGGGGGAAGTAAACGGCGTTCTGGTCGCCGCCCTCAGCGGAGGAGTACTTCAGGTTGGAGCCAACACCCTTGACCTCCTCGTGGGTCTTCTCCACGGGAGTCATGGCGTAGACAGGCTCGGAGGAGTCAGTGACCTCCAGGGCCTCGACGCGGGCAGTCAGCTCAGCGGACCACTTGTCGTAGTTGTCGGAGTTGACCTCATTGGGCTCGTTGTAGGCGGGGTAGTCGAACAGAGCGGCCAGCTCAGAGATGCAGGTTTCGACAGCATCCTTGGCGTAGGCCACGTTCTGAGCGGTGGGACGCTTCTCGGCACGGGTGACCACCAGGTCAGCCATGGCGAAGGCGTCGTTCATGTGGGCGTTCATGTCGTAGGCACCGCCGTGGGAGGCAGCGACCCAGGTACGCTCGATGGACAGCTGATGGACAGAAGCATCAACGGCCTCGGGAGTGGAATTGATGGAGTCGTAAACATAGCCCATGGCGATGTTCAGAGCACCGGCCAGCATGTTGTCGGAGTAGAAGTCGTTGGAGCCCTTCTCAGCGGCCAGAACGGGGGAGTTCTTCTTGTTGGTCAGCAGGACGACGACCAGATCCTCCTCGGGATCGATGAGGGTCAGGGTGCCGGTCCAGCCCTGGTGGCCGAAGGACTCGTTGGAGGACTGGGTAGTCCAGTAGCTCTTGCGGGACAGCTCGCCCTCACGCCACCAGCCCAGGCCCCACTGGGTGTAATCCAGGGACTTGGCCTCGACGAACTGCTCGATGGTGGAGGAGGTGAAGTAGTGGTTCTCGCCGTAGCCGCCGGTCAGCATGACGGAGCACAGCTTGGCCAGATCCTCGGCGTTGGCATACATACCGGCGTGGCCGGAGATGCCATCCATGGTGTAGTAGCACTTCTCATCGTGCACGGTGCCCTGGCAGACGCCGTCACGCATGTTGTTGAAGTCAACGACAGCAGCGTCGTCGTAGCCGCCCAGGTTGTCCAGGTCAGCACGCTTGTTGCCGTCCAGCTCGGTGGCAGCACACTGGTCGACGGTCCAGCCGTTCTCCAGGGGGTTGTAGGTGATGTTGTCCAGACCCATGGGAGTCCAGAAGATGGAGTCGAGGTACTCGTCCAGACGCATGCCGGTGATCTTCTCGATGACGAAGCACAGCAGCATGTAGTCGGTATCGGAGTAGGTGGTCTTGGTGCCGGGCTCGTACTCCAGGGGAGAGGCCATGACCATCTTGTAGCCATCCTCGCGGCCCTGGGCGTACAGCTCGTTGGTGCACTCGCTGGAGTAATCCAGGGTGGCGGTGGTCTGGTTGAAGTAGTTGTTGTGATACATGTAGTCAGCCTTGAAGCCTGCCTGATGCATCAGAACGTCCTTAACGGTGATGCGGGTCTTCCACTCCTTGGCAGTCTCGATGTCCTTGGCGTCGGTGGAACCGTACAGATCCACAAACTTGGTGGACTCGATGAACTCCTCGTAGCCGAAGATGTCCATGATCTTGGTGTTCAGATCCAGCTTGCCCTGCTCGTACAGGTACTGGATGGCGTAGTTGACGGAGTACATCTTGGTGTTGGAAGCCAGATCGTACAGGGTGTCGGTGGTCACGGGGACAGCCTTGTCGGCGTCGATGATGGTGCCGTCCTCATTCCAGCCGTTGACGTTGCCGTAGGCGGAATTCTTGACCATCTTGCCGTCCTTGATGACCGCGATCTGAGCGCCGGAGAAGCCGTACTTGACGGAGGCGTTCATGAAGTCGTCGATCAGATCCAGGGTGGAGGCGTCCATGCCCACATCCTCGGGCTCGCCCTCAATGACGACGGGGTAGCCGACATTGACGGTGACGATCTTGTTGATGCCCACGGGGGCGACGTTGGAAACCTGAACGGTGTTGATGCCGTCCACGGCGATGTCAGCGATGTCGACCTTGTAGGTCTTGCCGCCGACCATGCCCTCGGTCTCGATCTCCACGTTGTTGACGAACAGACGCAGGGACTCGACCTTGGCATCCAGGGTGACGTAGATCTCGCCCTGGTCACGGTAACCGTTCCAGCTGCCCAGGCTGTTGATGGCCAGGGTATCGTCGGTACCGTTGGGGAAAGCGCGGTTCATCTGCCAATCCTGCTCGGGCAGAGAAACCTCGGTGACGCGCTCGTCACCGGCGGGGGTGCCGGTTGCCATGACGGGAGTCATGACGGAGAAGACCATCATGACGGCCAGCAGCAGGGCAATCAGCTTGCTAGGTGCCTTTTTCATTGTTTTTGCTCCCTTCTTGTATTATACGAATTTCCAACAGAATACTTTCACCCACGTCGATCTGAATTCCGTCATCATGCGTTCTCGTCCTTGGTGGGCGACAGCCCACCTTCGTCCTCGGCCTTTTCTGACGAAATTCATCCTCGGCGAGTGCTGAAAGCTTCTGATTGGAAATTCGTATTATATGCCGAATGTTCGGCATACTGATGGTACAAATTATAGCAAAATAAACAAAAGCCCGCAAGGTATTCCCGCGCAATTGGTACTTTATTCCTGTGGTGGGAACAAAATCAGAAACCACCCTGAAAAAGCTGAAACTTGTTTCCCCCTGTATGTCCGCAGGATGGAATTGTTATATATAATGTATAGGACGCAAAAAATCCCCGCAGTACCAAAAAGTACCGCGGGGCAAGTTTCATATCAGCCGATGGGACTGCCGGGCTTGTGGATGTGGGTGCGGCTCAGCTGCTCCAGAGTCTCCTCGTAGGAGTCATTGGCCAGGGCCGTATAGAGGATGTCGATGACGTTCAGCTGGGACAGACGGGAGGACATGGCACCGCTGCGGAAGACCGACTCGTTGGCGGCGGTGTAGAGCTTGTAGTCCGCCAGATCCGACACGGGAGACTGGACGAAGCGGGTGATGGCGATGATGGGGGTCTTCTTCTCCCGCAGCGCCTTCATGCACTCGATGGCCTCCACGGTGGCGCCGGAGTAGGAGATGACGATGGCCACATCCTCGGCGGTGGCATTTCTGGCCTGAACCAGCTGGGAATGCCAATCCTCGTTGATGATGCACAGCTTATCCAGCCGCAGGAATTTCAGATAGGCATCCTTGGCAGCCACCAGCGAAGCACCCATGCCGAAGAGATAGACCACCTTGGACTTCTTGATGAGCTCCACGCACTGGCGCAGCACCTGCACATCCATCAGGGAGCTGGTCTCCTCCAGAGAGATGATGTTCAGATAGGTGATCTTTTCGATGATCTCCTCCAGCGAGTCCGAGCGGGCGATCTCCTTCTGCTCGATCTTCCGGGTCTGCTCCCGCTGGGCCAGCTCATAGGTCACCGCCCAACGGAACTCCTTGTAGCCGGAGTAGCCGATGTGGTTGCACAGCCGCACGATGGTGGATGCCGAAGAAAAGGTATGCTTCGCCAGAGCATGGACGCTCAGATCCACCACGAGCTGTGGGTTGTCCAGGATGATCCTGGCGATTTCTTTTTCCGTGCTGGAGAAATTGTGGGAGCTTTCCCGCAGCCGCAGCAGTGCATTGCTCATAGGACTCACCTCATTGTCAGTTCCCTTTGGTCTGTCTGATGGTCTTCTTTTACTGGAATTATATCTGTATTTTCCACCTTTCGCAATACTTTTCAGAACAATTGGTACTTTATTCCCCTGCGCGAAACTTTCTGTCGGAATCAAGGTTCTATTATGAAACATTTTTTCGGCATACAGTTCCACCCATATTCTTGCATTTATTTCCTGTATCTGAAAAAAGTTTCGGTACTTTATCCACTCCAAAGGCCTTCTCCCTTGCATAGATTTGCCGTTTTTTTGGATCCCATATTAACTTTGTCACCAAAAGCGCTTCTTCGCTTTTGTGCACTCTGTAAGATTTTCCCCACACCCTTTGACACTTATTTCATGAGATATGCCGAATGTATCCATTTTCATCCAGTGTTCGGCACTTTATTTCTTAAATCTCAGATTCAGTTGACACAAAATACTTTATCGTTTATTATATGGATATTACCGGTTCATAGATTATTCACGATTAAATCGCCGGACGGAAGGAGTTCTTTCAAATGAGCCTGAATCTGAAAAACATGTCCACCGAGACCCGTAATCAGAACACCATGAACCTCGACATCATGACTCCCCTGGAGGTCGTCACTGTGATGAACCAGGAGGATGCCAAGGTTCCCGCTGCCATTACCCCTGCCCTGCCCAACATCGCACAGTGCGTCACCTGGGCCATCGAGTCCATCGAGGCTGGCGGCCGCATCATCTACATGGGCGCCGGTACCTCCGGCCGTCTGGGCGTCCTGGACGCCGTCGAGTGCCCCCCCACCTTCGGTGTCGCTCCCGAGGTCGTTGTCGGTCTGATCGCCGGCGGCGAGAAGGCTTTCGTCAAGGCCGTCGAGGGTGCTGAGGACAGCCGCGAGCTGGGCCGTCAGGATCTGATCGATATCAATCTTCAGAAGCGCGACATCGTCATCGGCATCGCCGCCTCCGGCCGTACTCCCTACGTTCTGGGCGGTCTGGCCTACGCCAAGGAAGTTGGCTGCCACACTGTGGGCATCTCCTGCAACCCCGGCTCCGCCGTCGGCGCCGCCGGTGAGCTGGCCATCGAGGTCGTGCCCGGCCCCGAGTGCCTGACCGGCTCCACCCGTCTGAAGTCCGGCACCTGCCAGAAGCTGATCCTGAACATGATCTCCACCGCCACCATGGTCGGCTGCGGCAAGGCCTATCAGAACCTGATGGTCGACGTCATGCAGACCAACGAAAAGCTGGTCGTCCGTGCTCAGAACATCGTCATGGAGGCCACCGGCTGCGACCGCGAGACCGCCGCCGAGAAGATCGCCCTGGCTGACGGCAACGCCAAGACCGCCATCACCATGATCCTGGCTGACTGCGATGTCACCGAGGCCCGCGAGCGTCTGGCCAAGGCCAAGGGCCATGTCCGCGAGGCAATCAAGTAAGTACATTTACAGCCCCGGCTGTTTTGTAACCCCTCCGGAGGACTCCGGAAGAAAAATCTAAAGAAGAGGTGCAAACAAATGACTAACCAGGAACTCTCCCGCAAAATCCTGGAGCTGGTCGGCGGTAAGGAAAACGTCACCGGCGCCACCAACTGCATGACCCGTCTGCGTGTCAACCTGCGCGACTACAACAAGGCTGACATCGAGGGTCTGAAAGCCACCGAAGGCGTTCTGCAGGTCATCCAGATGGACAATCTGCATGTCGTCCTCGGCCCCGGCAAGGCCAAGAAGGTTACTGACCAGTTCAAGGAGGACGCCGGCGTTGCAGGCGGCATGTCCACCGACTCCAACTGGCAGGACAACAAGGCTGCCATGAAGGCCGGTCAGAAGCAGGGCAAGGTCAAGACCGCTCTGAAGTCTGTCGGCGACATCTTCGTTCCCCTGATCCCCGGCGTCATCGCTGCTGGTATCTGCTCCGGCGTCGCCACCCTGATTACCCAGGCTGTCCCCAACTACGCTGAGATCGCATGGCTGTTCATCGTGCATCAGTTCCTGACCATGATCAACACCGCCTTCATGACCTACATCACCGCTTGGGCCGGCTACCGCGCTGCTGAGAAGTTCGGTGCTACCCCCATCCTGGGCGGCATGCTGGGCATGGTCACCACCATGGCCAACATCAACGCCATCTCTCCCCTGGTCGGCATGTGGGTCGATGAGGCTGCCGGCGAGAACGCTCTGGACGCTGTCCTGCGCGCTGGCCGCGGCGGCGTTCTGGCTGTCATCCTGGGTGTCCTGCTGATGGCTAAGGTCGAGAAGTGGGTCCGCTCCAAGATGCCCGATGCTCTGGACATCGTTGTCTCCCCCCTGGTCATCCTGGCCGTCTGCGTCGTTCCCTACGTCTTCGTCATCATGCCCATCACCGGTCTGATCTCCAACCTGCTGGTCAACGTGGTCGGCTCCGTCTGCATGTCCGAGTCCATGGTCGTCCGTATGGTCGCCGGTTTCCTGGGCTCCTTCCTGTTCCTGCCTCTGGTTGCTGTCGGTATGCACCATGGTCTGGTCGCCCTGTACTCCGTGCAGCTGGCTGAGCTGGGCTTCGTTACCCTGTACCCCGCCCTGGCCATGGCCGGTGCCGGTCAGGTCGGTGCTGCCATCGCCATCTGGCTGAAGGCCAAGAAGGTCGGCAACAAGCGCATGATGTCCGTTATCGGCGGCGCTCTGCCCGCTGGTGTCCTGGGCGTCGGCGAGCCCCTGATCTACGGTGTTACCCTGCCCATGGGCAAGCCCTTCATCACTGCTGGTCTGGGCGCTGGCTTCGGTGGTGCTTTCTGTATGGCCAACATGGTCGCTGCTACCACCTGGGGCCCCTCCGGTGTCCTGGCCTTCCCCATCATGACCGCTGGCGGCTCCAACCCCGCCATGCAGATGGCCTTCTACGGTGTCGGCCTGGTCATCTCCTACATCATGGGCTTCATCATCACCAACTTCACCCTGAAGGCTGAGGAAGTTGCCAACGCCTAATGAGTAAAACACTGGGGTTTTCCCTGTACCTGTCCACCTTTGAGACCCAGCGCCCCGCGTTGGATCTCTGGGCAGGTACGGGGGCCCCGATCTTCCTCTCGCTGCACATCAGCGAGGAGTTCGATGCAACCTACTGCCAGCGGGCCAGAGAGATCTGTCACCTGCTGGCAGTTTTCGGTTTCAGAACCATTGCGGACGTTTCCGTGAAGACCCTGCAGCAATTCGGCTGCGAAAGTCTCACGGAGTTGGCAAAGGAACTGAAGCTCTGGGGACTGCGCATCGACTACGGGTTCACCGCCCGGGAGATCGAGGAGATGGCGACCCAAATGCCCATCGTTCTCAACGCCTCCACCACCTCCCCCGCCGATGCCCGGCGGATCGCGGCCAAGGGTCAGGAGGTCTTTGCCCTGCACAATTTCTATCCCCGGCCCGAGACGGGCCTTGACGAGGAGCTGCTGACGCAGACCACCCAGCGTCTGCGGGAGGCAGGGCTTTCCGTGCAGGCCTTCATCCCCGGCGACACCCTCCTGCGGGGGCCGCTCCATGAAGGACTGCCCACCCTGGAGGCCCACCGGCATGCGCTCCCCTCGGCGGCCTTTGTGGACATGGCTCTGCGCTTCGGCATGGACGACATCTTCCTTGCCGATCCGGGCCTCAGCGACAAGGAGCAGCAGCGCATCGCCCACTTCTGCAAAACAGGCGTCATCTGCGTCCCGGCGCAGCTGGACGAGGACTGGAAGCATCTCTACGGCAAGGTCTTCACCTGCCGCATCGACTCCCCCCGGTGGCTGATCCGGTTCCAGGAGTCGCGGATCTACTCCTGCCAGGGCGATGTCGTCGAGCCCCACAATTGCGTGGAACGCCGTCGGGGCGTCATCACCGTGGACAACCAAAACTATGGCCGCTACTCCGGCGAGCTGATGCTCATCCGGGAGGAGCTCCCCGCCGACGGGCGGGTCAACGTCATCGGCGCTGTGCCGGAAAACGCGTGGCTCCTGATCGACCGGATCGACCGGGGCGCGAAATTCATGCTGGTGGAGGTATGATATGGACATCAAGCTGATCTGTATGGACTTGGACGGCACCGCCCTCCAGTCCGACCGCAAGACCTTCTCCCCCCGGCTGAATGCCGCGTTGGAGCTGGCCCATGCGAAGGGCATCGCCGTCGTCCCCGTGACGGGACGGCAGTACGGCCTGCTGCCCCCGGCGGTGACGGGGCACCCCGTCTGGGAGACCCTTGTGGTCACCTGCAACGGCGGCCAGATCCTCAAGCTGGGCACCGGCGAGCGGCTCTATGGTCTGCACATCGAAGAAGCTGCCCTGGGGCAGCTTCTGGAGATCGCGGAACGCTTCGACATCCCCATCGAGATGTCTGTGGACAGCCGTCTGCATCTGACGCAGCGCTCCTACGACGCCCAGCTCCCCCACAGGAACCTCGATTTCCATGTGCACACCATTCTGGCCCAGAGCGGCGTCATCGTCGATTCTCTGGAGCCCATATGCCGTCTGCCCGTGGAAAAGGCCCAGCTGCCCTGGATCCCGCCCGAGATCGGGCAGGACGTGGAAGCGGCGCTGAAGGATGTGGCCGTCAGCGCCGTCTGGGCTTCCAAGACCAGCATGGAGATCACCCACCCCGATGCCAACAAGGGCAATGGGCTTGCCCAGCTGTGCCGCCTTCTGGACATCCCCATCGCCCAGACCATGGCCCTGGGCGACAGCGGCAACGACGAGTCCATGCTCCGCGCCGCCGGTCTCGGCGTAGCCATGGGCAACGCCCCGGCCCACATCCGCTCCATCGCCGATGCCGTCACCGATACAAATGAAAACGACGGCGCCGCCATCGCCATCGAGCGGTACTGCCTGTAAAACATTTTCGCCCGTTCCGGCTTCGGAACGGGCGAATTTTTACTCCGTGTACAGCTCTTCCCTGCCAAAATACCGTCGGGTCAGGGCGATGATCGCGCCCTTTGTGTCCATTTCCGTCAGCTCCCGCCGGTCGAAGCGGAGCTCGAAGGGCCCCCGGGCCGGGAAGTATCGGAAATCCGCCACATGCGCCAGCAGCGTCTGCCGGAACACCTCGTCTCCATGGGCATAATCCCCCTGGAAGACCACCACATCCGGATCGAAGACCAGGCTCACGTTCCGCAGTGCCACCGCGAACCGCTCCCCCAGATACCGGGAAAGTGCCTGAGCCAGACTGTCCCCCTGCTCCGAGGCGGCGAAGACCTGCTGCACCGTCAGCTCCTGCGAATCTGTCAGACTGGAGGCAGGGTGCTCCCCCGCCCACTGAGCCGCCAGCTCCCGCAGCCGTCGGGCACTGACCAGCCGCTCCAGGCAGCCCCGGCTGCCGCAGCCGCAGACCTCCGGATCGCCGGGGTCGATGGTCATGTGGCCGATCTCCCCGATCAGGGAGTTGCCGCCGCTGAGGATGCTGCCCCGATCCAACAGACAGCCGGACAGCCCCCAGCACGAAAAGATGACCATCACCCGCTTGTCCATCAGCTCCGGCTCCAGCAGGAAGGGCCGGGCCGCCATTTTGCCCGTGTTCTCTGCGAAGATCAGGGTCTCCTCCGGGAACCAGGGCCGCAGATACTCCTTCAGCGGCACATCATTCCCCCAGTCGGGAGACTGGGAGCTGTAGCGCAGGGTACCGGTGGTATAGTCCATGATTCCCGCAGTGGAGACGCTCACCGCCGCCACCTTCTCCATCCGGATGCCGTTGTCCCGAACCAGCTCGGCGCAGAGTCTGCCAACGCGGCCCAGGGCATGCTTCGGTTCTCTGCCCAGTGATTCTGTCCGAACCAGGTCGGCCACGACGATGCCGCCCACGGTGGCAAGGTGGATATGCAGATACTCCGGCCACATGGTGATGCACAGGAAGAACCGATCCGGGTCAGCTCGAAGAGCTCCGGACGCTTGCCGCCCAGGGTGGTGGACTCCCCCTTGCCCCCGGAGACCAGGAGCCCGGTACGCAGGAAGAACTGGATGGACTTCATCACCGTCTGGCGGCTCAGGCCCACCTGTTCCGCCACATCTCCCGCCGATTTCGGGCCGCTGCCCAGGAATCCCCGCAGCACCTGGATCCGGTTGGCTCTGCGAACCTGGGCAGTGCTGGTGGGTACGGTGTCAAATTGCTGCATAGAACCACCTCCGATACGATCTCATTTTCAGGATACCACACGAGTCGTTTGAACACAAGCAAGTCGCGCACAATCGGATGCATTTTTACCATTCGTACAGCTCCACTTCTCCTTTTTTGTAAGCTATGCATAAAGTTTCTTACAGCTCCCCTGCCTTCTCTGATAAGGATCCACGACTATAACGCCAGGAACCGGGCCGTCTCCACCGGTCTCATCAAGGGCACCGATGGGGCACCCCTGCGCACCGCAGCCTGCGCCAACGGCGTGAAATTTGTTTCAGAATGGTATTTTTCGTGCCTTTTGTGCAATTTCATCCCCCGGTTTTTGGAGTGGTATCCACCTTGCACAATCCTGCAATGTGGTTTTTCTACACAGTACCAGTTTTTCCCTGTCCGCGTTCCATTGAATTCTTTCCTGCCCTATGGTAAAATTAGTGAATGAAAACAAGAATAGGAGGGATATATCCATGTTTTATACCAATGCAAGAATCTTCGTCAACAACGAATTCCGCACGGGTGCCTTCGAGGTCGTGGACGGCAAATTCGGTGCCATCCTGCCTGAGAACGTTCCCGCCGACGCCATCGATCTGGGCGGTGCCACCGTCATCCCCGGCCTGATCGAGGTGCACAGCCACGGCGCTGCTGGCTACGACTTCTCCGACGGCTCCTATGAGGGCCTGGTGGAGATGGCCAAGTTCTACCTCAGCTGCGGCGTCACTTCCTTCGCCCCCGCTTCCATGACCCTGCCCTACGACGTGCTGGAGACGGCCTTCGCCACCGCCAGGCGCATCGTGGACGAGCAGCCCGCCGGCTGCTCCCGTCTGCGGGGCATCCAGATGGAGGGCCCCTACTTCTCCTACGCCAAGCGCGGCGCCCAGAACCCCGACTACCTGAAGGCCCCCGATTTTGAGGGCTTCAAGAAGCTGTACGAGGACTGCGGCGGTCTGGTGCGCATCGTCGATGTGGCTCCTGAGCTGCCCGGCGCTGCCGAATTCGTGGAGAAGGCCAGCAAGCTGTGCACCGTCTCCATCGCCCACACCGACTCCGACTACGACCACGCCCGTGCTGCCGTTGACGCAGGCGTCACCCACCTGACCCACCTGTACAACGCCATGCCCGGCATCCACCACCGCAACCCCGGTGTCATCCCCGCCTGTGTTGAGAACCCCAACGTCCAGGCCGAGCTGATCTGCGACGGCTTCCACATCCATCCCGCCTCCGTCCGCCTGGCCTTCACCATGTTCAAGAATCGCATGGTTCTGGTCTCCGACTCCGGCCGCTGCGCCGGTAAGGACGAGGGCTACCAGTTCGAGCTGGGCGGCCAGATGGCCGAGCTCCGGGGCGGCGTCGCCAAGCTGGTGGGCACCAACACCATCGCCTGCTCCGCTTCCAACATGTGGACCTGCCTGCGCAACGTGCTCTCCTGGGGCGTTCCCGAGGAGGAGGCCGTCCGCGCCGCCACCTACAATCCCGCCTGCGCCCTGGGCGTTCAGGATACCGTCGGCTCCATCGCCGAGGGTCTGGTCGCCGACTTCCTGGTCTGCTCCGCAGACTACGCCGACAAGCGCGTCTTCCTGGCCGGTCAGGAAATGTAATCTCCACAGCCATTTCGGTATTTCGCACAGATATTTCACGTTTTGGTACAATATAACTTGCCAAAGCAACCAAAATGTGGTAGTATAGTCCTGTCTGGGCAGAGTTCTGCCCACCGGGTCTGCCCGTCAGGCCCAACTGAAACAACATCCACTTTTTAAGGAATATCAGGAAGGAGCACATTCATCATGAGAATCATCAAAGCCAAGGACTACGCAGAGATGTCCCGCAAGGCCGCCAACATCATCGCTGCCCAGGTCGTCGCCAAGCCCAACTGCGTTCTGGGTCTGGCCACCGGCGGCACCCCCGTTGGCACCTACAAGAGCCTGATCGAGGACTGGTACAAGGTCGGCGATCTGAGCTTCGCTGAGGTCACCACCGTCAATCTGGACGAGTACCGCGGCCTGCCCCGTACCAACGACCAGAGCTACTGGTACTTCATGCATGAGAACCTGTTCAACCACGTTGACGTCCGTCCCGACGCCGTCCACGTTCCCAACGGTGAGAACCCCGACGCCGAGGCCGCCTGCGCTGAGTACGACGCCATCATCAAGGCTGTCGGCGGCGTGGATCTGCAGCTGCTGGGCATCGGCCATGACGGCCACATCGGCTTCAACGAGCCCGCTGACCACTTCCCCGTGGGCACCCACTGCGTCGATCTGACCGAGGAGACCATCGAGGCCAACAAGCGCTTCTTCGCCTCCCGCGACGACGTTCCCCGCCAGGCCTACACCATGGGCGTCGGCACCATCATGAACGCCCGCAAGGTTCTGCTGATCGCCTCCGGCAAGGACAAGGCTGAGATCATCAAGAAGTCCTTCTTCGGCCCCGTCACCCCCGAGGTTCCCGCTTCCATCCTGCAGATGCACCCCGACTTCACTCTGGTCGCCGATGAGGCTGCCCTGAGCCTGGTCTGATCCAAAAAAACAACATTCATTTACAAATAAGGAGAAATTATTATGCAGAGCTTTGAGTATGTTATCACCGATTCCGTTGGCATCCACGCCCGTCCCGCCGGCATGCTGAACAAGGAGGCCCGCAAGTACAAGTCCGCCATCATCGTCCACAAGGGCGAGAAGTCTGCCAACGTCCTGCGTCTGATGGCTCTGATGCAGCTGGGCGTCAAGTGCGGCGAGACCGTCAAGGTCACCATCGAGGGTGAGGACGAGGCTACCGTCGCTCCCATCATCGAGGAGTTCTTCAAGGCCAACTTTTAAGGAAACTCTGAACAAATCGTCGGCGGCAGTTGGCGGGTCTTTTGCCCCAGCTATGCAGTTAGAAAACTCGAAATACACAAAGTATTCCTTCGTTTTCTAACTTTTATCTGTGCCAAAATCCCTCGCCACCTGCTCTTGCCGATTCATTCAGAGCTTCCTTTCATCTCGCGGGAAAGCTCCCGCGGAAAAGGAGTGTAACGCGATGATTACCATTCAAGGCAAGGGTGTCTCCACCGGCATCGGCATGGGCCCCCTGTATTTCTACCGCCGCGCCAAGACCGAGATCCCCAATTACACTGTTGAAGATACCAACGCCGAGTGGCTGCGCTTCAAGGGCGCCCAGTCCGTGGCCATCGATCAGCTGGGCGAGCTGGCTGAGAAGGCCCGGGTGGAAGCCGGCGACGAGGCCGCCTTCCTGTTCGAGACCCACCAGATGATGGCAGAGGATCTGGACTACGAAGAGGCCATTCAGGCCATGATCGAGGACGGCCACAACGCCGAGTACGCCGTCGATCAGACCGCCGCTCAGTTCGCCGAGATGTTCGCTTCCATGGACGATGCCTATATGCAGGGCCGCGCCGCCGACGTCAAGGACGTCAGCTCCCGGATCCTGGGCATCCTCTGCGGCGTGGTCCAGGGCGGCATCGACTCCCCCGTTCCCGTGCTGCTGGCCTCCGACGATCTGGCTCCCTCCGAGACCATCCAGCTGGACAAGACCAAGATCCTGGGCTTCGTCACCAGCTTCGGTTCCTCCTCCAGCCACACCGCCATCCTGGCCCGTACCCTGGGCATCCCCTCTGTCGTTGGTCTGGGCGATCAGCTCGATCCCATCTACGAGGGCCGTCAGGTGGTGGTGGACGGTGCCACCGGTGCCGTCATCATCGACCCCACCGAGGATGTCATGGCCGACTTCGTCCGTAAGCGCGAGGAGCAGCTGGCTCAGCGGGCTCTGCTGGAGCAGCTGAAGGGTCAGGAGAACATCACCAAGGATGGCAAGTCCATCCGCATCTACTGCAACATCGGCTCCCCCGAGGATGTGGACTCCGTTCTTCTGAACGACGGCGGCGGCATCGGCCTGTTCCGCTCTGAGTTCCTGTACCTGAACTCCAAGACCTATCCCACCGAGGACGAGCAGTTCGAGGCCTACAAGAAGGTTCTGACCAGCATGGGCGACAAGGAAGTCATCATCCGCACCTGCGACATCGGCGCGGACAAGCAGATCGACTACTTCGAGCTGCCCAAGGAGGAGAACCCCGCCATGGGTATGCGCGCCCTGCGTATCTCCCTGAGCCGCCCCGGCTTCTTCCGCACCCAGCTGCGGGCCCTGTACCGGGCCTCCGCCTATGGCAACCTGGGCATCATGTTCCCCATGGTCACCTCCGTCTGGGAAGTCCGTGAGACCAAGAAGCTCATCGAGTCCGTCAAGAAGGAGCTGACCGAGGAGGGGCTGCCCTACTCCGACCACGTGGAGATCGGCATCATGATCGAGACTCCCGCCGCCGCCATCCTGTCCGACCGGCTGGCCAAGGAGGTCGACTTCTTCTCCTGCGGCACCAATGACCTGACCCAGTACACCCTGGCCTGTGACCGCCAGAACAACGACCTGGGCCGGTTCTACGATCCCCACCACCTGTCCGTCGTCCGTCTGCTGAAGATGGTCGTCGAGAACGCCCACAAGAACGGCGTCTGGGTGGGCATCTGCGGCGAGCTGGGCGCAGACCTGGAGATGACCGAGACCTTCCTGGCCATCGGTGTCGACGAGCTGTCCGTCACCCCCAGAGCCGTACTGCCTCTGCGCAACAAGGTTCGCAGCACCGACGTGAGCGAGACCGCTCCCGCCATCATCGCTGCCATCGAAGGCGACGAGACCCCCAAGTTCTGATTTTCTGAATCAAAACAACGCCCCAGCCCGCGAAATGCGGACTGGGGCAATGTTGAATCTGCGGATCCCAACTGTAGGGCGGGTGCCATGGCTCCGCCGACCAGGTTCGACCACTGCCCTGTATCAGCAGAAGCACCAGGTACCCACTAACATGTCATTGCGAGGAGCCGACAGGCGACGTGGCAATCTCCTGGTACATTGTACATATTTTTCAGGCAGTACCAGGAGATTGCCACGGCCTGCGGCCTCGCAATGACAAAGGCAGACGGCAGCTGGTCTTTCTTTTTCACTACTACAAGGAGGCTATTCTCACAATGGAATACATCATCGAAAACGAATATCTCAAGGTGACCGTCACCACCTGGGGTGCCCAGGTCAAGAGCGTCATCCGCAAGTGCGACGGCGTGGAGCACATCTGGCAGGCGGACAAGTCCGTCTGGGGCTACCATGCCCCCATCCTCTTCCCCCACGCGGGCAAGGTGGTGGACGGCATCATCGAGGCCAAAGGCAAGGAGTACCCCTCCGGCCAGCACGGCTTCGCCAGAACCTCCGAGCACACCTTTGTCGAGCAGTCCGACGACACCATCGTCCTGGAGCTCTGCTCCTCCCCCGAGCTGCTGGAGCGGTTCCCCTACGAGTTCCGTCTGGTGTCCACCTTCACCCTGGAGAACGACACCCTCCACCACACCCTGACCGTGGAGAATCTGGACGAGGAGAAGATGGGCTTCGGCATCGGCTACCACCCCGCCTTCACCGTCCCCTTCGACGACAAGCACGTTGCCACCGACTACGAGCTGCGCTTTTCTGAGGCCGAGTCCCCCATCTGTCTCAACTGCCTGCCCACCGGTCTGGTCCAGCCCAATCATTACGTCCTGGGCAACAACATCACTTCCATCCCGGTCGACGAGAACCTCTTCGCCAACGACAGCCACTGCATGTGCAACCTCCGCTCCGCCACCCTTGGCATCTACGAGAAGGGCACCGGCCGCGGCGTGGTCTGCGACATCCGGGAGTTCCCCTACACCCTGATCTGGAGCAAGAAGGGCATGCCGAAGTTCGTCTGCATCGAGCCCTGGCAGAGCCTGCCCAGCTTCGAGGGCGGCAGCCGCAAGTGGGACGAAAAGGCCCACGCCGCCATCCTGGAGCCCGGCGAAGCCTGGTCTACCACCCTGAGCACTTCTTTCGTGCGCTGATCTCCTGCATACACAAACGGCCCGCCAATTCGGCGGGCCGTCTTTGTTCTGCGCGGCATCCCCGTAGGGCGGGTGTCACTGACCCCGCCGACCAGGTACAATGATTGCCCAGTCGAACCAGAAGGATAAACCAAAAGCCACCTCTGTCATTGCGAGCCCGTAAGGGCGTGGCAATCTCCTGGTACTGCATTCGTATTCGCACCCGGTTCCAGGAGATTGCCACGGCCCGATGGGCCTCGCAATGACGGTGGAATAGGCAACATAGTTCAAAGAAAATGGTCAGCGAAATCTTTTCGCTGACCATTTCTTGACTTCATACAAAAAAACGATATAATTACAGAAAAAAGGAGGTGTTGAAATGGAGAAAAAGCCCTGTCTTCTGCACATCTGGCCGCACTGGCCCTCGACAGTCATTTCGGTTCTGCCCCTGGCCATTGCCCAGGCCGCAGTGATTTCCGGGCATCACCTGAGCACGGTAACACTCCTCTGTTCCCTGTTGCTTCTGCCCTTGTGTTATGTCGCCTGCCGTTCCCTGTCAGTCTACCCTGAGAAACTGGTTCTCCGAATTGCAGGCATCCCCATCCGGCGCATTCCTATGGAACAGGTGGTCGGCTTCGTCCTGATCCCTGCCTATGCCGGACACCGGGGCCGCACCGTGCCGCCCACGGCTGTCGCTGTGCTCAAACACGGAACTATTGACAGTTACTGCAATGAGCGGGGCCTGAAGCCCAGCGGCTCCCTCAGCTGTCCCAATGTCTCCATCCATTTCAACGCCAGTCAGGAATACACCATCTGGGCCGTCTTGGATGCCAATGGCATCCCCGTCACCCAATTCGATGATGTCCTTTATCGCGGATAAACAGCAGCACCCCCTGCGAATGCAGGGGGTGCCATTCATTTAGTTACCAAACTTAAAGGGCGTCTCATCAAACGTCGCGAAATAATCGGCAGGTGTCTCGGCTCTTCTGATCTTGGTAAAGGAGCCGTCCGGATGCAGCAGCACCTCGGCAGAACGGAGCTTACCGTTGTAGTTGTAGCCCATGGAGAAGCCGTGGGCGCCGGTGTCGTGGATGCAGACCATGTCGCCGACCTTGATGGCGGGAAGGGAGCGGTCGATGGCGAACTTGTCGTTGTTCTCGCAAAGGCCGCCGGTCACGTCGTAGACGTGGTCGAGGATCTCGTCCTCCTTGCCCAGGACGGTGATGTGGTGGTAGGCGCCGTACATGGCGGGGCGCATCAGGTTGGCGGCGCAGGCATCCAAACCCACATACTCCTTGTAAATGTGCTTCTTGTGGAGCACCGTGGAGATCAGGTGGCCGTAGGGAGCCAGCATGAACCGGCCCAGCTCGGTGAAGATGGCGATGTCGCCCATGCCTGCGGGCACCAGGATGTTCTCAAACTGACGGCGGACGCCCTCACCGATGACGGCGATGTTGGAGCTGGGCTGTTCGGGACGGTAGTCCACGCCCACGCCGCCGGAGAGGTTGATGAAGGCGATGTGCACACCGGTGGCGTTGCGCAGCCGGACAGCCAGCCGGAACAGCTGGCCCGCCAGCTCGGGGTAATACTCATTGCTGACGGTGTTGGAGGCCAGGAAGGCGTGGATGCCGAAGTGCTTGCAGCCCTGCTTGCTCAGGCGCAGGAAGGCACCGGCCATCTGATCCTCGGTCATGCCGTACTTGGCGTCCCGGGGCATGTCCATGATGGTGTTGCCCAGGGAGAAGCTTCCGCCGGGGTTGTAGCGGCAGCAGACGGCCTCGGGCACGCCCGCCACCTTCTCCAGGAACTCCACATGGGTGGCGTCGTCCAGGTTGATGTAGGCGCCCATGTCGTAGGCCTTCTTCATATCCAGGGCGGGGGTGACGTTGGAGCTGAACATGATGTCCTTGCCGGTGACGCCTGCGGCCTCGGCCAGCAGGAGCTCGGAATAGCTGGCGCAGTCGCAGCCGCAGCCCTCCTCATGGAGGATCTTCAGGATGTAGGGGTTGGGGGTGGCCTTGACGGCGAAATACTCCTTGAAGCCCGGATTCCAGGCGAAGGCTGCCTTCAGGTCACGGGCCCGCTGACGGATGCCCGCCTCGTCATAGAGGTGGAAGGGGGTGGGGATGACTTCTGCGATCTCTCTGGCCTTGTCCAGAGTCACGAAGGGGATCTTTCTCATGGGGATTTCTTCCTCTCTTTTTATACAACAATGACAGAAGTATACCGCAATTTTGTACATCTGTCAACCGCTGACGCACATATGTGTGCAGGATAGCCAAAAGGAGCCGAAAACCGGCTCCTTTCTTGTATACAATTATGCATGACTCAGGCTGGGGATCCGCAGCTGCCGCTCCTCGAATTCCCCGAAGACCGCGCCCTTGACGAAGAAATGGCAGTCCTCCTCCCGAAGCTCCCTCAGCTCCCAGCCGTCGGTGTGCTCCGGCGCGAAGCCCAACACCACATCCTTTACTTCCGTGCCGAAAGCTTCGACCACATCGTCCACCGTGACGGATGCATCGGCAAAGACATTGTGCAGCGTCAGCGTCCCGTCCTCCAGCTCCGCCACGGCCCAGGCATCCAGCTCCGGCAGATGCCACACCGCCTCCTGCATGAACTGGCTGACATAGAAGAAGATCAGCCCGGGGTTGTCCACCATCCTGCAGCCCTCCCGGAAGGTGCTTTTCCCCATGGCCTCCGCCAACCGGCTCCACCCGGCGGGGCCGTTCATCCTTACCTGTACGGCCTTATTCTCACCGGTCTGGGAAACGGCCTTGCGGTATTCCATCTCCCGTCCGGGACGGAAGCCGAACTTCGGGTAGTAGTCCACCACCGAGTCGTTGCCAAACAAATAGATGCCGTCAACATCGGCATACTCCCGGTCGATGTACTCCATGATCTCGCGGCCATATCCCCTGCCCCGGTGCTCCGGTGCGGTCATCACCGTGCCCAGCTGCAAAATTTTGTACCGCTTTCCGCCGATCATCAAATCGGTGCGGTTGACGGACACGTTGGCTGCGACCTTGCCGTCGAGGACGATGCTGTGGGGATCGTAATTGTCCCCCCAGAAGCCGTTCTGATACCACCCCTCGAAGTTCAGACCGTCGAAGGTCTGCTCTGCCAGAGCGTTGAAGCTGTCCCGCAGCCCCTTGTCGCTGCGGTAGCCGTGGATGATGTTCATTATGTTCCTCCTTCTGAAAAACGCGCCGGGTCACCCCGGCGCGTCTGCTCATTTCTGCCGCAGGATCCGCTGGATGGTCTTCACCGACAGGTGAAATTGCTCCGCCAGCTCCTCTGTCCCGAGTCCCTCGTCATGCAAATATCGGATGGACTCGTTCCTCTGCCGCAGCTCCTCCCGATACCGGGTGCTGTTGCCCCAGCTCTGCCGATGGTCGGCCCGCCGGGGGATGTAAAGATAGACCCCGTCCGCGTACCTCTGGATCTCGGCCAGAAGCTGGGCGGGCAGAATGTCCTCTGCTTTCTGATATCGCACGTTTCCTCCTGTGTTGCTTGGACAGGCGGCGATACGAGATGTTGGATTTGTACGCCGCCTTACACGGTCAGCACATAGCGGATCATATACCCTTCCTCCTGAATCATTTTCTCCATTATAGCGCCCTTTTTCCCGGAACGCAACCGCAAGAATAAGACAGAAACGGTTACGCGCTCTTGACCCGGACGATGCATTCGAAGGTCTGGCCCTCAAATTCGCAGGACACGGTGACGGTACCCTTGGCGCGGCCTGTGATCTTGTTGCCGCTGATGGAGACATAGCCGGACTTGCTGGCAGACCAGTCCACATCGGCGGTCTCGCCCTCCTCATTTTTGACCTTGAGATAGAAAGACTCGCCCACCTTGATGGTCACGTCCTCGTGGGAGATGCGCCAGGTGTGCACCTTTTCCGTGACCTCCACCAGGCAGTCGAAAATCATGCCGTCCCACTCGCAGCTCAGGAGCACCGTGCCTGCGCCCAGGGCGGTGACGGTGGTGCCGTCGACCTCCACCACGCCCTCGCAGTCGGGGATCCATTCCGCCTTGGCCTGCTCGCCGTACTGGTTCACCAGGGTCAGCTGGAAGGACTCGCCCACATAGAGGGCCTTTTCCGTCTCGGACTGTGTCCACTCGTAGGTGAGCTCTCCCTGATCGTGGAGCCACCACCGGTGGAACCGATGCATCAGCACCGCCAGCTCCGCCCGGTTCAGCTCCCGCAGGGGCCGCACGGTTCCGTCCTCGTAGCCCGTCATCAGCCCGACCTCCACGGCCCAGGCCACGGCGTTCTGGGCATAGCCGCTGACGCTGTCCCAGTCGGCAAAGTGCTCGGGGAGTTCAGCCGGCTCCGGAGCGCCTGCATAGCGGTGCAGGAAGGTGACGAACTGCTCCCGGATCACGTTCCGGCCCGGAGCGAATTCGGTCTCGCTGACGCCGGTGGTGATGCCCTGCTCCAGGGCCCATTCCACCGGGGCATGATACCAGCTCCCCGGCTCCACATCTTCAAAGCTCGACTCCTCGGGGTACAGCTCCGCGCCGTCCAGCCGGTACAGCAGCGTCACCACCATGGCCCGGTTAGCGCTCAGGGCGGGGCCGAACTCAGCGTCGCTGATGCCCTGCATCAGCCCCTGCTCCCAGACATAGGTCACGTCGTCGTAGAACCAGTCGCCCTCCAGCACATCCTCGAAAGGCGTGTCCCCCAGCTCCGCCGAGCTGGGCCGCCGGAGCTCCTCCAGCCCCAGGGTCTCGGCCAGGCCCAGGGCGTCAGCCTTGCCCAGAGCTGCCAGCTGCTCCTCGGTGCTCAGGAAATTCCGGTAGTCGCCCTCATTGTCCAGGAAGGCATGCTCCATGATGATGCCGGGGATGTTGTTCCGGACACAGCCCCGGATGATGGCCAGGGAGTCCACATAGCTGCCATCGGGATACCGGTCGGTGCCCAGGCGGTAGGTCGTGCCCCTGTTGGCCAGCCCCAGCAGCTCGAACTGTGCCAGGATGGCCTCCGCAGTAGCGATGGAGGCCTCTGCCTGCTCCGGGCGGTACCTGCCCCGGGGCACCAGCGCCAGCGCGCCGTGGGCGTAGCCATTGCTGTAATTCAGATGGATGCTCAGCAGATAATCCGCATCATGGGCCACCGCGAAGTCCACCCGCTCATCCAGGGTGACCTTCACATCCTCCTCCCGGGTCAGAAGCACCTCCACGTTCTCGTAGTGCTCCAGCAGGTAGTCCCGGCAAGCCTCCGCGATCTTCAGGCACCGCTCCGATTCCCAGACCTCTGTGCCGTCATACTCCATCTCGCAGCCGCTGTCCAGGCCGCCGTGGCCGGGATCCAGGACGATGACCACATCGTCTCCTCCTCCGCTGCCACAGGCACCGCAAACAGCATCACAAACGCCAGCACCAGTGCCAGCAGCCGAACTGTCTTTCTGTTTTTCATAAGGAACCCTCTTTTTCTTTCAGATTGCAAGTTTATCATATCATGGCTGTCAAGCGAAACAGCTTCCTTTCTTGCCCCCTCATAAATGCGGGGGGATGGCCGCAGGCCAGGGGGGAGTTCGCATAGTTGCAAAGCAAATATGCGGAAATGCCCGCTTTTCATGGAAAAGCGGGCAGACTCCCTCCGACCTCGCTTCGCTCGGCCACCTCCCCCTAAATGGGGGAGGCAAGAGGTTTTCTTTACTGTTCGATCCTCTTTTTCACCACCGCGGGCACACCCGCCGCGATGGAATTGTCGGGGATGTCCGTGGTGACCACGCTGCCCGCCGCGATGACGCAGCCGCTGCCGATGGTCACGCCGGGCATCACGGAGCAGTTTGCTCCGAACCAGCAGTTGTCGCCCACCCGGATGGGCTTGGCCCACTCCAGACCGGCGTTGCGCCGGGTGTAGTCCGTGGGATGGGTGGCGGTGTAGAAGCCCGTGAAGGGGCCGATGAACACGTTTTCTCCAATGGTCACCGTGCCGCCGTCCATGAAGTAACAGCCGTGATTCACAAAGGTGCCCTTGCCCAGCTTCGTCAGGGGGCCGTAGTCAAAGTACACGGGGCTGAGCACCGTCACGCCCTCCTGCAGATCCCCCATGATCTGCCGCAGCAGCTCGTTTTTCCGGGGATCGTCGGGCCGGAGGGAATTGAATTCCCAGGTCAGGGTCTCGGCCTTCATCCGCTCCTTCAGGATATCGGGGTCAAAATTCGCGTCGTAGAGCTCCCCCGCCAGCATTTTTTCTCTTTCCGTCATAACATTCTCCTTACAGTACCATAATTAATGTGCCCGCCGTGATGAGCAGGCAGCCGATCAGACTTTTGGCGGTGAATTCCTCGTGGAGGAACACGAAGGCCAGGATCAGGGTGATGACCACACTGAGCTTGTCCACGGGGACAACCTTGCTGGCCTTGCCGATCTGGAGCGCATGGTAGTAGCACAGCCAGGACGCGCCGGTGGCCAGACCCGACAGGATCAGAAACAGCCAGCTCTTCCGGCTGATGTCCCCGAGGCCATGCTGCGCGTTGGTCAGGAACACCATGCCCCAGGACATGACGACCACCACCACTGTCCGGATGGCGGTGGCCAGATTGGAATTGACTCCCTCGATGCCGATCTTGGCCAGGATGGAGGTCAGAGCCGCGAAGACCGCAGAGCCAAGGGCGAACAGAAACCACATATCACAGACCTCTCTTTCTCCGTTCCAGTTTCATGGGGTTCCAACGTCCCCGGAGATAACAGATCAAAAACAGCACAAACAGCAGCAGATTGTGGGCGATCATACAGCCCCAGGCAGCCACCAGACCGCCGCCCAGGAAGGTGGTGCAAAGGAACGTGCCCACGATCCGTACGCCCCACATGCCGAGAATGTTGTAGAAGAAGGGCTCCTTCGTGTTGCCCACACCCAGCATCATGCCCTCGATGATGATGGAGAAGCCGTAGGCGGGCTCGGAAATCGCCACCATCCGGAGCACCGTGGTGCCCAGGCCGATGACCTCCGGACTGTTGGAGAAGATGTCCATCAGCGCCGGAGCCGCCGCGAACAGCGCGCCGCCGGAGAGGATCATGAGCCCGATCTCGATGGGGATGAACATGGCCGCCAGATCCTGAAGTCTTTTGCGATCCCGCGCCCCGTAGGCGTTGCCCGCCAGGGTGGCGGCGGCGGTCTGCATGCCGTAGCCGGGGATGTAGAAGGCAGATTCGACGGTATTTGCGATGGTGTGGGCTGCGGTCGCCACATCGCCCAGGGCGTTTATCATGCTGGCGAAGGCCACATAGCCAAGGCTCGTGCCGAACCGCTGGAGCATATTGGGCATGGCTACCTTCAGACAGGGCCGCAGGATGGCCCAATCGGGCCGGAATTTCTGCCCCCTGGGGGACACCAGCGGATGCCGCCAGAGCACCACCGTGATGGCCACGCCGCCGAAGGTGAAGGCGGCGGCACTGGCGATGGCCGCGCCGATGACGCCCAGCCCCGCGCCGGGGATCACGAATTTACCCACCTCTCTGGTGGGATAGATCAGCAGAAAATTCAGCACCACGTTGATGAGGTTCACGCCCACGCCGATCTTCATGGGGGTCTTGGTATCCCCCGCCGCCCGCAAGACCGTGCCGAAAATGATGGACGCAGCCCTCGGCAGCATGGGCAGGTACAAAATGAAGAAATACTGCCCCGCCAAAGCCCGGATGGACTCGTCCACCTGCATCCACACGGGGACACGTGCAGACAGCCCCAGGGTCACCGCCGTGAAGAACAGGCCGCAGACAACCGTCACAAGCACCGCCTGCATGACCGCCTTCGACGCGGCCTCCCTGTCCCTTGCGCCGTAGGCCTGGGCGATGAAGCTCAGAAAGCCCACGCCCAGGGCGGACACGGAGCTTCCGATGAGCCAGTTGACCGTGGAGGTGGCTCCCACCGCCGCCGTGGCCTGGGTACCCAGGGAGCCGACCATGGCGGTGTCAATATACTGCACCGCCGTCTGCATCAGCTGCTCCAGCATCGTCGGCCAGGCCAAGGCCAAAATCGTCACGACCATGGCCTTATTGATTTGGATTCCTCTTTGTTTCATATCTTCGCATTCTCCGAAAACCAGTGTAGGGAACGGGCATCGACCGTTCCGGCAGAAAATTTGACCTCGATGGGCAAATTTTCTGAGCCTCCTCAGTGTATCATATTTCCAATATCTTCGCAACAAAGGCACCCCTCGCGGGGTGCCTCAGCCTTACTTTTTCTTCTCGCCGACCACGAAAATAGCGATCAGGGAGCTGACCAGCAGCAGATACGGATAGTACAGATAGCCCATGATGTCGAAGGCAGAGATCTGCACGCCCATCTCGGCGCAGGCGGAGATGGCCACCAGCATCTGGGCACCGTAGGGGATGACGCCCTGGAAGATGCAGGAGAAGGTGTCCAGCAGACAGGCGGCCCGCTTGGGGCTGATGCCGTAGTCCGAGCTCATCTCCTTGGCAATGGGGTTGGCCATGACGATGGCGACGGTGTTGTTGGCGGTGGCGATGTCCATGGTGCCAACCAGCAGGCCCATGCCCAGCTGGCCGCCCTTGTTGCCCTTGAAGAGCTTGCGGATCAGGTACAGCAGCGCATCGAAGCCGCCGTAGACCCGGATCAGACCGCACATGGCGGCAACCAGAATGGCGACCATGGAGGTCTCAAACATGCCCGCTGCACCGGAGCCCATGGAGGACAGCAGCGCGGTGGCGTCGGTCTGGCCCGTCAGCAGCATGATGACCGCACCGGAGACGATGCCCACCAGCAGCACCACAAAGACATTGATGCCCACGATGCCGCCGGCCAGCACCAGCACATAGGGGATGATCTGCACCAGATTGTAGGGCTGGTCGATGGGTGCGGTCTCCTGGCGCATGGTGATGACCAGCACCAGAGCCATGGTCACGATGGCGGCGGGCAGGGCGATGAAGAAATTGCCCCGGAACTTATCCTTCATGGCGCAGCCCTGGCCGTTGCAGGCGGCGATGGTGGTGTCGGAGATGAAGCTCAGGTTGTCGCCGAACATGGCACCGCCGACAACGGTGCCCACGCACAGAGCAACGGCAAAATCGGAGGCATTGGCGACCTCCACGGCGATGGGAGTCAGCAGCGTGATGGTACCGACGGAGGTGCCCATGGCGGTGGAGACAAAGCAGGCCACCAGGAACAGCACCGCCACGGCGAACTTGGGCGGGATGATGTGCAGCATGAAGTAGGCCACGCTCTGGGCGGAGCTGCGGCCCACGACACCGACGAAGGCACCGGCGGTCAGGAAGATCAGCAGCATGGTGATGATGTTCTTGTCGCCCACGCCCTGACCCATGATGGTGAGCTTCTCGTCAAAGCTCAATCTGCGATTCTGCAGGCAGGCCACCAGGATCGCCACCAGGAAGGCGATGATGATGGGGATGTTGTAAAAGCCCATGGGGATCTTCAGCCCGTACTCGAACCACAGGCCCAGTCCCAGGTACAGCACCAGGAACACCAGGATCGGCAGCAGGGCAATGGGATTGCCTTTTTTCATTGAAATTCCTCCGTTTTCAGTCTATTTTCGTTCAAAATCAAGGATTATTGTAGCACTCCATTGGACACAAGTCAATCGGTGCCAATGACAAAAGTTGGGCATTCTCCGCGTTGACTTTTGTCACTGCCCACCGTATACTAAAGAAAAACGCCAAGGAGGACCCCCCATGAACGAATCCATCCATACGCTTATGAACCGCCGCTCCATCCGCAAGTACGACTCCCGCCCCGTGCCCGATGAGCTGCTGGACATCGTCCTGGCCGCAGGCATCCACGCCCCCAGCGGCATGAACACCCAGGGTGTCCGCCTGGTTGCCGTCCGGGACGCAGAGACCATCGCCCTGATGTCGAAGCTCAACGCCGCCGTCATGAACGCCACCTCTGACCCCTTCTACGGTGCCCCCTGCGTCATCGTGGTTCTGGCCGATCCTGAAATTTACGGCGGCTGGGTGGAGGACGGTGCTCTCGCCATGGGCAACCTGATGAACGCCGCCTATGCACTGGGTCTCGGCAGCTGCTGGATCCACCGGGCGAAGCAGGTCTTCGACGCCCCCGAGGGTAAGGAGCTCCTGCGCAAGTGGGGTCTGCCCGAGCACCTGCGGGGCGTGGGCAACTGCATCCTGGGCTACCCCGCCTGCGACCATCCCACCCCCGCCCCCCGCAAGGAGGGCCGCATTGTCAAGGTCGGCTGAAAAGATATGAGATATAAGATATGCTTTGACCAGAGATCATCTTATATCTAATATCTCATAACTCATATCTAATATCTAAGCACAGCACCGCAAAAAAGCCCACCGGCTCGCCGGTGGGCTTTGGTCATGCAGCGATCAAACGCCGTAGATCACCCAGATCAGGATGTAGGCGGGAATGATGGCCGCCATGGTGAAGGGGATGCCGATCCGGAAGAAGTCGGAATTCGTCACCTCGTGGCCGTTGCGGCGCAGGATGCCGATGCCGGTGATGTTGGCGCTGGCGCCGATGGGGGTACAGTTGCCGCCCAGGGTCGCGCCGGACAGCAGGCCGAAGTACAGCGCGGTGGAGTCGATGCCCATCTCGGCGGCGATGCCCGCAATGACGGGGATCATGGTGGCAACATAGGGGATGTTGTCGATGAAGGCGGAGATCAGCACGGAAGCCCAGACGATGATGGTGTACATCAGGAAGGGATTGCCCGCACCCAGCTTCGCCAGCAGATGGGCCAGGGCATCGATGACACCCTCGTGGGAGATGCCGCCGATCATCAGGAACAGGCCCACCAGCAGACCCAGGGTCTCGAAGTCGATGGCCTTCAGGGGGCCGGTGATGGCCTCCAGGTTCTTATTTCTGGCGTAATTGTAGATCAGGCCGACGATGAGCAGGATGCAGCAGATCAGGCCGTTGGTCTCTGCGGGCAGATTCCAGCTCTCAGGGGCGAAGGAGGCCAGGATCAGCAGACCGATGGCACCGAACAGCAGCACCGTGGGCACATAGTCGCTGACCTCGGTCATATGACCGGACTTGGGGATGGCACCCTTCTCCTTCCGGAAGACGAAGTGCACGATCAGCGCGGACAGCACCGCGCCCAGCTCCACCACGAAGAACATGGAGGGCTTTCCCTTGTAGAAGAAAAAGTCCATGAAGGTCATGTCCAGGGCAGAGCCCAGCATGATGGCGGTGGTATCACCCACCAGGGTGGCCGCGCCCTGGAGATTGGAGGAGACGGCGATGGAGATGATGAAGGGCACAGGGTTGGTCTTCAGCTTTTTGCAGATCTCGATGGCGACAGGGGCGATCATCAGCACCGTGGCCACATTGTCCACGAAGGCGGAGATGATGCCGGCGAACAGGCTCAGGCACACGGCGGCCCACTGGACGTTGGGCACCTTGGCCATAATCATGTCTGCCATCCGCTCGGGCATCCGGCTGTCAATGAACAGCTGCACAAGACCCATGGTGCCGCCGATCATCAGCAGCACGTTGAAATCCAGGGCACCCAGGATCTCCTCCACAGGCAGCATCCCGAGCCCGATGAACAGTGCGCCGGAGGCCAGGGCGAAGTAAGGGCGATACTTGCTGAAGGTCAGCATCAAAACATAAGTAGCAGCAAAAAGAACGATTGCAAGTGTCATGGATTACTCCTTTACAGAATTTTGTGTCATATCGACGGATACATTATAGTGCACAGTATCGTTCCATAGAGCAAAACTTCGGCTAAGATTCTCCGGTTGACAATTCCGCCAAAAAACGCTATACTATTTCAAAATCAATAGGACAGTTCGAAACCATCCTGTCGGTAAACAAAACTAGGGACTTCGGATGGGCGTTTTGCGCCCATTTTTTGTTTCATGGGGATGGTCTGTCCAAAAGGAGCATTTTTTCATGCAGAAAAAGACGAAAACCATCACCCATGCCGCCATCATCGGCGCCATGTACTTTGCCCTGACCCATCTGCAGAATCTGCTGCTCCCCGGCTCCGCCAGCTGGGTCATCCAGTGCCGGGCCGCCGAGGCGCTGTGTGTGCTGGCCCTCTTCACCCCGGCTGCGATCCCGGGCCTGACCATCGGCTGCCTGCTGTTCAACCTCAGCTTCGCCGGGGCCCTGCCCCTGGATTTCCTGGTGGGCAGCTTCGCCACCTTCCTGTCCACGGGCGCCATGCGGCTTATGCGGCGGTTCCCCCTGCTGGGCCTGACGATGCCTGCGGTGTTCAACGCGGTGCTGGTGGGCTGGGAGCTTACCATCTATCTGGGCGACACGGATTTCACCATGGCCGCCTTCTGGATCAACGCCGCCTATGTGGCCGCCGGGGAGCTGATCGTGATGTTCACCCTGGGCTGGCTCCTCTGCCGCGCCCTGACCCGGGGCAGCCTGGGGCGGCGGATCTTTAAGGACGTGTAAAATTCCCAAAAACCTCATGCCTCCCCTGTTTTGCGTTAGCCAAATGGGGGAGGTGGCCGAGCGAAGCGAGGTCGGAGGGGGCCTATGCGTTGACCGCCCCCTCAGTCGCAGCGGGACAGGGGGCCTTTCTTCCAACCTAATCCATGCAAAAAAGGAAGTGTCCTGTTTTCGGGACACTTCCTTCGTTTTTATTTGGCGAAATGGTCTTTGGTCAGCTTGATGACCACGGGGCTCAGACCCAGCACCGCCACCAGGTTGGGAACTGCCATGAAGCCGTTGAGCATGTCGGCGATGTCCCACACCAGCTCCAGCTCCAGCGTCGCGCCCACCAGGATCACGCAGACGAAGATGACCTGATAGACGGTGGCCGCCTTGCCGCCCAGCAGGAACTCGCAGCAGCGGGTGCCGTACAGGCTCCAGCTCAGGATAGTGCTCAGGGCAAACAGGGTGATGCCCACGGCCACCAGCATGGAGCCCACCTGGGCACCGAAGATGCTGGAGAAGGAGGCCGCGATCAGCTCCGCACCGGCACTCTGGCCCCAGACGATCTTGTCACCCGCGCCGCACAGCAGGGTCAGGGCGGTCAGGGTGCAGATGACGATGGTGTCCATGAAGACCTCGAAGATGCCGTACAGGCCCTGCTTCACGGGGTCGCGCTCGGAGGAAGCCGCATGGGCCATGGGAGCGGAGCCCAGGCCCGCTTCGTTGGAGAAGACGCCCCGGCCGACGCCCTTCTGGATGGTGGTCATGATGGTGATGCCGAAGGCACCGCCCAACGCGGCCTCGGCGTTGAAGGCACCCTGGAAGATCATGGCGAACACATCTCCCAGCTTGCCCAGGTTGCCGCCCACCACGATCAGGGAAGCGAGGATGTAGATGGCTGCCATCACGGGAACCATCCGCTCGGCAACGGCGCCGATGCGCTTGATGCCGCCGAAGAGCACCATGCCCACGATCATGGCGACCACAGCACCGGTCATGGCGGAGGAGATGGGAACCGTCTGGCCAAAGAGCTGGACGGTATAGGCGGCGGTGCTGCCGCCGAAGGAGTCGATGGCGGTGTTGATGGAGGAGGCGATGGTGTTGACCTGGGTCATGTTGCCGATGCCGAAGGCCGCCAGAGCGCCCAGCACACAGAACACGCAGGCCAGCCAGTTCCAGCGTTTGCCCAGACCGTTGCGGATGTAGTACATGGGGCCGCCGACCCAGTCGCCCTGGGCATTGCGCTCCCGGTAGCGAACCGCCAGCACGACCTCGGCGTACTTGGTGACCATGCCGAACAGGGCACTGATCCACATCCAGAACACGGCACCGGGGCCGCCCACGCAGATGGCACCGGTGACGCCGGCGATGTTGCCGGTGCCGACAGTGGCGGCCAGCGCAGTGGAGACGGCCTGGAAGGGTGTGATCTCACCGGCGCCGGCCTCGGACTTCCGGAAGATCTTGCCGATGGTGTTGCGCATGGCATATCCAAATTTCCGGAACTGGATAAAGCCCACCCGGCAGCTCAGGTACACGCCGGTGCCCACCAGCAGCAGGAGCATCCAGGGGCCCCAGGCGACATCTTTGAGGCAGCTGACGATTTCTTCAATTTTCATGAACGGATCATCTCTCTTTCAATTTATGAAAAAATTATGAACCAATGATACCTGATTTCGGCTTCAATTGCAAGTGTACTTTTGTATTCCTGCATTTTTATCCCTTTTCCACAAAATCCCAGAGACATTTGTCCGCCGCTTGGGCACAATACCAAGAAGGATTTGACAACCGCCGCGCCTTGCCGTACAATGACAAAAAGAATCAATATTCGGAGGATCCTATGAACAAACGCGATACCATCCGCTCCATGAAGCTGTTCCTGTTCGACATGGACGGGACACTCTACCTGGGCGACCGGCTTTTCGACTTCACCATCCCCCTGCTGCGTCGGATCCGCCAGACCGGCGGCAAATATCTCTTCATGACCAACAACTCCTCCAAGGGCGTGGAGGACTATATCCGCAAGCTCAGGAAGCTCGGCATCCTCTCCACCCGGGAGGACTTCATCACCTCCGCCCAGGCCACGGCCTACTACCTCCAGCAGCATCACCCCGGCAAGCGGCTCTATGTCTGCGGCACCGTCTCATTGAAGCGGGAGCTGGGCTGGGCGGGCTTCGAGGTGGTGGAGGATCCCGATAAGGCCCAGTGCATCGTCATGGGCTTTGACACGGAGCTGACCTTCCAGAAGCTTTGGGATGTGAGCAGGCTTCTGCTGACCCGGGACATCCCCTACATCGCCACCAATCCCGACTACGTCTGCCCCACGGAGTTCGGCTCCGTCCCCGACTGCGGCAGCGTCTGCGACATGATCTACAATGCCACGAAAAAGCGTCCTCTGGTCATCGGCAAGCCCGAGGCCCTGATGCCGAAGCTCGCTATGGAGCGTCTTGGCATCGCCCCGGAGGAAAGCTGCTGCATCGGCGACCGGATCTACACCGATATCCGCTGCGGGCTCAACGCGGGCATCACCACCATGCTCGTCCTCAACGGCGAGACCACCCGGGAGATCCTGGACGCCTCCGACATCAAGCCCCACTTCGTCCTGGAAGACGCAGGGGAGATTTTGGACGCACTTCAGTAATCCTATCACGCAATCATGCCCTCCCCTTTGGGGAGGGTGGCCCGCAGGGCCGGGTGAGGTGCAGTGCTGCACTGCATTTTTCTTCCACGCTCCGGCGAATTCGTACTGCGTGCCAACCGCATCCGCCCCAACGTCAAATAAATATAGGAGAACCTCATATGATCCCATTCGAACGCCTGACCTTTGACAAAAAGCCCGAATACGACGCGCTCCTGCGCCGCGCCGCCCACCGGGGCTGCGCCTTTTCCTTCGCCAACCTCTACCTCTGGGGCCGCCAGTGCGCCGCGAAGGTGGGCGATAATCTTCTGCTCTTCTCCCATTTCCAGGGCAAGACCATGTACCCCTACCCCGCCGGGCCCAGCGTGACGAAGGATACCATCGATCTGCTCATGGCCGACGCGAAAGAGCGGGGCATCCCCCTGCGGCTGGCGGGTCTGAACACCCACGATGTGGAGGATCTCGAACGCTGGTACCCCGGTCAGTTCCGGTTCCACTGCGGTCGGGAGGGCCACGAATACGTCTATGCCATCGACGACCTGGCCGACCTGAAGGGCAAACGCTACCAGTCCAAGCGCAACCATGTCAACCGCTTCCTGGCCGAGTACCCCGACGCAGTCATCCGCCCCCTGTCCGACGAGACCCTCCCCGACGCCCGGGCTCTGGCCGACCGCTGGTACCAGCGGCGCACCGCCGAGGAGGACGCCGCCATGGAGCACGCGGCTCTGAGCCGGGCCTTCGCCCACTGGAAGGAACTGGGTCTGGAGGGTCTGGTGATGTACGTAGGCAGTCAGGTGGTGGCCATGACCATGGGCTCCTTCCTGGACGACGAGACCGTGGACGTCCACTTCGAGAAAGCGGACACCGACTACCCCGGCGCCTACGCCGTCATCAACCGGGCCTTCGCCCGCCACCTCCGGGACAAGTACCCCGCCGTGAAATTCCTGAACCGGGAGGACGACATGGGTCTGGAGGGTCTGCGCAAGGCCAAGCTCAGCTATCACCCCCACCACATGGTGGAAAAATGCTGGGCCCACCTGACGACGGAGGAGTTCCATGACTATTGAGCTCCGTCCGCCCCGGCCCGGCGAGGAAGCCCAGCTTCGCGCCCTCTTCACGGAAGCCTTCGGCGACGCCGATTTCACCGACCTGTTTTTCCGTACCGGCTTCTCCCCCGACCGCTGTCTGGTGGCTGCGGATGGTGACATCCTCGCTGCCCAGCACTGGTTCGATGGCACATTGGACGGCAAAAAAGCCGCCTACCTCTACGGCATCGCGGCCTTCCAAAAGCATCGGGGCAAGGGCTTCGGCTCCCAACTGGTGCAGGAGGGCGTGGAATATCTGAAACGGATGGGCTTTGAAGTCATCCTCCTCGTCCCCGCCGAAGTATCCCTCTTCGGCTACTACGAGCGGTTCGGCTTCCGCACCGTCTCCACCATCTGCGAGGAGCGCGTCACCGCCGGGACTCCCCTGCCCATCCGAAGGCTGTCCACTGCGGAATATGCAGCGCTTCGCCGGGTGTATCTTCCCGAACATTCCCTCCTTCAGGAGGGCCCCTGTCTCGACCTTTTCTCGGGCTATGCCAGCTTTTACGCCACTGAAAACGCCGTCGCGGCAGTCACGGACAACATGGTCTGGGAGCTTCTCGGCGACCCCGGCGACGGCCCCGGCCTTCTTGCTTCCCTTGGGCTGGAATTCGCCAGCGTCCGTACCCCCGGCGATGGCCGCCCCCTCGCCATGGCTGTCGGCGCAGAGCCGCCGGTCTATCTGGGGCTGGCATTGGACTGAAATTTATCTTGCATTTTCCCGCCTTTTCCCCGATAATAGAGGGGTTAGAAATCCGGTCACCGGAGATCGAGGGGAGCTACTATGAAACAACAACTCAAAGTCCTTTTGTTCACCCTCCTGGGCAACACCATGCTGGCCTTCGCCGTCTGCGCCTTCATCGTGCCCCAGGACTTCATGCTGGGCGGCTCCAGCGGCATCGCCCTGACGACCCAGTATTTCCTGCCCGTCCGGCTGTCCGTCATCACGGCTGTGACCAACGTCAGCCTGTTCTGCCTGGGCTGGGCCTTCATGGGCTGGAAATTCGCCGCCAATTCCCTGCTGTCCACCATTATTTACCCCATCATCATGGGCATCATGGAGGTCACCCCCGTGGGCACCATGTTTGTCGGTGAGGACAAGCTGATCTGCGCCCTCTACTGCGCCGTCCTCATCGGCGTGGGCATCGGCCTGGTGGTTCGGGTGGGCGGCTCCACCGGCGGCATGGACATCCCGCCGGTCATTTTGCAGAAGTACCGGGGCATCCCCGTGGGCAAGTCCCTGATGGTCTTCGACGGCATCATCATCGCCGCCCAGGTGCTGCTCAAGGGCACCGACGGCATCCTCTACTCCCTGCTGATTTTGGTGCTGACCTCCGCCGTCATCGACCACACCATCGTCTCCGGCGAGGCCACGGTGCAGCTCATCATCATCTCCCCGGAGTACGAGCGCATCCGCCGCGAGATCCTGGACAACATCAACTGCGGCGTCACCATGATCGACATCCAGACCGGCATGACCGGCGAAAAGCGCCAGGCCATCCTCAGCGTGGTCTACGCCAAGAAGTACCCCGAGATCCGGGATGCCGCCCTGAAAATCGACAAAACCGCCTTCATCATCGCCTCCGACGTGAAAAACGTCAACGGCCAGGGCTACACCCTGGAGCGGGTGTGGATGAACCGGAAGCACTGATACATCTGACAAAAAATCCGCTATGGACGCATCCATAGCGGATTTTCTTTTGTAGGGCGGGGTCATGACCCCGCCGACCAGGTGGGACAACTGCCCAGCCAAACCAGAGGGGCCAGCCCAAAACCACCACGTCATTGCGAGGCCGTAAGGCCGTGGCAATCTCCTGCCGGAATGTACGATTCAGAGTGCAGTACCAGGAGATTCCCACGGGCTTACGCCCTCGGAATGACATCGTAATTGTAACACGGTTCTTCTTACCAACACCAGAAATCACGCAAGCTGCTCGGCGGGGTGGTGCTCCGCGCAGCGAATCCATAATCCAATGATTGCCGGGGGCAATCACACCTTGATTCAAGTGCCACCCGCCCTACAGAATTTTGATCCAAAAAATCCGCCATGGTCTCCCATGGCGGATTTTTTTATTTCTTGGAATCAGACTTCCTTGCTCTTGGTGGCGATCTCCATCAGGCACTTGGCGATGAAGGCATCGGGCGTCATGGCGCCCAGGTCCTCGCCCTTGCGGGTACGGACGGAGACGGTGCCGTTCTCCATATCCCGGTCGCCGATGACCAGCATGTAGGGGATCTTCTTGACCTGAGCCTCGCGGATCTTGTAGCCCAGCTTCTCGGAGCGGCAGTCGCTCTCGGCGCGGATGCCCAAATCCTTCAGCTTCTGGGTCAGCTCGTTGGCGTAGGCGTGGGCGCGGTCGGTGATGGGCAGCACCTTGACCTGGGTACCCATCAGCCACAGGGGCAGGGCACCGGCGTACTTCTCGATCAGCAGAGCCAGGGTACGCTCGTAGCAGCCCATGGAGGTGCGGTGGATGATATAGGGGATCTTCTTCTGACCATCGGAGTCGGTGTACTCCATGCCGAACTTCTGGGCCAGCAGCATATCGATCTGTATGGTGATCAGGGTGTCCTCCTTGCCGAAGACGTTCTTGATCTGGATATCCAGCTTGGGGCCGTAGAAGGCGGCCTCATCGATGCCCACGGTGTAGTTGATGCCGATGTTGTCCAGGATCTCCTTCATGGTGGACTGAGCCAGCTCCCACTGCTCGGCAGTACCCTCGTACTTGATGCCGGCTTTGGCGGGATCCCACTGGGAGAAGCGGTAGGAGCAGTCCTCCTCCAGACCCAGGGTCTCCAGGCAGTACTTGGCCAGATCCAGACAGCCCCGGAACTCCTCCTCCAGCTGGTCGGGACGGAGCACCAGGTGACCCTCGGAGATGGTGAACTGGCGGACACGGATCAGGCCGTGCATCTCGCCGGAATCCTCGTTGCGGAACAGGGTGGAGGTCTCACCGTAGCGCAGGGGCAGATCACGGTAGGAGCGAGCCTTGTTCAGATAGACCTGATACTGGAAGGGGCAGGTCATGGGACGCAGGGCGAAGCACTCCTTGGTCTCATCGTGGGGATCGCCCAGGATGAACATGCCGTCCAGATAGTGATCCCAGTGACCGGAGATCTTGTACAGATCCCGCTTGGCCATCAGGGGGGTCTTGGTCAGGATATAGCCCCGCTTCTGCTCCTCGTCCTCGATCCAACGCTGCAGCAGCTGGATGGCGCGGGAGCCGTTGGGCAGCAGGATGGGCAGACCCTGGCCGATCTCCTCGACGGTGGTGAAGAACTCCAGCTCACGGCCCAGCTTGTTGTGATCCCGCTTCAGAGCCTCCTCCTGCTTGCGCAGGTACTCGTCCAGCTCGTCCTTGCTGGGGAAGCCGATGCCGTAGATGCGCTGGAGCATCTTGCGGTTGGAGTCGCCGCGCCAGTAGGCACCGCAGGACTTGGTCAGCTTGAAGCCGTTGTGGCGCAGACGGCCGGTGTGATCCAGATGGGGGCCGGCGCACAGGTCGGTGAAATCGCCCTGGGTGTAGAAAGAAATAACAGCGTCGGCGGGCAGATCCTCGATCAGCTCCCGCTTGTAGGGCTCGTTGTGCTCGTCGGCCCAACGGAGGGCGTCCTCACGGGACATCTCGCTGCGCTCGAGCTTGATGCGCTCCTTGACGATCTTCTTCATCTCGCCCTCGATCTGCTTCAGGTGATCGGGGGTGAAGGCGAAGGGCGCGTCGAAGTCGTAGTACCAGCCCTCGTCAATGGCGGGGCCGATGGCCAGCTGCACCTCGGGCCACAGCCGCTTGACGGCCTGGGCCATCACATGGGAGCTGGTGTGCCAGAAGAGCTTCCGGTACTCAGGATTCTCGAAGGTGAAGTTGTTTTCCATGTTGTGTTCCTCCTTGTTTTTAGTGCTGAGTTCTGAGTGCTGAGTGATTGCCACAATTCAGCACTCAGCACTATGCATTCAGCACTCTTACATTGGGGAGGGTATAAAAAATTCCCATCCCCTGACGAAACAGGGGTGGGATACATCAGTATTCCACGGTTCCACCCTGGTTGCTCTGCCTGCAGAGCCACTCATTGACGCTGTAACGGGCGCACCCGTCTGACCATTTCCGGTCAGCGGCTCAGAAGTGGTATCCGCCGGTCTCCGAATGCAGAGCCATTGCACCATGTAGGCTCCTCTCTGGGCATCATCCGCCGGGGCGTGTCTTCATCACTGCCTTATGCTTTTTTAGGATAGCACACTTTTTCGGTTCTGTCAAAGGGTTTTTGCAAATATCCGGGAAGAATATGCAAAGCCCGGCACGACTTTCGTCGTGCCGGGCTTCGTTTTATCCTTCGGGCACCTCGATGGTCGTCTCCCCGATCCGCAGGGCACGCACCTGTGCCGGATCCACGGGCACATCCCACCATTGGCTGTCCCCGATGCCCAGGGTGGCATCGATGGAGCTGCCGTCCTCCAGAAGGACAGTCACCGCAACGTCCCCGTCTCCCGTCTTTTCGTAGGTAAGGCCCGTACTGTAGAGCATCAGGTTTCTCAGCTCCAGCTCCGCGCCCGTCTCTGTTTTCACGGTGCAGTCGGGCAGGGCGATGGGCTCCGGCACACCGGTGACCTCCAGCGGGAATTCAAACTCCCAGCTGCCCGCCTGGACGGTCTCCACCGTCTCGCCGCCCGCGCCGGTCAGGATCAGATCGGACATGCCCAGCCGCACCGTAAAGGGCTCCTCCGGCCGTCTCCCCTGATCCCAATCGCACCGGAAAAACAGCAGCCAGGAGCCGTCGCCGTCAAAGCCCGCATGCTCCCATCCCCGTCCGTGACCCATGCCGGTGGTGGGATCCGGCTCCAGCTCCATGCTCCAGCGGTCAAAGCAGACACCATCGCCATGGCCAAACTGCCGTCCCCTGACCCGCACCAGGATCCGGAATCCCCGATCCTCAAAAATCGCAGAATCCACATCCACGGTGATCGTTCCGATGGTCTCCGACAGCCCGATCTCCTGGCTCATGGCATCCACCAGCGCGGCCTGCCCCTGGCTCATGGTCTTGCCGTTTTCCCGGCTCCACCGCCCGTCCATCCAGCTTTGGATGCTGTCGCCATAGATGATGCCCGCGCCCATCAGCAGCAGAGCCAGCGATGCCGCCACCGCCGTCATCAGCACCCGCCGGGCAGGCCTGCGCCGGACGGGGGCGGCCTCCCGGATGAAGTCCGCCCGGATATCCGTCAATGCGTAGAGAATGTCTTTTTCGTTCATGGTTCGATCCCCTCCTGGTTCAGTTGCTCCTTCAATTCCCGCCGCAGCCGCAGCAGGGTCATCTTCACGTTGCTCTGACTCATACCAAAGTCCCGGGCCAGCTCCTCCACGGTGGAAAAATACCAGTACCGCCGCAGGAAAAGCTTCCGCCGCTTCGCCGGCAGTCCCGCCAGGAACCGGTTCAGTGCCTCCGTCAGCACCACCCGATCCACCATCGCCGCCGTGGGGTCTCCCGCCGACAGGCACTCGCCCAGCTCCTCCTGCACCGCACCCTTGTCCGCGCGCAGCCGATCCAGAGCCAGATTCCGGGTGATGCGCCCCAGATACGCCCCCAGCCGCTCCGGCCGGTTGGGCGGCATGGCGTTCCAGGCCCGGAGCCAGGTGTCGCTGACGCATTCCTCCGCATCGGCATCATTGGACAAAATGCGCCCGGCAATGGCGCGGCAGTAGCGTCCGTATTTCCGCTCCGTCTCCGCAATGGCCGACTCCGACCGGTCAAAATAAAGCTCGATGATCTTCCCGTCCTCCATCAGCCGCCTCCTTTCTTCTGTTTTCATTATACCAGACGCAGAAAGGATCGCACAGGTCACAAAAAAACCGGCACGACCTTTGAAAAAGCTTCCTTTCTTGCCCCCCGCATTTATGAGGGGGGATGGCCGCAGGCCAGGGGGGAGTCCGCATATTTGCTTTGCAAATATGCGAAAATGCCCGCTTTTCTGCGAAAAGCGGGCAGACCCCCTCCGACCTCGCTTCGCTCGGCCACCTCCCCCATAAATGGGGGAGGCAAGGGGTTTCTACAATTTGATATTTATCAGCCAATGGCGTAGTAGTTGTCCAGAGCGGGATAGTAGCCATAGCTCATACCCTGCACCAGCAGCTTCAGGATCTTCTTCATGGGGCAAAACTCCTTTCGTTTCGATTGGCGGTCAAGCCCACCGCCGGGGCATATACGGTTTGCTGTTTGGACTGCACGATCAATGGATCATGTAATAGTTGTCCAGAGCAGAGGTGTAGCAATTGCTCATACCCTGCACCAGCAGCTTCAGGATCTTCTTCATATTGGCAAAACTCCTTTCGTTTCAATTGGCGGTCAGGCCCACCGCCGGGGCATATATGGATCGGCAGGAATGCCGAAGGGGTGGCGTGTTTTCTATCAGCCTGTCAATCGACCTCAGCGGATCGATGGGGGTATCTTACCCGCCGGATTTGACAAAAAAAAGAACCATCCGTTACAATTTCTTGAACGGATGGTTCCTTATTCCTGTTTTTACAGTCTCTTCACAGAATGGTCACTCAAAATTCATTGACCTTGGCGGCGAAGGCCCGGAAGGCTTCCCGGCCCTCAGCGGTGTTCTTGTACACGCCCGCATCCTCCAGAACGGCGGCGAAGACTCTGCCGGTCTCCTGCAGGATGATGTCCAGGGCATTCTCGGCGGTGAAGGTGTAGGACTTCTTCAGCTCCTCGATCCACGCGGCATGCTTCTCCAGCTCGCCGGTCAGCTCCTCGCCCTTTGCGACGGTCTCAGCCAGCAGCGTCAGCTCGCCCTTCAGGCGGCTGGGCAGGACGGCCAGACCCATGACCTCGATCAGACCGATGTTCTCCTTCTTGATGTGGTGCTTGTCCGCATGGGGGTGGAACACGCCCAGGGGATGCTCAGCGGTGGTGATGTTGCAGCGCAGCACCAGATCCAGCTCGTAGTCCTCGCCGCGGCGGCGGGCGATGGGGGTGATGGTGTTGTGGGGCTCGCCGTCGAAGGCGATGACGCCGACGGACTCGTCGGAGTAGCCCCGCCAGATGCCAAGGATCTTGTCCGCCAGATCTGCGATCCGGGCGGGCTCGGAGCCCCGCAGACGGATGACGCTCATGGGCCAGTTCACGATACCGGCGGAGACATCCTCGAAGCCCTGGAAGGTCAGCTCCTCCACGACCTCGGCCCGCTCCATGGCGAACTCATAGTGGCCGCCCTGGAAATGCTCATGGCTCAGGATGGAGCCGCCCACGATGGGCAGATCGGCGTTGGAGCCAACGAAGTAATGGGGGAAGGCACCCACGAAGCTCAGCAGCTTCTCGAAGGCGGACTTGTCGATCTTCATGGGGATGTGCTGGGAGTTGAAGACGATGCAGTGCTCATTATAATAGACGTAGGGGCTGTACTGGAGCCGCCAGCTTTCGCCGCAGACCTCGATGGGCACGATGCGGTGGTTGGAGCGGGCGGGATGGTTCATGCGGCCTGCGTAGCCCTCATTTTCGATGCACAGCTGGCACTTGGGATAGGCGGTCTGGGGGGCGTTCTTGGCAGCGGCGATGGCCTTGGGATCCTTCTCAGGCTTGCTCAGGTTGATGGTGATGTCCAGCTCGCCGTACTCGGAGTCGTACTTCCAGCGCATATCCTTGGCGATACGGTAACGGCGGATGTAGTCGGTATCACAGGAGAACTGATAATACCAGTCGGTGGCCATCTCGGGGCTCTGCTCATACAGGGCACGGAAGGTGGCGATGACCTCCCGGGGCATGGGCGTCAGGGCGCCCATGATCCGGGTGTCGAAGATGTCCTTGGCGGTGATGCCGTCATCGCACAGACCCTTCTCCACAGCATAGGCCAGGATGCCCGCCAGGATCTCCTCCAGATCCTCGATCAGCAGCTCATCGCTGGGGGTGTAGTCATCCAGCCGCAGCAGATCCAGGATCCGGTTCGTCGCAACAATATGATCCTCCGGCTCCGTCAGACCACAGTTCATCGCATAAGCGATCAAGGAATCAATATAAGTTTCGATTTTCATCATTCTACCTCCATCTCAACTCCGCCCTGGGGACGGATGGACAAAACATGGCATGCTCCCTCGCCCAGCGCGGCATCGATGCCCGCCACGAAGGAATCCAGAATGTCGTTGGGCACGAAGGCCTGCACCGTACCGGCGAAGCCGCCGCCGTGGACGCGGTAGGCACCCCGGCCCATCAGGTAATGCTCGCACAGACCCAGAGCCACGGCCATGGCCTGCTGGTTTACATAACCGGCAGGGATCACGTTCTGCAGATACATCCAGCTGGAGAAGCCACTTTCCTTGGTCAGAGCCAGGAAGGTGTCAAAATCACCGGCCTCCAGCGCCGCAACCTGCTGGGGCACCCGGCGGTTCTCGTTGTACTCGTGGATGGCGCGCATGACCGCCCGGTCACCGCACTTGACCCGCAGGGCGGGGATGGCAGCATAGAACTCGGCCTCGTCGATCTCGGTGGTGACCTCCTTGCCGAAGTGGGCGCAGACGGCCTTCAGCTCACCGGGGACGGCGGCGTACTCGTCGGTCAGGTCGGCATGGTCGGCCCGGCTGTCGATGATGCACAGGGCATGGCCGCAGGAAGCGAAGTCGAACTTCACGGGCCGGATATCGGGCTTTTCCTTGTCGGCGAAGTCGATGGTCACCAGACCGCCCACGGCAGAGGCCGTCTGATCCATCAGGCCGCAGGGCTTGCCGAAGAAGACATTCTCGGCGTACTGGCCGATCTGGGCGATCTCCGGCTGGGATACCTTGCCCTCGAAGAACAGATGGTTGATGATGGTGCCGATGAGCACCTCGTAGGCGGCGGAGCTGCTCAGACCGGAGCCGGGCAGCACCGTGGACTCGCAGTAGGCATCGAAGCCGCGAACCTCACAGCCCATCTGTGCAAAGCGGGCGGCCACGCCCCGGATCAGGGCGGGGGTGGAGTTGATCTCGGCCTCCACGGGCTCCAGCTCCCGGATATTGACCTCACACATGGGATAGCCTTTGGACTGGATGCGGATGGTGTCGGTTCCGTTGACCCGGACGGCGGCCACGGTGTCCAGATTCACCGCACCGGCCAGGACACGGCCCCGCTGGTGATCGGTGTGGTTGCCGCTGATCTCGGTACGGCCCGGCGCGGAGAAATACCGCTCGGGCGCGCCGCCGAAGCAGGCGGCAAAACCGGCGTCCAGAACGGACTTCTGGGTGGAATTCAGAATAAGTGCAGACATAGGGACTCCTCCTGTCATATTCGTTCGGAACTATTATACAATCTTGCTCTCGAAAATGGAAGACCAATTTGTGCAATTTCTTGTTTTTTGCACAAAATTATGGTAGTATGGACAAAACGCAAGGAGGCCCGCCATGAAACACCTGCTCATCACCGGCTTTGACCCCTTCGGCGGCGAGACCGTCAACCCCGCCTGGGAGGCCGTCTCCCGGCTCCCCGACACCATCGGAGACTACCGCCTGACGAAGCTGCAGATCCCCACCATCTTCCGCACCGCCGCCGAGACCGTCCTGGCCGCCGCCGCCCTGGATGCCCCCGATGTGATCCTCTGCGTCGGGCAGGCCGGTGGCCGGGCCGAGGTGACCCCGGAGCGGATCGCCGTCAATCTCATGGACGCGAAATCGCCCGACAACGCAGGCGTTCTGCCCGTGGAACAGCCCGTCCTCCCGGATGGCCCCGACGGCATCTTCGCCACCGTCCCCGTCCGCGCCATGGCCGACGCCATCACAGCCGCAGGCCTGCCCGGAAAGGTGTCCAACACCGCCGGTACCTTCGTCTGCAATGACACCCTCTACCGGCTCCTGCATCATTATGCGCATACCCTGACCCGGGCGGGCTTTATCCACGTGCCGTATCTTCCCGAACAGGCGAAGGATGGCGCTCCCGGCATGGCTCTTTCGGACATCATTTCCGCCCTCACCGCCGCCATCGGGGCACTTGGGTAAATTTACACAATTTTTCAATTCCAATTTTGTCATTTCGAATCCAGATTTTTCTTGCAAAAATCTTTTCAAAATTATACAATGAAAAAAAGCGTTTTCCACCTGCCACCCGGAAACGTCTGTGCCCGGGTGGTCGGCAGTGGAGCGCGTTTTTTATTTGCAACAAATGGAGGTACCTATCATGTTTGAAACGAAAGTCATTGCTACCAGAGGCGGCGTGCCCCTGCGGGCTGCGAAGGGTCATTTTGCCACCAATCACAGCCATATCAATTACTTCATCGATATCACCACCCAGAAGACCCGCCTGGCCGAGGCCAAGGCCGTGGCCAAGGAGCTGGCTGCCAAGTTCTCCAACACCAGGGTGGACACCATCCTGTGCCTGGACGGCATGACCCTGGTGGGTGCCTGCCTGGCCGATGCCCTGTGCCAGGGCAGCCGTCCCGCTGCAAACGCGGGCGAGATCGCTGTCATTGAGCCCGAGTACAACTCCTACAACCAGATGACCTTCCGTGACAATGTCCAGACCTACGTCCGGGAGAAGAACGTTCTGGTTCTGATGGCCTCCATCTCCACCGGCTTCACCGCCAAGCGCGGCATCCAGGGCACCAAGTACTACGGCGGCAACGTGGTCGGCGTCGCCGGTCTGTTCCGGGCCGTGGATCATCTGGAGTACCGGGATGTGAAGCTGGTCTCCGTCTTCGAGCCCGCCGATCTGCCCGATTACCGCAGCTTCGACCACAACGACTGCCCCTTCTGCAAGGACGGCCGCCGTCTGGACGCTCTGGTCAACTCCCACGGCTACTCCAAGCTGTAATCATTCCACACCAGGGGCCCGCGTCTGCGGGCCCCTTTTTCTGAAGAATTCTGAATTTCCGCCGCACCCCTTGCCCCCTCCCCGCCGGGATGATATCATAGGATTATCCAAGATCGTATAAGGAGGGATCCCCATGAAACGCCTGCTGTGCATCCTGCTTGCTCTGCTTCTGCTGACCGGCTGCACCACGCCGCCGACAGAAACGACCATTCCGAACGAAACCACCCTTCCCATCGAGTCCACCGTTCCCTCCGCCGCCACCGGTGCGGATCTGCTGGCTCTGCGTGAGAACCTGCCCGCCATGGACGGCTCCACCTCCCTGATCCCCCTGGAAGCCGGAATCCGGGCCGCCATTTTCGACATTGACCTGGAAGAAGCCACCGCCCAGGTGGCCCACTCCACCACCTGGAGCTCCTTCTACAACCTCCTCGACGGCACCGTCCAGCTGATCTTCTCCACGCCTCCCTCCCAGGATCAGTGGGACATCGCGAAGGAGCAGGACGTGGAGCTGGAAGCCGTCCCCGTGGCCAGAGAGGGCTTCGTCTTCGTGGTCAACGCCGACAATCCCGTGGATACCCTGACTCAGCAGCAGCTGCGGGACATCTACTCCGGCAAGATCACCAACTGGAAGGAGGTCGGCGGTGAAGACCTCCCGATCATCCCCTACCAGCGCAACTATGACTCCGGCTCCCAGAACTATATGGTGCAGTTCATGGGCGATGTGCCCCTGATGCACGCGCCCAGGGAGTGGCAGCCCGCCACCATGGAGGGTCTGATGGACGTGGTGGCCGTCAACGACAACGCCGCCGGAGCCATCGGCTATTCCGTCTACGCCTACGCCGCCGACATGTACGGCAACGGCGACGAGATCAAGTTCATCCAGGTCGACGGCGTTGCCCCCAGCAAGCGAACCATGGCCGCCGGAGAATACCCCCTGCTGGGCGAAAACTACGCCATCTTCCGCGCCGACGAGCCGGAGGACAGCATCGTGCGGGCCTTGGTTCGCTGGATCACCTCCTACGACGGCCAGACCGCCATCGCGAAGGCTGGCTATGTCACCCTGGAGGACATCGGCTTCGACTACGAAGAGCAGAAGCTCACCCTCTGGCAGGGCACCGGCACCGGTTCCGCCGCCGACGCGCCCGACACCAGCGAGTGGAACCTGTCCCAGGTCACCCACACCGACTGGGGCGATGAGTTCTCCGAATTTCTGCCCGTGGAGTATGTGGACGGGGTTGCCCGGATCGTGGGTCTGACCGACCAGGCCCTGGCCGAGGAGATCAACGCCTTCATCGCGGCTCAGATGGAATGGATCCCCGCCGCCCGGCAGGAGCTGGAGCAGTGGATCCAGCTCCAGAACCGGGGCCGGGAGTTCGGCCAGTACGCCTCCCAGGTGCCCTGGGAGATCGCCGCCGCCACCCCCGAGGGCGCGCAGTACAGCTGCATCGTCACCGCAAAGAACGGCTATCTCTCCGTGGCTGTCACCGTCTGCGGCAGCAACAACCAGATGGGCAGTGCCTACCTCCCCTGGCGCACCGAGACCGCCACCTGGGATCTGCTGACCGGCAGACGGCTGGCTGTGGAAGACCTCTTCTGTCAGGGTGTGGATGCGGATGCCGCGCTCAATGAAGCAGTGCGCAGCTACTCCCTGAATCCCATGGACGACTGGGGCGTGTACCCGGACATGAAGCAGGACTTCGCGGGACTGCCCCTGACCGGCTGGCACGTGACCCACGATGCCATCTACATCGACCAGGACAACCCCTATTTCCTCACCGGCGAGCGCATCCCCCTCAGCAAGCTCCCGGACGGGACGCTGGTCTGTGAGCAGTCCCGGGACTTTGGCGATGCCGTCCTCCATGAAAACATCCTCGCCCACCAAAACTGGCGCATCACCGACCGGGACAGCCGCTACGCCTATAATTCCGATGCCCTCGTCTCCTGCGGCTTCCTGAAGGAGGAGGTACACCCCAACGCCGCGAAGATCAACGCTGAGGTCATGGAGCATCTGAACACCTGGTTCACCGAAGCGGTCATCAGCGATTTCTACGCCGAGTACGGTGTGGACGTCTCCGATGTGGAAATTTGGATGCTGGACTGGGATCTGTGGAATCTGGGCGGCAAGTACCTGGTGTTCCAGGGCGGCAGCCCCTACCACATGGCCGACGAGGTGGAGGATCGGATCGTCTACCCCCACGAGACCTTCTTCCTCTACGATCTGGGATCCGGCAAGCAGGTACCCTGGACGGTGCTTGTCAAGGACAACTGGCGCGACGGTGTCCCCACCGCCAGCAAGTCCCCGGAATACGTGGATGTCCCCCTGCCCGAGCAGGACATGGCCATCGAAAGCATCTATCCCCAGCGCGACGGCTCCCTGAACGTCTGCCTTGCCGACGGGAACATCCTCTACTCCTTCACCGTCCCTGTTGATTATGTAAACTTCGAATGATCCTCCAAGGCCCCGCCAACCGGCGGGGCCTTCCGTGTGTCGCCCCCCTGTAATCGGGCATTTTTCTGCGCAACACTCGCGCAACTTCCATGGTCAAATTGTTACAAAATTGTGACTTCTTTTTGTTCGATTCCCAGAATTTTCATAAACCCGTGAAAAGCTATTTACATGCGCAATCGGTTGTGCGTATAATGTGTGTTGAGCGCAATCGGTTGCGGAGCCGACTGCGCAAAAAACTTACAATGGAGGAAGAATTCAACATGAAAAAGCTGATGAGTTGGCTGCTGGTGTTCGCGATGCTGCTGAGCTTCGTTCCCGCCAGCGTGTCCGCTGAGGAAGCCTATTATTCTGTTGCCGGCACCGAAGAGCTGTGCGGCAGCGGCTGGAATCCCGGCGATGTCAACAACAAGATGACCCTGAACGAGGACGGCCTGTACGAGAAGTACTTCGTCAACGTCCCCGCCGGTCATCATGAGTTCAAGGTCACCGACGGCACCTGGAGCAATTCCTGGGGCATGGACGGCGGCAACTACGTTCTGGACACCACCAAGGTTCAGAACATCGTCATTACCTTCAACGCCGAGACCACCGAGATCGGCGTGGAGCTGATCGACATTGCCGATCTGTATGTCGCCGGTTCCGATTCCCTGTGCGGCGTGGGCTGGACTCCCGGCTATGCCGAGAACAAGATGTTCCTGGATGCTGACGGTCTGTACAAGAAGACCTTCCAGAGTGTCGAGCCCGGTACCCATGAGTACAAGATCACCGGCGCTGACTGGGGCACCAACTGGGGCGAGGGCGGCGCCAACGGCGGCAACTTCACCTTCACCACCACCGAGCTGGCCGATGTGACCATCACCTGGAACACCGAGACTCTGGAGACCACCCAGATCCTCTCCGAGCCCACCACTCCTCCCGTGGTTGAGCCCGTGGAGTACGACATCACCATCAACGTCCACTACTACCGTCCCGACGGCGACTACTCCAACTGGGAAGTCCACATGTGGAACGGCGTCGAGTCCCTGAGCTCCACCCGGAAGTTCGCCGATGAGACCGTCGAGTACGAGGGCAAGCAGTGGAAGGTCGCTACCTACTACGCCGATGCCTCCGATACCTGGGTCGGCTTCATCATCAAGACTCCCGCCTGGACCAAGGATCCCGACGGCGACCGTCACATCGACATCTCCGATGTCACCGGCGGCACTGTCAATGTCTACGCCGTCTCCGGCTCCGCTCTGAACGACTTCGTGACCGACAAGTCCCAGGCTGTCCTGGGTGCCAAGGTCACCGCTGCCGTTTACGACTACAAGACCTCCACCATCGAGGTCACCACCTCCTACCCCATCGAGAACCCCACCGTCGATACCTTCCGTCTGGAGGGCCCCGACGGCCAGATGACCATCTCCGCCATTGAGGTCATCGACGAGACCACCTATAAGCTGACCTACGAGGGCATCATCGACGAGATGAATGTCTACACCCTGTACTTCGGCGATGTCCCCTGCGTCGTCACCATCCCCAACACCTACTCCACCTCCGATTTCGAGGCTGAGTACACCTACGAGGGCGATGACCTGGGCGCCACCTGGACTGCCGAGGCTACCACCTTCCGCCTGTGGGCTCCCACCGCTGCCCAGGTCGTTGTGAACCTGTACACCGCCGGTGAGGGCGGCGAGAGCCTGGGCCAGGTCGAGATGACCAAGGATGTCAACGGCACCTGGATCGCCACTGTCGAGGGCGACCTGAACGGCACCTACTACACCTACTCCGTCACCCGCAAGGGCGAGACCGTCGAGGCCTGCGATCCCTACGCCCGCACCACCGGCGTCAACGGCAACCGCGCCATGGTCATTGACCTGGATTCCACCGATCCCGAGGGCTGGGCTGAGGACGACTACGTGACCCAGTCCAACTACACCGACGCTGTCATCTGGGAGCTGCACGTCCGCGACTTCTCCATCGACGAGTCCTCCGGCATGGAGAACAAGGGCAAGTTCCTGGCCTTCACCGAGGAGGGCACCACCGTTCCCGGTACCGAGATCTCCACCGGTGTTGACTACATGGTCGACCTGGGCGTCAACTACGTCCACCTGCTGCCCGTCTACGACATCAACTCCGTCGACGAGACCACCGGCGGCTACAACTGGGGCTACGATCCCAAGAACTACAACGTTCCCGAGGGCTCCTACTCCACCGATCCCTACAACGGTGCCGTCCGCGTCAATGAGTTCAAGCAGATGGTTCAGTCCCTGCATGACAACGGCATCGGCGTCATCATGGACGTTGTCTACAACCACGTTGCTGACGCAGGTCAGTTCTGCTTCAACCAGATCGTTCCCGGCTACTTCTCCCGCGTCCATGACGATGGCTCCTACCAGTCCAACTCCGGCTGCGGCAACGACACCGCCTCCGAGCGCAGCATGGTCAGCAAGTACATCGTCGACTCCGTCCTGTACTGGTGCGAGGAGTACCACATCGACGGCTTCCGCTGGGATCTGGTCGGCCTGATCGACTACGAGACCATCAACGCCGTCATGGCCGCTGTCCATGCCGTCAACCCCGACATCATCTTCTACGGCGAGGGCTGGGAGATGTGCTCCTGGACCACCAAGGATGAGGGCGAGTGGGCCAACGATCCCTACTCCAAGAAGATGACCATCCAGCCCAACGACAAGCTGGTAGCCACCGAGGCCGGTGTCTTCGCCTTCTTCAACGACACCATCCGCAACGTCATCCACGGCGGCGTCTTCACCGCCACCGACAAGGGCTTCGTCTGCGGCATGAACGGCGGTACCAAGCAGACCGTCACCGACTCCTACATGGCCTACTCCAAGTGGGGCTCCAACTCCGAGCGCGTTGACACCCCCCTGCAGACCGTCAACTACGCCTCCTGCCACGACAACTACACCCTGTTCGACAACTTCACCGTCGATTCTCTGGATCTGAACGGCCTGGCCCTCTCCGCTGAGAACGCCGCCGTCGTCGCCGAGCAGGCTGCCCGCTACAACAACCTGGCCGCTGCCTACTACATCACCGCCCAGGGCGTTCCCTTCATCCACGCCGGTGAGGAGATGCTCCGCTCCAAGCCCACCGTCGACGCCGAGAACAACTTCGTCTTCGACCACAACTCCTACTCCTCCGGCGACGGCGTCAACTCCTTCAAGTGGGCCGAGCTCCAGAACGAGCTGAACGCTGCCTCCTACAACTACTACAAGGGTCTGATCGCCTTCCGTAAGGCCCATCCCGCCCTGCGCATGACCGAGCAGGCTGAGATCCTGTCCGCCATGTCCGCCCTGAACACCGGCTCCGACAACGTCATCGCCATCCTGAACAAGGGCGGCAAGGTTGAGAACGCCGAGATCCTGACCGTCATCAACGCCGGTACTGACGCCGTCGTCGCCCTGCCCGAGGGCCAGTGGAACGTCTACGTCAACGCTGCCACCGCCGGTACCGAGATCATCGAGACCGTCGAGGGCTCCGTCAATGTCGCCGCCACCTCCGCCATGATCCTGGTCAAGGCCGAGGAGGCCGATGTCGAGGTCATCGCCGAGGGCTGGTCTGGCTACACCACCTGGGTGCTGAACTCCGACGGCGTCCTGACCGTGTCTCCCACCGAGGAGCGCTTCGAGGGCAAGTGCAACATGGCTAATTACCATAAGGTGGGTGGCGTCCTGACCCTGCCCTGGGGCGAGTATGCTGAGCAGATCACCACCGTCGTCATCGAGGAGGGCGTCAATGCTGTCGGCCAGATGGCCTTCTACGAGCTGCCCAACCTGACCACCGTGATCCTGCCCGAGTCCATCGAGGAGATCCGCAACTACGCCTTCAAGAACGTCACCACCCTGACCACCATCAACCTGGAGGTCGTGGAGACCATCTGCGAGGGTGCCTTCTACGGCTGCTCCGCTCTGGAGAATCTGACCTTCGCTGACAATGTGGTCATCAAGGATTGGGCCTTCTCCAAGACCCCCTACGCTTCCATGAATCCCTGATCCCCATAACCCTTAAGCACCGGGCGGCCCGCAAGGGCCGCCCATTTTTTGCCGAAACATCCTCAAAAACGGTCGACATTCCCGGCTTTATCTGGTAAAATATAGCTATCACAAAACAGGAGGGATTCCCATGGACTACATCATCAACACCCCCTGCGGTGCGCTGCGGGGCACTGCTGGCCGGGTTCCTGGAACCGCCGCCTACAAGGGCATCCGCTACGCCACCGCAGGCCGCTGGGAGTATCCGAAGCAGGTGACCCATTGGGATGGCGTCTACGACGCCACCGGCTACGGCCACTGCTCCTACCAGCCCCGGGCCTTCTACAATGAGGAGGAGAACCTGAAAAAGGTCTTCTACTACAACGAGTTCCGCAAAGGCGAGACCTACACCTACAGTGAGGACTGCCTGTTCCTGAACATCTTCACCCCGGACACCGCCAAGCCCGGCGACGCTCTCCCCGTCCTCTTCTACATCCACGGCGGCGGCTTCACCGGCGGCTGCGGCCATGAAAAGCACTTCGACGGCCCCGTGTGGCCCGCCAAGGGCGTCATCGGCGTCACCATCAATTACCGTCTGGGCCCCATGGGCTTCGTGTGTCTGCCGGAGCTGAAGGCCGAGGCGGGACACACCGGCAACTACGGCCTGTACGACCAAATGACTGCCATGCAGTGGGTGCGCGACAACATCGCATCCTTCGGCGGCGATCCGGACAATGTGACCATCATGGGCCAGAGCGCCGGTGCCATGAGCGTCCAGCAGCACTGCATGAGCCCCCTGACCAAGGGCCTGTTCCACCGGGCGGTTCTGTCCAGCGGCGGCGGTGTCAGCAAGCTCCTGGCCTCCGTCCCTGCGGAGAAGACCTACGATTTCTGGGACGCCTGCATGAAAAAGGCGGGCTGCGACTCTCTGACCGCCTTCCGCGCCCTCTCCCCTGCCGCCCTCTTTGAAGCCTGGCAGGCCACGAAGAAGGAGGTCAAGGGCGGCGGCTGCTTCCCCTGCATCGACGGTGCTTTCGTGGTGGGCTCCGGCGCGGAGCTGGCGGAAAAGGGTGAATTCCGCCACATCCCCTACATGGCCGGTTCCACCAGCCACGATATGATGCCCCCCATCCTCTTCACCATGGCCCGGGACTGGTGCGCCCGGCAGGATCACAAGAGCTACTGCTGGTTCTTCGACCGGATGCTCCCCGGCGACAAAAACGGTGCCTGGCACTCCAGCGACCTGTGGTACTGGTTCGGCACCCTGGACAACTGCTGGCGGCCCATGACGGACAAGGATCGGCTCCTCAGCGACCAGATGACCACCTACCTCTGTAACTTCGTCAAGACCGGCAGCCCCAACGCCAAGGGACTGCCCACCTGGAAGCGGGCGGGCGACGAGGCCATGCGCTTCGGCGAGGGCCACACCCGGATGGGTAAGCCCAACATGGCAAAGCTGCTTTTCACCATGCTGACCAACAAGGCAGTTGGCGAGTAAACACAGCAAAGGGGCTGTAAAGAAACCTGAATAAGGATTCGGGTCATGCATGAGTCAATCAGAAGAACCATCTGCCGCTGTCATTGCGAGGAGCCGACAGGCGACGCGGCAATCTCCTGGTACTGCGTCGCAAATCTGCACATCGTACCAGGAGATCGCCGCGCCCTTACGGGCTCGCGATGACATGGATGTGGTCACCTGATCCGATTGATCCAACATAGAAAACAGCAGCAGTGTCCCACTTGTTTGTGTGGTCACTGCTGCTGTATGTTGTTTGGATCCCTATGCGTTTCTTTACATCCCCTCGTTTTTCCGTCATTTCTCCCGCAGGGCCTCCAGCAGCTCCCTGCGCAGCTTCAGGATCTGGGCCACGTGGTAATTGACCACGATGTCCCGCTCCTTGGGGTTCTTCAGGGGCCGCCGATCCCCGATCACCGCGCCGCAGGCCCGGAGCCGGTTCCGGTTCTCCCGGCTCAGCCGTCCGGGCTGCTCCATACGGCTGAGGATCTCCATCCTCGCCAGCAGCTCCCGGGCCTTGCCCTGGCAAACCCGGAAGGATTCGATCTGCTTTTTCTGGGAGCTTCGGCGCATCCAGAGCCGCTGGTCGGAAAAGAGCGTAAGCTGTCGGGCCATATCCCCCACCTTCTGTTCCATTTCGGCGGCGTCGGGCAGCACCTCGTCCCCGTCGAACATCTCCTCCAGGAACCGAAGCAGCTCCCGGTCGAGGCTCTCGATGGTATCCCGAATCTGGCGGCTGTTGTCATAGGGGAAGACCAGGGTATTGATGGTCAGTCCCACCGCCAGACCGATGGCCGTGTCCCAGATGCGCCCCAGGGCATAGCTCATGGGCTGGATGTCCGGGGTGATGCACAGGGTCAGCACGATCAGACAGGGCAGCGACGGGGAAAAGCGGATCCGGAAGGTATTATACAGCGTGATGGCCAGCACGATGCCGATGCCCGTGCGCAGCAGCGGATGCATGGGGATGGCCAGCAGCACCACGCCCACCAGCGAGCCGAAAAACACGCCCACGATCTGGGCCATGCACGAGCGCAGGGAATCCTTGAAAGTGGGCTCCACCGCCGCCATGGCACCGAGCATGGCGAAGGTCAGCCGGGACGTGGTCGTCCCGTAAAAATGCACGATGACCATGGCGATGATGACCGCTGCAGCGGTCTTGATGGTTCTCGGGCCGATGCGAAGCTTCTCAGGCCGCATGGGCATCCCTCCTTGCTTTTGAAAACATAGTTCCCCGAAGCCTCCCCATCAATCCACGATCCTGCGGATCCACACGCCCTTGTCCAGCAGGTGCTTGCCGATGAAGATCTTGAACACATCCACGCCCACGCAGATGGCATAGAGCGGCAGGATGGGCATATCCGTGAACCGGCTCAGGACATAGGCCACCGGCACACACACGCACCAGGAAAAGCCGCTGTCGAAGACGAAGGTGACGAAGGTCTGGCCGCCGGAACGGAGGGTAAAGTACATGGCGTTGTTGTAGGAGTTCACCGGCATCATGACGGCCGTCAGACAGATCAGCCCCGCGGCGATGGCCCGGACGGAGTCGGTGGTGTTGTAGAGCCGGGGGAACACGCCGGACAATGCGATGGCCACCGCGCCCACGCCGAAGCAGACCGCCACGCAGAGGCGGATCATCCGCTTGTTGTCCCGGCGGATCTGCTCCTCGGGAGTTCCCGCGCCCAGCATCTGCCCCATCAGGATGCCCACGGCGTTGCCCAGGGACAGGAAGACCACATTGGTGACCTGGGAGATGGTGGTGGCGATGTTGAAGGCCGCCACCACATCCAGGCCCCGGGTGGAGTAGCACTGGCTCAGGAAGGCCATGCCGGTAGACCACAAAAATTCATTGATGAGCAGGGGCATGCCCTTGCGGATAATGCTGGCGGTGAGTCTGCCGGGGATCCGGAAGCTGCGCAGGGCGCCCACGATGAAGGGATGGGTCTTCCCATGGGTGTGCGTCCAGACCGCCACGATGGCAAGCTCCACATACCGGGAGATGGCCGTGGCCGCCGCCGCACCCACCACGCCCAGGGCCGGTGCGCCGAAGTGGCCGAAGATCAGGATGTAGTTGCCGATCAGGTTGACGAACACAGCGCAGATGCCCGCGATCATGGGCACCCTGGTCTCTCCAATTTCGCGCAGGGTGCCCGAATAGGCGTTGCTCAGGGCGAAGGGCACCAGACCCAGCAGCATGACCTGCAGATAGCGAAGACCGTATTCCATGGTCAGGGCCGCCTCCTCGGCCGTGCCCTCGCCGGTCAGGTACAGCCCGATGAGCTGCCGTCCGAACCCCAGGAAGATGCCGATGCCCACCGCGCTCAGGAGCAGACCCACCAGGAGCTTGAACCGGAAGGTGTGGCGGATGCCCTCGTGATCCTCCTTACCCTTGAACTGGGCGGTGAAGATACCTGCGCCGGAGGCCGCGCCGAAGATGCACAGATTGAAAACGAACATGAGCTGGTTGACGATGGCAACGCCGCTCATGGGGATGGTGCCCACCTGCCCCACCATCACGTTGTCCAGCATCTGGACAAAATTGGTGATGCCGTTCTGGATCATCATGGGCAGGGCAACGGCGAGAATACGCCGGTAGAATTGCTTGTTTGTCATAAAAACCTCCCGTAAGAGATTGAAGAGTGGAGATTGGAGAGTGAAGATATCCATGATATCCATGATCTCCACTCTCCAATCTTCAATCTCCACTCTGAAAAAGGCAGCGCGTCCGCGCTGCCTTTCGATATACTTACTTGTGAATCTCGGCAGCGACCCGGGCGACGATGGCGTTCATCTCGTCCATCTTGGTCTCCATGTCGGCCACCAGCTTGATCTGGGTGCGGGCCCGAACCAGGTTGTGGTCGGAGTACTTGACGCTGAAGTAGACATCGCCGTCCAGGTAGTCCTTCAGGAACCGGGTGGCGCACTCCAGAGTCATGGTGTACGCGCCCATGGGCAGGGCCTTCAGCTCCTCGTCGGTCAGATTGGTGGCGGCCTCCAGGAAGCCCCGGGTGTAGACCTCGAACAGGTGCAGATCCATCTCCATCTTGCTGGTGTCGCGCTCGTCCTCGGCGGCGGTGGCGGCGCCGAAGCGGATGGAGTCACCGAAGTCGTAGGCACTCAGGCCGGGCATGACGGTGTCCAGATCCAGCACGCACAGGGACTTTCTCGTGACCTTGTCCAGCAGGACGTTGTTGAGCTTGGTGTCGTTGTGGGTGACCCGCAGGGGCAGCACCTGGGCCTCGCGCAGCTTCTGGAGCCGGGAACCCATCTCCTCCCGGGCAAGCAGGAACTCCACATCGTCCCGGCAGGACTCCAGACGGCCCATCCGGTCGGCGGCCACGGACTCCTTGAACTGGCGGTAGCGGTCGATGGTGTTGTGGAACTCGGGGATGGTCTCCGTCAGGGTCTCGGCGGGGAACTCGCTGAGCATCTGCTGGAACCGGCCGAAGGCCAGGGCGGACTGGTAGAAGTCCTCCTCCCGCTCGGGGGTGTCCAGGCAGAAGCCTCCGACGAAATCGTACATCCGCCAGAATTCGCCCTTCTCGTCCTCGTAGTAGAACTGGCCATCGGTGGTGGTCAGGAAGTGCAGGGCCAGGCGGGGGTCATTGACCCGCTCGCGGATGTAGTCGGTGATGGCACCGGCGTTGTTCATCAGGCCGATGGGATCCTTGAACACGTAGGTATTGATCCGCTGCAGGACATACTCATTGCCCTGGTCGGTCTCGATCTTGAAGGTGGAATTGATGTGCCCGTGACCAAAGGGGGTGCATTTGACGGGCTCGCCGCACAGGCGGAATGCGTAAACCGCTTTTTCCATATGAAAATGTTCTCCTTTGTGATGTGGTGGGGCTGCGCCGAAGCCGAGTGGTCGGGCGTTTCCCGAATGGGCGCAGAAATGTATTTTACATTTGTTAGAGTACCATATCTCCCTGCAAAAAGCAAGCTTCATTTCCCTTTTCCCCCAAAATACGAAGATTTCCACAAATTTTCCTGCGGTTGACAGGATGGTTTTGGCAGTCGTATAATGGAACTTATACAAAATGGAAGGAGAATTTGTATGAACCTGCCACCCATCGTCACGGGCTCCGGCCCCCTCGTCTGCCACGCTCTGCGGCTGCGCCGGGGCGCGGATCTGCTGGAATCCGTCAAGGCACTGTGCGCCGAGAAGCACATCGCCGCGGGCGTGGTGCTCTCCGCCGTGGGCTGCCTCTCCCGGGGCCGCATCCGGGATGCCAGCGGCGTCACCGTCCGGGAGATCACCGAGCACTGCGAGATCGTCAGTCTGAACGGCACCGTCAGTCAAAACCGCTGCCACCTCCACATCGCCCTCAGCAAAGAAGACCTCACCACCATCGGCGGCCACCTCTGCGCAGGGTGCATCGTCAACACCACCTGCGAGCTGGTGATTGCAGAAATTCCCGCCACCGCCATCGAAAAGGAATTCGATGAAGAAACGGGATATGAGGAGCTGGTGTTTCAGGCTGCGAAATGACAAATCACGGGACCCGGCTGGGTCCCGTGCAGTTTTGTGATTTAGTTTACATAAGTCCGGTACAGAAAGGTCACCACCTGGGCACGGTTGCAGACGATGTTTGCGCCGAAGGAATCAGCGGACATGCCATTGGTGATGCTGTTTTCCACGGCCCACAGGACTGCCTGCTCATACCATTGACCGGCCTGCACATCGGTGAAAGGGCAGTCGGTGGTGCTGACCTCGGGACTCTGCATGGCCCGGTACAGGAAGGTCACTACGGTGGCCCGGTTGCAGCTCATATTGGGGCTGAAATGGGTTTCATCGGTGCCGGTGGTGATGCCCTTTTCCACTGCCCAGAGGACGGCCTTATAGTAGAAGTCCGTTCCCTTCACATCCATGAAGGGTGTCTCTGTGGCGGTGGGCTCAGGGCATCCTGCGGCCCGCCACAGGAAGGTGACTACCTGGGCACGGTTGCAGTCGGTGCCGGGACCGAAGGTGGTGGCGGAGGTTCCGGAAGTAATGCCGTTTTCATAGGCCCACATAACGGGATCATAGTAGAAGGAATCTCTGCTGACATCGGTAAATGGATTACAGGCTCTCGTTGTAAGCGTTGCATTGAACAGAGGCTCATTACTGCTTTGTACAACGATCTCTTGCCAGCTATGGATGCAGTCGTTGTAAATCACATTGCTCAGCGATGTACAGCCATAAAAAGCGGATTTCTTAATATTGTTTACTCGATATCCAATATGTAGTGTATCCAGATCGGTAAGATTTGTAAAGGCGTATTCACCAATTGTGGTAACGCTGTCAGAAATTACGACCTCCTTAATATTAGGTGCATCTCCGCTGTTCTCCTCAGACCAGAACATTCGGTTGGGAACCACAGTGCAGTTTTCAGTGAATTCCACGATGACACCATTTGTGGCAATGCCAGCTTTGCAGAACGGCTCACCGTAAGAATCATAGCTGTTGTTCCAGCCGAAGTTGTTGAGCTTTACGGAGTCCACTGTGATTGTGGTCAGATTGGTGCAGTTTTTGAACGCGAAGAAGCCCAGGGAAGTGAGTTTTTCGGGAAGCGTGACCGAAGTCAGGTCAACACATCCGGAAAAAGCGTACACACCAATCGAAGTCAAAGCATCTGGGAACTCAACCGCTTTCAGATTTGTGCACTTGGAAAATGCCCCTGCTCCAATCGATGCCACATTCCTTCCGATGGAGACCGTTTCCATGGCAGAAATGTTGGTAAAAGCGTATTCACCAATAGAGGTAACACTATCAGAGATTACGATCTTCTTGATATTGGGTGCGTATCCGCTGTTCTCCTCAGACCAGAACATTCGGTTGGGAACCACCGTACAATTTTCGGTGAATTCCACGGTGACACCGTTTGTGGCAATGCCCGCATTATAGAACGGCTCGCCATAGGAATCATAGCTGTTGTTCCAGCCGAAGTTGTTGAGCTTTACGGAGTCCACTGTGATTGTGCTCAGATTGGTGCAGTTTCTGAACGCGAAGAAGCCCAGGGAAGTGAGTTTTTCGGGAAGCGTGACCGTAGTCAGGTCAACACAGCCGGAAAAAGCATACGCCCCAATCGAAGTCAAAGCCTCAGGGAACTCAACCGCTTTCAGGTTTGTGCACTTGGAAAATGCCCCTGCTCCAATCGATGCCACATTCCTTCCGATGGAGACCGTTTCCATGGCAGAAATGTTGGTAAAAGCGTATTCACCAATAGAGGTAACACTATCAGAGATTACGATCTTCTTGATATTGGGTGCGTATCCGCTGTTCTCCTCAGACCAGAACATTCGGTTGGGAACCACCGTACAATTTTCGGTGAATTCCACGGTGACACCGTTTGTGGCAATGCCCGCATTATAGAACGGCTCGCCATAGGAATCATAGCTGTTGTTCCAGCCGAAGTTGTTAAGCTTTACGGAGTCCACTGTGATTGTGCTCAGATTGGTGCAGTTTCTGAACGCGAAGAAGCCCAGGGAAGTGAGTTTTTCGGGAAGCGTGACCGAAGTCAGGTCAACACATCCGGAAAAAGCGTACACACCAATCGAAGTCAAAGCCTCAGGGAACTCAACTGCTTTCAGGTTCGCGCAATTAGAAAATGCCCTTGCTCCAATTGATGCCACATTCCTTCCGAAAGAGACCGTCTCTATGGTAGAAATGTTGCCGAAAGCGTATTCACCAATTGTGGTAACGCTGTCAGAAATTACAACCTCCTTAATATTAGGTGCATCTCCGCTGTTCTCCTCAGACCAGAACATTCGGTTGGGAACCACAGTGCAGTTTTCAGTGAATTCCACGATGACACCATTTGTGGCAATGCCAGCTTTGCAGAACGGCTCACCGTAAGAATCATAGCTGTTGTTCCAGCCGAAGTTGTTGAGCTTTACGGAGTCCACTGTGATTGTGGTCAGATTGGTGCAGTTTTTGAACGCAAAGAAACCCAGTGAGGTAAGCTTTTCGGGAAGCGTGATCGAGGTTAGGCCAATGCATCCGGAAAAAGCGTAATTGCCAATCTTCTGAAGATTGGCAGGAAATGTAACAGATTTAAGAAATGTCTTGTCCTGGAACGCTTTCGCCCCAATGCTGGTCACAACATAGCCATCAATGGTATTCGGTATAGTGATATAGGATTCTTTACCATTATACCCGGTAATTGTTGCAATGCCCGAGTCAACACTGTACTCCCAATCTCCGTTGGTTGCTGTAGTTTCCGCAGCAACAGCGGTTGTGGTGAACAGACTCATCAACAGGCAACACATTACCAGAAGCAGCGATAGAAGTCTTTTCATTGTATCATTTCCTTTCCATTTGTGAGATTAATGGGCGGTTCGCAAAGCGTTGTCCTTGTTACAATTCTAGCATAATCGAGTGAATCCTGCAATCTATTTTTCCACAAAAACGGTTCTTATCGAAAACCGCACACAATGTCTCTAGAATCAGAAACGGGATATCCGTTTATTTCCCTTCAAATGATTGACATTTCCTGCAATTTGTGAAATAATAGTTCGGATAAAATAAACTACAAGAGAGGGAATACACCATGTTCCAATCCAGAACCCATAACTGCGGTGAGCTGCGTCTTACGAACGCCGGCGAAACCGTCACTCTGGCCGGTTGGCTGGAGAATGTCCGTGAGGTCGGCAGCAACTTTGCCTTCTGCGTGCTGCGCGACTACTACGGCACCACCCAGGTGGTCATTGAGAACGCCGAGATGATGCAGATTATCAAGGGCATCACCAAGGAGTCCACCATCCAGGTCACCGGCGTCGTCCGGGAGCGCGAGTCCAAGAACAAGAAGCAGGTCACCGGCGAGATCGAGGTCGTGCCTTCTGAAATCAAGGTGCTGGGCAAGTGCCGCCACAGCCAGCTGCCCTTCGAGATCAACAAGTCCCGGGATGCCGACGAGAACGTCCGCCTGAAGTACCGCTACCTCGACCTGCGCAACCCCGCCGTCAAGCAGAACATCATCCTGCGCTGCCAGGTCGTCGCCGAGCTGCGCCGCCTGATGACCGAGAAGGGCTTCCTGGAGATCACCACCCCCATCCTGACCGCTTCCTCCCCCGAGGGTGCCCGTGACTATCTGGTTCCCGCCCGGAACCACCCCGGCAAGTTCTACGCCCTGCCCCAGGCTCCCCAGCAGTTCAAGCAGCTGCTGATGACCTCCGGCTTCGACAAGTACTTCCAGATCGCCCCCTGCTTCCGCGATGAGGATGCCCGCGCCGACCGCACCCCCGGCGAGTTCTACCAAATGGATATGGAGATGGCCTTCGCAAGCCAGGCCGACGTCCTGTCCACCCTGGAGGATGTCATCGTCCCCGTGTTCGAAAAGTTCGGCAAGTACGAGCGGGTCTCCGCCGCTCCCTTCCGCCACATCCCCTTCAACGAGGCCATGGAGCGCTACGGCTCCGACAAGCCCGACCTGCGTATTGACCTGGAGTGCCAGGACATCACCGCCGAGGTGCAGGGCTGCGGCTTCGGCCCCTTCGAGGGCAATACCGTCAAGGCCGTGGTCGTCCATGACTTCAACCAGGCCAGAAAGTGGATCGACAAGCTCCTCGTCGACGTGGAAGTCCAGACCGGCAACAAGGCCTGCTGGGTCAAGGTTGGCGACGACGGTGCCTTCACCGGCGGCGTGAGCAAGTTCCTGAACAATTGCTGTGAAGCCATGACCGCCAAGCTCGGCCTGAAGCCCGGCTCCTTCGTCTGCATGGCCGCCGGCAAGAAGACCGCCGCCCAGAAGACCGCCGGTGTCATCCGCACCATGCTGGGCAAGCGCGTCCCCGGCCACTTCGACGAGAACCAGTACGCCATGTGCTGGATCGTGGACTTCCCCATGTACGAGATGGGCGAGGAGTCCGGCGAGCTGGAGTTCTGCCACAATCCCTTCTCCATGCCCCAGGGCGGCATGCAGGCGCTGCTGGACGCCGAGGGCGATACCGAGAAGCTGCTGGCCATCAACGCCGACCAGTACGACCTGGTCATCAACGGCTACGAATCCGCCTCCGGTGCCGTCCGGAACCACGATCCCGAGATCATGGTCAAGGCCTTCCAGATGGTTGGTCTGGGCGAGGAGGACGTGAAGGCCAAGTTCCCCGCCATGTACAACGCCTTCACCTACGGCGCTCCCCCCCATGCTGGTGCAGCCCCCGGCGTTGACCGTCTGGTCATGCTGCTGACCGGCGAGGAGTCCATCCGCGAGGTCATCACCTTCCCCATGAACAAGAACGCCCAGGATCTGATGATGGACGCCCCCACCACTGTCTCCCAGAAGCAGCTGGATGATGTGCATATCCTCATCAATGAGAGCCACCTTGGTTAAGTGCTGAGTGCTGAATGAATTGAATTCCCCGGATTTCCTGTGAGATCCGGGGAGTTTTTTATTCCATCCATACGGATAACAGCACCGACGGTTTGATCCTGAAATGGTCATATGCGGCAAACAGGAAGTCCACACTCAGCCTGGGTGGGATCTCCCCTCGTTCCAGCTTGGACAAGGAACCAATGCCTATTTTCAGGATTACCGCCATTTCTTTTTGGGAATACCGATGCTGTCTGCGAAGCCAGCGCAGATTGTGGGACAGTATTTCCAGGTCGCTTCTATGGTTTGACTGCTCCATCATATCTTCCTTACTTCTGTTGATAAAACCCAGCTTACACCTAATAGGCGTAAAAGTCAATACACCTATCAGATGTATTGTAGGATGTATTCAAATGGAGGTGTTTCTATGTACCGAATCCGGGATCTGCGGGAGGATCGCGACTTGACCCAGGCACAGATTGCAAAGGTTCTGAAGACGACGCAGCAGCAGTACAGCAAGATCGAAACGGGCCGGGCGGACATCAGCGGAGAGAAGCTTATTCTGCTTGCCCAGTTTTATAATGTATCCTGTGACTATATTCTGGGGCTGACCAAGGATCCCAGGTCTCTAAAGTAGAAAACAGAAGACTGGCTCAATTTACTGAAACACCCCGGATTTCCTGACGAAATCCGGGGAATTCTCTATCCATTATTGAAACTGCGCCAGATACTCCTCCAGGCACAGTCCCGCCTGCCACATTTCGGCGGCGGCCTCGCGGCCCACGTAGCGGTAATGGCCGGGGTCGTAGTCGCGGCCGGTCTGGGCGGTCTTGTCACTGGGGTAGCGCAGGAGGAAGCCGTACTCCCAGCTGTGCTCCATGAGCCAGGCTTGGGCATCCGCGTCCGCTATGTCCACCGCCAGACCCAGCTGATGCTCGCTGTGTCCGGGAGCGGCAACGCTCAGCGCCGCCTTCTGCTCCACCTCGGCGGGCTTCACGCCCTGCTCCTGAAGCTCCCGCACCCGGGCCTCAAAGAGCTCCGACTGCTGCTCCGCCGTCCGGTAGGCGGCCTCCAGCTTGGGATACAGCCCCTCGTCCTTGCAGGCGTCCAGCATGGCCTGAAGATCCGAGTAGCACCGCTTGTCGATCTCCAGCCCGTCGGGGAGCTGGGTCATACTGACGGAGAAGTCCTCCGCCAGGGGATTTTCGGCGTTGACCAGCACCAGCCGCCAGTCCGTCACCGGAGCCGGGGATGGGGTCTGGGTGGTCTGCACGGGCTCCGTGGTGGTCTGCGTGGGCGTTTCCTCCTTGGGAAGGAAGGCTCCCCGCACCAGGAAGCCCAGCAGGAAGCCCGCCAGGAATATGATCGCCGCGCAGATGGCAAGCTCCTTCACCGGTGCTCTGCGCTTCTTCCGGCGGCGGCGGACATTCTGGGGACGCTGGACATTGGTACGCTGGGTCTTATCCATGGCAAACACCTCTCTTTTTATTATTTTTTATTGTATCGCAGAATGTTCCTATATACAACCTGAAAAACGACCAAAAATCCCGCTGCAGCTTTGTGCAGCGGGATGAATTTTGGCATTATCGAATGACCCGGACGCGGATGACGCCGTTGATCTTCTTCAGCTCTTCCACAGCGTGCTCGGAAGGGGTGTGATCCAGATCCAGCATGGTGTAGGCGTACTCGCCCCGGCTCTTGTTCATCAGACCGTCGATGTTGATGTTCTCATTGGCCATCGCGGTGGTGAAGGCGCTCAGGGTGTTGGGGATGTTCTTGTGCAGGATGGTGATGCGGCCTGCGGTGCGGCAGACGCCCATGTCGCAGGTGGGGAAATTGACGGAGTTGACGATGTTGCCGTTCTCCAGATAGTCCATCAGCTGCCGGACGGCCATCTTGGCACAGTTGTCCTCAGATTCCTCGGTGGAGGCACCCAGATGGGGGATGGCGATGCAGCCGGGCATATTGGCGGTCTTCTCGTTGGGGAAGTCGGTGACGTAGCACTTGACCTTCCGGCTTGCCAGGGCCTCGGCCATGGCATCGTCGTCCACCAGCGCGTCACGGGCGAAGTTCAGGATGATGACGCCGTCCTTCATCATGGCGATGGTCTCGGCGTTAATCATGTGCCTGGTGGCAGGCAGCAGGGGCACATGCATGGTGATGATGTCGCAGGTGCGGAAGATCTCCTCCCGATCGTTGACCTTCTGGACATGGCGATCCAGGTGCCAGGCAGCGTCCACGCTGATGTGGGGGTCGCAGCCATAGACATCCATACCCAGCTTTCTGGAGCGGTTGGCCAGGGGGCCGCCGATGGCGCCCAGACCGATGATGCCTAATTTTTTGCCGCGAAGCTCATTGCCCGCGAACTGGCTCTTGCCCTTCTCCACGATCTTGGCCACATCGGGGCTGCCCTTGATGGACTGCACCCAGTTGATGCCGCCGACGATGTCGCGGCTGCCCAGCAGCATGCCGCAGATGGCCAGCTCCATGACGGAGTTGGCGTTGGCGCCGGGGGTGTTGAAGACCACGACGCCCTGGTCGGCGCAGGAGGTCAGAGGGATGTTGTTGACGCCGGCACCGGCACGGGCCACGGCCAGCAGGCTCTCGGGCAGGTGCATGTCGTGCATATTGGCACTGCGCACCAGCACGCCCTCGGCATTTTCAATGGTCTCGGTATTGGTATACTCCTCCGTCAGCAGCTCAGTGCCCTTGGGGGAGATCTTGTTGAGTTGATGGATATGATACATGATGGGTTCCCTCTCCTAAAAAGTCACCGTCATTGCGAGCCAGTGCGCACACTGGCGTGGCAATCCCCGAAAGATTCCGGAACTTTCGGGGATTGCCACGGCCTTCGGCCTCGCAATGACATGGAAGTTTTTTACTTATTCTCTGCCTCAAACTCGGCCATGAACTTGACCAGGGCTTCCACGCCCTCGATGGGCATGGCGTTGTAGATGCTGGCGCGCATGCCGCCGACGCTGCGGTGGCCCTTCAGGTTCTTCAGGCCTGCGGCCTCGGCCTCCTTGACGAACTTGGCGTCCAGCTCCTTGTTGCCGGTGACGAAGGGCACGTTCATCAGGGAGCGGTCTTCCTTGCGGACGGTGCCGTGGAACATCTCGCTCTGATCCAGAAAGTCATACAGGAGCTTGGCCTTGCGCTGGTTGTGCTCGGCGATGGCCTCCAGGCCGCCCATTTTCTTCAGCCATTTGAAGACCTTGCCGCAGATGTAGATGCCGTAGGCAGGAGGGGTGTTGTACATGGAGCCGTTGTCGGCCTGGGTCTTCCACTTGAGCATGGTGGGGGTGCCGGGGATGCAGTCGCCGATCAGGTCTTCGCGGACGATGGCGATGACCACACCGGCGGGGCCGATGTTCTTCTGGACGCCGCCGTAGATGACGGCGTACTTGCTCACGTCCACAGGCTCGCTGAGGAAGCAGGAGGACACGTCGGCGACCAGATCCTTGCCCTTGGTATTGGGCAGGGTCTTGAACTTGGTGCCGTAGATGGTGTTGTTCTCGCAGATGTAGACGTAGTCCGCATCGGGGGAGATGGGCAGATCGGAGCAGTCGGGGATGTAGGTGAAGGTCTCATCCTCGGAGGAGGCGATGGCGTTGGCCTTGCCGTACAGCTTGGCTTCCTGCCAGGCCTTCTTGGCCCAGACGCCGGTGATGATGTAGTCGGCCACGCCGTTCTTCATCAGGTTCATGGGCACCGCGGCGAACTGCTGGCTGGCGCCGCCCTGGAGGAACAGGACTTTGTAGTTGTCGGGGATGTTCATCAGCTCCCGCAGGTCAGCCTCGGCGGCATCGATGATGGCCTGGTAGGCGGCGGAGCGGTGGCTCATCTCCATGACGGACATGCCGGTGCCGTTGTAATCCAGCATTTCATTTGCGGCTTCGATCAGAACTTCCTCCGGCAGAACAGCAGGGCCGGCGGAAAAATTATAAACTCGGGACATGGTATTCACTCCAAATTGAAAATTAATACGTAGCTTTCCTGGCCCCCTCCCAGAGGGGGCTGTCAGCGTCAGCTGACTGGGGGAGTGTTGTCCGATAGACGCTGAACGTTCTATTTCAGGACACTCCCTCTACGCTCGCTAAGAGCCGCCTACGGCGGTTGCTCGCCGCACGCGCCTGCGGGCGCAGCACCGCTGCGCGGTTCCCCTCCCTCAAAGAGGGAGGCAAGAGAAATCAGTTTTACAGGTTCAGGAACCGCTCCATCAGCTTATGGCCCTTGGGCTCAAAAATGCCGGTGGCGGCAGCTTCCCGCTCAGAGTAACGGGCGATTTTCTTCTGCACCTTCGTGGAATCGTAGAGGATGTAGGGCACAGGGTCGGGGGTGTGGGTGCGCAGCCGCAGCAGGTTGGGATGATCCGGCAGGATCAGGAACCGGTAGCTCTCCCCTGCCGCGTCCAGAGCGGCCTTGACGGGGGCGATGATCCGGGAGTCCAGATACTCGATGGACTCCACCTTCTCCATGGTCAGACCCTGGTGGGCCATCTCATCGGGGCCTTCCAGGTGGATGTAGGCGAAATCGCAGCCGTCCTTCAGCAGGGCGTCGATGGCAGCCTGGGCCTTGCCCTCGTAGTTGGTGTGCAGGGAACCGGTGGCACCCTCCACCTCCTTGACGAGCAATCCTGCGCCCACGGCGATGCCCTTGAGCAGGTCGACGGCGGAGATCATGGCACCCTTCAGGCCAGTCTTGCCCTCGAAGCTGTCAAAGCTGGGCTTGGTGCCCGCGCCCCAGAACCAGAGGGAGTTGGCCTTGTTCAGGCCCTTCTTTGCCCGCTCGATATTCAGGGGATGGTTGTTGAGGATGTCGAAGGACTTCTCCATCATTTCCCGCAGGATCGGCTCCGTGGGCAGGATGTCCGTGACCTTCTGGGTCAGGTGGTCGTGGGGAGGATCGATGTCCACCAGCTTGCCGCCCTTCCACACGCAGATGTTGCGGTAGCTGGTACCGGTGTAGAACTGGATCTCGTCAGAGTTGAAGGCCGCCCGGATGGCGTCCATCAGGATATCCGTGTCGGCGGTGTCGATCTCGCTGGCGGAGTGGTCGATCAGGGTCTTCTGATCGTAGGGCTCCTCCTCGCTCAGCGTCACCACATTGGCCCGGAAGATGATGTCCTTCTCCTCCATCTGGACGCCCACGCTCAGGGCCTCCATGGGAGATCGTCCGGTGAAGTAGATTTCGGGGTCATAGCCCATGACAGCCAGGTTCGCCACCTCGCTGCCGGGATGCATGCCATGGGGGACGTTCTGGGTCATACCCATCTCGCCGCCGCTGGCCAGCTCATCCATGACGGGGGTCTTCGCATATTCCAGGGGGGTCTTGCCGCCCAGCTGTTCGATGGGCTCGTCGGCCATGCCGTCGCCCAGTACGATGATGTATTTCATAATATACGCTCCAATCTGTTCGTGCAGCGCGAACACTTGTGTTTCAACATAATAGCATTTTTGGATACAATTTACAATATGCCAAATAAACGAACCTGCCCCGCTCGGGGGCAGGTTTTTCTGTCAAATTATCAAATGGATTGCAGCTGCTTCACGGCCCGGCGGGTGTAGGCGCCCACCTGGCGGGGCGATGCGGTGCCGAAGCGGCCCATCAGTGCCACGATGGGGGCATCCTCGATGACACCGTCCACCAGCTCCGCCGTCTCCCAGAACTGGGGGGCATCCTCGGAGCTCAGGCACACGGCGCAGGGGATGTCGGTGACCGTGCGGACGACCTCCACGATGTCCCTCAGCTCCTGGGTGGTGCCGCCGGGGCAGGCCATGATATACAGGAATCCCTTTGCCTCGCTTGCGATGGCCGTCACCCGCTCCCGGGAGGTGGCGGCTACCATGGCGATGAGGTCAACCCCGTACTGCTCGCACCAGGGCAGAAATTCCTCTCGTTCCTCAAAGGGCAGGTCGGGGACGATCAGGCCGTCCACGCCGATCTTTGCACAGCGGCTCAGGAACCGGTCAGGCCCGTAGGAGAAGACCACGTTGGCGTAGCCGGAGATGACGAAGGGAACGGTCACCTCTTTGCGCAGCTCCTCGATCAGGTCGAAGATCTTGTCGGTGGTGACGCCGCCCTTCAGGGCCCGGATGTTGGCCTCCTGGATGTTTCCGTCACCGGCGGTGGGGTCGGAGAAGGGGATGTTCAGCTCGATCAGGCTGGCGCCATTGGCCACGGCGGCCTTGACGGCGGCGGCGGTGGTGTCCAGGTCAGGGTCACCGCAGATGAAGAAGGGCATGAAGGCCTTCCCGTTTTCAAATGCCTTGTAAATATTACTCATACAGATCCTCCCCTCTGTAGCGGGCGATGGCGGCGCAGTCCTTGTCGCCACGGCCGGAGACGGTGACGACGATGATCTGATCCTTGCTCATGGTGGGGGCCAGCTTTCTGGCATAGGCGATGGCGTGGGCGGACTCGATGGCGGGGATGATGCCCTCCATCCGTGCCAGATACTCGAAGGCATCCACAGCCTCGTCGTCGGTGACGGGCACATACTCGGCCCGGCCCATGTCATGCAGGTTGGCATGCTCGGGGCCGACACCGGGGTAGTCGAGGCCCGCAGAGATGGAGTAGACGGGGGCGATCTGACCGTACTCATCCTGGCAGAAGTAGGACTTCATGCCGTGGAAGATGCCCACCTTGCCGGTGGCCACGGTGGCAGCAGTCTCAAAGGTGTCGATGCCCCGGCCTGCGGCCTCGCAGCCGATGAGGCGGACGTCCTTGTCCTCGATGAAGTTGTAGAAGGTGCCCATGGCGTTGGAGCCGCCGCCGACGCAGGCGACCACCGCATCGGGGAGCCGTCCCTCTTTTTCGAGGATCTGCTCCTTGATCTCCTTGGAGATGACGGCCTGGAAGTCGCGCACCATCTCCGGGAAGGGATGGGGGCCCATGACGGAGCCGATGCAGTAGTGGGTATCGTGGATCCGGCGCGTCCACTCGATCATGGCCTCGTTGACCGCATCCTTGAGGGTGGCAGTGCCGCTCTTGACGGGAACCACCTCTGCGCCCAGCAGCCGCATCCGGTAGACGTTCAGGGCCTGGCGGATGGTGTCCTCCTCACCCATGAAGACCACGCACTCCATGTTCATCAGAGCGGCGGCGGTGGCGGAGGCCACGCCGTGCTGGCCCGCGCCGGTCTCGGCGATGATGCGGGTCTTGCCCATCTTCTTGGCCAGCAGTGCCTGACCGAGAACGTTGTTGATCTTGTGGGCGCCGGTGTGGTTCAAGTCCTCGCGCTTGAGGTAGATCTTCGCGCCGCCCAGGTCTTTGGTCATCTTCTCGGCATAGTACAGCCGGGACGGACGACCCGCGTAGTCGTTCAGGAGCTCCGTCAGCTCCCGGTTGAACTCGGGGTCGTTCTTGTAATGCTCGTAAGCCTCCTCCAGCTCCTTGACGGCGTTCATCAGGATCTCGGGGATGTACTGACCGCCGTGGATGCCGAATCTTCCTTTTTTGTCCATGTGATTACCTCCCAAATGTTGGTTGCTCCCCTTGCAGGGGGGAGGATCAGATTGCGGTGACAAACAAAAAACGCCCCTGACATAGTCAAGGACGAAATAACTTCCGCGCTGCCACCTTGCTTCACGGTGTGACCCGTGCCCTCTGCGGAGTGCCTGCACACCCCCGGCATTGACGCAGCCTTCGCGTCGCGCCATACTGAGCAAATGCTGTTCCCGCGCGCCCTCAGCGGGCCATTTGATGATCTGGGGCCCGCCCGGCTCTCAGCTTTCCGGACTCTCTGTGGGGTCATGACACACCGTTATTTCCGCTTCAACGGTTTTATTCGGTTGGGATTGTTATACCACAGATGGAAGACATTTGTCAATAGGTTATGCGCATTTTTGTATACATGGATTTGCCCGGTGCAAAAAAGCCCCCGGCGGATGCCGGGGGCAGCAGATGCGCTTAGTAATTCTCAGCGTGGAGCTCGAAGTAAGCCTTGGGATGGTCGCAGGTGGGGCAGACCTCGGGGGCGGCGGTGCCGACCACGATGTGACCGCAATTGCGGCACTCCCAGACCTTGACCTCGGACTTCTCGAAGACGGTCTTGGTCTCCACGTTCTTCAGCAGCGCACGGTAACGCTCCTCGTGGTGCTTCTCGACGGCGGCCACCAGACGGAACTTGGCAGCCAGCTCCACGAAGCCTTCGGCCTCGGCGGTCTCGGCGAAGCCGGCGTACATGTCGGTCCACTCGTAGTTCTCGCCCTCGGCGGCAGACAGCAGGTTCTGTGCGGTGTCACCGATGCCGCCCAGCTCCTTGAACCACAGCTTGGCGTGCTCCTTCTCGTTGTCAGCGGTCTTCAGGAACAGGGCAGAGATCTGCTCGTATCCCTCCTTCTTGGCCTTGGAGGCGAAGTAGGTATACTTGTTGCGGGCCTCGGACTCACCGGCGAATGCAGCCATCAGGTTCTTCTCAGTCTGGGTGCCTGCGTACTTGTTGCTCATAGTAAACTCCTCCATCATATGGAAAATTCAGGGGGTTTCTCCCTGGAACCATCATACCCATTTTTTGTGAAAAAGTCAACGCTTAAGAAATTCTTAAGACCGAAAAAAAGGGTTGACCGAACCAGTCAGAAATGAGAAAATAGCCTCAGAAAAACAGGCCCGACACAGAAAGGACCCGCTTTATGGAAATGAAAAAAAATTTCGTCATCAACACCGCCTTCTATGCCATCGTCGCCGCGCTGATCGTGGTATTCTGGAAGTATCTGCTGCCGATTTTGATGCCCTTCGTCATCGGCTTCGTGATCGCCTCCATCGTCCAGCTGCCCCTGAGCCAGCTGCGGCTGAAGAACCAGCGCACCAACAAGTACGCCGCCGTGGCCCTATGCATCGTCTTTTACGCGCTGCTGGTGTGGGCGATGGTGTTCTTCTCCGCGAAGGTCATCTCGGAGATCAGCAATTTCGCCGCCAGTGTGCCGGATCTGGTCTATGACCACCTCTACCCCGTGATCTGGCAGGTGGGCGATCTGATCCAGACGTTCCTGGAGCCCATCGACATGACCCTGGCCCAGCTGGTCAATGAGTTGGGCAAGACCGCCGCCTCCACCATCGCCAAGTACGCAACTCAATTCTCCGGCTGGGCGGTCAAGGCCCTGGCCAGCGGCGTCATCAGCATCCCCGCTGCCCTGCTGACCATCATCATCACCGTGGTGGCCTCCTTCTACATCGCCGCCGACTACCGGACGGTGGTGGAGTTCCTGAAGCGTCTGATCCCCGCCTCCCACCGGGATTCCGTGGTGCAGGTGGTGAACTACGCCCGAACTGCCGTGCTGGTCTACATCAAGTCCTACTCCATCATGTTCTGCATCACCTTCGTGGAGCTGTGGATCGCGTTCCTGCTGCTGGACATCCCCTACAAGCTGGGTCTGGCCTTCGGCATCGCCGTGTTCGACCTGATGCCCATTCTGGGCGTGGGAGGCATCCTGCTGCCCTGGGGCGCGGTGGCTCTGGCCATGGGCAAGCTCAAGATCGGCCTGGGCGTGATCCTTCTCTACGTGGCCATCTGCGCCACCCGCCACACCCTGGAGCCCAGGATCGTGGGCAAGTCCATCGGCCTGCACCCCCTGGCGACTCTGGTGGCCATGATCGTGGGTCTGAAGCTGGCTGGCCTGCTGGGCATGCTGCTGCTACCCATCTCCCTGGTGGCCGCCATGAAGCTGCGGGAAGGAACCATCACCGGACAGGAGGCATGACATGGGCATTCTTACCATTGAAAATGGACAATTCCACATGGATGGGAAGCCCTACCGCATTCTCTCCGGCGCCATGCACTATTTCCGCATCTGCCCGGAATACTGGGAAGACCGGATGGAAAAGCTCAGGCAATGCGGCTTCAACACCCTGGAGACCTACTGCTGCTGGAACCTCCACGAACGCAAAGAGGGCATTTTTGACTTCTCCGGGCGGCTGGATCTGGTAAAATACATCCGGACTGCGCAGAAATTGGGCCTGAATGTGATCCTGCGGCCCGGCCCCTACATCTGTGCCGAATGGGATCTGGGCGGTCTGCCCAGCCGTCTTTTGCGAGACAGCATCCCCCTGCGCTGCAACGACGCACGGTTCCTGAACCAGCTTCGACCCTACCTGCTGAAGGTATTCGAATTGGTAAAGCCCCTGCTTGCTACCCGCGGCGGCCCCATCATCGCCATGCAGGTGGAGAACGAGTACGGCAGCTACGGCAACGACCACGATTACATGGCCGCCGTGAACGCCATCTACGACGAGGGGGGCATCGACTGCCTGCGCTTCACCGCCGACGGCAGCTGCGACTGGACGCTCTCCGGCGGCACCCTGCCGGGGCTTCCCGCCGCCGTCAATTTCGGCAGCGGTGCTGTGGAAAACTTCAAATCCCTCCGGGACTTCCGCAGGGATGACCCCCTCTTCTGCGGGGAGTTCTGGTGCGGCTGGTTCGACCACTGGTACGGGCCCCATCACACCCGCACCGTGGAGGACATCACCGCCGCCACGAAGGAGCTGGTGGATACCGGCGCGTCCCTGAATTTCTACATGTTCCACGGCGGCACCAATTTCGGCTTCCTGAACGGCGCGAACCACACCCAGGGCCAGTACCAGCCCACCATCACCAGCTACGATTACTGTGCCCTGCTCACCGAGTCCGGCGACCTGACCCCGGCGTACCATGCGGTGCGCGTACTTCTGGGAGCCACCGGCGAGCTGACCGTCTCCGACGCCCCCAAGGCCGCCTACGGCGCGGTCGCGCTGACCGAACAGGCCTCCCTCCTGCCCCAGGCGGACGCCCTCACCTCCCCCATCCGCTCCGCCCAGACCCAGACCCAAGAGGAGCTGGGTCAGGACTTCGGCTACACCCTCTACCGCACCACCCTCCGGGGCCCCATCACGGATCTTTCCCTGGAGCTGGGCCGTGTCCATGACCGCTGCCTTGTGTTCCTGGACGGAAAACAGCTGGGCATCGTGGAGCGCAGCCGCCGAAAGGACGAGATGCGCTTGAGCCTGAAGGCGGGCGAGACCGCAAAATTGGAGATCCTCCTGGAAAACATGGGCCGGGTCAACTATGGCACCAAGCTTTTCGACAAAAAGGGCCTGCTGGACGGCGTCCGGCTGGGCCAGCAGTTCCACTTCGGCTGGGAGATGCTGTGTCTTCCCATGGAAGACCTGACCGGCCTGCGCTGGTCTGCCTCCGCCGAGGGTCCCCGGTTCCTCCGGGGCAAGCTGACCATCGGCGATACGCCCAGGGACACCTTCCTGAAGCTCCACGGCTTCACCAAGGGCTTCGTCCTCCTCAACGGCTTCAACCTCGGCCGCTTCTATAACCCCGCCGGGCCCCAGAAGACCCTGTATGTCCCCGCGCCTCTGCTCAGGCAGGGCGATAATGAGATCATCGTCTTTGAGAGTGACGGTTTCCACAGCACCACCGTGGAGTTTGTCGACGAACCCGATCTTGGATAACCAACTGTAGGGAACGGCCTATGTGCCGTTCCCCATTTTTCTGCCCCGACCGAAGGGGAACGGCACACAGGCCGTTCCCTACATTGCTTCCCGCAAAAATACCGCCCCGGATTTTTCCGGGGCGGTTCGAATTTAGGGGATCACTCAGCACTCAGCACTGACTCAGGTATACAGCACCTGATTGACGATGCTCTCCAGGTACTCCTGACGGCCGGAGCCGGGGAGCTCGGGGGCGCCCATGGCTTCTGCGTAGGCGGCCAGCTCGGCCAGGGTGGTCTCACCGCTGCGGATCTTGGCACCAATGCCGGTGCTGTAGGAAGCGTAGCGGTCAGCAACGAAGGCGTCGATGCGGCCGTCCTCAATCAGGCGGGCAGCCTTCAGCAGACCCAGGGCGAAGGCATCCATGCCCAGGATGAAGGCGTGGAACATATCCTCCATGGTGTAGCTGGGGCGGCGGTTCTTGGCGTCGAAGTTGAAGCCGCCGGTCAGGCCGCCGGCCTTCAGCACCTCGTACATGCACATGGTGGTCTCGTAGACGTTGAAGGGGAACTCGTCGGTATCCCAGCCCAGCAGGTAGTCGCCCTGGTTGGCGTCGATGGAGCCCAGCATGCCGTTGATGGCGGAGATGCGCAGGTCGTGCTGGAAGGTGTGGCCCGCCAGAGTGGCGTGGTTGGCCTCGATGTTCATCTTGAAGTCCTTGTCCAGGCCGTAGTAGCGCAGGAAGCCGATGGCGGTGGCGGCGTCGAAGTCGTACTGGTGCTTCATGGGCTCCTTGGGCTTGGGCTCGATGTAGAAGTCGCCCTTAAAGCCGATGCTCCGGCCATAGTCCACAGCCATGCGCATCAGGGCGGCGATGTTCTCCTGCTCGAATTTGACGTCGGTGTTCAGCAGGGTCTCGTAGCCCTCGCGGCCGCCCCAGAACACGTAGCCCCGGCCGCCCAGCTTCACGGTCAGCTCCAGAGCCTTCTTGACCTGGGCCGCGGCGAAGCAGAACACGTCGGCGGAGTTGGAGGAACCGGCACCGTTCATGAACCGGGGATTGCCGAACATGTTGGCGGTGCCCCACAGGCACTTGATGCCGGTCTCGTTCATCTTCTCCAGGATGTAGTCGGTGATCTCGTCCAGACGGCGGTTGGTCTCCTTGATGTCCTCGGCCTCGGGAACCAGGTCAACATCGTGGAAGCAGAAATACTCGATGCCCAGCTTCTGCATGAACTCGAAGCCGGCGTCCACCTTGGCCTTGGCGTGCTCCATGGTGCCCTTCTCCACGCCGAAGGACTTGTCGGCGGTGTCCCGGCCGAACATGTCGGTACCGGCGGCGCAGAGGTTGTGCCACCAGGCCATGGCGAAGGGCAGATGCTCGCGCATGGTCTTACCGGCGACCACCTGGTCGGGGTTGTAGAACTTGAAGGCCAGGGGATTGGTGGAAGCGGGGCCCTCGTAGGGGATCACGGGAATGTTGGGAAAGTACATGGGAATCTCCTCCTTATTGAATTTCAGGGAACAAAGTTTTAACGGCGGGATAAATTTTGCGGAACTGCTGATAACGCTGCTCGTACAGCGCGGTCAGCTCCGGTTCCGGTTTGACGATTTCAGCGGTGGCGACGATCCGCTCACAGGCGGCCCGGACGGACTCATGTGCGCCGCAGGCCACCATGGCCAGCATCGCGCCGCCCATGCCGGGGCCCTGCTCGGAGACGGGGACTTCCAGCTCCGCGCTGAGCACGTTGGCGAAGATCCGCTTCCAGAGGGGACTCTTCGCGCCGCCGCCGCAGATCTTGCTGGTGTCGATGGTGATGCCCAGGGAGCGGGCCACCTCCACGGAGTCCCGGATGGCGAAGGCCACGCCCTCCAGCACCGCCTGTACCAGATCCGCGCGGGTGGTATCCATGGTCATGCCGATGAAGGTTCCACGGGCGTTGGTATCGTTGATGGGGCTGCGCTCGCCCATCAGGTAGGGCAGGAAGAAGACATGGTTCCGGCCCAGCTTTTCCTCAGAAATGGGAGCCTGCTCGGCGGCGTGGTCGCTGGTCTTGAAAATGTCCTCCAGGAGCCACTTGTTGCAGCTGGCGGCACTGAGCATACAGCCCATCAGGTGCCAGCCGCCGTCGGCATGGGCGAAGGCATGCAGCGCGTTGTTGGGATCCACGCCGAAGGCTTCGGAGGAAATGAACACGGTGCCGGAGGTGCCCAGGGAGATGTTGCAGCCGCCCTGACCCACCACGCCGGTGCCCACAGCGGCGGCGGCGTTGTCGCCCGCACCGGCGCAGACCTTCACGGTTTCCGGCAGACCCAGCTGGGCGGCGATCTCAGGCTTCAGGGTGCCGATGCACTCGAAGGACTCAAAGAGCTTCGGCATCTGCTCCTTCCGAACGCCGCAGATGTCCAGCATCTCCTTGCTCCAGCACTTGTGCTGAACGTCCAGCAGGAGCATGCCGCTGGCGTCGGAATAGTCACAGGCGTGGACGCCGGTGAGGAGGTAGTTGACATAATCCTTCGGCAGCATGATCTTCGCGATCTTTGCAAAGTTCTCAGGCTCATTCTCCCGCATCCACAGGATCTTCGGGGCGGTGAAGCCCGCGAAGGCGATGTTGGCGGTCAGGGCAGAGAGTCTGTCCCTGCCGATCTCGTTGTTTAAGTAGTCCACCTGCTTGGCGGTGCGGCCGTCGTTCCAGAGGATGGCGGGACGGATGATGTTGTCGTCTTTGTCCAGCACCACCAGGCCGTGCATCTGACCGGCGACGCCGATGCCCGCCACCTGGGCGGCATCGATGTTCTTCAGCAGCTGGGGCATGCCCTTTTGGACGGCCTTCCACCAGTCGGCGGGATCCTGCTGGCTCCAGCCGGGCTGGGGGAACTCCAGGGGATAGTCGTGGGACACGCTGGCATGGATGGTGCCCTGCTCATCCAGCAGGAGCATCTTCGTGGACGAGGTGCCCAGGTCGATTCCGATGTAATACATTATAATAGTACCTCCTCTTACCAGTCGATCTTGCTGGGGGTGGAGATCATGCCCATGACGTTGGTGCAGGAGAAGTGGTTGCCGTCATAGCGGCTCAGGGGCAGGCATTCCTCCAGCAGCTCCGGGATGGTGTCCGCCTCGCCATTCGCAAATGCCCGCATTTTCTCACCGGCGGTGGAGAATCGGGCGGCCACGCCGCCGAGACGGACTTCGATGACCTCGAAGCCCTGGGGCTTATTGGTCTTCTCCCACAGAGCCCGCCAGCTGATGCGCAGGGAGTGGACAGCATCGATGATGGCGTCGACCTCCTCACACAGGGCTGCGGCCCGCTCCCGGTCGCCGCTGCGGACGATGGGGCCTGCCTCCTCGTGCCAGCGGCACTTCAGGGCCAGGGCATGGGCCAGGGCGGTATAGAAATTGAACAGCTCCGGGTATTCGGGGTTTTCTGCGGCATGGCGGGCGAAGCGGCCCACCAGGGACTCGTAATGCTGCGACATGGGGTAGCCCGCCATGTCATGCTCATAGAGCTGGATCAGGGGATCCTGATACAGCAGCACCTTGCCCGCGTTGGCGGGGTTGCCGGAGGTGCCCACGGCCATGCCGGGCAGGTAGTTGAACAGGCTCATGTCCAAAAATGCCTGGGGATCGGCGTGGCAGCAGCGGCGGAACTGGTCGTGGAGCCAGGCTTCGTCATACTCCTCCCGGTAGGTCAGCTCACCGTAGAGCTGCAGTCCCAGCAGGGCCGCGTACATACTGCACTCCTGACCGTTGTCGCCCCAGGCGGTGGCGAGAACCAGGGGAACCTTCGCCTTGCGGCAGGCGGTCAGACCTGCGATGGTATTGCCGAAGGTGGTGGGATAGCTGGGCGCAGGGCCGGTCCAGGTCCAGATGCCGCCGGCGAAGACCGTGGGGGCCGGGAACTGGGCATGCTTGTACAGGGCGTCGGCGTATTTCGCCTCCTCATTCTGATAGTAGTCCCAGTAGACCAGGGTGACTCTGGGATCCACGGCTGCCTTGGCCTTCTCCGAGGGCAGTCCCTCGGAGTGGTAATCCCGACCGTCCAGATGGAAGTACATATCCGACCAGATCATGGGCTCCAGAGCGTATTTTTTGCAGATGTCCAGGACGGTCTTCAGGTGGCGGCCCATGACGGCGTGGGGATCCTCATGGCCGAAGCGGTAGTAATGGGCACCCAGGCCAACGCCGAAGGCCTCGTCCATGCCCAGATGGATCTTCTTGCTGCGGTAGGGGGCGGTGGCGGCCCGGATCATCTCCTCCAGGAGCACATAGGTCTCCGGCAGATCCGCCAGGATCACGTCATCATGATCCCGCAGATGGGTGAAGGCGGGCCAGTGGAGGATCATCTTCAGGTGGCCCAGGGTCTGGATGCAGGGACAAAGCTCGATGCCGAACATGGCCGCGTAGTCGTCCAGAGCCTTGAGCTCGTCATAGGTGTAGCGGCCCCGCTTGTAGCCGAAGAAGGGGCGGCCCGGCACCTCGTAGGTGTCCTCGGTGTAGAGCATGCCGAGATTCAGGCCCATCAGAGCCATCTTACGGATGAAAAACCGCATGGCGTCGGGATTCACCACGCCGTTGCGGGAGCAGTCGAACATGGGGCCGGAGGACTGGAAATTGGCCTTCTCATGGATGTCGCAGGCAGTCAGGGGCACGGGGATCAGGCTCAGGGCCCGGAAAAATTCCACCTCCGCGCTCCAGGTCAGCTCCACGGAGCTGCCGTCGCTGACCACCGCGATGCCGTCACCTCTGGTGCAGCGGATCTCGATGCCGTCGCCAGCCAGCGTGAAGCCCAGATCCTGCTCAAGCTCCGCCACAGCCTCCCGCCAGTGCTCGGGCATCTGTCCGGTGATATGAACGTTCCTCTTCATATGCAATACTCCTTTTTGGTGTGTGCCCAGGGGCACACGAAGTCAATGTTATTATCCACGAAAACCGGGATATCTGGAAGTCGGAAAACGATACTTTTTCATAAAATCAGCGTTTTCCATATTGCCGCCGCTTTTCGTTTGTGCAATCTATCCTATTCCAGATATCTTCTATTGTTGATTTCTGAACAACTTCCTCAAGAAAGTAGCCTTTGTGCACTATGAAGTAACTTTTCAGCACTTCCCGTTCTTTTGGATTATGCGTATAATAAGATAGTCAAATAATGCAGAGGATTTTGTATATTTCGACAAATAAAAGAGGAAGGGATGCGTGGTGCAAATGTCTGTACCGAAAACCGCCAAGAAGGCACCCACCCTGGCCAAGCGACGCAACAAGTGGACTCGGGATGATACCGAGCTGACCCTGCTTGCGCTCCCGACCACCGTGTGGTTCGTGCTCTTCTGCTATCTGCCGATGTTCGGCATCATCCTGTCGTTCAAGGACTACAAGATCGTGCAGGATACCAATTTCCTTGTGAGCCTGATTAAGAGTGAATGGGTCGGCTTCGAGAACTTCGAATACTTCTTCGGTCTGCGGGACTTCCCCATGATCCTGCGCAACACCGTGTGCTACAACCTGGTGTTCATCGTGCTGGACATCGTCCTGCCCGTGGGTCTGGCCATCATGATCTCCAACATCTACTCCAAGCGCAAGTCCAAGATCTACCAGACCCTGATGTTCATGCCCCACTTCATGTCCTGGGTCGTGGTCGCCTACTTCGTCTACGCCTTCCTGGTCACCGACAAGGGTCTGGCCAACGCCCTGATCCGCATGTTCGGCGGCAAGAATGTCAACTGGTACTTCGAGCCCGATGTGTGGCCCGCCATCCTGATCTTCATGCACATCTGGAAGGGCATCGGCTACTCCATGGTCGTTTACCTGGCCTCCATCACCGGCATCGACACCAGCCTGTATGAGGCCGCCGTCCTCGACGGTGCCAGCAAGTGGCAGCAGGCCAAGTACATCACCCTGCCCTCCCTGCAGCCCATCATCATCATGATGTTCATCCTGGCTGTCGGCCGCATCTTCTCCTCTGACTTTGGTCTGTTCTATCAGGTCACCCAGGGTGCCAAGCAGCCCCTGACCCCCGTGGTCGCGACCTTCGATGTCAAGATCTACCAGATGCTGAACTCCGCAACCACCAGCATCGGCAAGACCTCCGCGGCCTCCATGTTCCAGGCCGTCGTCGGCTGTATCACCATCCTCACCGCGAATGCCATCGTCCGCAAGGTCGATAAGAGCAGCGCGCTGATCTGACGGGAGGCGAACATTATGGCTAAGAAAACCAAAGGTGCTTCCGGCGATACCATGAGCCGCCTGAACCGGATCAGCCCCGTGACGAACTTCGCATTCAACACCCTGTTCCTGCTTCTGGCTCTGATGTGCTTCCTGCCCATCATCTTCATCGCCATCATCTCTCTGACCGACAACAACGTCATCCGCACCCAGGGCTATCAGCTGTGGCTCACCGCCGAGAACATCTCCGCAGATGCCTACACCTACCTGTGGTCCCAGCGTCAGACCATCCTGCATGCCCTGTGGGTGTCCATTTACGTTACCGTCATCGGTACCGTCATCGGCGTGGCCCTGACCACCGTCATGGGCTATGTCCTGTCCCGTACCGAGCATAAGCTCAACAACTTCCTGACCATCATGATCTTCATCCCCATGGTCTTCGGCGGCGGCATGGCCGCAAGCTACGTCGTCACCTCTCAGGTGCTGCACCTGAAGGACAGCATGTGGGTTCTGATCCTGCCCCTGGCCGTGTCCAGCTGGAACGTCACCATCTCCCGCACCTTCTTCCGCTCCACGATCCCCGACTCCATCATTGAGTCCGCCAAGATCGACGGCGCATCCCAGATGACGATCTTCACCCGGATCGTCCTGCCCATCTCCAAGCCCGTTCTGGCCACCATCGGCCTGTTCCTGGCCTTCGGCTACTGGAACGACTGGTTCCAGGCTCAGCTGTACATCAGCTCCGACGAGCTGCGCTCCCTGCAGTCCATGCTGAACCAGATCCAGAACAATGTCGCCTACCTGACCAAGAATCCCACTGCCATGCTGACCTCCTCTTCCGAGCTGAGCAAGAACATGCCCCAGGAATCCGTCCGTATGGCCATCGCCTTCGTGGTCGCCGTCCCCATCGCCTGCGTCTACCCCTTCTTCCAGAAGTACTTCATCTCCGGCCTGACCGTCGGTGCTGTCAAGGGCTAAGACCGGCACATTTCATCCCGTATTGAGGCGGGGGATCGTCAGCCCCCGCTTTGATAAAAAGCAAAACAAAAAATTAGGAGGAAACACAATGAAGAAGATCATCGCAATGCTTCTGGCAGTCATGATGGTCGTGGGTCTGTTCGCAGCCTGCGGCGAGAAGCCTGCCGAAACCACCGCCCCCGTCAACGAAGATCCCGTTGAGACCACCGCTCCCGTTGCCGATGCCGGCAACGACGAGATCCCCACTCTGGTTTGGTACCAGGTCGGCGGCGGCCAGCCCGCCAACTACGACTCCTGGAAGGCTAAGATGGATGCCTACCTGGAGGAGAAGATCGGCGTCCACCTGGATGTCCGCGTCGGCTCCTGGGGCGACTGGGGCAACCTGCGCTCCGTCACCGTCCAGACCAACGAGCCCTACGATCTGATGTTCACCGACATGTCCACCTACACCTCCGACGTGAGCATGGGCGCTTTCGCTGACATCACCGATCTGATGGCCGATGTTCCCGGCCTGACCGATCTGATCCCCCAGGATTTCCTGAACTCCTGCATGATCGGCGGTAAGCTGTACGGCATCCCCTGCTACAAGGATTCTTCCATGACCAACTTCTTCGTCTGGACCAAGGCTGACGTCGACGCTTACTTCCCCGAGTACGCTGAGGCTCACACCCTGGCCGAGATCGACGCTGGCCTGCGCGCCGTCGTCGCCGGCACCGGCACCACCGGTCTGCTGCTGAACCAGGACGGCCTGTCCTGCGTCACCGGCAACAAGTATGACGCCTGCACCCTGGGCAACATCGGCATCGGCATCGCCTACAACGGCGGCACCGAGTTCGTCTCCGTTTACGAGCAGCCCGACGTTCTGGCCGACCTGGCTCTGCTGCAGAGCTGGATGGCCGACGGCCTGATCAACTCCGACGCCGCTGTCGCCGCTGAGGCTACCGGCATGTGCTCTCTGGGCGTCGCTCAGGGCTGGCCCGGCGCTGCCAAGGGCTGGGGCGAGTCCCGCGGTGCTGAGGTTGTCGTCTCCCAGTTCGAGAACACCGTTCTGTCCAACGACACCGTCATGGGCTCCATCACCTGCATCTCCAACTCCTCCGAGCACAAGCTCGAGGCTCTGAAGCTCCTGGAGCTGGTCAACACCGATCCCGTCGTCCGCGACATGCTGTGGTACGGTGAGGAAGGCGTCAACTTCGAGTACGTCGACGAGAACGGCGTCAAGAAGGTCAACAAGCTGAACGGCGACTGGACCATGGCCGCCTACACCCAGGGCACCTTCTTCGTGGCTACCCCCGAGGTCGGCTCTGACGGCTACGGCGAGGTCAAGACCCAGAACGAGAACGCCATTGCTTCTCCCGCCATGGGCTTCATCCCCGACACCACCGAGATCGCTGACGAGATCTCCGCTGTCCAGGCTATCTTCGAGCAGTACAAGTCCCTGATCATGACCGGCACCGGCGGTCAGGACTCCATCGACGCCATGCTGGCTGACATGCGCGCTTCCGGCTTCGACACCATCCTGACCGAGGTCAACGCTCAGTTCGCCGCCTGGCAGGCTGCCAAGTAATTTGGTTCTGTTCAACTGAACATACCTGCTTAGCGTAATACGCGGTGGGGCGATCGCATCCGCGGTCGCCCCACTTTTTGCGGAATCGACAATGATACAAAATTATCTTCTTTTGCCTATTCACAAGCCAGAATTTCTGATGTATCATCTACTGGTTATCAGAGGTTCTGTCGTGTGAACAGACAATTTTTCAACACATATCTGCGAGGTAGACATTTATGTATTTCATCGATCAACGCATCCAGGTCATTGCCAATCAGATGGGCAATCTCCGCTTCCGGGACAAGGTGGAGCTGAACGACTGGCAGTACAAGCATGGCCAGTTCTTCCGCCCCGCCGAGGCTGACGCCAGCACTGCCCCCTGGCTCACCTTCGACTCCAAGAAAAATCACTGGTACGCCGAGTACGCCGGAACCGACCGGTTCGAGGGAAAGTTCACCGGTCAGAACACCGACTTTCACGGCATCCCCGGCTCCCACTACTGGTTCCGCACCACCGCCACCGTTCCCCAGAGCTTTTCCGGCAAATCCGTCTGGATGCGCATCCGCACCCAGATTGAGGAGTGGGACGACGGCAAGAACCCCCAGTTCCTGGTCTTTATCAATAACGAGGTCATCCAGGGCGCGGACATGAACCACCGCGACATCTGGCTGCGCCAGAGCGCCGTCGGCGGCGAGGAGCTGAAGATCGACATCCAGGCCTACACCGGCACCCTGCACCGGGAGTTCCGCTTCCTGGTGGAGCTGTACGTCCGGGATGAGGAGATCAACCGGATGTACTACGATCTGCTGATCCCCCTGCAGGCCTTCCCCCGCATGGGCGAGGACAGCAAGGTTCGCATGGATATTCAGACCGTCCTGAATAACACCATCAACATGATCGACATGCGCCTGCCCTACTCCCCCAGGTTCTACCAGACCCTGGCTCAGGCCCAGGAATACCTGACCGAGACCCTGTACACCAAGATGGCAGGCCACGACGATGTCATCGCCACCTGCATCGGCCACACCCACATCGACGTGGCCTGGTGGTGGACGGTGGCCCAGACCCGGGAGAAGGTCGTCCGCTCCTTCGCCACCGTTCTGAAGCTGATGGAGGAGTTCCCCAGCTACAAGTTCATGTCCAGCCAGCCTGTGCTCTACTACTTCCTGAAGCAGCGTTACCCCGAGCTGTACGAGAAGATCAAGCAGCGCGTTGCCGAGGGCCGCTGGGAGACCGAGGGCGGCATGTGGCTGGAGGCCGACTGCAACCTGACCTCCGGCGAATCCCTGGTGCGCCAGTTCCTCCATGGCAAGCGGTTCTTCAAGGAGGAGTTCGGCCATGACAACAAGATCCTGTGGCTGCCCGACGTCTTCGGCTACTCCGGCGCTCTGCCCCAGATCATGAAAAAGTCCGGCATCGACTACTTCATGACCACCAAGCTGGCCTGGAACCAGATCAACCGGATCCCCAACGATACCTTCATCTGGCGTGGCATCGACGGCAGCGAGGTGCTGACCCACCTCATCACCACCACCGGCGAGACCCAGAACCCCAAGGAGAGCTTCTTCACCACCTATAACGGCATGCTGCACCCCGGCTCCATCATGGGCGGCTGGGAGCGTTACCAGAACAAGGAGATCAACAACGACATCCTGATCTCCTACGGCTACGGCGACGGCGGCGGCGGCCCCACCCGGAACATGCTGGAGACCTCCCAGCGCATGGAGAAGGGCGTTGTCGGCATCCCCAGGGTGCGCCAGGAGACCGCCCGCACCTACTTCGACGAGCTCAGCGAGCGGGTCAAGGACAACCGCCGCCTGGAAACCTGGGAGGGCGAGTTCTACTTCGAGTACCATCGCGGCACCTATACCTCCATGGGCCGGAACAAGAAGGGCAACCGCCGCTCCGAGCAGCTGCTGATGGATCTGGAGCTGCTGGGCGTCCTGAACAAGGACTACCCCCACGAGACCGACACCCGGCTGTGGCGCGACATCATCCTGCTCAACCAGTTCCACGACATCCTGCCCGGCTCCTCCATCGCCGAGGTCTACGACGTGACCAAGGCCGAGTACGAGGCCCTGGAGCAGGAGGTCAAGGGCGAGATCGATGCCCGTCTGAACGCGCTGGCCGGTTCCGGCGAGGCCGTGACCGTCTTCAACACCCTGGGCTTTGACCGCGATGACATCGTCCGTCTGGGCGATGTGAAGGCCACCGGCCTGCGCGACGAGAACGGCACCATCTACCCCGTCCAGCAGACCGAGAACGGCGCAGTCGCCTACCTGCGTGGGCTGCCCTCCAAGGGCTACAAGTCCCTGGCTCTGGTGGACGCCGAGGCCGCCTCCCCCTTCCTCCGCAGCGATGAGTACCATCTGGAGACCCCCTACTATACCATCGCCCTGGACGCCACCGGCGCCTTCACCTCCATCTTCGATAAGGAAAACGACCGGGAGCTGCTGAAGCCCGGCAAGGTCGCCCGGATCCGCTGCTACGAGGACAAGCCCATCTACTACGACAACTGGGACATCGACATGTTCTACACCGAGAAGTCCTGGGATGTGGACGAGCTGAAATCTCTGCGCTGGCTGACCGACGGCCCCGTCTGCACCACCCTGGAGCTGACCTTCGACTGCTGCGGCAGCGAGATCCTCCAGAAGATCCACTTCTACGCCGACACCCGCCGCATCGACTTCGAGACGAAGGTCGACTGGAAGCTGCACCAGCATCTGCTGAAGGCGGAGTTCCCCGTGGACATCCATGCCGACGAGGCCACCTTCGAGGTGCAGTTCGGCAACGTCAAGCGCAAGACCCACACCAACACCTCCTGGGACAAGGCCCGCTTCGAGAGCTGCGCCCAGAAGTGGATGGACTTCTCCGAGGGTCACTACGGCGTCTCCCTGCTGAACGACTGCAAGTACGGCCACAGCGTCAACGACGGCACCATCGGCCTGACCCTGCTGAAGTCCGGCGTGGAGCCCCATCCCAACGCCGACGTGGAAGTCCACGAGTTCACCTACGCCCTGCTGCCCCACGCCGAGAGCTGGCAGGAGGCCGGTACCGTGGCCGAGTCCTACAAGCTCAACCAGAGAGCCTACGCCGTCACCGGCGGCGAGACCGGCAAGGCCGCTTCCTTCGCCTCCGTGGATCAGCGGAACGTGATCCTGGAGACCGTCAAGGCCGCCGAGAATGGTGAGGGCACCGTCCTGCGCCTGTACGAGTGCGAGAATGCCCGCACCAAGGCCACCCTGACCGTCCCCGCCGATACCAAGGCCGCCTATCTCACCAACCTGCTGGAGGAGATCGAGTCTGAGCTGCCCGTGGTTGACGGCAAGGTGACCTTCACCATCAAGCCCTACGAGATCGTCACCATCCTGCTGAAGTAATACCTTTTTCGGGGACGGCACTGCCGTCCCCGAAAATAGTGCTGTGTGCTGAATGCTGAGTACTGAAGAACATGATCCACTCAGCCCTCAGCACTTATTTTTGCGAGGTGCTATATTATGGAAATCTATCAAAATCCTGCCTTCTCCCCCGAAGAGCGAGCCGCAGACCTGCTCTCCCGGATGACCCTGCGGGAAAAGGTTGGCCAGCTGACCCAGCGGCTCTACGGCTTCGGCATCTACCGCCGGGAGGGCGGCGAGATCGTCTTTGACGAGGAATTCAAGTCCGAGGTGGAGCGGTACTCCGGCATCGGCACCATCTACGGCCTCCACCGGGCCGATCCCTGGTCGAAGAAGGATTTCGAGACCGGTCTGGCGGGCAGCCTGGCCGTCAAGGCCCGGAACCAGCTCCAGAAATACGTCATCGAGCACTCCCGCTTCGGCATCCCCGCCCTCCTCAGCTCCGAGTGCCCCCACGGCCATCAGGCCCTGGACGGCTATCTGCTGCCGGTGAATCTGGCGGCGGGCTGCACCTTCGCACCGGAGCTGCTGGAGGAGGCCGCCAAGGTCAGCGGAAAACAGCTGAAAAGCATGGGCGTGGATCTGGCTCTGGTCTCCGCACTGGATGTACTGCGGGATCCCCGCTGGGGCCGCAGCGAGGAGTGCTTTGGCGAGGATCCGTACCTGGCCTCCCGGATGGCCCAGGCCGTGGTGCGGGGCATCCAGTCTGAGGGCGTGGAGGTCACCGCCAAGCACCTGTGCGCCCAGGGCGAGACCACCGGCGGCGTCAACGCCAGCGCCGCCCGGATCGGCCCTCGGGAGCTCCGGGAGATCCATCTGCCCCCGGTGAAGGCCTGTGTGGACGCTGGCGTCGCCAGCTTCATGGCCGCCTACAACGAGATCGACGGTGTCTACTGCCACGCCAACCACGCCCTACTCACCGACCTGCTCCGGGGGGAGTACGGCTTTGAGGGCTTTGTCATGTCCGACGGCGTGGCCATCGACCAGCTGGACGCCGTCACCGGCGACCGCTGCGCCTCCGGTGCCCTGGCCCTGAACGCGGGCGTGGACATGGGCCTGTGGGACACGGGCTTCCAGCTGCTGGAGGAGGCCGTGGAGCGGGGGCTTGTCGAAGAAGCCCGGATCGACGAAGCCTGCCAGCGGATCCTGTCGGTCAAATTCCGCCGGGGACTGTTCGAGGATCCCTACCTGCCGGAGACGGACGAGTATTGCAGCTATAATTATGTCAACCACCCCCAGGTGAAGGTACTGGCGGAGCACTCCCTGGTGCTGCTGAAAAACGACGGCACCCTGCCCCTGTCTGCGGATAAGCCCCTGCGCCTTGGCGTCTTCGGCCCCAATGCCGACGCCATCTACAACCAGCTGGGCGACTACACGCCTCCCATCCGTCCCGAAACGGGCATCACCCCCCGCCGGGGCTTCGAGGTGCTGCTGAAAGGCACGGGCGTAGAGGTGGTCTGGCACCCCGGCTGCGGCTTGTTTGAGGAATTCCCGGACATCGCCGGAGCCATGGAGCTGGCCTGGGACTGCGACGCCATCGTGCTGTGTCTCGGCGGCAGCTCCAGCCGGTTCGCCGGAGCGGGCGAATTCGACGCCAACGGCGCCATGAAGAGCCAGAGTGATATCACCATGGACTGCGGAGAAAACGTGGACGACTGCCAGCTCCGACTCCCCGGACGGCAAATCGAGCTCCTGTGGGCCCTGCGCGCCACCGGCAAGCCCATCATCACCGTGCTCATCGGCGGACGCCCCTACGAGATGCAGGAGCTGGAGGGCTCCAATGCCATCGTCCAGGCCTTCTACCCCGGTCTCACCGGCGGCGAGGCCATCGCGAAGCTGGTCTTTGGCGAGATCGAGCCCGCCGGCCGTCTCAGCGTCAGTCTGCCCGACACCGTGGGCCAGATCCCCGTGGCCTACAATGCCAAGGATTCCTACCGCCGCTGCGCCTACTATCGCGGCGATCAGCCCAGGTACACCTTCGGCATGGGTCTTAGCTACACCGATTTCGGCTATGAGCTTGTTTCTGCCGATGAAAAGGCTGTGACCGTCCGCATCACCAACACCGGCGCGCGCCCGGGCTGGGCGGTGCCTCAGCTTTACCTGCACCGCACCCAGGGCGTGGTCACCTCCCGGACGCAGCTCTGGGCCTTCGCCAAGCGGCTCCTCTCCCCCGGCGAGGTCTGGGAAGCAACCCTCCCCATCCCCGAAGAAGCCCTGATGCAGTGGGATTGGGCCCTGCGCCAGCGGCGCATCCCCGGCCGGATCGAGTGGCTCATCCGCGACTGCGGCAAGACCTTCCTCTCCGGCGACTTCACGGTATAAAAAATCGCGGCTGACCATTTGGTCAGCCGCATTTTGCTTAAGTCATGATCTGGACACCTGCGCCGGTCTTGTCCTCCATCTCCCGGAAGACGGGCTTCAGGAGGGTGCTGGACATGTAGCTGGTAAAGCCGAAGCCCACCGCCACCCAGAAGATCAGCGTCTGCAGGAAGGTCTGGAAGGAAATGACGGCGATCAGGATGGGCAGGATGCTCAAGCCCACCAGCCCCACCGTCCGGGGCAGCTTCACCACCGCCAGGATCAGGGCGTTCATGGCATGCTGGCGCAGGGTGTTCTGATACCGGGCCAGCAGCGGGAACAGGTACGCCGCCAGGATCACCACCAGCGCAGAGAGGACGATCAGCAGCCATTTCAGCACCAGCGCCATATTGCCTGCGGCGAAGCCCAGGATGATGAGGTAATTGCAGCCCATGCTGACCGCGAAGACCACCATCAGCAGCCAGGCCGCCGTGGCCTGCCTGAAATTCTCCCGGAAGCCCCGGAAGAAGGTTTTTACGATGCCGTTGTCCTCGTCAAAGGCGATGGCCTGGGTGACCTTGTGCATGGCGGCGATGGACGCGCCGATGGTCACCAGCGGTACGCAGCAGATCAGAAACAGCACGTTGACGATGATGAGATCGCCCACGCGGGCCAGAAACTGAACCACCGGGTTGTCCAGATTGAATAGATTTCTCATGGGATCCTCCTTTGCCGGGAACGAATATAGAACCATTATGACGGAAAAGAGCAAAAGCCGCAAGCTGCAATATTGCGATTTCATGTTGCGATATTGCGATTTCACTGGCTGCGTTGACTTCCCCTCAGCCCGTCGGTATAATAGAAGAAACCCACGAAACGAGGTGTCCCCTATGACCGACTTTTCCCGATACGGCCTGACTCCCTTCGGCCCCTCGGCCAACGACCGGCACATGGAGTGGTACCGCCGGGGCCGGACGGCCTTTCTCCACTTCACCGTCAACACCTTCACCGACCGGGAATGGGGCGACGGCACCGAGTCCCCATCCGTCTTCGCCCCCACGGCCCTGGACTGCCGCCAGTGGGCCCGGGTTCTGAAGGACGCGGGCTTCACCGCCGCCATCCTCACCGCCAAGCACCACGACGGCTTCTGCCTTTGGCACACGGAAACGACGGAGCACTCTGTGAAAAACAGCCCCTGCGGCGTGGATGTGGTGAAGGAATTCACCGACGCCTGCCGGGAATTCGGCCTGAAGGCGGGGCTCTACCTCTCCCCCTGGGATCGGAACCACCCGTCCTGGGGAAGTGCGGAATACAACGACATCTACGCCGCCCAGCTGACCGAGCTGATGACCAATTACGGCCCCATCTGGGAATGCTGGTGGGACGGCGCAGGCAGCACCGAAGCCCGCTACGACTGGGCCCGCTGGGCGGGCATCGTCCGCAAATTCCAGCCCCAGTGCGTCATTTTTGGCTGCCTGGGGGCGGCGGAGCACGTGGATGTCCGCTGGGTGGGCACCGAGGAGGGCCGGGCGGGAGATCCCTGCTGGGCCACCATCGATCCCGAGACCATCGTCGTCGAAACCTGCGCCAACCTGAACAGCGGCAAATGGGGCGGCAGCCGCTTCATCCCTGCCGAGACCAACACCTCCATCCGCCCCGGCTGGTTTTACCACGAAAGCCAGGACGATCAGGTGCGCACCCCCGAGAATCTCGTCACCTACTGGTTCCAGTCCGCCGGACGGAACACCGCCATCCTCCTGAACCTGCCCCCCGACCGCCGGGGCCTGATCCATGAACGGGACGCCAAGAGCGTCCTGCGCTGGAACGTTCTTCTGAAAGAGATCTTCGCGGAGGAGCTTGCCGTAAACGCAGCCGTCACCGCCGATGGGCCCCTCCACCCCGACTGCGGCCCGGAAAACCTGCTTCTGGAGGACGGCGACCGCTTCTACGCCGCTGCTGACCTGACCCCCACCATCACCCTCTCCTTCCCCTCCCCGATCACCTTCGACTGCTATCGGCTGGAGGAGGTCATTGAGCTGGGCCACCGGGTTCGCCGATTCTCCCTGGATGTGCTGGAACACGGCGTCTGGCGCACCGTCGCCCGGCGGGAGTGCATCGGCTTCTGCCGCTGCGAGCGGATCGAGCCCGTCACCGTCTCGGCCCTGCGCATCCGCATCATGGAAGCGGGCGCGGCTCCGGTGCTGCGGCGCGTCCGGCTCTATGACACCCACGGCATCGGCCTGGAGCGCAAAGCGGCGCTGACCCCCGGGGAGCTGACCAATCTTCAGATCACCCGGGAGCCCGACGGCATCGTCGTTGACCTTGGCGGCATTTATCCCTACAACGCTGTGGAATTCGCGGGCCGGGGCAATGTGGAGATCCACGCCTTCAACGGCACCCGCTATGCGCCAGTCTGGGAGGGCACCTCCCCCGCCCGGTTCGACACCGTCACCGGCTCCTACAAGCTCATGCTTGTGGGCGATGTGGACGAACAATCGGTGCGCGTGTTCCTGCTTTGACCTATACAAAATGCCGGAGTCCGATGGACTCCGGCATACGTTTTTCATTTTCATACTAATTTTTGATAAAATGGCCTTAAGACTCGTCGAGGATAAATTGCGCCGGAAAAGGCCGACGACGACGGTGGGCTGTCGCCCACCTAGGAGGAGAACGCATTCCGGCACAATTTAGACCGGCGAGAATAAGGCGATTTTATGAAAAGTTAGTATCAGACCTCTGCCAATTCCCCTGCCGTCTCAAAGTTGCGCAGGGCGCTGGGGGAGACGCCGAAGTAGTTGCGGAAGTGGATGTAGAAATTGTTGAGCTGGACATAGCCCACCATGCCGGCGATGACGGAGATCTTCTCCTGGGTGCCCGTGATGAGCTTCCGGGCTTCGAGCATCCGGTAGGCCATCAGGTACTCGGAGAATTTGATGCCCGTGTCCTTCAGGAAGATGCGGCCAATGTACTTGCCCGACATCTGCATGCTCTCGGCGATGCCCGTCAGGGTCTGGGGCTGGCGGTAGCCCGATTTGACGATCATGATGATCTTGTTGGTGATCCGGGACAGCTCACAGTAGGGCACGTTCAGCACCGGGTCGATGTCATGGCGGACAGCCCCCACCTGGGGCAGCTCGCCGCCCAGCTCGTTGACCACCACCCGCTCCACGAAGGTGCGCAGCTCCGCCGCGTCCACTGGCTTGGTCAGGAAATCTCTCGCACCCGCCCGCATGGCCTGGATGATCTGCTCCGGATCCCGCTCCGGGGACATCATGGCGAAGACCGACTTCAGGCCGATGGAGCGCAGATGATCCGCCAGCTCATAGCCCCGGTAGGCACCCATGCTGGTGCCGATCAGCGTCAGATGGGGATACAGATCCAGGGACAGGTTGATGCCCTCGATATAGGAATGAGCCGTCATGACCACGCTGAAGCCATAACCGGCCCAGTCGATCAGCCCCTTGATGGTTTCACAGCTGTCGGGATCATCGACGATCAGAAGACGGTACATAGGATTTCCTGCCTTTCCAAAAAACGCGGGGGTGGAGCCTGCCGTCCATTAGGGACGGCAGGCCAATATGCATATTGGGATGTCAGCGGATGTCGTAGACGGTCTTGATGCGCAGAGCCTTGCGCAGCTCCTGGGCAGACCGGTCGGTGCGGGCGGTGACGATGTAGGGATCTTTGTCCGTGATGCTGAAGAAATTGTCGGTCAGCACACAGTCGAAGCCCTCGAAGTCCAGCATCACGCCCTTGGTGAAGGTGTCGCCGGTGACGGCGATTTCCACGCCGCCGGGCACATCGGTGAACGCAGCGGTGATGGCGGGGCGCTCCCACTCGAAATGTTTGCAGGGCACCTGCATCTCCACCTGGCGCATGACGAGCTCGCCGTCCGCATCCAGCAGGTCAACATAGATGTAGGTGGAATAGGGATCAACTTCCGGCAGCTTGTAGCGGAAGACATCCAGAGATTCCAGGCTGTCCACGGAAACGCCTGCGGTCTTCTCGTCCAGGACAGTGAAGTCCTTGGTGCACAGGCGCAGGCGGATGGAGCCGCTGAAATCGTTCATCGTCTCGTTGGAGACGTTGACGGTCAGCTTGCCCTGTTCCAGGAACAGACCCATGGCCACGGGAGCATAGAACTTCCGGGCGGCATAGTGCAGGGCCTTGTACCGGCCGCAGGAGTCCACGGAAGACCAGGATGCCACGGGCCAGCAGTCGTTGAACTGCCAGTAGATGGAGCCCATGCACCAGCCCCGCTCCCGGCGGAAGTGCTCGACACCATACTTGATGGCATCGGCCTGGAGGAGCTGACTTGCGTAGACCAGGTCTTCAAATTTCGCGGGGTAGAGGTAATTGTCGGAGAGGTAGCGCAGGATCTTGCCATTGCCGCCCTTGCACTTCTGGTGGTTCTCCATGACCCGGGAGAAGCAGTTGTGATCCTTCTCCTCGCAGAAGGTGCGGATGGTCTTCATGCTGGGGAAGGCCTCGAAGCCGTATTCGGAGCAGAAGCGGAAGTGCATCTGCCGATAGGTGGTGAAGGGCACGCCGCCGTGCCAGACGGTCCAGTAGTGGGTGTCGCCCCGGGCGTGGTTGCCGGGATCGTCGAAGCCGCCGCCGGAGGAGGGGCTGGAGGGCCAGTAGAAGGTATCGGGGGCGTATTTTTTGCACAGCTCCGGCAGGAGGATCTCGTAGAGGTGGATGTAGTCGTGGCGGACATGCTCGGTGTTCTGGGCACCGGCATTGATAATCATGTCCTCCATCTCGTTGTTGCCGCAGAGGATGGCCAGGGAGGGATGGTGGTTCAGCCGGTTCAGGTTGTCCACGGCCTCGGCCCAGAATTCATCCTGCATTTCCTGGGTGAACCAGATGTTGGCGCAGGCCACCATGAAGTCCTCCCAGACCATGATGCCCTTCTCGTCGCACAGGTCATAGAACTTGTCCTCGGGATAGTAGCCGCCGCCCCAGATGCGCAGGGTGTTGAAATTGGCGTCGATGGCCCACTGGATGTGCTGCTCGATGCGCTCATCGGTGACACGGGACAGGAGGTTGTCCATGGGAATGTAGTTGGCGCCCATGGAGAATATCTTCACGCCGTTGATGACGAAGGCGAACTCGCTGCCGCGCTTGTCGGCATCCTTCTCGGTACTGACCGTCAGAGTGCGCAGGCCGATGCGCTTATGCATGGTGTCGATGACCACGCCCTCGTGCTCCAGCTCGATTACACAATCGTACAGGGGCTGCTCACCGAGGCCGCGCACCCACCAGAGCTTGGGATTCTCCACGGTGATGGTGACCTCGCCGTCAACGACCTTTTCACGTTTGCCGTCCAGGGTGACATAGATGTCCCGGGCCCAGTTATGGAAAGATTCCGCCTTGACGGTCACATCCACCAGGCCGTCGTGGTGATCCTGGGTGAAGGTGGTGCGATAGAGCCGATCCACATCATAGCATTTCAGCTCCACCGGCCGCCAGATGCCCATGTCGGGCAGGGTGGGGCCCCAGTCCCAGCCGGACTGGTACATGGCCTTGCGCAGGTGGGCGGCACCGGGGATGGTGTCGCCGTCATTTATGTACAGGTAGTGGCGGTGCTGCTCCCGGGCGAAGTAGCGGGTGGGGGACTTGAACTCCAGACGGAGGGTGTTCTCACCCTCGGTCAGGTCATCGCCCACATAGATCACATGGGTACGGTGCATATTCTGCACCTTGTCCAGCAGCTTGCCGTTCAGGTAGATATGGCAGATGGTGTCCAGACCGTGGAAGACCAGCTCGTGGAAATCCTTAGCCATGGTCTCGGCATCCACGGTGAATCTGGCCTCAAAGGTGCAGTCCTTGTCGGCAAGATACTGCAGCTCCCGCTCGTTGAGCCCGTAGTGGGGATCGGGGATCTTGCCGTTTTCGTACAGCACACTCAGCATGGTGCAGGGGGCGGTGCAGGACAGGGGCTCAAAGCCGGGGTAGTAAAAAGTCCAGTTTTGGATGTTCATGTCATTTCCTCATAATGTGGTTTTTCTATCCATTCTGTTGAGTAACAAATCCGCACAGCACCCGTAGGGAACGGTTATGACCGTTCCGCAGAATGCACCTATGTACGGAACCAGGTGGGGCGACATGCTGGGATGGTACGAATTCGCCCAACATCGTTTTTTGCATCAGATTCCACTGCGGAACGGCCATAGCCGTTCCCTACATTTGCGTGACAGTCATCTGAGCAAGTGTGTCACATCAGGAGATGGAGATAGACCAATCATTGATATAGGTTTTACCGGGCTCCAGGGAGATCAGATCGGACTGCTCCTCGAAGACGGTGATTCGCCCCGCATCGGCGGGCAGGGAGCACCAGGGCTCGATGCAGATGTAGGGTGCATCGGTCTTCGGCCAGTGCCACAGGCCCAGGTACTGCATGCCGGGGAAGCTTACGGTCACGCTATGACCGCCGTCGGATTCCAGGGTGACCTCCCGGGCCATATCCCGCAGGACGATGGCGTCATCGTCAAAGAGGTCGTGGCGCAGATTCAGGATGGTGCCCTCCTCCAGTTCGAAGGGGGTGTCCTCGTGGGTGACAAAGCAGTCGGCGTTGAAGCCCACCCGGTAGGGCTCGCAGACCTCGGCAAAGCGCAGGCGGTAGTCCTCAAAAGCCTTGCCGGGAGCCAGGGGCACATTGAAGCCGGGGTGGCCGCCCAGACCGAAGTACATGGTCTTCCCGTCCTGGTTTTCGCATTCGTAGGTGACCTTCAGGGTCTTACCCTCCAGGGCGTAGATGATCCGGAAGACGAAGCTCCGGGGGTACTCGGCCATGGTCTTCCCATCGGCTTTCAGCTGGAAGACCATGCGAACGCCGTCATTTTCCGTGACGGTGAAATCCCGATAGGGGGCGATGCCGTGGATGGCCATTTCGTGCAGCTCGCCGTCCATGTAATACTTCTTGTCGTTCAGACGGGCCACGTAGGGGAAGATGTTCAGGGCCCGGTCAGACCAGTATTTCGCGTCGCCCTGCCACAGGTACTCGGTGCCGTCGGCGCCCAGGATGGACATAAGCTCCGCACCGGCCTCCTTGGCGGTGACGGTCAGGAATTCATTTTTGATGGTATGCAACATTACATTCTCTCCAGAACTTCCTCGTAGGCGGGGACGCTGGAAATGCCGCCGCTGCGGGTGGTGGACAGGCCGGCGGAGGTGCAGGCGAAGCGCACCACGTCCCGGAGCTCGTCCTCGTTCAGCTCCTCGGGAGCCTTGCCGGTCTGCAGGAGCTTCCACACGGCGGAGCCGCCGAAGATGTCGCCTGCGCCGGTGGTGTCGATGACCTTGATGTTCTTCAGGGAGGGCACCTTGCCGGAAGCGACAGCGTTCTTGAAGAAGCAGCCGTCAGCACCGCAGGTGACGAAGACCAGCTTCACGCCGAAGTTCTTCAGGATGTACTCCGCGCCCTCCTCGACGCCCAGACCGAAGAGGAACTCCACCTCTTCATCGCTGATCTTGACCACATCGGCCTGACCCAGACCCCAGATCAGCTGCTTCTTGCACTCGTCCATGTCCTTCCACAGGGGCTTGCGCAGGTTGGGATCGTAGGTGATGAGCTTGCCCTTGCTCTTGGCGTAGGCAACGCACCTGTAGGTGGCGGAGCGGGCGGGCTCGTCGGTGAGGGACAGGGTGCCGAAGTGGAAGACCTTGGCTTCGTCGATCAGGCTCAGATCCAGCTCCTCAAAGGAGATGCAGGTATCCGCGCCGGGCTTGCGGGAGAAGGCGAACTCCCGGTCACCGGACTCGTCGAAGGTGACGAAGGCCAGGGTGGTGAAGACGTCGTCGGTGGCGATCAGGCCCCGGGTCTCGATCCCGGCCTTCTGGAGGGTGCCGGTCAGCAGCTTGCCGAAGGTGTCGGTACCCACCTTGCCCAGCAGGGCGGTGGAGGCACCAAACTTGGTCAGAGCCGCCAGGAAATTGGCGGGTGCGCCGCCGGGATGGGCGGCCATGGTGGGGTAGCCATCGCCATCGGTGCTGACGGTGGCAAAATCAATGAGCAGTTCGCCCAGAGCAACTACGTCGATCATAGCAATTTATACCTCAATTGTTGTCTTGTATAGAAATAAAACACATTTTTGTTGTGGCAGCAGCGGAAGTCTTCAACCAAACCCTTCTCCCGGGGAGAAGGTGGCCCGCCCGAGCGCAGCGAGGAAACAGCGGGTCGGAAGAGGAATTCGGGCGGAAACCTAAAAATCAACATACCCGTTTAGACTTTCACCGGGGTTGGTCACGGGTTGAAAAGCCTGAGTAAGTCTTCGGGCTTTCTATCATCCAAGGTAATCTCCCGCATTCCTCTTCAGTCACCAATCGGTTCCGAAGAGCCGATTGGCGACAGCTTCCCCCCGGGGGAAGCGATTTGGGTGCTGCCGCACCAGTTGAAATTACTCAGCAGCGGGATACTCGGTGCACAGCAGGCGGTAGGGCTCCTCGTCCTCCTCGATGGCGGGGAAGCGGCCCATGGGGGGATTGAAGCGGTTGTCGTTGGAGTCGTCGTTGCACTGGCTGACCTCGCCCAGCAGGACGTCGCCGGTGCCGGGCTCCACCTCGAAGTCGTGGTACAGATACTGGGGGATGTAGATGCTTTCGCCGGGGGTCAGGCGGATCTGGGTGCCGGCGGGAACGGTGTAGGCGCGGCCGTCGGTGTAGACGGTGACATCGGACTCGTAGTCGATGGACTCGTCGGGGTGGGAGTTGTAGACCCGGATCAGGACATTGCCGCCGCCCCGGTTGATGATGTCCTCGGTCTTGAACCAGTGGAAGTGGTTGGGGGAATACTGGCCCTCCTTCAGGCTCAGCAGCTTCTCAGCGTAGACCTTGGGGTACTTGTCGGCCATGGCGCGGTTGCCGTTGCGGATGGTGATGAGGCTGAAGCCCATCTTGTCGAAATCGCCCATGCCGTAGTCGGTGATGTCCCAGCCCAGGCAGCACTCCCGAACCTCGTCATACTCATGGCCCTTAGTCTTCCACTCCTCGGGGGTGAAATGGCAGAAGGGGGGCAGATAGCAGTGGTACTTCTCGCAGAGGGCCTCCAGCTCACGCAGAGCCTTGTTGATCTCGGAACGCTTCATAGTTTGTTGACTCCTTTCGGTGATTGAAATAGATGAATGGTGTGCGTACTTTTCCTGATATCCATTATCGCAAAAGTGTGAAAAAATGGCAAGAGGGAATATTGTTGTTTGATGTTGCAATCTTGTGAATTCTGCTGTAAACTAATGGAAGTGAACTGTGCCCGCCCATACCGCGCCGGAAAGGAAAAACTGCCATGAAATGTATCTATTTTGACGATACCATGCCCGATGGCTTTGAAGAACACTTCTTTTTCTCCAGAGAAATGCCCTATACGGTCAGTATTAAGCAATTTTTGACCGAGGACATCGTTCCGCTGCACTACGCGGAGACCATCGAAATATTGCTGTGCGACCAGCTATGCGGCGAAATTGTGATTGACAACCGGCATTTCGAGCTGGGGGGACATCAGCTGTTCGTGATCCCGCCCTACACCGTCCACGCCAACAACATCCGTCCCGGCATCGGAACCATGTATGTCTTCAAGATCCACTTCGCCCAGCTGAAGCATTATCTGAACGCTGAGCACATCTTCGCCCTCTTCGGCTGCACCGTCTCCCAGCTGCGCTACGACTGCCCTGCCTTCGACGAGGTGCTGGAGGTGGTGGCCCGGCTGATGGAATTCGACGGCGACCTTGGCCGGTGCCTGCCCCAGCTGATCGAGCTGTTCCGGATCCTGGCCCGGCACACGGAGCCCAGCCGTGAAGCCGCGCCGGAGCACGCCCGGTTCCGGGACTCCAGCCTCCAGGAGCTGATCCGCTGGACGAATGAGAACTACGCCCGGAAGATCACCATCGACGAGGTGGCGCGGATGACCGGCTACAGCAAGTACCACTTCTGCAGCCGTTTCAAGAGCCTGACCGGCATGACTTACCTGAACTACCTGAACTCCGTCCGGGTCAGCTACGCCTGCCTGCTGCTGCAAAAGGGCGAGTCCGTCCAGTCCGTCTGCCGGGCCACGGGGTTTGAGAATGTATCCTACTTCATCCAGATGTTCAAAAAGATCCAGCACGTGACGCCCCACCAGTATGCCTGTCAGCACAGGTCTGAGCCGGACGGCTCAGAACAATGAAAAAACCGATGTCATCCTGAGCGACTGAAGAAAATCGCAGATTTTCGTAGGGAGTCGAAGGATCTTCGCACCGATTCGACTGCAAATGTTCCGTCAGTGCGAAGATCCTTCGACTCACTTCGCTCGCTCAGGATGACAGGCTTTGGGTGCATTGCAAAAACGGCATTCTGCAACACGCCCATTTTCACCCCTCACCCAGCGCGAACCGGTACAGCTGCTCCATCTCCTCCGGTGTCTCCCGGAAGCCCCGCTCCGCCCAGAGCCGGATCACGGCCTCGGTTCCGGCCACCACGGCGGCGGTGCGGTAGGCGTTCTCCCGCTCGTCGGCCGACCACCGGGGCATGACCCTGGGCAGGATCACGGAGAACCGCTCCGTCAGAAGGGGGACGCACCCCGACCGGTACAGCAGGAGCATAAAGTCCATCCGCTCAGCAAGGAACCGGAAATGGTATCCCGCCGCCTCCTCCAGGGAAATATCCTCCAGCTCCGCCTCGTATTCCTCCCGGAGATGGTCGATCATCAGCATCACCACGTCTTCCTTCTCCTGAAAATTCCGGTAGAAAGTCTTGCGCCCCACCCCTGCCTCCTGGCAGATCCGGGTGACGGTGATCTCGTCAAAGGGAAGCTCCCCCATCAGCGCGCACATCGCCTTGCAGATCAGCTCCTGAGACCGCAGTGCCGCCGGATTTTTCTGCGCCGTATACATACCAAACACCCCACTTTCCATGAGAATGTGTCACTTTCCGTCCCGGTCTTGCAAGGATCGGGACTTTGTGCTATCATATCACAAACCGCAAAGTGATACAAGCGTGTCATTTTATTTCCGGTCACTCAAACAGCAGGATTGTATCGATTTTGGGCAATCTGTCATTTGACTTCCCGGCGCGATTGCGGTACAATATTTCCTGTAAGGTATACATGAACCACTTTGTCCGAACATTTTCAGAGAAAGGTGATTATCAACTATGTACAGAATCTTGGAATTGAACCCCCAGCTGGCTCCCTTTGCCGGTGACATCGACCTGCGCATGTTCCTCTACCGCGCCACCAAGGGCCGGATCCTGGGCGAGGGCCAGACCCTGAATGATTTCGCAAACGCACACAACTACTACGGCTTCCATCGGGTGGAGGGCGGCTGGGTCTACCGTGAGTGGGCTCCTTCCGCTTATCAGCTCTACCTGGAGGGCGAGTTCAACAACTGGAACCAGACCAGCCATCCCCTGCACCGCACCGGTGACGGCAACTGGGAGATCTTCCTGGAGGGTGAGAACACCCTGTGGGACGGCTGTAAGGTCAAGACCGTGGTCGACGCCAACCTGACCCGCACCGAGCACATCCCCCTCTACGCCCGCCGGGTCGTCCAGGAGAAGCACGACAACTCCTTCGTCTGCGAGGTCGTGGATCCCGCCAACAAGTTCGAGTGGACTGACGGCGACTTCAAGACCGACAAGTGCCTGTACATCTACGAGGCCCACGTGGGTATGGCTCAGGAGGAGGGCAAGGTCGGTAGTTACCGCGAGTTCGCCGACATCACCCTGCCCCATGTCAAGGAGGCCGGCTACAACACCATCCAGCTGATGGCCATCATGGAGCACCCCTACTACGGCTCCTTCGGCTATCAGGTCTCCAACTTCTTCGCCGCTTCCAGCTGGTTCGGCAAGCCCGAGGATCTGAAGTATCTGGTCAACAAGGCCCACTCCATGGGCATCCAGGTGCTGCTGGACGTGGTCCACTCCCACGCCGTCAAGAACACCGCCGAGGGCATCAACATGTTCGACGGCACCACCTGGCAGTTCTTCCACGACGGCCAGAAGGGCGAGCATCCCGCCTGGGGCACCAAGTGCTTCGACTACGGCAAGACCGGCGTCATCCACTTCCTGCTGTCCAATCTGAAGTTCTGGATGACCGAGTACCACTTCGACGGCTTCCGCTTCGACGGTGTCACCTCCATGCTGTACCACGACCACGGCCTGGGCACCGACTTCAACTCCAACGACAAGTACTTCTCCTACAACACCCACACCGAGGCCATCACCTACCTGCAGCTGGCCAACGAGCTGATCCGCCAGGTCAACCCCGACGCCATCACCGTGGCCGAGGATATGTCCGGCATGCCCGGCATGTGCCTGCCCATCGAGGACGGCGGCATCGGCTTCGACTACCGTCTGGCCATGGGTCTGCCCGATATGTGGATCAAGGCCGTCAAGCAGCAGGACGAGTTCTGGGACATCAACAAGATGTGGGGCGATATGTGCCTGCGCCGTCCCGGCGAGGGTACCGTGGCCTACGTGGAGTCCCACGACCAGGCTCTGGTTGGCGACCAGACCATGATCTTCCGTCTGGCCGGTGCCAATATGTACACCGACATGGAGAAGACCACCCACAACCCCGTCATTGACCGCGCCATCGCCCTGCACAAGATGATCCGCCTGTTCACCATGGCCGGCGGCGGCGAGAGCTACCTGAACTTCATGGGCAACGAGTTCGGCCATCCCGAGTGGATCGACTTCCCCCGTGAGGGCAACGGCTGGAGCTTCCACTACTGCCGCCGTCAGTGGAGCCTGAAGAACAACGAGCAGCTGAAGTATGTCTGGCTCAACGACTTCGACCACGACATGCTGGCCGTCACCAAGCAGAGCAAGATCTTCAACCAGCGCATGGCCAACCTGCAGCTGATGAAGGCCCCCGAGCAGATGCTGTGCTTCGCCCGTACCGACCTGTTCTTCGTCTTCAACTTCCACTCCACCAACTCCCTGCAGAACGTGCTGATCCCCGTCTACCCCGATACCAAGTCCCTGACCGTCATGATGTCCAGCGACGATCCCAAGTACGGCGGCTTCGGCAACGTGGCCCACCAGACCTACGAGTTCAAGGAGTTCGACGGCGTCCGCTATGTGGAGCTGTACATCCCCGCCCGTACCGCCATCATCCTGAAGGAGACCAAGGAGCAGCCCGTGGTCGAGGAGGCTCCCAAGGCTGAGGAGACTGCCGCAAACCCTAACGAGGCCCCTGTCGAGACTGCGGCTCCCGCGGCAGAGGCACCCAAGAAGACCCGTAAGCCCCGCACCAAGAAGGCTGAGACCGCCGAGGGCGAGGAAGCCCCCAAGAAGACCCGCAAGCCCCGGGCCAAGAAGGCCGAGACCGCAGAGGGCGAAGAAGCTCCCAAGCCCGCCCGCAAGCCCCGGGCCAAGAAGGCCGAGGCTGTCGAGGGTGAGGAGCCGGTCAAGAAGACCACCCGCAAGCGCACCACCAAGAAGGCCGCCGAGGCCGAAGCTCCTGCTGAGGAGTAATCCATAACGTTCGACCGCCCGCACAAATGTGCGGGCGGTCTTGTCTGTATCTTCAGTTATCAAAATCTATGTCGGCATAGGGGAGGAACTCTCCATAGCGGAACCGTCTGATCCGCTTCTGCTCCTCGGCATTCTGATAAAGCAGTTCTTTCACTTCAGCAGGATTTCGGATATTCTCCAGGACAACGACCTTTTTATCCGAGGTCGTGACACTGACCGTTCCCACGCCAAGCAGTCTCTGGGAAAGACTGCGCGAGAGCGCGATATCCCGGACGCGGTGGAGCTGGATCTCCTTGGATGATTGGTTCAGAAAACCACAGGTGAGAAACAAGCGATCATGCGAGACCGCATAGCTCTCAAAACTCAGCGGGATACCGCAATAACACTTGCGGTCACGCCACTGAACTTCGTTGTTCGTACAAGGACTCATTACAGATCCCCCCCTGTTCTTTCCGACACAGTTTAACGAAACCAACCGAAGAGCGATCACCAAAACCTTACTCTTCTCGACTATATTGTATCGCACACCGTCTCGGCAGTCAATACCGTTTTGCTACCAAACTGCTACAATTCTGATACTCCGTATTTGTATCTTCATACGAAGATGATCCAAAGCCCGTATTTTGTACAAATTACAAGTTGCTTTTTACCTGTTTGTCTGGTATAATGTACTTTAGCTAAATATGAAAGGATCGTGCTAGGTGTGGATACTCTGTCCTCTTTCCTGAACAAGCGCGTTAAACTCGCAGACGGTATGTCGATCACCAGACTGATCGAAAAATGCGGTATCTCCAAGGCTAAATTCTACCGCTGTCTCTCAGAACCCTTCCGCTTCACCGATGCTCAGCTGGAGCTGATCGCAAGGGAACTGAGATTCAGTGAAAGTGACAAAAAGAGCCTTTTTGAGTATAAATATGGCAGCGGCGAGGACGATTCTGCCCCGCTCGATGCTGCTTCTGAAGATAAAGAGCACATCAACAAGGTCATCAGCGACATCATTCTGGGCAATATCAAGACCGGTGTCGGTCATAACTCCCGGGTCTACAAGCTTTTCCACAGCGGAGATACAGACGCAGGCCTGCAAATCTGCTCCGCCGGAGAGCTGGTAAAACAGTTGATGGAGACGCTGTCCACAAACAATCCCGCCAATCAGCGTCAGCTATTTGAAGGCATGATCTTCAATTCCTGCTCCGCTCAGGCTACACGGAACCTGTCCGCGCTGCTGTATGCCCTGGGAACGGAAAAAAGCTTCCTGGCAAATTACAATCCCAACTTCTATCATCTGATCAATGACAGTGACCTGGAGGCGGATGGCCGTTTTGACGCGCTGAGCGGACTTTATCAGCTCGCCGCCGTTTCCACCTACGGCTGCTATTCGATCCTTCTGACGAAGCTGGACGAGACCTTCCTCGGAAATACAGACTGCTGCCTGGTTCATTATCAGGACAAGGATCAAAAAGATCGGTATCTCCTAATCAACTTCCTGTGGGAGGATGAGGTCTCTGTCTATGCCTTCAGCGACTGCAATCTGTACACCTACCTGTCGTACCAGTACGCATCCATAAAGAACACCCTTTCCAGCAACGCACCCTTTACCCTGAATTCCCTCGACATCAGTTCCTACATCATCAAAAAAAGCAAGAGCTTCCGCAGCACCATGTTCACCTACAATCTCTGCTTTGATAATTTTGTTCCGGAGCTGTGGAGCACCGTGAAGGAACGGTGCATGAAGGATCCGGAGATACTGAAGCATACCCTGGAACAAGCAGATCCAAGCGGAACCCTGATGCAGTCCGACCCCGTGCGCTTTGTGGACAAGCTGATCGAGAGCTTCCAGGCCCGTTTCAACTGCTGTGAAGCCACTGAGCGTGTCACCATTCTCTCAGCCGCCGGTCTTCAGGAATTCGTTGATACGAGCTCGACAAGCGAGCTCTCCCCTGCCGGAGTCATTTTCGATCCGCAGGAAATCTTGATGCAGCTACAGTATCTATACGATCACATCGGCAAGGATCACGCGCCCGGTCAATCGTTTTACCTGATCGACAGCTGTTTCACACCTCCCGACATTGCACTTGTCATCTTTGAAAACTCTGAAATCGGTATATATTTCCACAGCAATCTCCATACCAGCATCTTTTGGACGATGCTTCAGCAGCCGGATATCGCCACAGAATTCTTCAGATATCTCGCCATTGATCTGATCGACGAAAACACCCGCCAGCATTTCGATTCTATCCTGTTCAGTGATGCCGTCGCAAAGGATTACCTCAGCAAACTGATCGGCCAGGTTCAGGCCCGTATAGACGCAAGCTCCAGCGACTCTTAAGAACGCATCGACCGTCCGCACAAATGTGCGGGCGGTTTTTTGTGCACCTTCGCCATGTAAACCGCCGGTTGACAGGGCGTAAAGGCGCGGGTGGTTGCCTTTTTCTGGTTTTTTCGCTATACTCAGGTCATCCGGATACATCTTTATCAAGGAGGTCATCGTATGGAAGACCTGACCATCGGACAGCGGATCGCTGTCAAGCGCAAAGAGCTGGGCCTGTCCCAGATCGCATTGGGCGAGGAGATGGGTGTCTCCCGCCAGTCCATCTCCAAATGGGAGGCCGACGCCGCCATCCCGGAGATCGACAAGCTCATCGCATTAAGTAAATTATTCGGTGTCAGCGTGGGCTGGCTGCTGGGCGTGGAGAACGACACCGAACCGGAAGCGGCCGCAGAAACGGAGTTCACCGACCGGGAGTGGGAGCTCATCGACCGGCTGACCCAGCCCGCGCCCCAGCTGCCCAAATGGCTGGTGCCCCTGACCGCAGGCGCGGCGGCAGTCTCCCTCTGCGCCGCCATCCTGGCGGGCACCGCCCTGTTCCGTGTCAACTCCCGCCGGGAGGATCTGGCTAACCTCAGTCAGGCCATCGCCGGTCTGTCCGCCGGCGCGGAATTTCTGGTAGAGAATACCACCGTTCTGGAGCGCTACCAGTTTCAGGTGGCCCCGGATCAGCTGCCGGATCGATGCACCTTCCATTTCCTGGGCTATCCCCCGGCCTATCCCGAGGGCTCCACGGCGGAGCTGCTGATCTTTGCCGACGGCGAGGAGATCTCCCGGGAGGAATGCGTCTGGAACGGCACCAGTTATGAGGCAGACTTCACCCTGGATGTACGAAACGGCTACCGGGCCATCTTCTGCGTGACCGGCAAGTCCGGCGTCGTCCGCAGCACCGCCGTCCACGACCCCGCCCTGTCCCATACCCGGGATGCCGCGGCCTTTGGGGATATCTCCGTCACCTACGACAGCTTCGCCCTCCGGGACGGTGCCGTTGTCCTGTCGGGCATGGAGTTCGACATCGACGTCCCGGAGCTGTACCGGGATATGGATTCCCTTTGGCAGCAGTGCGATCTGGTCATCCTGATCGACGGTCAGGAAGCCGGACGTACCGACATCCTCAACCGGTCGAAATACTCGAAGCTGGTCAATTTCAGCGGGGACGATGTGTCCTTCTACACCCAGTCCCAGAGTATCTCCGTCGGGCGCATCTCCGACCACAGCCAGGTGGAGCTGCTGCTGGAGGGCAGCTTCACCACCGGCCTGAGTATCCATATACCGATCCAGTCCTGGACTGTCCTGGACGGGAGACTGGTTCCCTGACACGACAAGGGCCTGCCGCAACCAAGCGGCAGGCCCTTATTGAATATTCTAAAATGCTTATCGGCTTACCTCAGCAACGCGTCTCTTGCCTCCCTCCAAGAGGGAGGGGGACCGCGCAGCGGTGGAGGGAGTGTCCCAAAATAGAACATTCAGCGTCTATCCAACGACACTCCCCCAGTCAGCTGACGCTGACAGCCCCCTCTCGGAGGGGGCCAGGAATCATTCTTTTCCGGTTGCTGAGTAAAGTCGATAAGCATATATTCTAATAAAATCATTTTCGTCAGAAAACACCTCAATTATTCATTATTCACTATTCATCATTCATTATTCATTAACTTTTATTCCCCACTTTCCCGGATCAGCCAGCTCCGTTCCCGGCTGCGCTCGGCGTTGCGGGCAGCGTCCTCGCGGATATTCGTCACGTATTCCTTGGGGCTGATGCCGTACTCGGCCTTGAAGGCCCGGTAGAAATTGGAGTAGTCGCCGAAGCCGCAGTGCTGGTACACCGACGAGGAGGGCCGTCCCTCACTGAGCAGCTGCTTGGCCACCACCAGCCGCTTCTGGGTGATGTAGCGGTGGACGGAGGTGCCGACGATCCGCCCGAACTCCCGGGACAGGTGGTACTTGCTGATGAAGAACCGGTTGGCCAGACCGTCCAGGGACAGCTCCTCGGCGTAGTGGCTGTTGATGTAGTCCAGCACACCGGTGACCAGGGTGCCGGAGCGATCCCTCCGCTCGCCCTGGGCGGTGCTGCGGAAGAGCCGGTTGATGAGGATCATCACCTGGATCATGGTGGTGTCGGCCATCATCTCCGCACCGAAGGCCCGGGACTCGTTCTCCCGGATGCATCGATCCAGCAGCTCCCAAATCCGCAGGGTGGACTCGTCATCAAAGCGCAGACAGTTGCTGTGACCCTCGAAGCAGCCGCTGAGGTCAAAGCCGAAGGACTGGAACTGCTGCAAATAGGGCTTGTCGATCCACAGCACCACCCGTTCGCAGGAGGCCAGCTCCGTCTCCGGGTCGGGCTGGTGGAGCTCGTCCGGGGAGATCAGCAGGATGTCGCCGCTGGTCAGATGGTAGGAGCGGCTCTCGATGTGGTAGTGCAATGAGCCCGACAAGGTCAGGTTCACCTCGTAAAAATCATGGTGGTGCAGCGTCCGCTCCTCGGGATAGGCATCCCGGATGCGGAAGATCTCGTAGCCCCGGCGGCTGAGACGCTTTCGCAGCGCGTCGGAGGTGGCGGTATGGGGCATGGTATTTCTCTCCTCTGTGCAGGTTTCACAACTCCAGGTTTTGGAAATTGTTGGTAATTGTACCGTTTTTCTTCTTTTTTCCAAGCATACAGCAAGAAACGCAATGTGTCAAGCAATTTTTACAATGAAGATTGCGAAAAAGTATGGTATCATGGTAAACGTGAACAAAACTGTGTTCTTATGCTGCCCAAAATTGAACAATTTGTTGGAAGTGCATAAAACGCGGTTCGGTTTTTTGTGAAGAACCGAGAATCGAAAGGAGAAGCAATCATGGACAAGAAAATCATCATCTCCGGCTTCGCCGACGAGATCGATCCCCAGCTGGACGTTCAGCTGAAGGTCGTCAAGGAGCTGGGCATGGAGTACATCTGCTTCCGCGCCGCTGACGGCAAGGGCGTCGCAGAGTACACCGTCGACGAGGTCAGAGAGAACATCCTGCCCCGTCTGAACGCCGCCGGCGTCAAGGTCTCCTCCCTGGGCTCCCCCATCGGCAAGATCGACATCGACGACGATGCCGCCTACGAAAAGCAGCTGCAGCAGCTGGACACCCTGTGCCAGATCTGCAACCTGCTGGACTGCAAGTACATCCGCATGTTCTCTTTCTGGATGCTGAACAAGAATCCCGATGAGTGGAAGGACGAAGTCCTGAAGAAGCTGCGCGGCTTCGCCGACGTGGCTGCCAAGTACGGCGTCATCCTGATCCACGAGAACGAGAAGGACATCTACGGTGACATCGGCTCCCGCTGCAAGGTCATCCTCGACGAGCTGGCCTCCCCCAACTTCAAGGCCGCCTTCGACTTCGCCAACTTCGTCCAGTGCGGTGAGAATACCGCCGAGTGCTGGGAGCTGCTGAAGGAGCACGTGGCCTACATCCACATCAAGGATGCCGTGGCCGGCAAGAACGAGAACGTGGTCTGCGCCACCGGCGACGGCAAGATCCCCGAGATCCTCAAGAAGGCCATCCGCGAGGACGGCTACGAGGGCTTCCTGACTCTGGAGCCCCACCTGGTGCTGTTTGCCACCCTCCAGTCCCTGGAGGTCGTGGATGCCACCGAGGTCATCTCCGAGAACAAGGCCAAGGACGGCGCCGAGGGCTACGCCATGCAGTACAACGCCCTGTGCGAGGTTCTGAAGGCCATCTGATTTCGTAATTCAAGACCACCGTCGGTCTTTAATTAAGTTTACAAACATATTCACGTGAAAAAGTAAGGAGAATGCAAAATGGACAAGATTCGTTATGGTATCATCGGCTTCGGTGCTCAGGGTAGCTCCTATGTCAACATCCTGACCGGCACCCCCGCTTTCCCCGGCTTCCCCGCCGCTGCCATCCCCGCTCACTGCGAGCTGGGCGCCATCTGCGACATCGACGAGGCCAAGCGCGAGGCCGCTGCTGCCAAGTTCCCCAACATCCCCATCTACGCTGACTACAAGGAAATGATCGCCTCCGGCAACGTTGACGCCGTCATCACCACCGTTCCCCACTACCTGCACCACGAGATGGCCATCTATGCTCTGGAGCATGGCATGCATGTCATCGGTGAGAAGCCCGCTGGTGTCCGCGCCTCCGACGTTCAGAAGATGCTGGACTGCGCCGCTGCTCATCCCGAGGTGAAGCTGGGCATCATGTTCAACCAGCGTACCAACAAGCTGTACCAGAAGATCCGCGAGATCGTTGCTTCCGGCGAGCTGGGCGAGATCCGCCGCTCCAACTGGATCATCAACACCTGGTGGCGTCCCGACTCCTACTACGCACAGTCCGCATGGCGTGCTACCTGGGGCGGCGAAGGCGGCGGCGTCCTGGTCAACCAGGCTCCCCACCAGCTGGACCTGTGGCAGTGGATCTGCGGCACCCCCGTCGAGGTCACTTCCGTGAACATCAACGGCGCTCACCGCAACATCGGCGTTGAGAACGACGTCACCATCGTCACCAAGTACGCCAACGGCGCCACCGGCTCCTTCATCACCTGCACCCACGACGCCATCGGCACCGACCGTCTGGAGATCGACTTCTCCGCCGGTAAGATCGTCGTCGAGAACTCCCAGAAGGCTACCGTCTACAAGATGCACAAGTCCGAGCCCGAGATGAACGCCACCATGGACATGATGGCTGTCGCCATGCTGACCCGCTCCAACTCTTCCGGCGGCGGTCTGTACGACATCGAGGAGTTCGAGAACAACGATGCCTGGGGCGTCCAGCACGGCACCGTTATGGCCAACTTCGCTTCCCACGTCCTGTTCGGCACCGAGCTGCTGGCTCCCGGCGCTGACGGCATCATGGGCGTCCGTCTGGCCAACGCTTCCCAGCTGTCCGCCTGGACCGGCAAGACCGTTGCCTATCCCTGCGACGAGGCTGAGTACAACGCCAAGCTGAACGAGCTGATCGCTGCCGAGGGCAAGTTCCCCGTCCGCGAGTAATTTCTGCTCCATTACTTAAAATCTAACCCGGCCCGCGGCGGCTTACGCCGCCGTGGGTTTCGGCAATTAAGGAGAGATTCCAATGATTCGTGCCGCTATCATCGGTCTGGGTGACATTTCCTTCGTCCACCTCGACGGTATCCTGGGCAACCCCGAGATCCAGCTGGTCGCCGCCTGCGACCTGAACGAGGAGCTCAAGTCCAGAGTCCCCGAGGGCACCCCCTTCTATACCGATTACAAGCAGATGGTCGCCGAGCAGAAGCCCGATGTGGTTCACAACTGCCTGCCCCACTATCTGCACTTCCCCGTGACCAAGGAACTGGTCGAGATGGGCTGCAACGTCTTCTGCGAGAAGCCCATCGCCCTGACCGCCGCCCAGGCTGCGGAGTTTGAGGCCTTCGAGGCCGCCCATCCCGAGGTCAAGATCGGCGTCTGCCTGCAGAACCGCATGAACGAGACCACCGAGGAGCTGAAGAAGATCATCGATTCCGGCGAGTACGGCAAGATCGTCGGCATCCGCGGCTTCGTGCCCTGGCGCCGCGGCCCGGAGTATTACTCCGTCAAGCCCTGGCGCGGCACCTGGAAGTACGCCGGCGGCGGCTCCATGATTAACCAGAGCCTGCACACCCTGGATCTGCTGTACTTCCTGGGCGGCAAGATCGACAAGATCCACGCCGTCGTTGGCCAGACCAACGAGTACGGCATCGAGGTCGAGGGCGACGTGGTCGCCCGCCTGGAGTTCGCCAACGGTGCTCCCGGCCTGTTCTTCGCCACCAACAACAACTGGACCAACGAGTCCGTCCAGATCCGCGTTGCTCTGGAGAAGGGCATCTTCCACATCGAGGACAACACCCTCTTCAAGTGCAACCCCGACGGCACCCGCGACGTGATCGTCAAGGCTCCCGTCCTGGAGGGCATCAAGTTCTACTACGGTGCTTCCCACTCCCGGATGATCGAGCGGTTCCGCAAGGCCGTCGAGAACAATACCGATGACTACATCCATGTCAAGGACGGCACCACCGTCATCCGACTGATGGAGACCATCTTCCGCAGTGCCAACACCAGCGCACTGTGCAATGTGATTGAGTAACAATTCATCTGTCATTGCGAGCCAGTGCGCACACTGGCGTGGCAATCCCCGAAGTTTTCTGAGATTTCCAGGAGATTGCCACGTCGGGCTCCGCCCTCCTCGCAATGACGTGCAGTATTTTGCTGCGTCAATAATTTTGAATTAAGGAGTGCATTCCCATGAGCAAAAAAGGTCTGATCGGTGTTCAGATGTCCACCATCGCCCCCGCCAAGATGCCCAGCTTCGAGCCCTTTGAGGTTATGGGCCGTCTGACCGATATCGGCTTCCACTGCGCCGAGGTCTCCCAGGTTCCCATGACCAAGGAGAACGTCGCCGGCTTCCGCAAGGCCATCGATGAGCTGAACTTCAACTTCTCCTCCCTGACCGCTTCCATCGATCCCATGTTCCCCGGCATGCCCGGCGAGTACCTCAGCAACGAGGACGACTACAAGAAGTACATCGACGACGCCCGCGCTCTGAACGTTGACATGTTCCGCATCGGCATGATGCCCATGAACGCCATCGGCAATGTCGACAAGTGCATCGACTTCGCCAAGCGCGCTGAGGAGTACTGCCTGAAGCTGAAGGAAGACGGCATCGACCTGTACTACCACAACCATCACATCGAGTTCATGAAGCTCGAGAACGGCAAGTACCTGCTGGACGTCCTGCGTGAGAACGCTCCCCACATGGGCTTCGAGCTGGATACCCACTGGATCCACCGCGGCGGCGAGAACCCCGTTGAGTTCATCAAGAAGTATGCCGGCTCCGTCCGTCTGCTGCACCTGAAGGACTACAAGATCGCCAACGTCGAGATGCCCGACATGTCCGGTCAGGACGGCATGGCCAAGTTCGTCTCTGCCTTCTTCGACAAGCCCGTCCGCTTCGCCGAGCTGGGTGCCGGCTCCCTGCCCCTGAAGGCCTGCATCGAGGCCGGTCTGGCCGGCGGCGCTGAGTACTTCCTGATCGAGCAGGACGACTCCTACGGCCGCGATCCCTTCGATTGTCTGAAGGATTCCCGCGCTCACCTGGTCGAGCTGGGCTTCGAGTCCTGGTTCTAATCGTACATCCCCTTTGGCCCGCCGTTTCCGGCGGGCCATTTTGCGGCGGGTCGCCGCTGACAAACTGCAATCGGTGCTGTGCTGATCGTTATGCAGTACGCGGGGTCGTTCCCCCGGAGCAGCAGACAGGAACACTGTCGAAAAAGACAGCAGCAGCCCCTTTTCCCATCTTATTCTCCCAAAATCTGGGTTTAGCACATTTTTACGAAATGTTTTTATTAAAATCCACAGAATATCCATTGCATTTTTCGGCTTTTCTTGTATAATATCCTTAGAATGATTCGTGGATGTCTGTCCATGGTCAAATTTGTATGAAAGAGGGTTTTTCCTATGAAGCAGTTTATGGACAAGGACTTCCTGCTGTCCACCGAGACCGCGAAGACCTTGTATCACGATTACGCAGCCAAGATGCCCATCCTGGACTATCACTGCCACATCAACCCCCAGGAGATCTGGGAGGATCGCAAGTTCGAGAACATCACTCAGGTCTGGCTGGGCGGCGACCACTACAAGTGGCGCGTCATGCGCGGCAACGGCGTTGAGGAGAAGTACATCACCGGCGATGCTTCCGACCGCGAGAAGTTCCAGAAGTTCGCAGAAGCTCTGCCCAAGTGCATCGGCAACCCCATGTACCACTGGTGCCACCTGGAGCTCCAGCGCTACTTCGGCTACTATGGCGTCCTGAACGGCGAGACCGCCGAGGAGGTCTGGAACCTGGCCAACGACAAGCTGCAGAACGACCCCACCATGACCGCCTGCGGCCTGGTCAAGCAGTCCAACGTTTACATGGTCGGCACCACCGACGATCCCATCGACTCCCTGGAGTGGCACGCCAAGCTGGCCGCCGATCCCACCATGGAGACCAAGGTCTGCCCCTCCTTCCGTCCTGACAAGGCTCTGGACATCGAGAAGGCCACCTTCGCAGGCTACATCCACCAGCTGGAGGATGTGGTCGGTTACGAGTTCAAGTGCATCAAGTGCGTCCGCAAGGCTCTGGTCGAGCGCATCCAGCACTTCTATGACAACGGCTGTAAGGCTACCGACCACGGTCTGGGCTACGTTCCCTATGTCGAGGCCACCGACGAGGAGCTGACCGCCATCTTCAAGAAGGGCATGGCCGGTGAGAAGCTGACCAAGGCTGAGATCGACGCCTACAAGACCGACCTGCTGCTGACCTGCGCCCGTGAGTACGCCAAGCGCGGCATGGTCATGCAGATCCACTTCTCCTGCCTGCGCAACACCAACCAGCGCATGTTCGAGAAGCTGGGCCCCGATGCCGGCTTCGACTGCATCGCCATCACCGACTCCGGCGAGAACCTGACCAAGGTCCTCAGCAAGCTGGACTACGAGGGCCTGCTGCCCAAGACCATCCTCTACTCCCTGAACCCCGGTGACAATGCCCAGCTGGGCACCTTCCTGGGCGCTTTCCAGGGCCCCGAGGTTCCCGGTAAGATCCAGCACGGCTCCGGCTGGTGGTTCAACGACACCAAGACCGGCATGATCGAGCAGATGACCAGCCTCGCCAACCTGGGCCTGCTGGGCAACTTCATCGGCATGCTGACCGACTCCCGCTCCTTCCTGTCCTACACCCGTCACGAGTACTTCCGCCGCATTATGTGCAACCTGATCGGCGGCTGGGTCGAGAACGGCGAGTATCCCGCCGACATGGCTGCTCTGGGCCAGATGGTTCAGGACATCGCCTCCAACAACGCAAAGCGTTACTTCGGCGTGTAATCCCAAAATGCAATTTGACCCCCACCGGATGGTGGGGGTCATTTTCATGAAAGAAGTGTATCCTGCCCTCCCCTTTGGGGAGGGTGGCCCGAAGGGCCGGGTGAGGTGCGGAACTGCACCACGTTTTTTGTCATGCTTCGGCGAATTCGTACTGCAGTAACCTCATCCGCCCCCGCCGCGCTGCGCGCGTTGGGGCACCTTCCCCAAAGGGGAAGGCCAGGGTCAATCCCCGTCTCAGAAGTGGTCGTATACCACGGTCTCCGACCTGGGCCGGGTCTTGAAGTGGAGCGGCAGGGGCTTTGCGTCTTCACCAGGCCAACCCATGACCAGCAGAGCCACAGGCTCGATGCCGACGGGGATGGCGAAGGTCTGGCGCATGGCATCAGGGTCGAAATGCATCACCCAGCAGCAGCCCACGCCCTCGTTGTGGGCGGCGAGCAGCATGTGGGTCGCCACGATCACGGCATCCACCGGGCTGGATAGGGCACCGTCATATTTGCGCACCCAGCCCTCGGCGGCGCAGTGGCACACCAGCAGGGCCGCGGGCGCGTGAAAATGGCACTTCGTACAGCCGCAGAGCTTCTCCATGGCTTCATCCGTATTCAATACCAGAATGCGGTGGGGCTGGTAATTGCAGCCGGTGGGGGCCTTGTGTCCGGCGGCCAGGATCCTGTCCAGCACCTCTTTGGGCAGATGCTCCGGCTTAAAGCTCCGGACGGAATAGCGTTCCTCGATCAGTTTTTCAAATTCCATGACGGTTCCTCCTTGGGAAATGGCTCGTCGTGCAGTCTTCCCCGGGCGGCGCGGAAGGTGTTTCCCGCCAGCAGGAAGGCCTTCAGCCTGCGCTGGAGGGTGGTAGCTTCGGGCAGTGCTTCGTCGGGGAGGTTCGGGTTTTTGAAGACCCACTGCCGGAAGGAATCGTCCGGAGCGGGGCTGTGGATGTGGAAATTCCGCTGAAAGGCCAGGATCTTCGAATCATCGTCCAGCAGTCCCACCAAGTCCGGGGACAGGAGCCAGGAGTGGCAGACCATGTCCCCCTCCCCCAGCATGGCCCGGGCCGCCGCCCAGCTGGAGCGCAGCCGGGTCGGCTCCAGCACCGCGTCCGAGGGGATGTGCAGATGGATCTCCCCCTCCCGAAGCTCATATTCCAGCTCCCCGATCCGGAAGAGGATGCCCGACAGTTGCCGCACCGTCCAGAACCCCCGGTCGAAGCCGTACCGGCCATAGGACTCCAGGTGCTCCCTGACGAAGCGGGTGAAGCACTTCATGGTATCCACGAAAATCCCGTCGGAAATCCCCCGTTCCCGGTACAGTTCGTAAGTTTTCACCGCGCATTGCAGCTGCCCCGCCAGCTCTCCGAAGCCGTCGGGATCCGGCCTGACAAACGCCCCAAGCTCCGCCCGTCCCAGGGGCCACAGCTCCGGCGTCCGGAGCTGTGCCAGAATCCCATCCGGCACCGCCGGAACCGCCAGCACCCGCGCCGTCACCGCTTCCGGCAGTTCGATCAATGCACACAGCTTTTCCAAGGTCATTCGATCCACTTCCTTTTTTGTTTTATCATACCACACAGGAGCAGAAAAAGGAACCGCCGAAGAGGTTCCTTTCAGGCTGTCAAAAAACCTCATTTTCACAGACACCCGTAGGGGCGATCAGTGATCGCCCGTCGAAAAACGTAGTTTTTCGGATTTCCTGAAGGGAAATAACCAAATTTTCGCCTTGTGGCGACAGATTTTGCTTGGGCAAAATCTGCGGGCGATCAGTGATCGCCCCTACAGAACCCTTTTTTGACACGTTAAAAGGAACCGCCGAAGCGGTTCCTTTTCGTCATGTATCAGGGGATCACGGAGGCGATCAGCGCGTCCGGATCGAAATTGGGGTCGTCCTTGTAGTCTGCGTCGAACCAGTCGTTGCGCTCGAAGACGTCCGCGATGAGCCATTCGCCGTCCAGCCGGAACATCAGAATCTCGAAGTCTGCGCCCATGCCGCTGGGCGCGCCCAGCCCTTCGTAGTAGAAGGTCATATGGTCATGGGCCACTACGTAAGCGGTATCGCCGTCACAGATCATCTCTATGATGCGGGATGTCACCTGGAAGGTATCCGGAAGGATTCCCGCATCCTTGCAAACGTGCTTCCAGTAGGCCTCCTTGCCGTGAAGGTACTCAATGTTGCCGTGGAAATCGGAGATTGGAACGGTTGTCCCCTGATAACGCACGGTTCGCTCCGGGTCGGCGGCGAGGATCGTCAGATGATCATAGCTGTGATCGGCATTGAGATTGATGTTTTCCTCGTAGGCCAGGAAGAATGCGTCCAGGGTCTCAGCGATGGCATCCTCGTCGGAAAGCTCCGCCGGGATCATCGGCATGGAGCTGGGCATGGCCATCATCAGCGCGGGCAGGTGGGCCTGGATGTGGTAATTGCCGCCGCGCTCGGTCAGGTACAGGGCGGAGTGGGTGCTGAACAGCACGGCACCTCCGTCATAGACCCAGCCGCCGTTGCAGTGGAAGCCCAGAAGGCCAAAGTCGCTGGTGAAATTGTAATAGCTGTCGGTCTCCTCCAGATACAGCACAGGCTGATCCAGGCTTCTGCCGGTCAGATCGTCGTGGCCGATGCCGGCGTAGCGGTGCAGTGCCGCGTCGATGTCCGCCACCCGATAGCGGTGGACGGGGACGGGCATATCAGAGATGTTTTCAAACTCGGTGAACAGGAAGTCCTTGCCGTACTTCTCCCGCAGAGCCGTGAACTCCTTCTGGGTGGCTTCCTCGGCGGTGGGGAAATTATAAAGCAGTGCCCCAACATCCAGCTCCGTCACATCGGTATAGTAGCTGTTCACAATGCAGGCAGCAGCGCGGGCTTCATCTGCAAAGGGATCAAAGGCGGCATTCACCTGCTCCTGCTCCTCCTGGGTCAGGGGACGGGGGCTGCGGTCGGCGTAGTCCCCCATGGAGACCACGAGCCGGTTGCCGCAGAGCTCCCATTCTCCGCCGCTGCGCAGCATCTGGGCGGCGTAGATCTGGCTGCTGCCGGGGCGGCGGTAGTACACATTGGCACTGGCCACCGTAGCCCCGGGCTGGGTGGTATCCTGGAAGTCCAGGATCTCCGGGACGAAGGACTTCGTCTTGCCGGACAGGGAGAAGCCCTCCCAGCTGCCCCAGAGGTAGGTCAGTCCGTCAAGAACAAGAGGATCCTCGAAAAGGGACAGCATCCGCTCCTGCTCGGCCGGATCGCTCAGGGGCATCGTAATAAGCTGCTGGTTGGAGAGGATCCGCCAGCCGCCGTCATACCGGCGCAGGGTGACGACGCCGTGGTCATCCCTCTCGTCCGTGTAGATGACGTGCCAGAGACCATCCTCCAGCTCCTCAGCGGCGGTGACCTCCCGGAAGCCCAGATTGGTATCGGTGAGGCTTTGGTAATAGCAGTCGGTCTGTTCATTGTAGAGAAACTTTTCCAGACCGATCCCCTCGGTCTCGGACAGGGTGATGCCGAAGTATTCCCGCAGCACCCGGTTCATTTCCGCTGTGGGGATGCGAACCAGATCGAACTCCGGCTCATAGCCGGGTTTGTTTTCCAGAAATGCCAGCTCCGCAGTGCTCGGCGTGTTGTCCGCGCCGGGGATGCCGGTGTAGAACAGCTGGAACAGGTCGATTTTTGCAGGATCGTCATAGTAACTGGTCAGAGCCCGGGGGAACCAGTCCGCCTCGCTGCGCTCCAGCCGGGGATTCAGCAGCTCATGGAAGTAGGGGACAGAGCCGAAGGCCGCGCCGGGATCCTCCGGGATGGGCAGCTCCTCCCCGTGGTAGGACATATCGTTGTCCACGCCGGGGGCGGTGGATTCCGTGGGCTCGGTGGTCTCCGGGGCAGTGGAGAAGGTGCAGCCCACGATCAGCGCGCCGATCAGGATCACGGCGGTCAGAGTCAAAATCGTGTTCCGGGGTCTGGCCATCAGCAGCTTGATCCGCTCCCGGATGGAACCGGCGGAGCCGGTCATGGTGGTGGCGGTGACGAACATGCTGCCGCCATGGTCGGCGCAGGTCAGGCCGATGAGGGTGCGGCCGTAGTCGGCTCGATGCTCCTCGCCCAGCCGCGCCAGTGCGCCCTCGTCACAGGCCAACTCCGCGTCGGCGCGGCTGACCCGGGCGGCGATCCACACCAGGGGATTGTACCAGTGGAGCACCAGACAGACGCTGCGCAGCACCGACCAGATGTGATCCAGGTGCCGGTAGTGGGTCAGCTCATGGGCCAGCACGTGGCTGCGCACCTGCTCGTCCTTCGCCGCCTCCGGGGTCAGGTAGATGGCCGGACGGAAGAGACCGAAGATGCAGGGAGTGGGCACCACCTCGGTCACGTAGACGGGAAGCAGACTGTCAGCGGCGGACACTTCCCACCGTCTGCGCTTCAGGCGGAGCCCCAGATGGACGTTGCAGAAGGCGATGACCGAGGTCATCACCACCATGCCCGCGAGCCACAGCCCCCGCAGGAGCTTGGTCAGATCCAGCTCCCGGCTCTGCTGCACGCGGGTGTAGGCGATCTTGTCGATGTCATCCGGCGCGATGGTCTGGTTTCTGGCCTCGTATTCCAGCACCACCTGCTGATACGCCGCATCGTATTCGATCTGGTAATCATCGCTGCGGGCGGCGGTGTAGACCTGCCGAACGGGTGCGGAGATGTCCACCTCCTGTGCAACGGATCCTGCGCCGAAATCGCTGGTGAAGATCTGCACCGGCAGCAGCAGCCGCAGGAGCACCACCAGCCACAGCCCGTACTGGAGCCGCAGGCTGATCCGTCCCCGGAGCAGCAGCCGCCCCAGCAGCACCGCCCCGATCAAAATCGAGGATGAAAGGATCCATTCATTCATCATGGCGCTGCACCTCCTCGGCTTGCCTTATGATGTCGTAAAGCTCGTCGATCTCGGCGCGTGTCAGGCTCTGCCGCTGGGTCAGGGCGGACAGCAGGGTGCTCACCGAGCCCCGGTAGACCCGGCTGAGGAAGCTGTCCGTCTCCCGCACCGCCGCATCCGCCCGCTCGATCATGGGCGAGAAGACATTCACGCCGTTTTCCCCGTGACATTCGATGAAGCCCTTGGCAGTCATCCGCCGCAGGAGCGTCAGGGTGGTCGACCGCGACCAGCCCTGGGATACGGCCATGTACTCCGCAGCCTCCCGTCCGGTGCGGGGCGCGTGCTCCCAAAGGCACTCCATCAGATGCCATTCGGTGGGGGTCAGGTTCTTTTCATTGGGTTCCATCATTGATACACCTCCCGTGTGAGATTGGAGATTTGAGAGTGGAGAGTGGAGATCCCCTTGTGTTTACAGTGTAACACAGGCTGTTTACATTGTCAACTTGTTTTGGGTTCTTAATATCTTAAAAACGGAACGGCATGGATGCTCTCCACTCTCCACTCTTCAATCTCCAATCTTTCATATCTCTGCGCACTTCTTCCACATCCCTGCGCAACCTTCCCTCCCCTCTTGCATTGCGATTATTTTGTGCTACAATATGATGGAACGAATTCGGACTGCCCCCCAAGATGTGGGGGCACACTTTTAGAAATAACAGGAGGACTTGCCATGGAGCTGGTCAAAAACGAAGGAATCCACAACGGTCTGCACATTTCCATGCCCGTGCCCGGCATCATCCGGGTCACCGACGGCAATCACAAGAAGAACAGCTACATGGTCAGCGCCAAGCTGCGCAAGACCGCTCCCAAGGTCGAGGGCAGCCGCCTGATCTGGGGCAAGGTCGCCATCGAGCCCGAGAATGACATGGCCGTCTACTATAACGGCAAGCTCCTGATGAAGGACTACACTGCCCCCCGCAAGCCCCTGATCCAGGTTTCCGACGAGGAGCTGGAGCTTCTGAAGTCCGAGGGTCACGCCATCGAGAACATGCTCATGAAGGACTGGCCCGTGGAGGTCTGCAAGACCCTCTCCCCCGACGCCGCCATCTACGGTCTGGGCGACAAGACCGGCTACCTGAACAAGCGCCACTACTGCTATGAGAACTGGAACACCGACGACCCCGCGCCCCACGTGGACTGCTTCAAGAGCCTGTACAAGTCCATCAACTTCTTCATCGTGGCCGGTGTGAACGGCTTCTGCGGCATCCTGGCGGACAACACCTTCCGTACCCGCTTCGACTTCGGCAAGGAGAATCCCGATTACCTCTACTTCGCCCACGCGGGCGGTGCCCTGGACTACTACATGCTGCCCGGCAAGGACATCAAGGAAGTCCTGCGCAAGTACATCGCCCTGACCGGCTCCGCGAAGCTGCAGCAGAAGTGGATCTACGGCTACCACCAGAGCCACTGGGGCTACCTGTCCGCCGACGAGATCCGTGAGATCTCCGACACCATGCGCGCCAACCACATCCCCTTCGACGCCATCCACTGGGACATCGACTACATGGAGGGCTTCCGGGTCTTCACCTTCAACGGCCAGCGGTTCTCCGATCCCAAGGCTCTGTGCGAGTACCTGAAGTCCATCCACGTCAAGCCCATCGCCATCATCGATCCCGGCGTGAAGAAGGACGAGGGCTACTTCATGTATGACGAGGGCGAGCAGAACGGCTACTTCGCCAAGAACCCCGACGGCTCCACCTATGTTGGCAAGGTCTGGCCCGGTGCCGCCGTGTTCCCCGACTTCTCCAAGGAAGAGGTTCGCCAGTGGTGGGGCGAGAAGATGAAGATCATGACCGATGCAGGCGTCCGGGGCATCTGGAACGACATGAACGAGCCCGCCAACTTCACCGGCCAGCTGCCCGACGATGTTCAGTTCGAGGGTGGCAGCCATCTGGAGATGCACAACGCCTACGGCCACCTGATGGCCCAGGCCACCTACGACGGCCTGCTGAAGGCCGACGGCAAGCGTCCCTTCGTCCTGACCCGCGCCTGCTGCGCGGGCTCCCAGCGGTACTGCTCCGGCTGGACCGGCGACAACCACTCCATGTGGGCCCACATCCAGCTCAGCCTGGTGCAGATGATGAACCTGGGTCTGAGCGGCATGTACAACACCGGCTCCGACGTGGGCGGCTTCGGCTCCGACTGCACCCCCGAGCTGCTGGTGCGCTGGACTCAGGCCGGCTGCCTGTCCCCCTTCTTCCGCAACCACTACGCGCAGGGCACCCGCCGTCAGGAGCCCTGGGCCTTCGGCGAGGAGACCATGAAGCTGGTGCGCAAGGCGATCCAGCTGCGCTACCACCTGCTGCCCTACCTCTACGATCTGGCCCATGAGGATCTGCCCATGCTGCGTCCCCTGATCCTGGAGTATCCCACCGACAAGACCTGCGAGAACATCTGCGACCAGTTCCTGATCGGCGACGCCCTGATGGCTGCCCCCATCATGGCCCCCGGCACCTTCGCCCGCTCCGTCTACCTGCCCAAGGGCACCTGGTACGACTACTACACCGGCAAGCGCTACACCGGCGGCAAGTACATCCTGGCCGAAGCTCCCATGGATCACCTGCCCCTCTTCGCCAGAGCCGGTGCCATCATTCCCGTGGCCGTGGGCAGCCCCGAGTGCGTGGAGGAGATCACCGAGGTCAAGCTGGAGGTCTTCCCCGGCAGCGGCACCTTCACCCACTACGAAGACGACGGCGAGACCATGGGCTACGAAAACGGCGAGCTTCACGCCCTGAAGATCACCGTCCGGGGCCACGAGGTCAAGCAGACCGTCATCCAGAACGGCTACGCCGCTCCCGCCGAGCTGGCTGTGGAGTTCAAGGCTTAATCGCATAGTAAAAGGCACCCGCCTGACGGCGGGTGCCTCTTTGCGTTCGGTTACAGCTCCTTGGCGATATTGGTCTGGGTGGTGTAGAGCTGGGAATACATGCCGCCCTTTGCGATCAGCTCCTCATGGCTGCCGGATTCGGTGATGACGCCGTCGGCGATGGAGATGATCCGGCCCGCCTGGCGGATGGTGGACAGGCGATGGGCGATGATGAGGGTGGTTCTTCCCCTGGCCAGGGCATCAAAGGCCTTCTGGATTTTGGCCTCGGTGACGGAGTCCAGGGCGGAGGTGGCCTCGTCCAGGATCAGGATGGGCGGGTTCTTCAGGAAAATTCTCGCGATGGAGATGCGCTGCTTCTGTCCGCCGGACAGGAGGGTGCCCCGCTCACCCACGTAGGTGTTGAAGCCCTCGGGCATGGCTAGAATGTCGTCGTAGATCTCCGCCTTCTTGGCGGCCTCGATGACCTCCTCCATGGTGGCACCGGGCTTGCCGTAGCGGATGTTCTCCAGGATGGTGTCGGCAAAGAGGAACACATCCTGCTGGACGATGCCGATGCTGCGATGGATGGAGCGCTGAGTCACGTCCCGGACATCCAGGCCGTCGATCTTGATGGAGCCGGAGGAGACCTCATAGAACCGGGGGATCAGCTGGCACAGGGTGGTCTTGCCGCCGCCGGAGGGGCCGACGATGGCCACCGTCTCGCCGGGGGTGATGTGCAGGGAAACATCGTGGAGCACATCCAGGTCGCCGTCATAGGCGAAGGAAACCTTCTCCACATCGATGGCACCCTTCACATCCTTCAGCTCTCTGGCATCCTCCTTGTCCTTCAGAGCGGGCTCGGTTCGCATGATGTCCACAAACCGGTTCAAACCCGCGAAGCCGTTGGCGAACATCTCCGAAAAGCTCGCCAGCTTGCGCATGGGATTGACGAAGGTGGCGATGTACAGAGAGAAGGTCAGCAAATCCACATACTCCAGCTGCCCCTTCATGATGAGCCAGCCGCCGAAGCCGATGACGATGACATTCAGGGAGCTCAGGAACAGCTCCATGGTGCTGTGGAACCTGCCCATGGCCTTGTGGAAGCCCCGCTTGGCGGTCTTGAACAGCTCGTTGGCCGCGCTGAACCGGGCGTTTTCGATGTCCTCGTTGGCGAAGGCCTTGGCCGTGCGGATGCCGGAGAGGCTGGACTCGATCTCGGTGTTGATGTGGCCGGTCTTGAGCTTGGACTCCTTCGATGCTTTGCTCATGCTCCGGCGCATGGTCATGATGACGCACAAAAACAGCGGGATGGTCAGAGCCACCACGATGGCCAGCCGCCACTGGATCCGGAAGAGGACGATCAGTGCGCCGATGATGGTGACGCAGGAGGTCAGCAGATCCTCGGGGCCGTGGTGGGCCAGCTCCGTCAGCTCGAACAGGTCGGTGGTCAGGCGGCTCATCATCTGGCCCGTGCGGTTGCGGTCATAGAAGTCGAAGCTCAGCTCCTGCATATGCTTAAAGAGGTCAGCGCGGATATCGGCCTCGACCCGGATGCCGAAGGTATGGCCGAAGTAGGCCACGATGAACTGCAAAAATGCCCGCAGACCGTAGCAGGCCGCCACCACGATCATGATGGTGAAGAAGAAGCGGTACTGCTGGTTGGGCAGCCACTCGTACAGGGCCGTGCGGGTGATGAGGGGGAAGGCCAGATCAATGGCCGCGATCAGCACCGCGCAGGTGATGTCCAGCAAAAACAGCTTCCAATGATTCCTGAAGTAATGCAGGAAGATCATCAGAGGCCGTTTGCTCTGATAGTCCTTTGTTGTCATTTCAGAACCTCCGTTGGTATTTTTCGATATTATACAACGGAATTTCATATGTTGCAAGCGCAACGAAAGATTATTTGGACATTTTCACCGGACAGTGCTATACTGATGGCAGTAATATTCGATCAGGAGTTTTCCTATGGACATTTTATTTTCCGACCGCGAGACCGCGGTCATCGTCAAGCCCGTGGGGATGGACTCGGAGCATGCCGTGCCCGCCGCCATTGCGGAACAATTGGGCGGGGAGGTCTTCCCCATCCACCGGCTCGACCTGAACGTGGGCGGCGTGATGGTCTTCGCCCGCACCAAACAGGCCGCCGCAAACCTAAGCAAGCTGGTGCAGGAGGGCAAACTTATCAAGGAGTACCGCGCCCTCGTCCACGGTGTGCCCCCGGAAAGCGGTGTGCTGGAGGACTTTCTCTTCAAGGACAGCCGCAAAAATAAAGTTTTCGTGGTGAAGAAGGAGCGTAAGGGCGTGAAAAAGGCCAGCCTGGAGTACACCCGGCTCACCGATTCCGACCCCGCCCTCGTCCACATCCGGCTCCACACCGGCCGCAGCCACCAGATCCGGGTGCAGTTTGCCAGCCGGGGCTTCCCGCTGGTGGGCGACCACAAATACGGCAGCCGGGACGCGGCCAAGGAGCCGAAGCTGTTCTCCTGCCGCATTTCCTTCCCCTGGAAGGGAGAAGCGAAGGTGTTTGAGGCCTTCCCGGAGTGGGGTATCACCGAATAACAAAGCACGTATCCGTAGGGGACGGCGTCCTCGACGACCCGACCGCGCAGCGGCAGTTCGGTATGGATTCCGAAAAATGCTCCGCATTTTCCGGCGGGACGTCGAGAACGCCGTCCCCTACAAGCGTATTTCGACATATTAAAAGCCTGACCGCGAACGGTCAGGCTTTTTGCGTTGTGGCTCAGAGACCCATCCCGGCGAAGGCCTGGATGGCCAGCCAGATGCCGACGGCACTCACGACAGGAGCAAATCTGGCGGCGGGGCCGGTGGACAGGCGATCCTGGATGGAGGTGAAGACCCAGGTGGTGGCGGTGAAGATGGCGCTGGAGGACAGCACCCACAGCACTTCACCGGTCGCCATCATGGGGATCAGCATGGCAGCCTGGGGCAGGATGTAGAAGGTCAGAAGGGCGAAGACCGGGATGGCGATCCAGCTGCGCTTCGCGCCGGGAGCCAGGTAGTGGTCGAGCACCAGCACCACCAGCGACAGCGTGACCATGTGGATCGGGTCGAACAGGGGCAGGATGATGTTGGGGCCGAAGGCTCTGACCAGTTTCATGACCAGCAGCTCCAGGGCGAAAACCACCGTCAGGATGGTATTGAGGGTATATTTCTTATCTTTCATAACTCAGCCTCCCCAGGAAGTGGCTTCGGTGACGGCATCCACACCGGTGACGTAGGCCACGGCGGCATTGACGCAGCGGGTCACTGCCTTGCTGGTGACCGTCGCGCCGGTGATGGCATCGATGGGCACGGTCTTGCCCTGGCCGGGCTCCACCTGATCCGTGGCACCGGAGAAGGCATCGGAGCCATCGGTGATGACCTTGAAGGTATCGGACTTGTTCAGGAACTGGGCCAAGAATTCGTGGTCGGTCAGAACCCTGCCGCCCAGTCCGGGAGTCTCATAGGCATCCCGGACTACCAGGCCCGTGACCTTTCCTTCCCTGTTCACACCGATGAGCATGGTGATCTCGTCGGCGTAGCCCTGGGTGCTGACTTCGATGACGAAGCCCTGGTCGGCCTCATGGACGGAGCGGATGAAGATATCCTCGCCGGAGCTGAATTCCACCACGGTGAACTCCGTCGCGCCGGGCAGGAGGGTCTGCAGCAGCTCCTGGTGTGCTTTCCAGGAATTCTCAAAACCGGCTTCCCGGACGGCCGTGTTGACGGCAAAGAGGAGCACAGCCGCCAGGATCAACGCGATGATGGGCTTTTTCACTTGGCGTCGCCTCCTTTCACGGTGCCGAAGCGGCGGATGGGGGTCAGGCGGTCGATGAACCAGACGAAAGCGTTCATCAGCAAAATGGCATAGGTAACGCCCTCGGGGAACAGGCCGAAGTAGCGGAAGAACACGGTCAGCACACCGCAGCCAATGCCGTAGACGATCTGACCCATGGGGGTGGCGGGAGAGGTGGCGTAGTCGGTGGCCATGAAGATGGCGCCCAGCATCAGGCCGCCGGAAAACAGGGAGTAGAGCATCCACTCCATGGGCGCGTCGGTCTTGTGGAACACCAGGGTCAGCAGAGCCACGGTGCCGATGTAGGCGGCGGGGATGCGGACAGAGATGACCTTGCGGTAGACCAGATACGCGCCGCCGGCCAGCAGAGCCAGAGCGGAGATCTCACCGATGGAGCCGGGGCAATTGCCCAGGAACATCTGCGCGACGGTCTGCTCAGGCAGGCCGGGCATGACCATATGGTGCAGGGGGGTGGCGGCGGTGACGCCGTCAATGTCCAGATACCGGGTCAGGCCCACGGGATACAGAGCCATCATGGCGGCGCGGGCAGCCAGGGCGGGGTTGAAGATGTTCTGGCCCAGGCCGCCGCTGAGACACTTGACGAAGCCGATGGCGAAGACGCTGCCCAGGATCACCAGCCACAGCGGGCAGGTGTGGGGCAGGGTCATGGCCAGCAGCATGCCGGTGACCAGAGCGGAGCCGTCCACTGTGGTGTTGCGGGTCTTTGTCAGCTTGCTGTAGAGCCACTCGGCGGCCACGGCGGAGGCCATGGACACCAGGGTCAGGATCAGGGCCTTCGTGCCGAACCGGGCCACACCCACCGCCAATGCGGGAGTCAGGGCGATCATCACATCGGCCATGATCCGGTTGGTGCGGAAATTACCGCGAATATGAGGGGAAGATGCAACGGTCAGTTTCATTTCTTCTGAGCCTCCCTTACCATTTGCTTGCCCTTGCGGAAGGTCTCCACCAGGGGCAGCTTGCCGGGACAGGTGAAGGCGCAGCTGCCGCACTCCATGCAGTCGAGCAGGTTCATGCGGTTCAGCTCGTCCACACGACCGGCATTGGTGAAGCGGTACATGTACAGGGGCTGTAATCTCATGGGGCACACGCTGACGCACTTGCCGCAGCGCAGGCATACGGGGTTCTCCGCCGCACCGTTAACGTCCTTCAGCAGGCACAGGATGGAGTTGGTGGCCTTGATGACGGGCACCGCAAGATCACTCTGGGCCACGCCCATCATGGGGCCGCCGGAGATGACCCGCTCGGTCTTATCGTGAAGGCCTCCCGCGATCTCAATGAGGTCGTGGAAAGAAGTGCCGATGGGGACGATGAAATTCTGGGGCTGGGCGATGGCCTCGCCGGAGACGGTGACGATGCGCTCGGTCAGAGGCTTGCCCTCGGTGACCGCCCGGCAGATGGCGGCGAAGGTGGACACGTTGAACACGGCGCAGCCCACCTTCACGGGGAGCTGACCGGGGGGCACCTGACGGCCGGTGACGGCCTGGATCAGTTGCTTCTCGGAGCCCTGGGGATAGCGGGTGGGCAGGATCACCAGCTCGATGGGAGTATCCGCAAAGTCCGCAAGCAGATTCGAATTCAGAATTTTGTCGATCGCTTCGGTCTTGTTGTCCTCCACAGCCAGGACGATACGCTTGGGTTTCAGGATGCGATACAGGATCTGCATACCGGCGATCACATCCTCCGGTCTTGTCCGCAGGAGGGTGTCGTCGGCGGTGATGTAGGGCTCGCACTCGCAGCCGTTGGCGATCAGGGTGTCCACGTTGCCCATGGCACCGAGAGCCTTGACATTGCCGGGGAAGGCCGCGCCGCCCATGCCGACGATGCCCGCCTCCCGGATGGCATGGAGGATCTCGTCGTCGGTGTCGGGGATGGGCATGGTGACGGACTCCTTTTTGAAGTCGTTGGCGATGACCACGGACAGGATGTTGGTTCCCCGGACATGGGGCCGGGGCTCAATGGCCTTGACGAAGCCGGAGACCGAGGCGTGGACGGGGACGCAGAGTCCCTCGCCGTCGCCGATCTTCTGTCCCTTCAGCACCCGGTCGCCAACTTTGACAAGCGGGGTGCAGGGCGCGCCGATGTGCTGCACCATGGGGATGACCACGAGGTCAGGCTCGATGGTGTGCAGGGTCGTCACGACCTTGGACATTTCTTTGTTGTATTTGGGGTGGATACCGCCAAAAAACAGATGTTTCATACTGGTTTTCACCTCAATTTCAGGTACGTATCAATTCTTGGAAGCCTTCGGAATAGTAGATCGTTCCGTCGGCATCGACCCACATGGCGACGCTCCCGCATTCGTCCAGGAGCTTCTGTCCCGCATCCTGGGGGAGCAGGAACAGGGCAGTGGACAGGCAATCGGCCAGGCCGGAGTCGGGGCAGACCACCGTCACCGCCCGCCACAGCTTGCCGGGGTAGAGGGTGTCGGGGTCGATGATGTGGTGGTAAAATTCGCCGCCAACCATGTAGGTGCGCTGGTAGTCACCGCTGGTGACCATGCTGCCTTTGGTCAGATAGAGGGTATTCAGGTACTCCTCTCCGCCGTCGGGGTTCTGGACTCCCACCACCCAGGGGGTGCCTGCGGCATCCTTGGGGCCGGTGGCGCAGACGTTGCCGCCGACGCTGATGAGCAGCCCCTCGGGGGCATTTTCCGCCACCCGCTGGACAGCCCAGCCCTTGGCGATGGCGCCCACATCCAGCTTCACACCGGGATCGGTGATGGTCACCGTCCGGTTGGCTTCGTCGATGACGATGCTGTCCCAGCCGGTGTGCTTCGCAGCTTCCGCCAGGGCGTCGGCATCGGGGAGCCTGGCGTTCATAGGATCGTCCAGACCGTCACTGCGGGTCTCATGCCAGAGGGCCAGGACGCTGCCCATGGCGGCGTTGACCCGCCCGCCGGTCAGCTCGTAATAGGCCTTGCAGTCGGTGAGCAGGTCGATGATGTCCTGATCCACGGTCACGGCCTCGCCGGGACGGTCGTTGACGGTCTTGAGATTGTGGAAGCCGTCGTATTCGTTGTAGATGTCGAAGAGCCGGTGGTAGATCATCAGCTCGTCATGGACGGCCTGGGCCTTTTCGGTGAAGGCAGCTTCACTGACATCCCGGCCCACGATGGTGGTGACGGTGTCGAAGACCGTCAGGAAGGTTGCGGAATACTGCTTGTTCTCCTCCCCTGCCCCGGTGCAGCCGCACAGCAGCAGCGAGAGGGACAGAAGCAGCGCGGCGATACGCTTCATCAGCCGCAGGCCTTGGCGATCAGAGCCTGGAAGCCGCCGATCTTGATGGTGACGGAAGAAACCAGGTCGGCGTCGGTGGGCTTGGTGGTCTCGTCCACGGCGATGGAAGCGACCTCGGCAGGAGTCTTGCCGGTGACATAGGCGGCGAAGGAAGCGGCCTGTGCGTTCCACTCGGCGATGGCACCGCCCCAGGCGACCATGCCGTACTGCTCGCCCAGCATGTTCTTGGTGGCGAAGACACCGTCAGTACCGCCGGTGATGACACCGGAAGCATCAAAGGCGACCTTGCCCTGGACGGAGTCGATCTGGCAGGAGGTGATGGTGTCGCCGTCCATGGTCAGAGCCACGGCGTTCACATCCAGCTGGGCGTTGCCCGCGTTCTCTGCGTCGGCGGAAGCGGAGCTGTCCACGGCGGGGATCACAGCCAGCTTCAGCTCGTCGCCGATCTCGGCACCCAGATACTGGGCGTTGAAGACGGCGTTCTCAATGGCATCCACATAGCCGCCCAGGTAGATGGTGGCGGTGGTGGCCAGGTCGGCATCCACAGCGTGGCCGGTCTCGTCCACGGCACCGGAGCGCAGCTCCTCGACGGTCTTGCCCACAGCGTAGGCGGCCAGAGCGGCGGCCTGCTCGTTCCACTCGTACTGGGAACCGGCGTAGGCCTTCATGCCGTAATTTTCGCCCAGCTCGTTCTTGGTGGCGATGGGGGCGGTCAGGTCGGACATGATGGTGCCGCTGACATCGAACAGGACAGAGGTGCCGATGGAGTCGATGATGCAGTTGGTGATGGTACCGTCGCCATTGACAGTGACGGCGACCACGGAAACGTCATACTTGGCCTCGCCGTCGGCATCGCCGGCGTTCTTGCTCTCCAGAGCGGAGGCCAGGATGGCAACGCCGGTCTTCACCTCGCCCTCAGCGGTCACGGGCTGGGACTCGGCGGGATGGGTAGTCTCCACAGGGGTGGATTCCACGGGAGCGGGCTGGGTCTCGGTGTGGGCACCGGTGGGGCAGGTGCAGTCGCTGTAGTAGACCACGGGGGTGCCTGCGCAGCCGGTCAGCAGCGCGACGACCAGCACCAGCGCCAGAGTGATGATGGATCTTCTCATGGGATAACCTCCAAATAAAAAAGTGTCGGTACCATCATATCAAGTTTCATCGATATGGTAAAGAGGGAATTGTTCTCAAAGAGAATTTTTTCGTCCTTCCTCCCCAGGTGCTTGCCATTTCCGACTGCATATGCTATAATTTGAACACTGCTTGGGGAAGCAGGTGAAAATCCTGCGCGAGTGCGTCGCCGTCAGGCGCGAAAACGGAGCATCCTCACCCGGGGGCCGCGCCCCGGGGACAGGTCATTGGCGCAAGCTGAGAAGGCCGGGTGCCCCGCCGCCGAAGCCGGAATATCCGGGCAGTGTGCCCCGGAATGTCCTGCGGACACCGGGACGGGGCAAATCTATTTTAAGGAGAAATACCATGAAGAACAACAGCATGCGTAAACTGCTGTCGCTCGTCCTGGTGTTCGTGCTGATTGCGGCGTTGGCACTGACCGGATGCAGCGGCAAACCCGCCGAGACCACCGCTCCCCCCGAACAGCCCGCCGAGCAGGCCACTGTCCTTGGCGAAGGCAGCAAGTCCTTCAACCTCACCATCGTGGACAAGGAGGGCAACGAGCACCTCTACGAGATCCACACTGACGAGGAGATGGTGGGCTACGCCCTGATCGCCCACGAGCTGATCGAGGGTGAGGAGGGCCCCTACGGCATGTACATCAAGTCCGTCCTGGGTCAGGTTCTGGATTATGACACCGACGGCATGTACTGGAGCTTCTATGTGGGCAGCGAATATGCCATGACCGGCGTCGATCAGACCCCCATCACCGAGGGCGAACACTACCAGCTCAAGGCCGAGGCCGCCTGAGAAACACATAATTGATCCGCCGTACGCCGACAATTGTCGGCGTACGGTTCCTTTTTCGAATTTTAGGTTATATTTTTTAACTTTGTGTCTTCCATTCGTGGAAGTTTTCTGTTAAGATAAACATGCATTAACGGCGCACCGCGCCGGAGAGGATGATATATACTATGGATCTGATTCAACTTGCCGACCGTATGGAGCACGTGCATTCCGACATTCGCGGCGAACTCTTCCATCTTGCCAATAAAATGCAGCGGGAGGGTACCCCGGTTCTGAAGCTGAACACCGGCAACCCCGCCGCCTTCGGCTTCCCCCTGCCCGAGTCCATCAAGAACGCCATCGAGGGCCGGGCCCATGAGGCCGTGGCCTACTGCGATTTCCAGGGTATGCCCGCCGCCCGGGAGGCCATCATTCACTACCAGAAGAGCAAGGGCATCCAGGGCATCGAGCCCGACGACGTCTTCATCGGCAACGGCGTCAGTGAGGTGGTCAACTTCGCCCTGATGCCTCTGCTGAACCCCGGCGATGAGGTGCTGATCCCCACCCCCAGCTATTCCCTGTGGGGCAACTCCGTGCTGCTGGCCGGTGCCACCCCCGTGTTCTACCGCTGCGACGAACTCTCGGGCTGGAACCCCGACGTGGCCGACCTGAAGAAGAAGGTCACCAAGCGCACCAAGGCCCTGGTCATCATCAACCCCAACAACCCCACCGGTGTCCTCTACTCCACCGAGGTGCTTCAGCAGCTGATCGAAGTCGCCAGAGAGAACGACCTCATCATCTTCAGCGATGAGATCTACGACCGGCTGGTCATGGACGGTCTGGAGCACGTCTCCACCGCCGCTCTGGCCCCCGACCTGACCGTCATCACCATGAACGGCCTGAGTAAGTCCCACTCCCTCTGCGGCTACCGCTGCGGCTGGATGGTCATCTCCGGCCCCCGGAAGCGCACCGAAGAGTACCGCAAGGGCATCGTCCAGCTGACCTCCCTGCGCCTGTGCTCCAACGCCCTGGCTCAGCTGGTGATCCCCGCCGCCCTGGAGGATTCCGAGACCCCCGCCGCCATGGTTCGCCCCGGCGGACGGCTCTACGAGCAGCGTCAGGCCACCATCGACGTTCTGGACAAGATCGAGGGCATCAGCTACGTCAAGAACGTGGCCGCCTTCTACCTGTTCCCCAAGCTGGATGTGAAGAAGTTCAACATCACCAGCGACAAGCAGTTCGCCCGGGATCTGCTGACCGAGACCCGGATCCTGGTGGTTCCCGGCTCCGGCTTCGACTGGCCTGAGCCCGACCATTTCCGTCTGGTCATGCTGCCCGAGGCTGGCGAGCTGCGCGCCGCCATGGAGCGCATGGGCAATTTCCTGGACGGCTATAAGCAGAAGTAAAACTACAAAAGAATATGTCATTGCGAACCAGTCCGCAGACTGGTGTGGCAATCCCCTCGATTTTCGGATTGCCAAATTGGTGCATACTTCTCTTTCGGAGATTCCCACGCCAGTGTGCGCACTGGCTCGGAATGACATACTGTTTTTTTGCTCCGCACCAATTTGATTTGACAAGCATCAACAAAACTTTCGGAGGAATCCACTATGAAACAGTACATGGACGCCATCGTCAAGGCGACCGCAGGCCCCGGTCTGGAGCTGCGGCAGGTTCCCGTGCCCGTGCCCAAGGCCGGTGAAGTCCTCATCAAAGTCCACAAGACCGCCATCTGCGGCACCGATGTCCACATCTACAACTGGGATCCCTGGGCCGTGGATCACATCAAGCCCCCCATGACCATCGGCCACGAGTACGTGGGCGAGATCGCCCAGCTGGGTGAGGGCGTCACCGACTTCTACGTGGGCCAGCGGGTCTCCGGCGAGGGCCACATCACCTGCGGCCACTGCCGCAACTGCCACAACGGCAACATCCAGTGGTGCAAGGACACCCAGGGTGTCGGCGTTGACCGGGACGGTGCCTTCGCAGAATATGTCTGCATCCCCGCCAAGAACGTCATCATCATCGACGAGAGCCTGCCCGAGGAGGTCGTAGCCTTCTTCGACGCCTTCGGCAACGCCACCCACACCGCTCTGATGTGGGATCTGGTGGGCGAGGACGTGCTCATCACCGGTGCGGGCCCCATCGGCATCATGGCTGCCGGTGTCTGCAAGTTCGCCGGTGCCCGCCGGGTGGTCATCACCGATCTGAACGACTACCGTCTGGAGCTGGCCCGGAAGATGGGCGTGGACGCCGCCGTCAACACCGGTCGGGAGGATCTCACCGCCATCATGAAGGAGCTGCACATCATCGAGGGCTTCGATGTGGGTCTGGAGATGTCCGGCAACGGCCACGCCTTCAACCAGATGCTTTCCGTCATGCGCACCGGCGGCAAGATCAGCCTGCTGGGCCTGGGCAACAAGCCCGTCCCCGTGGACATGAACTACATCATCGGCAAGGGTCTGACCCTCCAGGGCATCTATGGCCGCAAGATGGACAACTGGCACCAGATGAGCTACATGGTGCAGGGCGGCCTGGACATGAGCCCCGTCATCACCCACCGGTTCCACTACACCGACTTCCAGAAGGGCTTCGATGCCATGAATTCCGGTATGTCCGGCAAGGTCGTGCTGGACTGGAGCAAGTAAAACAAAACGCACGTCATTGCGAGGAGGGCGAAGCCCGACGTGGCAATCCCCTCCAGGTTTCCGGAATCTCCGGGGGATTGCCACGCCAGTGTGCGCACTGGCTCGCAATGACGCTGCTCTTTCAGGAGGTATTCTACTATGAAAACTGCTTTAACTGCTATCAACGCTGAACTCGATTCCATCCGCGCCGCCGGTACCTGGCGGGACGAGCGGATCATCACCACTCCCCAGCGCAGCCGGATCGACACCACCGCTGCAAAGGGCGTGGTCAACTTCTGCGCCAACAACTATCTGGGCCTGTCTGCCAATCCTGAGCTGATCGCCGCCGCCAAGGAGAGCTACGACAACTGGGGCTTTGGCCTCAGCTCCGTCCGCTTCATCTGCGGCACCCAGCAGATCCATAAGGATCTGGAGAAGAAAATCTCCAATTTCGTCGGCATGGACGACGCCATCCTGTACTCTTCCTGCTTCGACGCCAACGGCGGCCTCTTCGAGACCCTGCTTACGAGCGAGGATGCCATCATCTCCGATGAGCTGAACCACGCCTCCATCATCGACGGCGTCCGTCTGTGCAAGGCCATGCGGCTGCGCTACAAGAACAACAACATGGACGACCTGCGAGCTCAGCTGGTGGCTGCCCGTGAAAAGGGCGCCAAGAAGATCATCATCGCCACCGACGGTGTCTTCTCCATGGACGGCTACATCGCCAATCTGCCCGCCATCTGTGACCTGGCCGACGAGTTCGACGCCCTGGTCATGGTCGATGACTCCCACGCCGTGGGCTTCATGGGCGAGCACGGCCGGGGCACTCCCGAGTTCTGCGGTGTCATGGATCGCGTTGATATCCTGACCGGCACCTTCGGCAAGGCTTTGGGCGGCGCCTCCGGCGGCTACACCGCTGCCCGCCAGCCCATCGTGGATCTGCTGCGCCAGAAGAGCCGTCCCTACCTGTTCAGTAACACCGTGGCTCCCGCCATCTGCGCCGCCACCATCCGCACCATCGAGCTGCTGGAGGAGTCCACCGCTCTGCGGGACAAGGTGCACAAGAACGCCCGCTACTTCCGCAGCGAAATGGAGAAGCTGGGCTTCGACCTGCTGCCCGGCGAGCATCCCATCGTGCCCGTGATGCTCTATGATCCCCGGACTGCCCACGAGTTCGCCCGCCGGATGCTCGACAAGGGTGTCTACGTGGTGGCCTTCTGCTATCCCGTCGTCCCCAAGGGCAAGGATCGCATCCGCACCCAGATCTCCGCCGGTCACACCAAGGCCGACATCGACCACGCCGTCAAGGCCTTCGGCGAGGTCAAGAAGGAAATGGGTCTGTAATCGAACAAGCGAAGCCCCCGCGCTCACCGCGCGGGGGCTTTTCAATGTCACAATGGATCGCACAATGTATCCTCTGCCGTCAAACGCTTCTCCCGGGGAGAAGGTTCTTCTGCTTCTACCCAACGCGCAAAAACGCCCACCCCAAACCGGGGTGGGCGTTGGTCATGTTATCAGCCCTTCTTGTTCTTACGCTTCAGAAGAGCGGCCACTCCGCCCACTGCGGCGGTTACGGCGGCGGCTGCGCCGAGGAGCAAAGGGAGCTTCTTGGGCTCCACCTCCAGTTCCGGCAGCTTCACAGCGGGGGCCACGCTCTCCAGAGTCAGCACACAGGCGCTGATGGGGGCCACGCTGACGCCGCCCTCCACGCTCAGCAGCGGCTCGGTACCGGCGGTGCGGTCGCTGATGCAGATGTTCCAGCGGCCCTTGGGCAGCTCCACGGTGGTGGGAGTGCGGTTGGGGTTGTACAGGACGATGATGGCTGCGGCGGGATCATCGGCGGAGCCGCGCAGGTGGAAGCCGGTGACATTGGGCTCCAGACCCTCCAGGGCGAAGACCTGCTCCTGAACCTTGTCGTTGGAGGACAGACGCAGGGTGGGATGGGCCTTGCGGAAGGCAATCAGGCCGCGGTAATACTCCACGTTGGCGGCGTACTCAGGCTTGGACAGGTCGTTCCACTTGATAGAGTTGATGGAGTCGGGGCTGGCGTAGGAGTTGTGCTCGAAGCCGCCGCCGGGCAGGGGCTTGGAACGGAGCATCTCCTCACCGGCCTGGAGGAAGGGCACGCCCTGGGACAGCATGTAGATGGCGGCAGCCAAGTTATTCATGCGCACCCGGTCGGCAAAGCTGTCCTCACTGCGGGACATGGTCAGCCGGTCAAACAGTGCCATGTTGTCGTGGCAGGAGGCATAGTTGATGGTCTGGGTGGGGTTGGGGCACCAGTCGGGGTGGCCCATGAAGCAGGCCTTGACCAGCTCCTCCTGACCCTGGGCACCGGCCACATAGCCATAGGCCCGGTCGTCAAAGACGTAACCTCTCAGGACATCGCGGAGGGTATCGGAGAAATAGGCGAAATTGGGGGTCAGATAAGAATTGTGCTGGGTGGCCATGGTCACATCGGGCTTGGTCAGCTCGGTGGCCATGCTCCAGCCCTCGCCGTAGAAGATGACATTGGGATGCTTGGCCCGGACGGAGGAGACCAGCTCGTTGATGGTCTGCACATCCAGCAAGCCCACCAGATCGAAGCGGAAGCCGTCGATGTGGTACTCGTCGGCCCAGTACTTGACGGAGTCGACGATGTACTTGCGCACCATGCTGCGCTCGGAGGCGGTGTCGTTGCCGCAGCCGGAGCCGTTGGAATAGTGGCCGTCGTGGGTACGGGAGAAGTACTCGGGGACGATCTGGTTGAAGCAGAAGGTCTCGCCCTCGTAGACATGGTTGTACACCACGTCCAGAACGACGCTGATGCCTGCCTTGTGCAGGCCCTGGATCATCTGCTTCATCTCCTTCACGCGCACCTCACCGTGGTAGGGGTCGGTGGCGTAGGAGCCCTCGGGCACGTTGTAGTTGACGGGATCGTAGCCCCAGTTGAACTGATCTTTTTCCAGATGGGCCTCGTCCACGGAGCCGTAGTCATAGCTGGGCAGCAGATGCAGATGGGTCACGCCCATGGACTTGATGTGATCCAGGCCCGTGGGGATGCCGTCGGGGGTGTGGGTACCCTCCTCGATGACGCCCAGGAACTTGCCCCGGTTGGCGATGCCGGAGCTGGGGTCGGAGCTCAGGTCACGGACATGGAGCTCGTAGATGATGGCATCGGTGATGCCCTTATCGGCGTTGGGATCCCGATCCTCGGCCCAGCCCTCGGGGTCGGTGGAGTCAAGATCCAGGATCATGGCTCTCTGGCCATTGACGCCGGTGGTGCGGGCGTAGGGGTCGCAGGCCTCATGGGTGCCCAGCTCCAGCTCCACGGTGTAGGTGTAGTAGACGCCATGCTGGTCACCGTCGACCTCGGCCGTCCAGGTGCCCGCCACGGCGGACTTCATTTCGATCTCGGCAATGCGATCCTCCACGCCGGGGTTTCCGGTCTTGTAGAGGTTGACCTTCACGGTCTTGGCAGTGGGGGCCCAGAGCCGGAAGGAGGTCTTCTCCTTCGTCCAGCGGGCACCAAGGTCGGAGCCGGCGTAGGTGTACTTACGCTCGAATTCCTCGGTGGAGTACAGTTCGGTCATGGTCATAGATCACACGGTTCCTTATCGTTAATTTTGTAGTAATCGGCAAATTGGAAACGTTGCCACACAAAAATATTATATAGGATGATGATTCCGTTGTAAAGGCATCGACTTGCACAAAATCGCAAAAATGGTCACACTATCGTGCGGAGTTTTTCTCCAATCCTGCCTGTTCTGCGCGGAAGGATCGGATCAGCTCCATCACATCGGTCAGCGAATCCGCCTTTGCAAAGCAGCGCGCCAGGGTCAGCTCGTCGGGCTGATCCTGGTCGGGGACGATGACGGCTTTGCAGCCCGCCCGCCAGGCGGACTCGATGCCCGCCGGGGAATCCTCAATGGCGAGACATTCCTCCGGTTTGATGCCGATGGCGGCGGCTCCATGCAGATAGATGTCCGGCGCAGGCTTGCCATTGGGCACATCCTTGCCCGAGCACAGAGCCGTGAAGCCGTCGATGAGCCCCAGACTCGTCAGATGCCGCCGGATGACCTCCAGGGACGAGGAGCTGGTGATTGCGCAGGGGATGCCGTTCTCTTTCAAAAACGCCAGCAGCTCCCGGATGCCCCGCTTTTCCTCCACCCCGTGCTCTGCGATGTAGTCTTCCATGAATTCGATGCGCTTTGCCCGGATATCAGCATAGACCACACCTTTTCCAAAGAAGGACTCCATCTTCCCCTGCCCCAGTCCGCTGCCCAGGCTGCGAAGCTGGAGCGCCTGTTCTCTCGTCATGGGATACCCCAGGGCATGGGCTCCCTCCATCCAAAACCTGGTGTAGAGCTTTTCCGTGTCAATGACCACACCGTCCAGGTCGAAGAGGACACCGCGGATCGGCGGCATCTTACCGGAGTGATAACAAGTAAACATAATCCACCTCATAAGGGAGATATTAGATATTCCATGATCTTCACCTATCTCATATCTAATATCTAATATCTCATATCTTATATCTCCTGTTTTTCTTGAAAAAGAACGCCCCGAAGGGCGTTCTTTCCGAATAAATTTAATAAGAAAGGCCGAAGTTCAGCTCGTAGTAGTTGCCGTTGGCATCCCGGTAGGCGTAGGCCTTGCCGTTCTCGTCCTTGAGCTCGGCGGGCATGTACTGATCCTTGTCGAAGCCGGGGACGTCGTTGGGGCTGATGCAGACGCCGTCGGCGTTGACAGCCAGCACCTCGTCGCCCTTGGGCAGGGTGATGGGCAGCTTGCCGGTGGGGTTATAGCGGCCGAAGATCACATCCAGGGTGGCAGCGGGGTAGGTCTCGAAGCCAGCCAGCAGAGCGTCCACATTGCGCTCCACGTTGCCCACCAGCCAGGCCAGGGGGAAGTTGATGTTGGAGATGACCTTGCCGCCCTTGGCATGGACAGCGGCAGCGATCTCGGCGATCTTGTGGACGCCGGTCAGGGTGGTCTCCAGATGGGTCTGGGCCATGGGACGGCAGAAGTCGTCCACGTTGGGAACGGTCTTGCCCTCGCAGATGTCCAGCTCCAGGTAACCGGCGGTGGCGGTGAAATAGTCGCCGGAGGAGGGGTTGACGAAGAGGATGGCGACGTCGGCCTCGTTGTAGTCGTCGGTCAGGGTCGCATCCTGGGCGACCATCTCACGCAGGGCTGCGGTGGCCAGCTCGCCCTGCTTGGGATCCTTCTTGAAGGCCTCCACGTAGACCTTCTTACCGGCGGCATTCAGGGGCAGGGTGCCGTCGTTCTTCAGCAGGACGACAGACTGACGGTGAGCAAGCTCCGCGTCGGCCCAATACTGGGAGCCCTTGACGATCTCCTTGGCGGCCTTGGCGTCGCGGTAGGTGTTCTCGAACATACCCAGGGTGAACATCTCGGTCAGGGTACGGGTGACGGCCCGGTCGATGGCCTCGTCGTTCAGGGTGACCATGTCGGGGGTGAAGCCCTCGGGCAGGGTATGGGTGTCATAGTAGCCGTTGGTGGCGCGGTCGTAGCTCTCGCGGCCGAAGGCGTTGTCGTACAGGCCGGAGATCACATCCACGCCGGAGTTGCGGACGGCGAAGCCGATGCGCTCGGCCTCGTCCAGCATCTCGACGCCCCACTTCATGTTGTGGACGATGCCGGTGTCGGAGTTGATGTAGCCCTTGAAGCCCATCTGGCCCCGGAGGATATCATGGATGAAGACCCGGTTGTAGGCGAAGCCGTAGGGATCGAAGCGGATGTCCTTGCCCTCCATATCCTGCTGGACAGAGGACTTCTGGGCGGCGGGCTTGGAGTAGTAGGGCATGATGGAGGAGGTGTTCTTAGCCACGGCGGTGACGAAGCCCGGCAGATGGTACTTCTGCAGGGAGCCGGGGGTGGCGTAGACGTTCCACTGACCGGCGGCATAGTGGGGGTCGAAGCCGTTCTCGCGGGGACCGCCGCCGGGGAAGTGCTTGCAGGTGAAGGCGACACCGGTGTCGGTAACGCCCTCCTCGGAGCCCTGGATCCGGGGGATGATGTGCTCAGCAATTTCACAGATCAGCTGGGGATCCTCACCGAAGGTGCCGTAGGAGCGCTGCCAGCGGGGATCGGTCATGCAGTCGACCATGTACATATAGCCCTTGCGCAGGTTGCAGGCCTCCCAGCTCTGACGGGTGGCCTCAGCCCACTTGTCGGCGACCTCGATGCCGGAGCCCTTGACGGCGGCGGCGATGCCCAGGGTACCGGGCCAGGTGGGGAACACGCCGCCGGCATCGTTCATGCCGAAGACGATCTCGCCGTTCTCGTTGCGGGAGTTGGAGGCGGCCTGGACGGGGACGAAGCGCTCGCACTCCTCGGCGATGGCCTGGAGCTGGTTCAGGTAGTCGGCCAGATCCTCGGGCTGGGCGTTCTCGCGGAGGATGGTGTGGCGGGAGAACCACTCCTTGATGAGGGTGGAGGTGCCGGGCAGGTGCTGCTCACCAAAGATGGTCTTCTGGTTGACCTCGGCCTCGTCGACACAGCCGGACTCATCGGGCACTGCCACGTGACCGGCCAGACGGGCGGAGGGGTACTTGGGGCCCATGCGCCAGTCGGAGATGAACAGCTGGGCGATCTTCTCGTCCACGGTCATCAGCTTGACATAGGCAGCAGCGCGCTCGGCGGGAGAAAGACGCCAGTCGTTGACGGCAGACAGCTTGCCGGTGCCGTCGATGTCCTTGAAGTACAGGCCGTCGGCTTCAATGATGCCGCGGGCGACGGTGGTGATGGTGGGGCCGTTGGGGTTGCGATAGGTCTTGAAGTTGTCAGATGCTTTGATTGCCATGAAAGTACCTCCAATAATATTCACGTTCACTGGGCCTGGGGATTGCCCATACAAAGAAAGTTTACCACATTTTTGGCGCAAAGGCAAGATTTAATTGTTCATACTATGCAAAAAAGTTACATTTTCCACAGCATTTTCCGTCATTGTGTAGCATAGCTACCTAATTTGTTGGAACTTCGGTATAGAACAAGGCCGCCCCCGAGCCGGGAGCGGCCTTAGCGTTTACTTGAAAAGTGCCTCGATCTTCGCCTTGGGCATGGCGCCGACGGCCTTGCTGACGATTTGGCCGTCCTTCATGACCACCAGCAGCGGGATGCTGGTGACGCCGAACTTCATGGCAAGCTCCATTTCTTCGTCCACATTGACCTTGCCCACCTTCAGCGTACCGGCATTTTCGGCGGCGATCTTCTCCAGATCCGGCGCGATCATCCGGCAGGGCCCACACCAGGTGGCCCAGAAATCCAGCAGAACCGGGGTCTCGGACTTCAGAACCTCAGATTCGAAGTTCTCTTTGGTAATGGTAATCTCCATAAAACATCCTCACAAAACTGTCAACTATCAACTGTCAACTGCCCTCAGTGGCAGCCGTGCTCGCCGCACTTGTGCTCGTGGCTGCCGCAGTCATGGCCGTGGGAGCCGCAGTCATGGCCCTCGCCGTGGTGGTCGTGGTGGGAGCAGCGGACGTCGGTGCGCTTGGGCAGCACGCCGGCGATGAGCTGCATGACGGCCATGTCAGCGCTGCCGTCGATGCCGGGGTACAGGTCGATGCCGGCAGCACTCAGGGCGTTGATGGCACCGCCGCCGATGCCGCCGCAGATCAGCTTGTCCACCTGGTAGGCATTCAGGAAGGTGGCCAGGGCACCGTGGCCGCTGCCGTTGGTGTCCACGACCACGGCACGGACGACCTTGCCGTTCTCCACGTCATAGAGCTTGAACTGCTCGGTGTGGCCGAAATGCTGGAAAATTCCGCCGTTTTCATAGGTTACTGCGATTCTCATGATGGTTTCTCCTTTCGATTCTTCGGGGGTGGGTGGTTCGGAGGTGCGGCCGCACTTTTCGGAGCAGGCATCCCCGGGACAGAGCCGGTAGCTGCCGCCGCCGATACTCAGGCATTTGCCGTTGACGATGGCGTCGGCGATCTTGTGCCGGGCGGACTCGTAGACCTCGGTGACAGTGGTGCGGGAAATGTCCATCTGCCGGGCGGCCTGCTCGTGGGTATAGCCCTCCAGGTCGACAAGCCGGATGACCTCGAATTCGTCGCAGGTCAGGTTCACCGCGTCCCGTTTTGCGATGCCGTCGGGCTGGAAATGCCGGTATTCGGGCTCGGAACAGATCCGCCGCCGCCGCTGGGGTCGTGCCATAGGCTCACCTCCGTTTTCGGTATATGTCGATTATAACACAGGCAATCGGAAATGTAAAGGAAAAAATGTAGGGAACGGCCTGTGTGCCGTTCCCCAATGCGGTGGAAAAAGGGAACGGCACATAGGCCGTTCCCTACATATTCAATTAAACCGCCTTGCGTAGCCGCACTTCCGGCACAGCTCCTCGGTGGCCTTCCGGCAGGAGAAGCCGTCGCGGATGGCCTTCGCCCGGGGGCTGTCCAGTATTGCATCGATGGGCTGCTCAAAAATGTTGCCCAGGGTGATGGCGCCCTCCCGGTCGAGACAGCAGGGCACGACTCTGCCGTCGCTGAGGATGCCGAAATGATCCCGCAGACCGTAGCAGAAGACCCGGTCTCCCCCATCCTCGGCGGCCATGTCCGGCCAGGCGAAGCGGTCGCCGTGCTCCAGATAGAGCCGCTCCTGGATGCGGGTGCCCCGCGGCTCCCGGTGCCAGTCCCAGGGGAACCGGGCCCGGGTCAGGTCGAGGGTGCTGATGTTGCGGCCCTCGTCGAAGCCGTTGTTCCACAGCCGCAGCACCACGATGACACCGGAGCGGCTGGCCCGGTCAGCAAAGTCCAGGCAGGCATTGATGTAGTCGACATAATCCTCGTCACTGCCCTCTTCAAAGCTGTGGACGGAGATGTTGACCTTGTGCACCTTGGCATCGATCAGGGCCTGTCCCCGTTCGGGGAGCAGGGTGCCGTTGGTGGTGATCTGGGACTTGAAGCCCAGGACATTCGCGATGGCGATCATCTGCGGCAGCTTGGGATGGGTCAGGGGCTCGCCCATGAGATGGTAGTACAGGTAGCCGGTCACACCGACCAGCTTTCCCGCCACGGTCTCAAATTCCTCCACGGTCATCATCCTCGGCTCCCGGACAGTGCCGGGGCAGAAGGTGCAATTGCGGTTGCAGAGGTTGGTGATCTCCACATAAACCCGGGAATAGGGGTATTTCTTACTCAAAATAGTACACTCTCGTTTCGTAGGGACGGGTGGTGAAGCCGTTGCCGTGGATGGTGTTCTCCATGTAGTTGCACAGCACGCACTTGCCCTTGGTCAGATCGAAGCCCTCGGGGGCCCAGAAGCCCACGGGCTTTGACCTGAAGGAGCAGATGACCAGCAGCCGCTTGCCCTCCAGGCTCCGCTCGTAGACGTAGAGCTCCTTGCTGTCGGCGCAGTGCTCTTTATAGTCGCCGTGGATGGCAACGGGGTACTTCTTCCGGAAGGCGATGAGCTTCCGATAATGGTTGAAGATGGAGTTGGGCTCCAGCACCTCGGCCTGGGCGTTGATGGTCTTGTAATTGGGGTTCACAGGCATCCAGGGGGTGCCGGTGGTGAAACCCGCGTTTTCGGTGGCGTCCCACTGCACCGGCGTGCGGGCGTTGCCCCGGGTGGTGCGGGAGATCCGCTCCTGGGCCTTCTTCTTCGACATGCCCATCATCCGCAGGGTGCGCAGGTTGTTGACGGTCTGGACGTCCTGATACTGGGAGATGTCCTCCAGGTTGATGTTCGTCATGCCGATCTCCTGGCCCTGGTAGATGAAGGGGGTGCCCTGCTGGAGCATGTAGCAGTTGGCCAGCATTTTGCCGGAGACCACCCGGTATTCCTCGCTGCCGTAGCGGGAGATGATCCGGGGATGGTCGTGGTTCTCCAGGTACAGGGCGTTCCAGCCCTTGCCCGCCAGAGCGGTCTGCCACTTGGTGAAGGCCTTCTTCAGCTTCAGCAGATCGAAGGGGGTCTGGAGGGCGTCCAGGAACAGGCAGTCGGCCTCCATGTGCTCGAAGTGGAACATCATGTCCAGCTCCTGATTGGGGCCTTCCTTGATGTAGCGCAGGGCGTTGCGCTCGTTCATCATGGGCGCCTCGCCCACCACGAAGCAGTCGTATTCATTGAGCACCTCCCGGAACTCCCGGAGATATTTATGCACATTGGGGCCGTCCATGTAGTGCTCCATACCGCAGGCGGCGGGAATGGGCAGGCCGTTGGGCAGACCGTGCCGCTTGGAGATGAAGGTGATGACATCCTCCCGGAAGCCGTCCACGCCCAGATCCAGCCAGAAGCGCATGATGTCCTTGACCTCCTGGCGCACCTTGGGGTTGTCCATGTTCAGGTCGGGCTGCTTCTTGGCGAAGATGTGCAGATACCAGGCCTGCGCCTCGCTGTCCCACTCCCAGGCCTTGCCCTCGAACAGGCTCGACCAGTTGTTGGGCCGCTTCCTGCCCTCGCGCCAGAAGTAGTAGTCCCGGTAGGGGGAGTTCTTATCCTTGGAGGCGATGAACCAGGGGTGCTCGTCGGAGGTGTGGTTGACCACCAAGTCCATGATGACCTTCATGCCCCGCTCGTGGGCACCGTCCAGGACAGCCTGAAACTGCTCCATGGTGCCGTATTCCGGGTGGATGGAGCGGTAGTCGGAGATGTCGTAGCCCATATCGGCGTTGGGGGATGCATACAGGGGCGAGAACCAGATGCCGTCCACGCCCAGATATTTCAGATAGTCCAGTCTGGACAGAACGCCCTCCAGATCACCGATGCCGTCGCCGTTGCCGTCGCAGAAGGAGCGGGGCCAGATCTGATAGAAGACCATATCCTTGTACCAACGATTCTTTTCCATGGTGGAACCTCCAGGTAAGATATTTTTATTGTAGGGGCGGACCTATGTGTCCGCCCGGGCGCACACGCAGGTGCGCCCCTACAGTGTCGATCTTAGAGCTCGTAGATCTTCGAATACTTCTCAGTCAGGTAATCAGCAAAGAACTTCGGATCGAACTTGCCGCAGGCATCCTCGAAGATCTCGCCGGGCTTCTTGAAGTTGCCGAAGCGGTGGATGTGCTCGCGGAGCCAGGCGGTGAGGTGTGCGATGTCGCCCTTTGCGATGTACTGGGAGATGGCACCGATCTCGGACTCCATGACGTGCTTCATCTGAGCACCGTAGGCGCTGCCCAGGGCGTAGGAGGGGAAGTAGCCGATCATGCCGCCGCTCCAGTGGCTGTCCTGGAGACAGCCCTGGGAATCGTTGGGCACATCCACGCCCAGGTATTCCTTGTAAAGGGCGTTCCAGGCGGCGGGAACATCCTTTACCTCCAGCTCCCCTGCGATCAGCCGCTTCTCCAGCTCGTAGCGGATCATGATGTGCATGGCGTAGGTCAGCTCGTCGGACTCGGTGCGCACGAGAGAAGGCTCGGCCTTGTTGACGGCCCGGTAGAGGTCGTATGCGGTGACGCCTGCCAGCTGCTCCGGGAAAATCTCCTGCATTTTGGGGAAGATCAGCTCGATGAACTCTTTGCTTCTGCCGATGATGTTCTCGTAGAACCTCGACTGGCTCTCGTGGATGCCCATGGATGCGCCGCCGGTCAGGCAGGTCTGGTTGTAAGCATCCTCCACGCCCAGCTCATACAGGGCATGGCCGCCCTCGTGGATGGTGGAGAACATGGCGAAGGTGGGATGGTTCTCGTAATAATGGGTGGTGATGCGCACGTCCCGGTTGTTGAAGCCGCAGGTGAAGGGGTGCTCGGACTCTGCGATGGTGCACAGGTTCGGATCCAGGCCGATGGTGTCCATCAGGTATTTGGCAAACTGCTTCTGGCCCTCGATGGGGTAGGACTTCTCCAGGAAGGCGGTATCGGGCTGCTCCTTTTCGGAAATGGCATGCACCAGGGGGACGATCACATCGCGCAGCTTCTGGAAGAAGCCGTCCAGGGTAGCCATGGTCAGACCCTCTTCAAATTCGTTCAGCAGAGCGTCGTAGGGCAGCTTCTCGGGGTCATAGTAGCCGGCGAATTTGCGGTTGTAGGCCACGATCTCGGACAGTGTGGGGGCAAAGGCGGCGAAGTCATTGTTCTGCTTGGCAACACGCCAGATGCCCTCGGCCTCGTTGATGAGCACATTGTAGGCCACATACTCCTCCTGGGGAATGCGGATGAGCTGCTCGCAGCCCTTCTTCCGGATCTCCACCTGGCGGCGGTGGACGGGATCCAGCTCGTCCATATGCCCGGACAGGAATTCGATCAGCTCCAGGGTATCGGCGGAGGCGGCCAGCTCATAGACCACATTGCTCAGCACGGCCATGGTCTTGCCCCGGCCCTCGGCGGAGCCCAGAGGTGCGGCGGTAGCGGCGTCCAGGGACAGCACGCCCATGGCATGGCCGTAGGCGGCAGCGGTAGCCTCGATCTGATCCAGCCGGGCGACCGCTTCGTTGATATTGGTATAAGGCATGTAAAAAAGCTCCTTCATTCTGAATTTCCGTTATCATAGCACACTTTCCCGGATGCGTCAAACCGAACCGGAAAAAAGGCCGCCCCTTTCGGGGCGGCAGAGCAAAGAGGAAAGAAAATGAAGAAGTGTGGCTGATTACTCCAGAAACCGGGCCGGATCCACCGGCTCGTCGTTCTGCATGACGGCGAAGTGGACATGGTCGCCCAGGGCATTCTCCATCAGGGCGGTGGTGCCCACGGTGCCGATGGTCTGGCCCATGGTCACGCTCTGGCCCGCGCTGACCGTCACATCGGCAGCCAGGGAGGAATACCGGGTGGTATAGCCCCCCTGGTGGCGAATGACCACGGTCATGCCCATCTGGTCATCCTCGTAGACGGTGTAGACCTGTCCGTCCGCCGCCGCCATGACGGGCGTTCCCGCCGCTGCGGCGATGTCCACGCCGTTGTGGACACGCCAGTCCCGGGTGGTCTGGTTGTAGCTGAGCACCTCCATGGCGAAGGGGCTGAGCACCTCCCCCTCCACGGGCGCGCAGGTGGCTAATCTTCCTGCGGTGGGCTCGGTGGCCTCGCCGGATTCGCTGGGGGCCGTGCCGGTGGTGGGCAGGGTCGCCGTGCCGGTGATGACCGCCGGGGCGTTGGCCGTCTGGACTGCCGGGGCCTCCTGGCCCGCGTAATAGACATAGCTCGTGATTCCGATCGCAGCGGCGCACAGAACCAGGGCTATGTAGTAGCCCTTGCCGCCGAAGCTGCGACCGTTTTTGTTGTCGCTCATATTCAAGCACCTCCGAAGTCCAGTATTGCCAAAAGCGGCAATTCCATACATCGGAGGAGAAAAAAATCCGCCACCCTGGTTTTTGGAGTGGCGGATATGCGTTACTTTACTTTTCCCGGAACCAGTTTCCGGCCAGGATCAGATTGCTCATTTCCTTCTGGGCCGCGATGTCCTCCCGGACTTCACGGCTCCACTGAGTGCCGTCGAACCAGGTGCCATCCTGCCAGAAGGCCCAGCCCCCGTCCTCGGAGAAGGCGTCGTGGCCGATCATGGCGCCGTAGTCGGCATCCAGGCCGAAGAGGTTGGCGATGGTGGGCAGCACATCCAGAGAGGAGGTGACCTTCTCCACGGTACCGGTGGTCTTGCCGCCGTCGTAGATAAACAGATCCGTGTGATCCGCCTGATTCAGGTCGTCCACGCCCTTGATGTCCTTGAGCAGGGTGTTGTCCAGCAGGTAGTAGTTGCAGTGGTCAGCGTAGAAGATCAGCACGGTGTCCTCCAGCAGGCCGTCGGCCTGAAGCTGCTCCATGAGCATGCCGATGAACACGTCCGTCTCCATGGCGTGGGCCACGGCGTAGCGGTAGTTCTCCTCCGTCCGCTCGGCGACGGCATCGGCGGCGGCCTGGTGCTCCTTGCCGATCAGGTTGTGGGGGCCGTAGGCACCGTGGCCGGAGATGGTGATGATGAAGGAGAAGAAGGGATCTCCGGCGGTCATTTCGTCGTAGCCGCTCATCAGATAGCGGTCGAACTGGTAGTGGTACATCTCCATATCGGAGCCGGCGTAGTACTTCTCGTAGCCCAGATTCTCATGGATGGGGCCCCGGGTGTAGATCTCCGCCTCGCTGCCGTGGAAGGAGTTGGAGGCATAGCCCTTGTCCGCGAAGAGCTGGGCCATTGCGTTGGAGAAGGTGTTGTCCGTATAGACGGACATGGACACGCCGGGCTGGGCGGGGATCAGGGAGGTGTTGACCATGAACTCCGTGTTGAAGGTACCGGCGGTGATGTAGGCAGGGGTGTAGTGGTTGGCAAAGCTCAGGCTCTGCTGCTTCAGGGCATAGAGGTTGGGCATATACGCCTCGGTCAGCATCCAGGTGTCGATGGACTCCAGCTGGATGAGCATCAGGTTCTTGCCCTCGTAGATGCCGGACATCTCGTTTTCCACATGGGTGCGGCCCGCGATCCACTGGCTCAGCGACTCCCGCTCCTCGGCGGTGATGTCGCCGCCTGCGGTGGCGATGTTCTGCACATCCCGGAAGGTGTAGTGGTACAAGCCCAGCATGTTCATATTGGCCTGATCGTCGGAGAAGTTGTCGTACAGGAAGGAGGGATTGGTGTGTTGATCCCAGACCAGCACCGTGTCCGCACCCAGGGTCGTGCCGCACAAAATGGCGATCACCGCCGCACCGGCTGCCGCCATGGGCAGACCGCCCTTCAGGCTGATCCGGCACTTGCGGGGGACGAGCAGGATGCTCAGCACGAACAGCACCGCGCACAGCACGATCCCGATCAGCAGCAGCTTTCGGATGACCAGATAGGAGGTATCCATAAAGGCCGCGCCGTCACCGGCGAAGCCGATGTCGGAGAAGGAGAAGAATTTGCCATACATGTTGATGTACACGCCGTGGACGACGGCCAGGATGGAGAAGGCTCCGCCCACCAGAGCCATCCAGACCCTGCGCACCAGGCCGGGCAGCAGGGCCGCGATGCCGGTGAAGACCAGGGCCCAGCCGGGGGTGAACAGCCGCAGCAGCAGCCAGGTCTGCTTCTCAATGACCCGCAGATGCAGGAAGAAATACTGGAACCCAAAATCCAGGGCCAGCAGTGTCAGGAAAAAGAGTGCCAGATGGAGCCAGTCCGCCGCCTTGGGCAGTGCCTTCCGGGCCAGCCGCAGGGGCAGGCTCTCTTTTCTTTCTTTCGTCGTATTCATAGAAACCGTTCCTTTCTTCGGTGTTATTCTCTGCAATGATTGATTGTATCACATTTTATCCGGGTTTTCAATGACCTGTTGCACCCAGTCGTTTTTTATTGTATACTATAGAAAACATCCAAGGAGGAGACGGTATGGAACTGAAAGTATTGGCCGTGGGCGATGTGGTAGGCGATCCGGGCCTGGAGCGCATCCGGAAAAGCCTGCGCAAGCTCAAGCGGGACACAGGGGCGGATTTCGTCATCGTCAACGGTGAGAACGCCAGCAACGTGGGCATGACCCCCCGCCAGGGCGACACCATCTTCGATGCCGGTGCCGACGTCATCACCATGGGCAACCACACCTTCTCCCGCCGGGAGATCATCCCCTACATCGAGGAGAACCGGTATGTCCTCCGTCCCGCCAACCTGCCCCCCCAGCAGCCGGGCCGGGGCTGGGAAATTTACGAGAGCCGCTGCGGCGACATCGCCGTCATCGACCTGATCGGCCGGGTGGGCATGGACTACCTGCCGGACAACCCCTTCCTCCTCATCGACAAAATCCTCAAGCGGATCGACACGAAGATCATCCTTGTGGAGATCCATGCGGAAGCCACCTCCGAAAAGCTGGCCATGGGCTACATGCTGGACGGGCGCGTCAGCGCGGTCTGGGGCACCCACACCCATGTGCCCACCGCCGATCCGATGATCCTGCCGAAGGGAACGGGCTATGTGACGGATCTGGGCATGACCGGCCCCGCCATCTCCGTCATCGGCATCCAGCCGAAGCTGTCCATCGACAAATTCCGTGGGGAAATGTTCCAGCGCTACCAGAGCGCCGAGGGCCCCACCAAGCTGAACGCGGTGCTTTTCACCATCGATGCAGGCACCGGCAAGTGTACCAAAGTGGAGCGAGTTGATATCCAATGATGAAAATTCTGCACACCGCAGACTGGCACATCGATGCCCCCCTGCGGGAATTTACCGATGAACAGCGGCGGCAGCTCCGCTCCGCCGCCCTGGCTCTGCCCGGGCAGATCGCAGACCTGTGCCTCCGGGAGGACTGCGACCTCTGCCTGATCGCCGGCGACATCTTCGACGGCCCCTACACCCGGGAGGGTTACGAGGCCGTGTACCGGGCTCTGGAGCGGATGGAGATCCCCGTCTTCATCGCCCCGGGCAACCACGATCCCTACCGGGACAGAAGCGTCTGGACACGGGAGCAGTGGCCGGAGAACGTCTACCTGTTCAGGCAGCCTGAGATCACCGCCTACACCATCCGGGAGCTGGACTGCCGGGTCTACGGCGCGGCCTTCACCGCCTCGGAATGTCCGGGACTGCTGGAGGATTTCCGGGCGGAGTGCGACGAGCGCCACGCCCTGATGGTGCTCCACGGCGACCCCACCAACCCGGCCTCCCCCTACAACCCCATCACCGCCGCCCAGGTGCGGGAGGCGGGCTTGGACTACGTGGCCCTGGGCCATATCCATGCCCCGGGCCGCTTCGACGCGGGCGCGGGCATGTGCGCCTGGCCGGGCTGTGCCATAGGCCGGGGCTTCGACGAGACCGGCACCAAGGGCGTGCTGATCGCCCAGCTGGACGAGGGCTTGTCCGTCCGGTTCCTGCCCCTGAACGTGCCCCGGTTCTTCGACCACAGCATCGCCGCCGGGGATGATCCGGCGGGCGCGGTCAGCTCCCTGCTCCCCCCCGGCGGCAGCCGGGATCACTTCCGTATCCACCTGACCGGCGAGGTGGCCCCCGGCGCATTGGATCAGCTCCGGGGCCGGTTCGGGGAATATCCCAATCTGACCATCCTGGATGAGACGGTGCCCATGGGCAATCTCTGGGGGGAAGCCGGAGAGGACAGCCTGTCGGGTCTGTTCTTCCATATTTTGCAGGAGGCCACCTATGACGCAGACCCCGAGACCGTGAAGCGGCTGGAGCTGGCCGCCCGGATCGGGCGCAGGATCCTGGACGGACGGGAGGTGGAGCTGCCGTGAAGATCATTTCCATGACCGCCACCTTCGGCAAGCTGAACAACGAGACTTTGGAGCTGGAAAACGGCCTGAACGTCCTCTCCGCTCCCAACGAGTGGGGCAAATCCACCTGGTGCGCCTTCCTGACCGCCATGCTCTACGGCATCGACACCCGGGAACGCTCTACCAAAGATCAGATCGCCGACAAGGAGAAATATCTGCCCTGGTCGGGCAGGCCCATGGAGGGCTCCATGCGCGTCATCCACCAGGGCCGGGACATCACCATCCAGCGGCGCACCCGGGGCCGGATGCCCATGGGCGATTTTATGGCCTGGGAGACCCATACGGGTCTGGCCGTCCGGGAGCTGACCGCCGAGAACTGCGGCCAGGTGCTGCTGGGCGTGGAGAAGAGCGTCTTTCTGCGCACGGGCTTCCTGCGCTTTTCCGACCTGCCGGTACGCCAGGACGAGAACCTGCGCCGACGGCTCAACAGCCTGGTCACCACCGGCGACGAGAGCGGCAGCGCCGAGCTGCTGGGCGGCAAGCTCCGGGAGCTCCGCAACCGCTGCCGCCACAACCAGACCGGCCTGATCCCCGAGTGCCAGGCCCAGATCCGCGAATTGCAGGAGCAGTTGTGGCAGTGCCAGAGCCTGCGCAAGCAGCACGACGCCCAGGCCAGCCTTGTGCTGGATCAGGAGACGGAGCTGGCGAAGCTGGAGCTCCACCGGGCCCATCAGGCCTGGCAGGATGCCGAGGCCGACCAGGAGCGCATCCGGGAGGCCGCCGGTGCCGCCGTCACCGCCCGCCGTCTGGCCAAGGCCCTGAAGGAAAAATACACCGAGACCCCGGATCGTGAAAAGCTGGAGAGCCAGATCCGCCAGGGCAAGCAGCTTCTGGAGAAGCTGGAGCTGGGCATCGTGGAGCCCCCCGCCTCCATCCGGCCCATCGTGGCCGCCGGTGTGCTGGCGGTGGTGCTGCTGATCGCGGCCCTGCTGATGGCGGACAGCAGCCTGCTGATCCCCTGCATCATCCTGTCCATCGTGATGCTCCTCACCGCCGCCGCCCTCATCGGCAAGCGCCGCCGGGATGCCATCTGGTACAACATCGAGCGCACCCGCCGCCAGGGCAAGCGCGACGAGCTCAAGCACTCCATCGAGGGCTGGCAGAGCCAGCTGAACATCTACGAGGATCTGACCAACGCCGAGCAGAACGCCCTCATCGCCGAGCAGCAGGTGGAGGTACTGAAGACCATGGCCCGCACCGCTGACAAGCCCGAGGCTCCCGACCCACTGACCCTGAGCCGGGAGGAGACCCTCCACGCCCTGGGCGAGGTGACCCACCAGCTGGGCCGCAGCCGGATGCAGCTGGCCCAGTGCCGGGGCCGGATGGAGAATCTGCCCGACGCCGAGCTGCTCCAGAGCAGGCTCAGCCAGGCACGGCGCAGACTTGCCGAGCTGGAGAAGACCTATCAGGCCATCGGCTACGCCCAGAATGCCCTGGAATCCGCCATGCAGGAGCTCCAGCGGCGGTTCGCCCCCCGGATCGCCCAGCGGGCCGGGTATTTCCTCAGCCGTCTCACCGGCGGTGTCTACGACCGGATCGTCATCGGCGACGACCTGACCATCCAGGCCGCCCGAAGCACCGAGACCACCCTCCGCGCCCCCCAGTGGCGCAGCGAGGGCACCGGCGACCAGATGTATCTGGCATTGCGGCTGGCGGTGTGGGAAGTCCTGGCCCCGAAGTGTCCCATCATTCTGGACGACGCCCTGATCCGCTTCGACCAGTCCCGGCTGGAAAAGGCCATGGAGCTGCTGCTGGAGTTGGGCGAAAAACGGCAGATCCTGCTGTTTTCCTGCCAGGAGCGGGAGCGGGAATATTTGATGCGATGATCGTTTACCCCCTGATCCAGACCGGATCAGGGGGTATCTTCAGGATTTCCTGTTTCAAATCCCGCCGCTCGTGCGTCTTACAGATAGGAGCCTGTCCTGAAAATTCAGCATGTTAAAGGATCATTCTCCTTGCTTTCCTTAATAAAGAAAGTTACTATATTAATAGTTTTCCGAAATCGATAGTTTGTCCCAAATATCGGTCTTCTCCCCCGCTATCCTATCCCTGATGGAACACCCCGACGGGTGACCAAATACATTTCAAAAAAGGAGATCAAACCATGAAACGCAGATTCTTATCCCTGCTGCTGGTACTGTGTCTGCTGGTATCAGTCCTTCCCGCAGGGGCCCATGCCGCCGGAAGCTCCGGCAGCTGCGGCGACAATGTCAAGTGGGCCTTCGATCCCGCCACCGGAACCATGACCCTGTCCGGCTCCGGCGAGACCTACCTCTACAGCCGGGGCGAGCCCATCCCCTGGGCGGATCTGAAGCCCCAGATCACCAGAGTCGTGGTGGGCGAGGGCATCACCGCGCTGGGCTACGACCTCTTCCGCGACTGCACCGCCCTGACCGAGGTGGTGCTGCCCGAGAGCCTGCGGGAGCTGGGCAGCGGCATCTTCTACGGCTGCACCGCCCTGACCGGCACCATGATCCTGCCCGAATCGCTGGCCTACGTGGGCGGCAATGTCTTCCGGGGCACCGGCCTGAATGCCGTGATCGTCTGCGGAAACATGGAGTATCTGGGCGGCTACACCTTCGCCGAGTGTCCCGCACTGCAGCAGGTCTGGTTCCTGGGCGACGCCCCCCGGGATTTCGGTGACGACCTGTTCTATGGCTCCACCCTCTATGCCCTGTACCCCGACGGCAACGACACCTGGAACGAGTACAACCTCCTCCAGTATGGCGGCACCGTGGTCTGGATGCGCTTTGATCCCGAAACCGGCGAGCCCATCCCCGACGAGGTCTACTGGAGCTTTGACGAGACCACCGGCACCCTGTACATCGAGGGCACCGGCCCCGTGCCCGGCTTCCTTCAGGACGAGCAGCCCTGGTACGACCTGCGGGAGCAGATCCTCCACGTGGTCGTGGGCGAGGGCATCACCGAGATCGGCAACAAGGCCTTCTACGCCCGGTTCTACAACCTGCAGACCCTGACCCTGCCCTCCACCCTGATGTACATCGGCGACCAGGCCTTCTACAACTGCTACAACCTGCAAAATGTGACCTTCCCCGCCGGTCTGAAGGGCATGGGCTTCGACGCCTTTGGCGACTGCGGCTCCATGACTCAGGTCGTCCTGCCCGATTCCGTGATGATGATCGGCGGCGGCGCCTTCTTCCGCTGCACCGAGCTGACGGATCTGACCCTGCCCGCCGGGCTTGTGACCCTGGGCGAGGGTGCCTTCGAGGAGTGCAGGAAGCTTACCAACGTGACCATGCCCCAGACCCCCAACCTGACCGAGGTGGGTGAGGATGTCTTCACCCTGTGCCACGGCCTGACGGACATCAGCTTCTACACCGGCACCGTCATCTCCGATGGCATGTTCTGCTACTGTGACGGTCTGACCGAGGTCACCGTCCCGGATACCGTGACGGTGATCGACCGCAGTGCCTTCTTCGGCTGTGAGAACATGACCCGCATCGTCCTCAGCTCCAGGCTCAAGGATCTGGGCGAGAATGCCCTCTACGCCTGCTCTTCCCTGGAGCAGATCATCTTCACCGGCAATGCTCCCATGATCGACGAGGACGCCTTCGGCCTGGTGACCGCCAACTGCTATTACCCCGAAAACGGCGCCAACTGGACGGAGGACGTGCTCCAGAACTACGGCGGCACCATCACCTGGATCCCCTACAACACCGGCACCGGCATCCCCGAGCCGGAGCCCGACATCACCGGCATGTGCGGCGACAGCGTGACCTGGGGCTTTCTGGAGCGCACCGGCAAGCTGACCCTCTCCGGCACCGGCAGCACCTACGACTACCGGGACGGCGGCCCCACCGAGTGGAAGGAGTTCCGCGACCGGATCCGCTCCATCGAGGTCAAGCCCGGCGTCACCGGCCTGGGCACCAGCATCTTCGACCATTGCGTCAACGCCGAGACCGTCACCCTCCACGAGGGTCTGAAGACCATCGGTATGTTCGCCTTCTGGTGCTGCGATAGTCTGACGGAGCTGGTGATCCCCGAATCCGTCACCCACATCGAGCCCGCCGCCTTCCGGGACTGCCCCTCCCTGGTCAGCGTCAAGCTGCCCAGCCACATGACCCGGATCCCCGACACCTCCTTCCGGGGCACCGGCATGACCTCCTACACGGTTCCCGGCCACATCACTGAGATCGGCAGCAGCGTTTTCTCCTACACCGATTATCTGGAGCGTGTGGTGATCCATGACGGCGTCACCAGGATCGGCGACCACGCATTCGCCTTTGCGGCCGCACTGAAGGAGGTCACCTGGCCCTCTGCCGCGAAGACCATCGAGGTAGCCACCTTCTATGAATGCGGTCTGACCACCTTTGTCATTCCCGCGACCGTCACTGCGGTGGAGGATTACGGCTTCTACAACTGCTATGCGCTGGAGAAGCTCTATGTACTGGGAGATCTGAAGACCATCGGCGATCATGTCTTCACGGACTGCACCAAACTGACCATCTACGGCAGATCCGGCACCAAAATCCAGAAGTACGCCAAAGACAACGGCATCCCCTTCGTGGTCATTGATCCGGCGAAGGATTTCCTGGATGTCCCCGCCGGTTCCTTCTACGCCGAGCCCGTCCGCTGGGCCGTGGAAGCCGGCATCACCAACGGCATCGCGGATTTCACCTTCGGCCCCAATGCCGCCTGCAACCGGGCCCAGGTGGTCACCTTCCTGTGGCGCGCCGCCGGTAAGCCCGAGCCCACCGGCACCGAGAACCCCTTCGTGGATGTGGAAAAGGGCAGCTTCTATGAGAAGGCCGTCCTCTGGGCTGTGGAGAATGGCATCACCAACGGCTCCGACGCCACCCACTTCAATCCCACGGGCGTGTGCAACCGGGCCCAGGTGGTCACCTTCCTGCACCGGGCCTTTGGCGAGCCCGCCGTGGAGAACGCCGCCAACCCCTTCACCGACGTCCCCGCCGATGACTGGTACACCGCCCCCGTCCTCTGGGCTGTGGAGAACGGCATCACCAACGGCCTGAGTGCCACCGAATTCGGCCCCAACACCAGCTGCAACCGGGCCCAGATCGTCACCTTCCTCTACCGCGCCTATACCGATTGATCCATTGAAAAGCCCCCTGATCCGGATTGGATCAGGGGGTATTTTCGTCGGGGATATAGGCCAGGATGCCGTCCAGGCCGCAGTCCAGGAGTTTACATAACGCATCTATGGTGTTGGTGGATACGCTCTGCCCCGCCTTCAGGCGGCGGATGGTGGAGGAGCTGATCTGTCCCTTGACCTGGAGGGTATAGGTGGTGGCTCCCAGACGCTCCATCGTCTCCCACAGGGGCTCATATGAGATCAAAAAACCACCTCCCGGCATTTTGGATCGCCGAAAAACCATCGGCAGACCCCTTGACATATCTCCATTATTGCATATAATATTGTAATAGTGGTATAGGCAATATTGCTCATACCAATGCTCCCGGGGAAGATCGCCCCTTTTCTTCCCGGGAGCAAATTTCCTGTTTCAAATCCCCGCGCTCCTGCGTCTATATGATTGAAAGCAAAAAACGAAGCCGCAGCTATTCCTCGGGCGCCCTGCCCCGCTGCGCTGCCATACGGGGATGCCCCCGGGATCCTTCCGATCCTTCCCCCTTTGTTTAGTAAAGAAACTTACTATATCAACGAGCTTTTCCGAGAGCAAACTTTTGCCCCAATTATTGGACATATCCGCCATTATCCTATCCGTAATGGAACACCCCCACGGGTGACCAAATACATCCGAAAAGGAGATCAAATCATGAAACGCAAACTTTTATGTCTGCTGCTGGCCCTGACCATGGTACTGGGTCTGGCGGCAACCGTCAGCGCCGAGGAAGAAATTTTCACCTCCGGTGACTGGACTTACCGGCTTTACGGCAACGAAGCCGTCCTGTGCAGCTACAACGGCACCGCCACTGAGGTCACCGTCCCCGCCGAGATCGACGGCCGCCTTGTCGCAGAATTGGGCTGGGGCCTCGGCTCCTGCTTCTCCGGCGTCGCTGACACCCTGACCTCTGTCACCATTGAGGACGGCATCCCCCTGATCAACAACGCCGTCTTCAAGGACTGCACCGCCCTGACCGAGGTCAGCATCCCCGCCTCCGTCACCTACATCGGCTCCTTCACCTTCCAGAACTGCACCGCTCTGAAGGAGATCGAGCTGAAGGAGGGTCTGACCCACATCGGCATGTTCACCTTCCTGAACACCGGCCTGACCTCCGTGCTGATCCCCTCCACCGTCACCGACATCGGTGAATATGCCTTCGGCTGCACCGGCACCATGTCCGACTACGACTTTATCGAAGGCTTCACCATCTACGGCTACACCGGTACCGCCGGTCACGCCTATGCCGCAGATCACGATACGTTTATCAACTTCGTGGACTTGGGCGGCAATTACGACAACTCCGGCCGCTGCGGCGATAGTGCCTTCTGGGAGTACACCGCCGCCACCGGCACCCTGCACATCTACGGTCATGGCGGCCGTATGTATGAGTATGACGAGGTGGATCAGGTTCCCTGGTTCGTCCACATGCCCTTCATCAGAAGCGCCGTCATCGAGGACGTTCTGGATATCTGCTACAACGCCTTCCATGGCTGCGCCGAGCTGACCACCGTCACCATGACCGACACCGTCGAGGACATTAGAACCGCTGCCTTCAAGAACACCCCCAAGCTGACCAACATCCAGCTGTCCGCAAACCTCAAGCACATCAGCACCGCAGCCTTCAGCAATTCCGGTCTGACAGCCATTGAGCTGCCCGAGGGTCTGACCAGCATCGGCACCGAAGCCTTCTGCAACACGCCCCTGACCGCCATCGTCATCCCCGATTCCGTCACCTCCATCGCCCAGGGCGCCTTCTACCGCTGCGCCGAACTGGCCAGCGTGAAGCTGCCCGCTGAGCTGGAGGAGATCGTCTCCCTGACCTTCGAGGGGTGCACCAGCCTGAAGTCCATCGAGCTGCCTGAGAATCTGCTCGTCATCGGCCGCCAGGCCTTCAGCCGCTCCGGCCTAACCTCTGTTGAGATCCCCGACACCGTGGTGGCCATCGGCGAGAACGCCTTCCTGCAGAACCTGAACCTGGAGTACGTGAAGCTCCCCGCTTCTCTGGAGGAGACCGGCTGGCGCTGCTTCAGCGAGTGTCCCAAGCTCTCCACCATCGTCATGCCCGAGGGCATTGACCCCGAATTCACCCAGTGCTGCTTCCTGGACTGCGATGCCCTGACCAACATCGATTTCCACACCGCTCCCCGCATCGGCATGGCCATGTATCAGGACTGCGACGGTCTGACCAGCCTGACCATCCCCGCCTGTGTCACCACCATCGGCGACAATGCCCTCGCCTACTGTGACAATCTCATCTATGTCACCGTCCCCGAGGGTGTCACCGGCATCGGCGCCGCCGCCTTCTCCAACTGCCCCAAGCTGAGCGCCATCGCCTTCCGGGGTGACGCTCCCGCCTTCCATCTCTACACCTTCCAGGAAACCACCGTCACCTGCTGCTATCCCGCAGACAACGAAACCTGGACTGAGGAGGTCATGCAGTCCTACGGCGGCGAAGTGACCTGGATCCCCTACGAGGTTCTGCCCTTCACCGATGTTCCCGCCGGCTCCTTCTACTACGAGAGCGTGGACTGGGCTGTGGAGAACGGCATCACCAACGGTGTCACCGAGACCACCTTCAACCCGGGCGGCCAGTGCCAGCGCGGCCAGATCGTCACCTTCCTGTGGCGCGCCGCAGGCTGCCCCGTGGTCGAGACTGAGAATCCCTTCACCGATGTGAAGCAGACGGATTTCTACTACGACGCCGTCCTGTGGGCCGTGGAACAGGGCATCACCACCGGCACCTCCGAGACCACCTTCTCCCCCTTCAAGACCTGCACCCGTGCCGAGGTGGTCACCTTCCTGTGGCGCGCCGCCGGTAAGCCCGGCTCCGCCGCCGCCAATCCCTTCGCGGATGTGACCGAGACCGACTTCTTCCACACCGCCGTCCTGTGGGCCGTGGAGAACGGCATCACCAACGGCCTGACCGCCGACAGCTTCGGCCCCTACGCCATTTGCAACCGTGCCCAGGTCGTCACCTTCCTGTACCGGGCCAAGGACGTGCCCAAGGTCGATCCCCCCGCTGCCTATACCTTCGAGCTGCGCAGCAACGATCCTGCCGAGGAGATCGGCTACGTCTACTGCGAGGGCAGCTCCTTCGCCGCCGGTGAGAGCGTCATCTTCTACGCAGAGCCCTGGTACGGCTACCTGGTGGAGTTCACCGCCGAGCCCGCCGACGAGACTCTGGAGCTGTACTACCTGGGTGCCAACACCTATGAGCTCATCATGCCCGCCCACGATGTGGTGCTGACCGCCAATTTCGTCCCCGCCCCCGGCGATGCCCACTTCATCACCACCGCCTGCTCCGGCGGCTTCGCCTTCGCCGACTGCGACTATGACGAGGAGCTCAACGACATCGCCAAGCCCGGCGAGCACGTGCTGTTCTACATCATCCCCGACGAGGGCTTCACCTTCTCCCCCGAGGGCTTCACCGCCACCGCAAACGGCCAGATCCTGGAGGACTTCTGGTACCTGGGCGAGCTCGTGGAGGAGGATCCCGAGCTGGGCACCATCGACGGCATCTTCCTGGTGGAGCTGCTGATGCCCGACGCCGATGTCAGCGTCACCATCACCTGCACCGCCGAGACCGAGGCCGCCGCTGCGGCAGACGTCCGCATCCCCGTGACCCTTCAGTGATCCCCCGGCCCCGCCTTGCGGCGGGGCCTTTTTGCATCATTGCCCAAAAATCCTTTCCAAAAACTGTGAAAGACGCCAATTGAAGCGCAACCGGTTTCGTGCTATCATGTTAGCATACCGGCGGAGTATGCCTACTCCACAAAATAGGCATATTGCGCTAACAAAAAGGAGGATAATCCCGTCTGACTCACGGTGCGGCAGTGTGGAGACCTGTCGTAATGCCTGTGCGGTTTTGCTCTGCACAGTGCGAGAATGCACGCGAAATGGTAGGTGCATTTAGAGTCGTAACACAATGGCAAGTTTGACCCTGAAGAACATCAAGAAGGTCTACCCCCACAACGGCGACGATGCCAAGAAGTCCAAGAAGAAGAAGGGCGACCAGCCCGAGGAGAAGAAGGTCAACCTGCAGATCACTGCTGAGGGTGTCGTTGCGGTTCAGGAGTTCAACCTGGACATCAAGGACAAGGAGTTCATCGTTCTGGTCGGTCCCTCCGGCTGCGGTAAGTCCACCACCCTGCGTATGATCGCCGGTCTGGAAGAGATCTCCGGCGGCGAGCTGTACATCGGCGACCGTCTGGTCAACGACGTGGCTCCCAAGGATCGCGACATCGCCATGGTCTTCCAGAACTACGCTCTGTACCCCCACATGACTGTCTATGACAACATGGCCTTCGCTCTGAAGCTGCGTCACACTCCCAAGGACGAGATCGACCGCAAGGTCAAGGAAGCCGCTGAGATCCTGGACATCACCCAGTACCTGGGCCGTAAGCCCAAGGCCATGTCCGGCGGTCAGCGTCAGCGTGTTGCCATCGGCCGCGCCATCGTTCGCGCTCCCCAGGTCATGCTGATGGACGAGCCTCTGTCCAACCTGGATGCCAAGCTGCGTAACCAGATGCGTGCTGAGATCATCAAGCTGCGCGAGAAGATCCAGACCACCTTCATCTACGTTACCCACGACCAGACCGAGGCTATGACCCTGGGCGATCGTATCGTCATCATGAAGGACGGCTTCATCCAGCAGATCGGCACTCCCCAGGAGGTCTTCAACCATCCCTACAACCTGTTCGTCGCCGGCTTCATCGGCTCTCCCCAGATGAACCTGATCGACGCCGAGCTGGATCTGGTTGGCGGCAAGTATGTCGTCAAGCTGGGCGGCTACACCGTCGAGCTGTCCGAGGAGAAGCAGGCCAACCTGAAGAAGAACAACGTCAAGCCCCAGGAGATCGTTCTGGGCGTCCGTCCCGAGCACATCACTCTGGGCAAGGGCCTGAACGGCACCGTCGACGTTTCCGAGATGATGGGTTCCTCTGTCCACCTGCATGTCAACTCTCTGGGCCGCGATGTGGTCATGGTCGTTTCCACCATGAACATGACCGGCGCCGAGGTCGCTGCTCTGGCCAACGGCTCCCCCATCGAGTACAACTTCGCCGGCCACGTCTGCCACGTCTTCTCCAAGGAGACCAAGGTCAACCTGGAGGCTTAATTCGCCATACCCCTCCGAGCCCTCCGGCCCACGCCGGAGGGCCTTTTGGGCTATTCGTTCGCACAAAATCATAAAAGGAGATGGAATTTGTGAAACAAGTAAAACGATGGATCAGCGCATTGCTGGTGCTTTGCCTGTTCTTGGCAATGCTCCCTTCAATTGCAACCCATGCTAATGCAGCTGCAACCGTTACTGCACAACGTGTTGCCGATTACTTTAAGGGGCGTGTCGGGGAATCCTACGGAAATGGATTATGCCTGAAGTTCGTACGAACAGGATTTGAAGCCCTCGGCGGAACAACATCAAGCTCCTGCTGCGCATATAACTATGGCAACTCCTTTATTGATTCGACAGATATTAATACCATTCCTTTAGGTGCAGATGTCTTTTTCGGTAACTGTGGTGGTGGCCCTTGCGGTACTTGCGGCGCAAGTTACTACGGACACATCGGCGTATATGTAGGCGATGGATATTTTGTACATGCCACGGGCGGTAAGGTTCAAAAAACCGCTATTTCCAGCACCTATTGGAGTAGCCGATTCCGCGGTTGGGGCTATCATGGAGGTATTACCATTACTGGCGGAACCACCATTGGTAATCTTGGCTTAACCCCCGTCGATATTGGAACCGATTTTACCGCCGTAATCCTTAACAAAAACCTATGGAAACCCATAGAGAACAGCTACACCGAAGGTGACAAACCTCCCGTTCGAATTGCAAACGAAGATGGTTTTGCCAATCAGGTGTGGCATTTTACCAGGCAATCTGACGGCAGCTATAAAATAGCTTCTTGCTATGACGGAAAATATCTTGATGTCCGCGATGCATCGACCAACATGAATACGATCATCCAAACCTGCGTTGACACAGGAAGCGATGCACAAAAATGGTATATTTGTGAGTATAATGGAGAATATGTTTTTGTCAGCAAGTTATGTAATTACGTAATGGACTTGAACAATAACGATGGAACTCCAGGTAATTATGTGCAGACCCATGAATGGAATAAAACAAATGCGCAGATTTGGAGCATCTATCGTGGTCAGGAATGTGTTCTGAAAGGCCCCAGTATGACCGTATCTGTCGGCGACTCTAAATCAGCTACAGTATTCAATTGGGGCAATGTATATGCCGCAAGAAATTACAATATTAAAATCTGGAAAGGAACAGCATGGGACGGAGAACAGTACGCCGGTGCAAACAACGTCACATCAGGATATAGCATCGTTCTCCCTGCCGGTACTTATCAGGCATATGTTGATGCAGTTCACCAGTTCGATTATGAAATGAGCAATCTTGTGACATTTACCGTCAAGGAACACACGCACAGCAACACCTACAGAGTCACCAAATCCCCCTCCACCACAACAACCGGTACTCTGACCGGAACCTGTTCCAAGTGCTCCGATACCACCACGGTTACTCTGCCCAAGCTAAATACCACAGATTACACCTACAAAGTCACTAAGGCCGCAACCTGTACTGCTTCCGGCACCGGCCGCTACACATGGAAGACCACCACTTACGGCACCTTCTACTTCGATGTCACCATTGCCGCAAAGGGACATACTTACACTTCCAAGGTGACTGCCCCCACCTGCACTGAGCAGGGCTACACCACCCACACCTGCGCCTGTGGTCACAGCTACAAGGACAGCTACACCAATGCAACCGGTCACAGCTATTCCTACAAAGCAACCAAGTCCCCCACCACTTCCGCAACCGGTACTCTGACCGGAACCTGCTCCAAGTGTTCCGGCACAACCACCATCACCCTGCCCAAACTCAACACCACAGATTACACCTACACGGTCACCAAGGCTGCAACCTGTACCGCTTCCGGTACTGGTCGCTACACCTGGAAGACCACCACCTACGGCAGCTTCTATTTCGATGTGAGCATCTCCGCTAAGGGGCATAGCTATACTTCCAAGGTAACTGCTCCGACCTGCACAGAACAGGGCTACACGACCTACACCTGTGCCTGCGGCCACACCTACAAGGACAACTACACCGCAGCCACCGGTCACAGCTTTGGAGAATGGGTCGTAATCAAGCTCGATCCCAATGACACAGGTGTCGAAGTACGCATATGCACCCGTTGTAATTTCACCGAAAGCCGACCAGTATCAAATCCCGTCAACCCCTTCACCGATGTCCCCGATGGCAGTTACTACTATGAGCCCGTCCTGTGGGCCCTGAAGAACGGCATCACCACCGGCACAACCGACACCACCTTCAACCCCAATGGTCAGTGCCTCCGGGCCCATGTGGTCACCTTCCTGCACCGGGCTGCAAAGTCCCCCGAGCCCAGCTCCACGAGGAACCCCTTCACCGATGTGAAGTCCACCGATTTCTTCTATAAGCCTGTCCTGTGGGCTGTGGAAAAGGGCATCACCAACGGCATTTCCGCAAACAAGTTCGGCTCCTATGACGTCTGTAACCGGGCCGCCGTGGTCACCTTCCTGTGGCGCGCCATGGGTTCCCCGGAGCCCGTGTCCACCGTTACCCCCTTCGCCGATGTGAAAAACACCGATTTCTTCTATAAGCCCGTTCTCTGGGCCGTGGAGAACGGCATCACCAACGGCCTGACCGCCACCGAGTTCGGCCCCAACACCGCCTGCAACCGTGCCCAGGTCGTCACCTTCCTCTACCGAGCCTACAACTGATCCCACCCCCGCCCTCCGGCTTGCGCCGGAGGGCCTTTGGGGGTTGTCTTCATGTTCCGCGAGGGCAAACCGTTCTACTGTGGATCATCCTCCGATCCTTCTCTGCCCCGATCACAGGATCCAACACCACCGCATTCGAAAGGACAAATAGAATTTGAAACGTCTTGTATCCCTCATCCTGGTCATTTGCCTGTGTCTTCCGTTGATCCCCATTCGAGCGGAGGCACGAACGACCATCGTGAAACCATCCGGTGCCGAGGGCCGCGACTTTTCCATCGCCTACGCCTCCAAGCTGGACAATATTTTTCAGGGAACCGTGGCCCTGTTCAGCAATTCCTCCGACAAATACGCATTGGGCCAGTCCATGCGCAACAGCAAATCGTATGCCGTTGCCAACATCATCAGCGGATATCAGTGCTACATCTACGCAAATGCCGTGTACTACTATCTGTTCGGCGACATTCCCTACCACGGCAGCGGCATCGGCGACTATTGGAAGGATTCCAAAACGGTCATAACGAATCAGGCCTCCGCCTCCTATACCAGCTTCAAAAATGCCGGTGTGGATTTCGGCGCATACATCCGAACAACCGGAAACAAAAACGGCTCCTTCAGCGCCAGTGCGGGCCACTCCATGATCGTGCTGCGCTACGACAGCAGTACCATCACCTTCCTCGAAGCTCAGCGGAAGGAACAGAAGGATCTGCCATATCGTGCAGCCCGAATCGGTCACCAAGGCCCCATCCACCGCCGGACTTTCGCTCAATAAGACCGTCGGCAAGACCGGGGAGAGCTTCACCTTTACCTTTTCGTCGGATGCCCCCTGCGTCTATGACATTTCCATCATCGATGCAGATACCGGCGCATGTGTCGTTCAGGAGGAAAGCACCTCCGCCACCTACAAAAGATCCTTCCAGAAGGCAGGCCACTACACCGCCCGGGTGACTGCGCGGAATTCCAACGGCAGCAAGGATTCTGCGCCTGTTGAATTCTGGGTCTTCGGCTCGCCGCCAGTCAGTGCCTCGTTCCAGGCCGATCAAACGGCGATAGATCTGGGCGATACCGTTACGCTCTCCTCCCGATCCGACGCGGAGTATGTGCGGTTCTCGGCATCCATGTTCCTGTATAACGATTCCAATGAAGGCACCAAGATCTTCAGCGGAGAGATCCCGGCCACGTTCATCTATGAGCCCGCCGAACCGGGCGTTTACAAAGGAAATGTGACAGCCTGGACCCATGAGGGCCGGGCAGAATCCAACTGGGTCACCTTCTATGTGGGTAAATACACCGTCAAATACGACACCAACGGCGGCAGCGGCACACCTGCCCCGCAGACGAAGCATTTCGGCAGGGATATCACCTTAACTACCGAAAAGCCCAGCCGGAAGAATCACCATTTCCTTGGATGGGCAGCCAGCCCCACGGCAGCTTCGGCTGCATATCAGCCCGGCGGAGCCTTTGCTGAAAATTCAGATACGACGCTTTATGCGGTCTGGAAGCATATCTGCGCCGATGGCCACCTCTGCGACAGCTACTCCCTCACCAAAGCTCCCACCGCCGCCGCTGCGGGTGCCCTGACGGGCCCCTGCCCCAAGTGCGGCGAGACCGCCACCGTGACGATGCCCAAGCTGAACACCGCCGATTACGAATTCCGTGTGACCACGCCCCCCACCTGCTCCACCAGTGGAATGGGCCGCTACACCTGGAAAAACACGGCCTATGGCAGCTACAGCTTCGATATGCGCATTGCATCGACCTGCCACAGCTACGGCGAATGGTGCCTGATCCGGGAGCCCGCCGAGGGTGACGATGGTCTGGAGCAGCGCACCTGCGGCGGCTGCGGACATACGGAGCAGCGTCCCATCCTCCAAAATGGGTTCCCCTTCACCGATATGCCCGCCGATTCCTTCTATGAGATGCCCGTCCTGTGGGCTCTGGAGAACGATATCACCAACGGCCTGACCGAAACCACCTTCGGCCCTGCCGCCATCTGTAACCGGGCCCAGGTCGTCACCTTCCTGTGGCGTGCCGCAGGCTGTCCCGAGCCCACCGGCACCGCCAACCCCTTCGTCGATGTGGAGGAAGGCAGCTTCTACGTAAGGGCAGTCCTGTGGGCCCTGGAGAACGGCATCACCAACGGCGCCGATGCGGCTCGATTCGACCCCAACGGCGTGTGCAGCCGGGCCCAGGTCGTCACCTTCCTGTACCGGGCCTTCGGATCCTCCGCTGTCTCCACCGACGGTCTGCCCTTCGGCGATATACCCGCCGGTTCCTGGTACGCAGCCCCCATCGCCTGGGCCATGGACAGCGGCATCACCAACGGCCTGACCGCCACCGAGTTCGGCCCCAATGCCCCCTGCAACCGGGCCCAGGTCGTCACCTTCCTCTACCGCGCCTACAACGGCTAAGCCCACCATCTGCCCCCGGCAGCGGGCTTTTTGAATCCGCAAAATGAAAGGAGCATTCTTATGAAGAAACGAATCATCGCATGGATCCTGAGCCTGATGCTGCTCGTGGGTCTGTTTCCCGGCACCGCCCAGGCTGCCGAGTCCATGGAGCTGCGTGTCTGGGCGGCCTACGAGGATATGGACTGGCTGTACCGGCAGCTGGACGCCTTTGAAGCAGCCAATCCCCAGTGGAATATCACCTGGGATGTGGGTGTCTGCCCCGCCGGTGATGCCAATTCCATGATGCATCCGGATCCCGCCGCCGGTGCCGACGTCTTCTTTTTCGCCAGCGATCAGTGTCATGAGCTGGTCGACCTGGGCGCACTGCTGGCGCTGGACGCCGATGAAACCGCGGTGGCTCTGGCTCATTCCTCCCAGTCCATCATGAATACCGTCAAGGATTCCGCTGATTATTACTACGGCTATCCCGTTTCCAGCAACACCTGGTTCATGTACTACAACAAGTCCGTCTTCTCCGAGGAGGATGTCAAGTCCCTGGAGACCATGCTGCAGAAGGGCACCGTTGCCTTTGAGATCTGCAACAGCTGGCATCTGCCCGCCTTCTACTTTGCCAACGGCTGCACCCTGTTCGGTGCGGACGGCTGCGACGAAGCAGCCGGTGCCCGGTTCGGCGGCAAGCGGGGCACCGACGTTACCCTGCGTCTGCTGGAGCTGCTCCAACATCCCAATTTTATCATTGACGGCGACGGACGCGGCAATGCTGGTCTGAAGGACGGTTCCGTTGACGCCTATTTCTCCGGCACCTGGGATTATGCCGGTCTTTACGAGGCCCTGGGCGAGGATCTGGGTGCCGCCCAGCCTCCCACGGTTCGCATCGACGGCCAGGACAAGCAGCTGCTGTCCTACCTGGCCAGCCAAGCCATTGGTATCAATGGCCACACCCGGCACGAGGCGGCAGCCCGGGCACTGGCGCAGTTCCTGGCCACTCCGGAATCCCAGCTCCTGCGCTGGAATGCAGACGACGTCTACAAGCCGGTCCCCGCCGCCGCTTCTCTGGCCACGGATCCTTCCATTACCGCCAATGCCGCAGCCGTCGCCCAGATGAACACCCACCTCCATGCCTCCAGAGTTCAGCCCGGCGTCCAGGCCATGGATGCCTGTTGGGGCCCCATCGGAACCTTTGGTTTCGAGCTTGTCAATGGGCTCATCACGCCCCAGAATGCCGCGCAGAAGACCGAGGAATTAAACACCGATCTCAACGGCGGCGAGACTCCCCCTCCCTTCACCGATGTCCCCGCCGGAGCATGGTATGAGAATTCCGTCCTCTGGGCTCTGGAAAACGGCATCACCACCGGTGCCACCGACACCACCTTCAATCCGAATGGCCAGTGTCTCCGGGCCCAGGTGGTCACCTTCCTGCACCGTGCCGCAAAATCCCCCGAGCCCACCTCCACCGTCAATCCCTTCAACGATGTGAAGTCCTCCAACTTCTTCTACAAGAGCGTCCTGTGGGCGGTGGAAAAGGGCATCACCAACGGCGTTTCCGCAAACAAGTTCGGCTCCTATGACGTGTGCAACCGGGCCGCCGTGGTCACCTTCCTGTGGCGCGCCATGGGTTCCCCGGAACCCGAGTCCGCCGCTAACCCCTTCAAGGATGTGAAGACCACCGATTTCTTCTATAAACCCGTCCTCTGGGCCGTGGAAAACGGCATCACCAACGGCCTGACCGCCACCGAGTTCGGCCCCAACGCCGCCTGCAACCGGGCCCAGGTCGTCACCTTCCTCTACCGCGCCTACAACGACTGATCCCATCCCCGCCCTCCGGCACAAGCCGGAGGGCTTTTTCTTTGTCCTTAGCTTGACTATCTTTATCTTTTTGCCTATAATTCTGATAGGTGGCTCAGCCGCACTAAAAGTTTGAAAGGAAGATCATTATGAAACGATTGCTCACAGCATTTCTGGCTCTGTGCCTGATCCTGGGCATACTCCCCGTGACGGCCCTGGCTCTGGAGGACTCGGAGCCCAATGACAGCATCCCCACCGCACAGGAATTTGAGATCTGCGACACCATTAACGGCAGCATCTCGGAAAAGAAAGGCGTGGACTGGTACAAATTTACCCTGGAGGAATCCGGCAAAATCACCCTAAAAATGACCTCCTACATGAAATACTATACCCTTTCTATCTATGATTGGGACGGCAAACAGCTCTGGGCCGACGACAACAACGAGTGGGACTCCTCTGCCGGTATGCGAACCGACAGCTACTCCAAGCATCTGACCGAGGGAACCTATTACATCAGAGTTACTGCCGAATACGATTTTGACTATACGGGATCCTCGTATTATAGTACCGGCGAGTACGTCATCAAAACCGATTATGTAAACGCCAATGCCACTGAAGTCGAGAACAATGACAACATCGCACAATCCAATGAGCTTCCCCTGCACAGCAGCATCAACGGTCAAATCGCCGTGAATGACAGCCAAGACTTCTACCGCATTGAGCTTCCTGCCTCCGGCAAGCTGATACTGGATCTGACTTCCTATATGAAATACGCTGCCATCACGCTTTACGATGCAGACGGACGCAATATCTGGTCTGATGACAACAACGAATGGGATACAACCTCCAAAACTCAGCATTTGACCTATTCCCAACATCTGCTGGCGGGTACCTACTATATCAAAATAACCAGTCAATACGATTTCGACTATACGGGATCCTCGTATTTCAGCACCGGCAACTATACTCTTGCCGTCGATTATGTTAATGCCAATGCCAACGAGGTGGAACCCAACAATTCCATCGCAAGTGCCCAGTGGATCATCCCCAATAAGCAGATCATCGGTCAGATCGCGTTGAACGATAGCAAGGATTTCTTCGAGTTCACACTGGCAAAAGATATGACGCTGACTGTGGACTTCACCTCATACATGAAGTATTATGCACTCCAGATCTACAACGATGCCGGAGACCGTGTATGGTATGATGACAATAACGAGTGGGACTCTACTTCCAAAACACGCCACAACCTGCATAAAATCGCGCTAAAAGCCGGTACCTATACGATGAGTGTTACCTGCCAATACGATTTTGACTACTCCGGTTCCTCGTATTTCAGCACCGGCAACTACACCTTCAAGCTGAACACCGAGAATCCCTTCTCCGATGTTCCCGCCGACTCCTTCTACTACGATCCCGTCCTCTGGGCCGTGGAGCAGGGCATCACCTCCGGTACCACCGGCACCACCTTCTCCCCCAACGATGCCTGTATGCGGGCCCATGTGGTCACCTTCCTGTGGCGCGCTGCGGGCAGCCCCGCTCCCAAGTCCGCCGTCAACCCCTTCACCGATGTGAAGACCTCCGACTTCTTCTATAAGCCCGTCCTCTGGGCGGTTGAAAACGGCATCACCACCGGCACCTCCGCCACCACCTTCTCCCCCACCGGCGTGTGCAACCGGGCCCAGGTCGTCACCTTCCTGCACCGGGCCTTCGAGTCCCCCGCCGCCGCCACCGACGGTCTGCCCTTCACCGATGTGCCCGCCGGTGCCTGGTACGAGGCTCCCATCGCCTGGGCCGTGGAGAACGGCATCACCAACGGCCTGACCGCCACCGAGTTCGGCCCCAACGCCGCCTGCAACCGGGCCCAGGTCGTCACCTTCCTCTACCGCGCCTACAACAGCTGATCCCATCCCCGCCCCCGGCTTCCCGCCGGGGGCTTCTGCCGTCTCCGGGCGGGCTCAGCAGGATTGTATAAATCCGAAACGGCGCCTGTTTTTCCGGGATTCTCCCACGAAACTCCCGCTAAAATCCAACAAAATTTGTAAAACTTTATAAAAATACCCTGCGCACTCGGTTGCGCCATCGCTAACACTTGACAAATCGGGGAAAAAGCATTATTCTTAGTCAGGCGGCTTCAATGGGGTCACTATACCCTCCCGCCGCTGACTATGACAAATACAGAATTTGGCAAGAGCAAAGGAGATTCGTTATGCGCAAGAGCGGCATCCTGATGCACATCACCTCCCTGCCGGGCAAGTACGGCATCGGCACCATGGGCAAGAGTGCTTTTGATTTTGTTGACTTTCTGGAGAAGTCCGGCCAGCAGAGCTGGCAGATCCTTCCCCTGACTCCCACCGGCTACGGTGATTCTCCCTACCAGTCCAATTCCGCCTACGCGGGCAACCCCTACCTGATCGACCTGGAGTTCCTGATCGAAGAGGGTCTGCTGACCGTCGACGAGGTCGCACACCGCGACTGGTGCTGGTCTAATGACCGGGTCGACTTCGGCCGCATGTACAACAACAAGCTGGCCGTTCTGCGTCTGGCCTACGACCGCTTCCCCGGCGGCGCCGATTTCGACGCCTTCCAGGCCGAGCAGGCCGCATGGCTGCCCGACTTTGCCCTGTTCATGGCCCTGAAGGGCGAGAACAATTCCGCCGCCTGGTACACCTGGGAGGATGGTCTGAAGTTCCGCAAGGCCGAGGCCCTGAACGCCGCCCGCGAGCGTCTGGCAAACGAGATCCGCTTCTACTGCTTCGTCCAGTACATCTTCTACAAGCAGTGGACTGCTCTGCTGAACTACGCCCACTCCAAGGGCATCGAGATCATCGGTGACGTGCCCATCTACGTCCCCTACGACTCCGTGGAGGTCTGGTGCGAGCCCGACCTGTTCCAGCTGGACGAGACCCTGACTCCCACCGCCATCGCCGGCTGCCCCCCCGATGCCTTCTCCGAGGACGGCCAGCTCTGGGGCAACCCCCTGTACAACTGGGACAAGATGAAGCAGCAGAACTTCGACTGGTGGGTGCGCCGCATGGCCGCCGCCGGCAAGCTCTACGACGTCATCCGTCTGGATCACTTCCGTGGCTTCGAGGCCTACTGGTCTGTCCCCTACGGCGACACCACCGCCAAGGGCGGCAAGTGGATCAAGGGCCCCGACATGGACTTCGTCAACGCCCTGAAGACCGGCCTGCCCACCGTCAAGTTCATCGCCGAGGATCTGGGCACCCTGACCCAGGAAGTCCTCGACCTGCGCGACAACTCCGGCTACCCCGGCATGAAGGTGCTGGGCTTCGCCTTCGACGGCTGCAAGGAGAACGAGTACCTGCCCCACAACTACCCCACCAACTCCGTCTGCTACACCGGCACCCATGACAACATGACCACTCTGCAGTGGTTCCACACCGCCTCCTACGAGGCTCTGGACTACGTGGTGGAGTATCTGGGTCTGGAGGATGTGGCCGACAAGATGACCCAGAAGGAGCTGGTCTGGAGCCTCATCAAGACCGCCATGGCCTCCGTCTCCGACCTGTGCATCGTCCAGATGCAGGACTACCTGACCCTGGGTGAGGAATCCCGCATGAACTTCCCCGGCACCATGACCACCAACAACTGGACCTGGCGCGCCTGGGACGGCTTCGCCAGCGATGAGTTGGCCGAGCGGATCTTCGCCCTGACCAAGCGGTTCGGCCGCGCCCCCGTCAAGGCCGAGGAAGTCACCGAGTAAGAAAACCATTGCGTAACCGCAATTACATTTTTAAGGAGTATATTTAATGAGCTACAACTGCGAAAACATTCTGTACTGGACTGAAACTCAGCTGAAGTACAAGTATGATGTTTCCCTGACCGAGGCTTCCGCCAACGAGCTGCACAACGCTCTGGGCGAGGCCGTCATGATGGCCATCCACGAGAACTGGAGCGCCAGCAAGGCCGCCCGCGCCCCCAAGCGCAAGGCCTACTACATCTCCGCCGAGTACCTGATCGGCCGTCTGGTGTACAGCAACCTGTTCAACCTGGGCATCCTGGACGAGATGAAGGCCCTCTTCGCCGCCAAGGGCGTGGATCTGGCCATCTTGGAGGACGTCGAGGACGACGCTCTGGGCAACGGCGGTCTGGGCCGTCTGGCTGCCTGCTTCATGGACTCCGCTGCTTCCTGCGACCTGCCCCTGAGCGGCTACGGTCTGCGCTACAAGCACGGCCTGTTCAAGCAGTCCTTCGACGAGAAGGGCAACCAGTGCCAGGCTGCTGACGACTGGACTGCCCACGGCGATCCCTGGTCCTTCCGCCGGGACAAGCACACCGTCACCATCACCTTCCCCGACCACACCGTCAAGGCTGTCCCCTACGACGTCCCCGTCATCGGCTACGGCACCAACAACATCAACACCCTGCGTCTGTGGCAGTGTGAGCCCCTGTCCGACCTGGACTTCGACGCCTTCAACGCCCAGCAGTACGCCAAGGCTCTGGAGGCCAAGAACAAGGCTGAGGACATCACCCGTGTCCTGTACCCCAACGACTCCAACGACGAGGGCAAGCGTCTGCGCATCAAGCAGCAGTACGTCCTGTCCTCCGCCTCCCTGCAGGATATGCTGCGTGTCTTCAAGCTGAACCACAGCGACCTGAATGAGTTCAGCAAGTTCAACGCTGTCCAGCTCAACGACACCCACCCCGCCATGTCCATCCCCGAGCTGATCCGTCTGCTGATGAAGAAGGGCATGTCCTTCGAGCAGGCCTTCTCCGTGGCCCAGAAGACCTTCTCCTACACCAACCACACCGTTCTGGGTGAGGCTCTGGAGAAGTGGCCCCTGCACCTGCTGCGCTCCGTGGTGCCCGAGATCGCTTCCATCATCTGCATGATCGACCACAAGCTGCGCAACGAGATGCCCGGCTCCGGTCTGTGGATCATCCAGGACGACATCGTCCACATGGCCAACCTCTCCATCTACGTTGGCTCCTACGTCAACGGCGTTGCCGAGATCCACTCCAAGATCCTGACCGACGACGTCTTCAACAAGTGGTACAAGGTCTTCCCCGAGCGCTTCCAGAACAAGACCAACGGCATCACCCCCCGCCGCTGGTTCGGCCTGTGCAACCCCGAGCTGGTCGCCATGGTTCGCGAGAAGGTCGGCGCCGACTTCCTGAAGAATCTGGACGAGATCGGCGCCCTGAAGGGCATGATCGACGACGAGCTGGTGGGCCGCTTCAACTACATCAAGCACCAGAAGAAGGAGCAGCTGTGCAAGGTCATCGCCAAGAGCGAGGGCATCCAGCTCAACCCCGACTTCCTGTTCGATGTCCAGGTCAAGCGTCTGCACATGTACAAGCGCCAGCTGATGAACGCCATCTCCATCGCCGACATCTACTTCCGCCTGAAGGACGGCCGTCTGCCCAACTTCCAGCCCACCTGCTTCATCTTCGGTGCCAAGGCTGCCCCCGGCTATGAGGATGCCAAGAGCGTCATCCGCTACATCAACCGGCTGGCCAAGCTCATCAACAACGATCCCGCCGTCAACAACAAGATGCGCGTGTGCTTCGTCCACAACTATAACTGCTCCTACGCCGAGCACATCATCCCCGCTGCCGACATCTCCGAGCAGATCTCCCCTGCCGGCCTGGAGGCCTCCGGCACCGGCAACATGAAGCTGATGCTCAACGGTGCTGTCACCCTGGGCACCCTGGACGGTGCCAACGTGGAGATCGCCCAGGAGGCCGGTCACGCCAATGAGTATATCTTCGGTGCCACCGTTGACGAGATCAACGCCATCAAGGGTAACTACTACGCCAAGAACTTCTACGACGCCAACCCCGATCTGCGCCGTGCTGTGGACACCATGGTCAACGGCACCGTCGAGACCGACAACGGCATCCGCGAGGTCTACAACAAGCTCATCAGCTGGGGCCCCTCCTCTGACCAGTACTACGTCCTGAAGGACTACGACAGCTACATCGATGCCAAGCTCCGCGCCAACGCCGAGTACGCTGACCGTCTGGCCTTCGGCCGCAAGTGCCTGATGAACGTGGCCTCCGCCGCCAAGTTCTCCTCCGACCGTACCATCCGTCAGTACGCTTCCGAGATCTGGCACATCGAGCCCACCGTCCGCTAACCTCATAAAAAAGGGCGCGTTGCAATTTTGCAACGCGCCCTTTAATGAATATTGAATAGTGAATGATGAATAATGAAGAATTATGGTGTCCCTGACGGGACAATATCTCAATCATTTTCGTCAGAAAATACCACAATTATTCAATATTCATTTTTCATTATTCATCATTCATTCGGGACTGCTGCCTTCCGCAGCAGTCCCTTATTATTTACTTGTGCACGTCCAGCTCCGGCAGGATGGGGATGCAGCCGTGCTCGTCGGTCTCCCGGAAGGTGAAGGAGTAGACGATGTAGTCCGGCCTGCTCTCCTGCTCCATGACCAGATCCGTCAGGTAGGCCGTGGTGGTGCCCCAGACAGGCATGACCAGCTCCCCCTCCCGGCGGGCTCCCATGATGACCGCCAGGGCGTTGAACTGCTGGACGGCGTCCTCGCCGCTGAACACGCCCCGGCCCGAGATCACCCGACACATGGGGCTGATGCCCGTGTAGTCATAGCCGCCGTAATCGTTGGGCGTGTACTCCGGCACACAGTGGGCCTGGATCTCGAAGTGCTCCGGATTCTGCTTCCAGGTGAACATCATGAACTTCATCTTATCCATTGCTGTATACCTCCCTGGTCAGGGCGAAGCCCCGCCGGATCCGCTTGACACCGGTGCGGCTGTGGAGAATTTCCGTCTCATTCCAGCAGCAGCCGCCGTAGCGGTGCTCGCTGCTGCCGCAGCGCACCGTCAGGACGAAGGGCTCCCCGGTTTCCTCCGGCTCCCCTGCCGCCGCCTGCACCAGCTCGATCTCCCAGCCGCCGCTGCCGTTGGTGACGGTGACGGGCTCGCTCTGCCAGAAGGCCCCCAGGATCCGGCGGCCCTGGTTGCGAACCGCCCGAAAGGTGACCACCTGCTCCTGCTCGGTCTCCCCGCAGAAGACCCGCCAGACAGAAACAGGCTCCACAGCCCCATCCCCCACAGCCATGGAGGCCGTCATGCTGACGCAGAAGCAGTCGCTTCCGGTCAGGTATTCCATCTGGGCCGTCTCGCAGGTCATCCCTGCGTCCCAGAGCACCTGTCCCACCCTGGCCGCATGGGTCTGACAGCACCAGCCGCCCAGGATCCGGGGACTGAGGATCCGCAGGGAGAACCGGGCCGTTCCCCCGGCCCAGTCCAGCTCCCGCAGACCCACCGCCGCTACGGGGCTCAGTATCTCCACCCGTTCCCCGGCGGGATACTCCTCCCCTGCCCGAATCCCGGCGGCGGTCAGGATGTCCATCACCCGCTCTAAGAGCTCATACCCCATCTGTCCTCCCGTCCTTTCTCCACGCACATGGCCCAGGTGTAGGCCGGGCCGTCATTGCCGGGGATCCGCTGGGCCGTGCGGACGAGATAGCCCCGGCCCGCCACGGTCAGCACCATATCCGCCCGAACCTCCGGCTCCACCGGGCCGATGTAGACATAACGGCTCCGGCTCTCGGTGCCCAGGCTCCCCGGCACCCGCTCCGCCAACCGCTCCAGCTTCCCCGTCACCGGCTGGAAGAGGGCCCGGACATTTCTGTCCCCGATCCTGATGTCCATTCCGTACTGATCCAGCAGCTTTTCCACCATCACACGCATCTCATACCCCCAGGAAGGCGAAGCTGTCTTTCACATAGGGCATCAGGATCAGCTCCGCCTGGCTGCGCAGGCATCGGGCAGCGGTGGAGGAGGAGCCCCGCTGGACGGTCAGCTCCCCGGCGGTGAACCGCTCGGGGCTGCCATCGCTCTCGGACAGGGCCGCCAGGGCCATCAGGCTCCCGGCAGCGATGAAATCCGCCCGAAAATCCTCGGGTGTCAGGCCGCTGCGCAGCCGCCCCTCCAGATTGGTCTTCGCCACCCGGCAGAGCATTTTCAGCAGGGCGTCCTGCTCCGCCGAGAGCTTTCCCGCCATCAGCAGAGCCTGGGCGTAGATCTGTTCCGTCAGGCTCATACGGTCAGAACCTTGGCCGCGCCGTCGCAGATCTTGCCGAAGCCGCAGATGGCGGTGATGGCGGCCCGCTCCAGCTGCCGGTCGATGAGCTTGTCGTACTCCACCAGCACATCCCCCGCCCGCACCAGCTCCAGGGCGTAGCGGCTGTCGATGCCGATGATGGTGTCGTCGTCCACAGCGGAGGTGCGGTGGAGCTGGGCACCCAGAGGGGTGGCCAGGATGCCGGTGCCCTGGAAATTCAGGCCGGTCAGGGGATTCTGCAGCTCGGGGATCTTCAGAAGCCGGGTCATCATACCGCTTGACATAATCATGCCGTTCATGGTGTAGGGATCGAACTGCCCCCAGAACTCCACCAGCTGGTCGTAGCTCAGCTCCCCGGCGGCGCCGGAGATGGGAGACGTGCCGACCGCAAAGGCCTCGGCGGCGTTGTCGTTGCCGTCGCCATTGATGAGCACACCGATGGCGTCCCGGAGCTGCATCTTCTGGATGTAGCTGCCGATCTGGCGCAGCATGACGGAGAACAGATCCAGCTTCTGGAACCGGACGGCCTCGTAGCTGGCGATGAGCATCCGGCCCCGCTTGCTCAGGCTGATGAGGTTGTCCCGGGTGCGCACCTTGGTGGAGGGGATGGCAGCCCCCTCGGCCACCGCCGCCAGAGCCGCGTCCTGCTCCTCCATCTCGGCGTAGATGGAGCGGTAGTCCATGGCGTCGATGACGGTGGTGGTGGCGGTGATGGCGGGCAGGATGTCGTTCTCCTCCATGCCCATGCGGACGGTGCGGGCGATGTACTCGGGGAAGAGGACGGCGGAATCCGTGGTGCGGAAGAACTTCTCCACGCTGGAGGAGCCGGGGCCCTTGACCTTGATGCCGAAGCGGCACAGCTGCCGCTGGAAGGCGTCGGTCTTCTCCAGGGAGGTGCCCCGGTAGTTCTCGCTGGGATCCAGCCCCTCCAGCACCTGGCTGAAGCTCTTGCCGGACTGACGGTACATGCCCTTTTCGAGTCTGAGATTGTCGTATGCCATATTTCGTTCCTCCTTACAGCTTGATGACGGCAGTCTTCGCGTTCTCATCCACGCTGACCACCAGATACTCCCGGCCTTCCCCGGCCTTCACGCCGCCGGTGCCGTCGGCGCAGAGGTTAACATAACCCGCATTCACCGCACCGCTGACCTTTACGCTGACGAAGCCCGCCACCTGCACGGCGGCATAGCTCCCACGGACGCCCTCCACGACGCCGCAGAACTTGTCGCCGTCGGCGCAGGCCGCGACCACACCATTGCCGACCAGCTTGCACACCTGAGCAGCCTCACATCCCTCCTGGGCAAAGGTCACCGCCAGACGGCCGATCTCTTCAAAGGATACATTCATTGATTTTCCCTCCATAAAGTTTGTATTTCACGGTCATTCCCGCAAAATCAGATCATATAGGCACTCTCCAGTGCTGCTTCTCCCCGGACAGTCCCCAGCTGGAGCTGCACGGGGTATTTTTCCGCCGCCTGCTCCCGGAGTGCGTCCCGCAGCGGAACCAGCTCCGCCCCGGCCAGCTTTTCCACCGCGCCCCGCAGGACAGGCTCCTCCAGCTTCAGCCCCAGCATCAGCACAAGGCGAACCACCTCGTCACCCAGCTGCTTCTGATACTGCTGTCCCAGCTGAGAGAGTTTCCACAGGCCCCGGTACTCCTCCTGGGCCCCGTACTCCTCCGCCAGCTCCTTCAGGCTCACCCGGCGGCCCATACCCTTGAGCACACCGGCCTCCCGCTGGGCGGGCACCGCCACGAAGGAGAACTCGTAGGCATCCACCGGCTCCCGCAGGATCGCACAGCACAGCTCCCCGTCGTAATACTCCCCCTTGCGGTGTCCGCAGGAACCATAGTCCCCGCCGCAGATGGAGCAGACCGACCGGCCCATGGAGCAGCCCACGCTGACCTCCTTTTTGATGCCCGCCTCGATGTCCGCGATCCATTCGTCCCCGGCACCGCCCCGGCGGATGTAGGCCCAGGCCTTGATGTAGCTGATGCCGTTTTCTTCCACGACCTCCGCCGCGAAGATCCGCGCCAGCTGAGACCCTGCCGACCACTTATGGTCAACAATGCCGCTCTTGCCCACGAACAGCCCCGCCAGCACCGGCAGCGCGTCCGTATCGAACCGCTCATGATCCCGATCCACCTGATCGTCGCAAAGCCGAACGGAGAATACATACACCTGCTCCTCCGTAAGAGCACCCTTCGCCAAAGCATTGATCCGCTCCAGCTGCGCCGCATTCGACACCCCGATGCCCACCGCAGCCGCATCTTTCTTTACTTCCATCCCATTACCTCCCAACTGTCAACTGTCCACTGTCCACTGTCAACTTCCGGGCCTGCGCCCGGTACAGCTCCGCCTTCGCCGTCTCCGCCAGATCCCGCAGGCTGATCTCCTCCCAGAGGATCTCCACCTCCGGATCCAGCCCCTCCAGAATGAGGAACGTCCGGCAGATCTTCCGGAGCACCGGCTCCACCGTTCTGCGGATGGCCCACAGCTCACTGGTCAGCAAGTCGGCCTGCTGGGCACTCATCCGCTCCGTGGTCGACCAGCTCAGCCCCAGCAGGAAGGGCGGCAGACCGGTCTTGGCGATGAGCTGCTCCAAAATCTGCCGCACGGGCACCTCGGAATCCAAAATGGGATTCTCCCCGCCGATGACCTTGATCTCCACATCCCCCACGGCCACGAAATCCCGCACCATGCCGTTCTTCCCGTCCTCCATGGCCCGGGCCCACTCGGATGCGATCTGGCTCCCCCGTTCTCTCGCCTGGGCCGGGTCGAGGTTCTCGCCGGGACGGCAGACCACGCTGTAGCGCACGTTCCCCGCCCGCTCCCAGTTGACGCCGATGGTGTTGTAGATTTTCATCAGGATATCCGCCAGGAAGGGCATCCCCCGCAGGAGACTGACCCCGTAGGGATGCTCCGGCTCGGGATTCATGGTGGTGAAGAGCAGCAGCTCCTGCCAGGGGAGCTTTCGCAGCATTCCCTGCTCGTCGGGCCCCCAGAGCTCCATGTCCAGGGCATTGGCCCCCTCCCGAACCTCCAGGGCCGTCACATCGCCCCAGCATACGGCCCGCAGCCGCTCCCCCGCCACCACCAGCTCGCCCACAGCCCGGCCATAGGTCAGCAGGCTGTCCAGATAAGCGGCTAAAAAGGCGTCGATTCCAAACTGCCCCCGGCCGCAGGGGACAGTCCTCAAAAATTCCCGCAGCCGCTTCTCGGCCCTGCCCTTCACCTGAAAGCCGCCGCACAGCCGCACCAGCTTCCCGATGGCGGCGTCGATCACCGGCACGGCGGTGCGCAGCTCCCGGTAGATCCGCTCCTCCCCGCCGCCCAGGGGCACATACCCCCGCAGCCCGCCGAAGGGATGGGCACTGCCCACCCGCAGCTGGGCCACCGCCGCTGCCGGCTCTGTTTTCTTCTTCATGGTTACCTCCTCCTCGCCACGCTGCCAACAGCGAAGCCTGTCTCCGCCTGGGTCAGCACCGTGGACACAAAATAGCGCATGTCATCCATGGCATGGTCATGCTCCTTCTTCACCTGATCTCTCTGTCCGCTCCTCAAGTCCCAGACATACTCCTCCATCTCCCGCAGACAGTCCCTGCAGGGTGTGCAGAGCTTGATCCGCCCGCTTTTCAGAGCGTCCGCCGTAGCCCGGATGCCGGAAAGCACATCGTTGTTGGCCTTGCGCACCCGCCAGCCCTTCTGCCGCAGCAGCTGGAGGAAGCTGGCCGCCGATGGGTCGACAATGACCTCCCGGATTTCCCGACCTCCTGCCAGTTTCCGAAGCTCCTGCTCATACTCCCCGTCGGTCATCTGCCGCTGCCTGGCACGGGAATCGAAGTAGAATTCCTCCACCCGATACCAGATTCCGCTTTGCAGCCCCCACAGCCCCATGGACATGGGGTTCACCGTGCCGTAGTCACAGGAGATGTACCACCGTTCAAAGCTGCCCTTCGGCACCTCCACGGCCATCTCCGGCTCGAAGAAGTCGTAGACCCGGCCCTCGGCCTGAGCCCACTGCCCCAGCACGAACCGCCGGTAGAAGATGCCAGTATACAGCCGCTCGTACCGAGCCCGGATCTCGGGACTTAAGGAGGGGTTGTCCGCCATGGTGAAATGCAGATGCAGGCAGTTTCGTTTTTCCGCCCCCAGGATCCACTCCCGGTAGAACCAGTGGTTCGGCCCCGCCGGGTTGCAGTTGAACCAGAGCTTTGAGCCCGTCACCGAGCACCGGGCGCAGGCCTGCTCCACGAAGGAGCGGGGCATCAGCGCCACCTCGTCCATCAGCACCCCCGCCAGGGTCATGCCCTGGATCATCCCGGCGGCGGATTCATCCCGTCCGCCGAAGAGGTAGAAGTCGTTGCATCTTCCCCCGAACCGGACGGTGAGCCGGTTTTCCGACCGCTTCTCCTGCCACTGGGCCCCCAGCTCCGTCAGCTTCGGCAGCAGCTCCGCCAGAACGTTGCGCCGCAGAGCCCCGATGGTCTTGCCGCACAGGGCAAACCGCCGCCCGTGAAATGTGGCCTGGGCCCAGAGAAAGAACCCCAGCCCCATGGCCAGGGTCTTCCCCGACCGGACGGCCCCGTCGCAGACGATGGCCTCATACCCCTCCTCCCCGCTGCCCGGCAGCCACCAGGCCATGGCCCGCCGCTGCTTGGGGGAGAACCGGACGTAGCTCACGGCTCCTCCCGGTCGCTCAGAGCCCGCAGGAGCTCGCCCATGCCGTCGCCCTCGTCCTCCATAGCCTGGGCCAGCCGCTCCAGCACCTTCACCCGGTCGATGAGCCGGATCTCCACCATGCCCTTGTCACTGCGCTTGATCTCGCTGAGCAGGCTCAGGTCGAGCCCTTTCAAGTCCGGCAGCTCCTCCAGAGCCAGCCGTACGCAGTCGTTGGGCTGCCCGAAGGCCAGCTCCGCCAGCCGCCGCAGCACATCCTCCCGCCGCAGCCGCCCCTCCCGGATGCGCTTTCTGAGGGTGCTTCGTTTTTCCTCCAATTTGCTTCCTCCTTTCACCCATGTCCCCGAACGGCGCATGAAGTTGCATGAACCGATGCAACCGGTGGAAAAAACCTTGAAAAAACCGGTCTTCTCTGATATAAATGATGCAGAAACGAAACCAAAGGAGTACCGCCATGAATCTTTCCACCCGCATCCACAACGCCGTTTCCTATATCCGCACCCGCACCGACGCCGAGCCCACCATCGGCCTGATCCTGGGCAGCGGCCTGGGTGACTTTGCCGACACTCTGGAGGATCGCCTGGTCATCCCCTTCACCGACATCCCCGACTTCCCCGCCGCCACCGTTCCCGGCCACACCGGAGCCTTCGTCTTCGGCACCAAGCACGGCAAGCGCGTGGTCTGCCTCCAGGGCCGCCTTCACTACTACGAGGGCCACCCCATGAACGTGCTGACCATGCCCGTGCGGATCATGTCGAAGCTGGGTGTCAAACATCTGGTGCTGACCAACGCCGCCGGCGGCGTCAATAAGGACTACCGTCCCGGTGACCTGATGCTCATCTCCGACCACATCAACTACTCCGGCTCCAACCCTCTCATCGGCGAGCACCTGGAGGAGTTCGGCCCCCGGTTCCCCGATGTCACCGACCTCTATTCCTCCAACCTGCGGCTGAAGCTGAAGCTGGCCGCCGTGGAGGCGGGCATCCCCCTGCGCCAGGGCGTATACATGATGTTCTCCGGCCCCAGCTACGAGACCCCCGCCGAGATCCGCATGGCGCGGATCCTGGGCGCGGACGCCGTGGGCATGTCCACCGTCCCCGAGGCATTGGTCGCCGCCCAGTGCGGCATCAAGTGCCTTGGCATCAGCTGCATCACCAACCTGGCCGCCGGTGTCTCCCCCACCAAGCTCAGCCACCAGGAGGTCATGGAGACCGCCGCTCTGGCACACGACAAGTTCCACAGCCTGGTGGATCTGATCCTGAAGACCGTGTAAAAAAGAATGCGTCATTGCGAGGAGGGCGCAGCCCGACGTGGCAATCCCGTCGTCTTTCTGCCCGCCAAATTGGTGCTTTCTTCTATCCACGGGATTGCCACGCCAGTGTGCGCACTGGCTCGCAATGACGTGCTTGTTATTTCCTGCGTACACCAAATCCCCCGCCGAAACTTGACATTTTTCCGCCCTGTTGTATAATAAAACCATCCTGAATTTGAACATAAGGAGTGTCCATTATGTACTATCGCATGACCGTCGCAGGTCTGGAGCGCGACCTGCCCATCTGCCCCCTGAATGAGAAGCTGTCCATCGCCGGTTTCGTCATCTTCGGCGACCAGGAGCTGACCGTAGCCTGCGCCCGGGATCTGCTGGCCAAGGCCCCCGCCTACGACTACATCATCACCGCCGAAGCCAAGGGCATCCCCCTGGCCCACGAGATGGCTCGCCAGGCCGGCGATGCCAAGTACATCCTGGCTCGCAAGGGCCCCAAGCTGTACATGCGCGACATCTTCTCCGTGACCGTCAACTCCATTACCACCGCCAAGGAGCAGAAGCTCTACCTGGACGGCGCTGACGCCGCTCTGATGAAGGGCAAGCGCATCCTGATCGTGGACGACGTCATCTCCACCGGCGAGAGCCTGAAGGCCCTGGAGGCCCTGGTCGAGAAGGCCGGCGGCGAGATCTGCGGCCGCATGGCCATTCTGGCCGAGGGCGACGCCATCGACCGCGGCGACATCATCTACCTGGAGCCCCTGCCCCTGTTCAACGCCGACGGCACCGTGCTCGCCTGACGACTCCAAAACGCGCACTGACATCAGTGCGCGTTTCTTTCAAACTTTCCCCCGTGTTTGAAATATTGGGATCACGCCGGATCTTGCACCAAAACGCTTCTCCCGGGGAGAAGCTGTCAAGAATCGGCTCTTCGGAACCGATTCTTGACTGAAGAGGAATGCGGGCGGTAACGTTCTTGTTTCGGATACGTTAAGACTTGCACCGGTGTCCGACCTGATACCAGGTCTGATACGTTGTACCAACTTTCAGGTTTCCGCCCGCATTCCTCTTCCGCCCTTCGGGCACCTTCCCCCCGGGGGAAGGATTTTTCTTCTGTGAGGTGACCCCATGATCCCCAAACGCGACAACTACGCCATCCAGGCCAACGATGCCCGCCTTCGCTTTCTGACCTACGACAGGAGGTCATCGTCAATACCACCACCGCCACGGCGGACGCGGACTTCCTGTATCTGCGCTTCTGCGGCAGCGACTACCGCATTTCCCGGGCCGACGGCCACCTGTTCCGGCAGGAGGAGGGCACCTGGCTAAGCGCCGACTCCCATGGGGAGGTGCTGACCCTCTTCGACTACCTCTGCGACGCGAAGCCGGGCCGGGCTCCCGCCCGGGAATCGGTATCCATGTCCTCCCTGGGCGGCCATGTCCACACGGGACTGGCCTCCGCCTCCGGCCCGCTGGAAAAGGCCATCGACTCCGATCCCGATGCCTTCCGCCGGGCTTGTCTCGCCCTGGGCGGCCGGGAAGCACCGGGCGGCGATGCCTGTTTCGATCTGGAGCTCTTCCCCGATCTGCCCGTCCGGCTCCGGTTCTGGCACGGCGACGAGGACTTTCCCCCGGCCCTGGATCTGCTCTGGGACAAGAACGCCCTGCAGTTTTTGCGCTATGAGACCACCTGGTTCGCCGCCGGTCACCTGCGCCGCCGGATCGCCCGCCACATGGGTCTGTGAATTCCTACAAAACGAGTCGGGATTTCCCCGGCTCGTTGTTTTATTTCACCAAATTTCGCCAGTAAAAATTTCCCACAAAAATCCCCCCGCCCCCCTTCCGGAAAGTTCCATAAATATGGTAAAAACACCGATTGACTTTTTGCGTCATAATGGATAAAATGATATCGATACTTAGTCTGTGTTACTGCGCCCATTTTCGCAGGCACACCGTCTGAGGATTTTTGACAAATCTTTTTCTTAGGAGGAATTACTTTGAAGGATTGGGCATTTACTACCACCATCGAGGAGATGGAAGCTGCCACCAATTCTCTGCTGGAAACCGCACAGAAGGTTGGCGCTGACACCTGGCAGCAGCGTGTCAAGAACCAGACTCCCCACTGCGGCTTTGGCGAGGGCGGCACCTGCTGCCGTATCTGCTCCATGGGCCCCTGCCGTATCACCAAGAAGGCTCCCCGCGGCATCTGCGGCTGCGATGTCCACGGCATCGTCGCCCGTAACTATCTTCGTTTCACCGTTGGCGGCACCGCCGCTCACTCCGACCACGGTCGTGAGATCATGCACACCCTGCACCAGACCCGCGAGGGCGGCAACTATCAGGTCAAGGATCCTGAGAAGCTGATCCGCATCGCCAAGGAGTGGGGCGTCGAGACCGAGGGCAAGGACATCTACGACCTGGCCCACGAGATGGCCGAGATCGGCCTGCTGGAGTATGGCTTCCCCTTCGGCGAGCAGAAGTTCGCCCAGCGCGCTCCCGAGCACACCAAGGAGCTGTGGCGTGAGGCCGGCATCATGCCCCGCGCCATCGACCGTGAGATCGCCACCGCCATGCACATGACCCACATGGGCAACTCCTCCCTGGCTGAGGCTCTGATCCGCCAGTCCCTGCGCGCCGGTCTGTCCGACGGCTGGGGCGGCTCCATGATGGGCACCGAGTTCTCCGACGTCATGTTCGGCACCCCCCGTCCCATCGACACCGAGGCCAACATCGGCGTCATGGAGAAGGACAACGTCAACATCGTCGTCCACGGCCACGACCCCTCCCTGTCCGAGATGGTCGTCTACTACGCCAACGATCCCGAGATGATCGCCTACGCCAAGAGCATGGGCGCCAAGGGCATCACCGTCTCCGGCGTCTGCTGCACCTCCAACGAGGTCACCATGCGTCACGGCATCCCCATGGCCGGTAACTACCTGAACCAGGAGAACGTGGTTCTGACCGGCGCCTGCGAGGCCATTGTCGTCGACGTGCAGTGTATCTTCCCCGCACTGGGCCCCCTGTCCAAGTGCTTCCACACCAAGTTCATCACCACCTCCCCCATCGCCCGCATCCCCGACTCCGAGTTCATCCAGTTCTCCGTCGAGTCCGCCGGTGAGTCCGCCAAGGCGATCGTGAAGATGGCCATCGAGAACTTCAAGAACCGTAACCAGGAGCTGGTCAATATCCCCAACCAGAAGCAGAAGGCCCGCGTCGGCTACTCCGTCGAGGCCATCAAGGGCGTTCTGGACACCGTTGCCAACTCCCAGCTGGACGAGTTCGGCACCACCAAGCCCCTGGTCGAGTGTGTCCACTCCGGCGTCATCCGCGGTGCCGTCGCCATGGTCGGCTGCAACAACCCCAAGGTTCGTCCTGACACCGCTCACATCGGTCTGATGAAGAAGATGCTGGAGAACGACATCATCGTCATCACCACCGGCTGCTCCGCTCAGGCTGCCGCCAAGGCCGGTCTGATGGATCCCGAGCAGGCCAAGGAGTACTGCGGCGCCGGTCTGAAGCGCGTGTGCGAGCTGGCCAAGATTCCTCCTGTGCTGCACATGGGCTCCTGCGTCGATATCTCCCGTATGATGGTCCTGGCCTCCGACATCGCCAAGGACTGGGGCATCAACATCTCCCAGGTTCCCGTTGTCGGCTGCGCTCCCGAGTGGATGTCCGAGAAGGCCGTCTCCATCGGCAACTACGTCGTCGCCACCGGTATCGAGACCTTCCTGGGCGTTGATCCCTACTCCAAGGGCTCCGAGGAAGTCACCCGCCTGCTGCAGGGCGAGGACGGCATCAAGGAGTGGGTCGAGGCCAAGTTCGTTGTCGACACCGACATCGACTCCCTGGGCGACAAGATGATCGCCTGCATCGAGGCCAAGCGCGAGGCTCTGGGCATCTAATGCACGCTCTGCGAAATTGGACATCTGTGCGAGATAGTAGAGTGGAGAGTGAAGAGTGAAGATCAAGAATATCTCCACTCTCCAATCTCCAATCTCCACTCTTACCTGCACATCTCCATTTCGTACTATCCCAAATTAACGAGGTCTTTCCAATGAAATTAGCGATTACCGGTAAGGGCGGTGTCGGCAAGACTACGTTGTCCTCCACCCTGGCCCGGCTCTACGCCGACGAAGGCCGGACTGTCCTGGCCGCCGACGTGGATCCGGACGCCAACCTGGGTCTGGCCCTGGGCCTGAGCCAGGAGGAGGTCGACGCCATCGTCCCCATCTCCAAGATGCGCACTCTGGTGGAGGAGCGCACCGGTGCCAATGCGGCCAACAAGTTCTTCAAGCTCAACCCCTATGTTGCAGATATCCCCGATACCTTCAGCAAGGACATCAACGGCGTGAAGCTGCTGGTCATGGGCACCGTCGACGTCGGCGGCAGCGGCTGTGTCTGTCCCGAGCATGTGATGCTCAAGGCAGTCCTCAGCAATCTGACCTACCGCAAGAACGACGTGGTCATCATGGACATGGAGGCCGGCCTGGAGCACCTGGGCCGCGGCACCGCCATGAACATGGATCAGTTCATCGTCGTCATCGAGCCCGGTGCCCGCTCCGTTCAGACCTACCGCAATGTCAAGCGGCTGGCCTCTGATCTGGGCGTCAAGCGGGTCAGAGTCGTGGCCAACAAGGTTCGCGACGAGCGCGACGAGGAATTCATCCGCCAGAACATCCCGGCGGAGGATCTGCTGGGCTTTGTCCACTACAATCTGGAGATCATGGATGCTGACCGCAACGGCCAGTCTCCCTACGATTACAGCCCCAAGGCAATCGAAGAGATCCGAACCATCAAAGCGGTTCTCGACCGCGATGAATCCGTATAAAATATCGATATAGGAGGAATAACCGTGACCCTTTTTGATAGAGTTTTCAGCGGTAACGATTACAACTACGCTCGTACCGTGGCTGCCATCGACGCAGCCATCGCCACCTACGGCGAAAGCGAGCCTGTTGCATTCCCCAGCACCGCATACAATCTCCCCTGCTACTACTCCATCACCGGCAAGAAGATCAACAACCTGGGCGAGCTGAAGGCCGCTCTGGAGAACGATGTCAAGCCCATGATGACCCGGAACAAGCGCCTGCAGGATGCCTTCGACAGCGGTGTCGCTTCTGCCATGTGCGCCGAGTTCCTGGAGGTTCTGAAGTACCTGCACGGCGCCGAGCCCTACGCTGAGCCCGAGATGGGCTTCCTGACCGACGCCTTCGTCCGTAACCTGGGTCTGCCCCTGGTTACCGGCGACATCCCCGGTGTTGCCGTTATCATCGGCGGCGCTGAGGATCCCGCCGAGACCGTCGCTCTGGCCAAGTCCTACCAGGCTCAGGGCCTGCTGGTCACCCTGACCGGTGCTTCCGTCAAGCATTGCCACGAGGCCGGCATGAACCTGGGCGAGGGCGTCCGCGTGGTGCCCCTGGGCTACGAGGATCAGTCCGTCATCCATGTCGTCACCGTCGCACTGCGTGCCGCTCTGATCTTCGGCAACATCCAGCCCGGTGACACCAAGGCTCTGTACAAGTACACCATGGATCGCGTCCGTGCCTTCGTCAATGCCTACAAGTCCCTGTCCGATGAGATCGTCTCCTACGGTGCCGGTGCCATCCAGCTGGGCTTCCCCGTCATCTCCAACGAGACCGAGAACATGTTCCGTGTTCCCAAGTCCCTGATCCAGCAGCTGGACACCTCCAAGTGGAACGCCACCTCCCTGGAGGCCCGCGACATCAAGCTGAAGATCACCAAGATCGACATCCCCGTCTCCTACGCCACCGCCTTCGAGGGCGAGATCATCCGCCGCGGCGACATGCAGGTCGAGGTCGACGGCTCCCGTGTGGACTGCTTCGAGCTGGTGCAGACCAAGTCCATGCAGGAGGTCGAGGATCACAAGATCACCGTCATCGGCCCCGAGATCGACGATGTCCCCGTTGGCTCCAAGATCTCCCTGTCCTACACCGTCGAGGTCGCCGGCAAGGCCATGCAGCCCGACTTCGAGTCCGTCATGGAGCGTAAGATCCATGCCTGGATCAACTGCATCGAGGGTGTCATGCACACCGGTCAGCGCGACATGATCCGCGTCCGTATCAGCAAGTCCGCCTTCGGCGCCGGCTTCAAGTTCAAGCACATCGGCGAAGTCCTGTACGCCAAGGTCATGAGCGAGTTCGAGGCCGTTGCTGACAAGTGCCAGGTCACCATCGTTGTCGATGCCGAGCAGAACAAGGCTCTGCGTGCCCACGCCAACGAGATCTTCAACGCCCGTGATGCCCGTCTGGCCTCCATGACCGACGAGTCCGTCAACGAGTTCTACACCTGCATCATGTGCCAGGCCTTCTCCCCCAGCCACGTGTGTATCGTCACTCCCGAGCGTCTGGGTCTGTGTGGTGCCGTGTCCTGGCTGGACGCCAAGGCCACCAAGGAGCTGGATCCCCACGGTCCCTGCCAGCCCATCGTCAAGACTGGCTGCCAGGACGAGCGTCTGGGCCGCTACGACTCCATGGACGAGGCTGTCAACAAGTACTCCCACGGTGCTGTTGAGAAGATCACCCTGTACTCCCTGTTCCAGGATCCCATGACCTCCTGCGGCTGCTTCGAGTGTATCTGCGGTGTTGAGCCCGTCTCCATGGGTGTCGTCATCACCTGCCGTGAGCATGCCGGCATGACTCCTCTGGGCATGTCCTTCTCCGAGATGGCCTCCATGACCGGCGGCGGCGTTCAGACCCCCGGCTTCATGGGCCACGGCAAGCACTTCATCTCCTCCAAGAAGTTCATCGCTGCTGAGGGCGGCCCCGGCCGTATCGTCTGGATGCCCAAGATGCTGAAGGATCAGATGCGTGAGCGTCTGGACAAGACCGTCCTGGAGATGTACGGTGTCGAGAACTTCACCGATCTGATCGCCGACGAGACCGTCTGCACCGAGGATCCCGAGGAGCTGCTGAACTACCTGTCCGAGAACGGCCACCCCGTTCTGGGCATGGAGCCCTTCGATATGTAATCGACGGAGTCGATTCTGTTCGATCCTGACCTAACTCCATAACCAACCGCCCCATCCTCGGATGGGGCGGTTATTGTATAAGGGGGGCTGTTGCGAAATGCAACAGCCCCCCTTGTGGTATTTTCTGACGAAAATGATTTCAAATCATCATAATATCCCGCCAGGGGCACCATAATTCTTCATTATTCATCATTCAATATTCATTATTCATTCAGGGCATGCCGCGGCACGCCCTGTTATGCTTCCAGTCCCAAAAACCGCCCGGCCCGGTAGGTCAGTCGTCCGTGATCCCCCACCCGGAGGGCAGCCTTCCTGCCCATGGCCAGCTCGATGATCTGCCCGTCAAACAATTCAAAGGCAGCCCGTCCCTCGCCCAGGGCCACCACCGTGGCCTGCCCGAACATCACCGGCCTTCGGCCCAGGTCGCAGCTGTACAGAAACCATCCCAGCAGCCCCAGCACCAGAGCGGCCACCGGCAGCAGATACAGCATCAAACTCCCTCCTCCTTATACTTCTATCTATATAGACGCCTTTTACCCCCCGTTTGTTACATCCTTTCCCGAAAATTCTTAAGTTCTGAATTTCCACAGATAATGGTTGAAATCTGTCGAAAAAAAGGGTATCATTTAAGGAGCATTTCAGACAAAGGAGGCCGATCCCATGAGCGAGCAGCAGCCCACCCAGAGCACCCCCCGGCGCAGAAGGCCCCGCCGTCCCAAGTGGGTCAAAAACAAGTTCACCTACCAGCTTTGGCGCAACTGGCCCCTGATCCGGTTCGCGCTGATCTGTATCCTGCTTCTGAGCATCGCCTTCGGCATGGTCAAGTGCACCGTCGGTGCGGTGAGCGGCCTGTTCGATCGCGGCGACCAGCCCGGTGAGAGCACCCCCGCCGCCTCTGATCCCATCGAGACCGAGCCGCCGGAGACCACCGAGCCGGAGCCCGACGAGCTGATGGCTCAGGCGGATGCCATGGCCGCAGGCTACGACTACGACGGTGCCATCGCCCTGCTGAACAACAGCAGCTACGCCTCCCGCTCCGACTATCAGAGCCGGGTGGCCCAGTATCAGTCCGAATCCCAGACCCTGGTCAAGTGGGAGGACATGCAGAACATCACCCATGTCTTCTTCCACACCCTGGTGGTGGACAACGACCGGTGCTTCGACGGCGACTACACCGAGGACGGCTACAACCTCTACATGACCACCATCCCCGAGTTTCTCAAGATGATGGACAGCATGTACCAGCGGGGCTTCGTCCTGGTCTCCCCCTACGACGTGGCCTATGAGTACACCGACGAAAACGGCAATACCCGGATGAAGTACGGCGAGATCTGGCTCCCCGAGGGCAAGACCCCCTTCGTCATGAGCCAGGACGATGTCAACTACTACGGCTACATGATCGGCGACGTGGATCCCGACTACCAGCGTCCCGCCGTGCCCCACGCCGACGGCGACGGCTTCGCCCACAAGATCGTCATCGGTGAGGACGGCTACCCCACCTGCGAATACATGGACGCCAACGGCCAGATCCACGTGGGCGACTACGATCTGGTGCCCATCCTGGAGAAGTTCATCCAGGAGCACCCCGACTTCTCCTATCGCGGCGCCCGGGCCATCCTGGGCATGACCGGCTACGAGGGTGTCTTCGGCTACCGCACCAAGCCCGCCTACGAGGACGACCTGGGCACCGAGGCTTATCAGAAAGAGTGCGAGCAGGCCAAGGCCGTGGCCCAGTGTCTGGAGGAGCACGGCTGGATCTTAGCCAGCCATTCCTACGGCCACCCCTCCTACGGCTCCATCACCACCGAGAAGATGATCGCCGACTCCGACGAGTGGGAGCGCACCGTCCAGCCCATCATCGGCGACTGCGACATCATCCTCTACCCCAACGGCTCCGACGTCGCCGGCATCGAGAAGTACACCTTCGACAACGCCAAGTTCGCAGCCCTCTACGAGGACGGCTACCGCTACTTCTACAACGTGGACAGCCACTACGCCTGGCAGCAGCTGGGCGAGGACTACTTCCGTGGCGGCCGCCGGAACCTGGACGGCTACCGGATGTGGCACACCCCCAAGAAGCTGGCAGACCTCTTCGACGTCAGCGAGGTCTTCGACCCCGACCGCCCCACCCCCGTCCCCAGCCTGTAACATGCAAAAAAGTCACCGGTTTCCCGGTGACTTTTTTTGCGTGTAATGGAACATGAAGAATTGTCAATTATTCTCCAAACCTGCTCATATACTCCAGCAGCGGGGTCGTCGCTACGATGAAATCCCGTACCCGGTCGCCCAACTCCGGGCCGAAGGTGGCCTCGCTGAAGTCCTCATGGACGGTGCAGGCGATCTGACCCTTCCATTTGTAGAACCGCTCCAGCCGGGAATCGGCGCAGGGCTTGAGCCGCTTGTACTCGTCAGCGGTGATGGTCACGCCGGTGGCCTTTTCCACCTGCTCCACAACAGCCAGGAAGGTGTCCGGATCCCGGGCGATCTCCCGCCGGAACTCCTCCAGCTTCGCCGTCTTCGGATGCCAGAAGAAGAAGCCGTAGTGGACGCCGTCGGGGTTGATCTCAAAATACAGGCAGGGATTGTCCGCCCACCACTCCACATCGTGGCGCAGGCAGATCCACAGACTCTCCTTGTAGGGCACCGGCGGATGCAGCCGGGCATCCCGATAGATGCGGCTGACCTTGCACAGGATGCCGGGGGTATCCTTGAAGGGCTCATACAGATGGGCCCCCAGAGCCTTCATGGGCTCGTAGAGATAGTCGGTGTAATTCTTCTTGTTGGCCAGGAACCAGTCCCGGTTGTTGTTTAATCGAATGCCCCAGAGAAAATCCACCGTCTCCGGGGAGAAGCCGTTGAACATAAGCGATCCTCCCAAAACGCGATATTAGCCCTCCCCTTTGGGGAGGGTGGCTCCGAAGGAGCCGGGTGAGGTGCGGTACTGCGTTTCGTTTTCTTCCGCAATCCGGCGAATCCGTACTGCGTACCAGCCTCACCCGCCCCTGCCGCGCTTTGCGCGTTGGGGCACCCTCCCCAGAGGGGCGGGCTTTTGTGCTCCATCGTCCATACCGAATTCTATTTGTTTCCGCCATTCTACCATAGTTTCCCCAAAATCGCAAGAAAAAGCGCACCGGCGAGCCGGTGCGCTTTGCTATGTCTCTTACTCAGCCAGTCCGATGGTCAGGATGGCACCCAGATCGTCGCTCATGGCCTTGGCGGTGCCCTCGCAGACGACGGAGAGGTTGGCGTCCTTCTTCGCGTCGGTGGAGCGGTAGGTCATGATGGTCTCGATGTCCGCGCCCTCGGCCACATCGTAGACGTCGAAGACCAGATCTGCCTCATCGCCGCCCAGTGTCTTGAAGACACGGCGGATGACGATGACCTGATCCTCCTCGATCAGCTCCATGATGTAAGCCTGCTGGGTCAGGGCGGTGTTCAGCTCGCTCTTCTCCTCGGCGGACAGCCAGGAGGCCTGGTTCTCGGTGTTGTAGTTGTAGACCAGGTAGCCGCCGGTGGCGGTGACCGCCAGGATGAACAGAGCCACCAGGAAGGCGACGACCTTCTTGGTCAGCTTCAGATCCGCGCCGGAGTCGTAGACCAGATGCATCCGGTGGACAATGGGGATCATGACGCTCATGAAGGCGATCAGCAGGATGCCCTCCACGGGGAACATGCACAGGTTCTTGGCGATGGTGGGCAGCTGCATCCAGGTGTAGCTCTGGCCCAGGACGACGTCATAGTACCAGGCCATCAGGGGCATGTTCAGGATGATGTTCACGAAGACATCGATGCAGAACCGGCTCAGGGCGATGCGGGTGACGGTGACCTTGGCCCGGTACAGGAACAGGGCGAAGATGACGGAGCCCGCGATCTCGATGAAGATGAAGGGGAAGAAGTACACGCCCTGGGGGAAGAGGATGCAGCCCAGGGTATCGGAGATGGCCGCGCCGACCGCCGCCACCACCGGGCCGAAGATCATGGCGCCCAGTGCATTGATGAAGAAGGCGATGTTGATCTTCAGGTTGGGAGCCAGGGGGATGCCCAGGCTCTTCAGTGCCACGCGCAGTGCGATCATCAGCGCAGCGATGACCAGCATGCGGGTGTCCTTCAGCTCCGCAGCGGCGTCACGCCAGTATGCGGCAGAGAAGGGGGTTTTGTAGATCGTTGTGGATTTTTGTCTTGCCATAATAATGACCTCCTTTTGATGGGGCCCTTAGCTCGCTAAAGTCCGTATACCCTGTTTGGCATCCCAATAAAAAAATCCCCAATCGGACAAGCCGAATGGGGAGAAAGGATTATGGGAATACCAGGTGGGGCGGGCATAAGAACCGATGCAGCCGTTGACCCAACCGAGTATCGATGCTACATAAAGGAGGGTGATCCGTCCCTATGCAACAGCGGGTGCAGATCTTCCATCGCAGATCCCGAAGGATCTTCGTCCGCCGTACAACTCCCCATCACGGCGACACTTAACGCGGAACATCTTACTCTGTTCGCCGTTATCATACACCATTTGGCAGCAAATGTAAATAGGTATTTTGTATCAATACAAAAGAATCGATACTTCCTTTTGCAACATCCCCGCCCTACAATACGATCATTCCCCAATCGGAAAAAACTTGTCAAACCTAAACATTTGTGCTATCCTATAAAGTGAGGTGAAATCACTATGGAAGATAAGAACCGCGAAGAACTTCGCGACGAATATATCCCCCGGCCCCGGTGGCAGGTCTGGGGAGCCCGGATCGCGCTGGTGTTCGTGCTGGCCGCCGTGGCGCTGTACTACTGGTCGATCTTCAATCCCTTCCCCTTCTGAGATGCGCATTTTAGGGATCGATCCCGGCTACGGGATCACGGGCTTCGGCCTGATCGAAGCGAAGCTGGGCCAGTTTACGCTCCTGCGCTGCGGAGCCATCACCACGCCGCCGAACACCGACTTCTCCGCCCGGCTTGAGATGATCTACGAGGACATGCGCCAGCTGCTCGACGTCTGCAAGCCCGATTGTGTCGCCATAGAGGAGCTCTTCTTCGGCCAGAACGTCACCACCGGCATCGGCGTGGCCCAGAGCCGGGGCGTGATCCTGCTAGCCATCCGCCAGGCGGGGCTGAGCGTCTACCCCTACAAGCCCATGCAGGTCAAGCAATCCGTGGTGGGCTACGGCAACGCCACCAAGCACCAGGTGCAGGACATGACCCGCCGGATCCTCCGGCTGGAGAAAATGCCCAAGCCCGACGACGCAGCGGACGCCATCGCCATCGCACTGTGCCACGCCCGCGCAAGCACTTCGCTGCTGTCACAGATTCAACCAAAATAGAAGATGTCATTGCGAGCCAGTGCGCACACTGGCGTGGCAATCCCGTAAGGCTTCTGCCCGGCTCCAATGATACATTTCGGAAAATCCACGGGATTGCCACGGGCCTGCGGCCCTCGCAATGACGTGTTCTTTTGGAGGAACTCCATGATCTACTACCTAAACGGCCCCGTCACCATTCTGGAGCCGGGCCTTGCTGTCGTGGAATGCGGCGGCGTGGGCTACGGCTGCCGGATCACGGCCTTCACCGCCGCCCAGCTGAAGCTGAACCAGCCCGCGCGGCTCTATATCTGCGAATCCATCCGGGAGGATGCCCACGACCTCTACGGCTTCGCCAGCCGGGAGGAGCAGCGGTGCTATGAGCTGCTGACCTCCGTCACCGGCGTGGGCCCCAAGGCCGCCCTCGCCATTTTGTCCGCAGGTGGCCCCCAGAACTTCACCCTGGCCGTCATGACCGGCGACGAAAAGCTCCTGACCGCCGCCCAGGGCGTGGGCAAGAAGATCGCCCAGCGCATCATCCTGGAGCTGAAGGACAAGATCGGCGGCAGCGCCATGGAGCTGGACTTCTCCGGCGTCAAGACCGCCGCCGCTCCCGTCCCCGCCAACAACACCGCCCTGGCCTCCGCCGCCTTGCAGGAGCTGGGCTACTCCGCCGCCGAGGTCGCCGCCGCATTGAAGGGCGTAGACCCCAAAGCCACCACCGAGGAAATGGTGCGCTATGGTCTGCGGCAAATGGTCATGAAAGGATAAATGATAACAGATATTAGTTATAAGATATTAGATATAAGATATTCAGCCTGCCCATTTATCTTATATCTCATATCTTATATCTCATATCTCCGTAACTGGAGGAACCCATGAGCATTGAATTTTCCCAGGAGCTGGACACTGCTCCCATCATCTCCCCCCGGCAGATGGCCACCGACGGGGCCGAGGTCGGTCTTCGCCCCAAGCTGCTTTCTGACTACACCGGTCAGGAGAAGGCCAAGGCCAACCTCTCTGTCTACCTTGAAGCCGCCCGGCGGCGGAACGAGCCGCTGGATCATACCTTATTATATGGCCCTCCGGGTCTTGGCAAGACGACTCTCGCCGGCATCATCGCCAACGAGATGGGCGTGGGCATCCGGGTGACCTCCGGCCCCGCCATCGAAAAGCCCGGCGACCTGGCGGCATTGCTGACCAACCTGAACCCCGGCGACATCCTCTTCATCGACGAGATCCACCGCCTGAACCGGGTGGTCGAAGAGATCCTCTACCCCGCCATGGAGGACTTCGCCATCGACATCATCGTGGGCAAGGGCCCCAGTGCCAACTCCATCCGCCTGGATCTGCCCAAATTCACCCTGGTGGGTGCCACCACCCGGGCCGGTCAGCTCTCCGCGCCCCTGCGCGACCGCTTCGGCGTTTCCCTTCGGCTGGAGCTCTACTCCCCGGAGGAGCTGGCGAAGATCGTCACCCGCTCGGCCACCATTCTCGGCATGGAGATCGACCCGAAGGGTGCCTATGAGATCGCCTCCCGGAGCCGGGGCACCCCCCGCATCGCCAACCGGTTCCTCCGCCGCGTCCGGGACTTCGCCCAGGTCTGCTGCGACGGTGTCATCACCAAGGAGGCCGCCGACATGGCCCTTCAGCGGCTGGACGTGGATCATCTGGGTCTGGACGCCATCGACCGCCGGATGCTCACCGCCATCATCCGCAATTACAACGGCGGCCCCGTGGGTCTGGAGACCCTGGCCGCCACCATCGGCGAAGAGGCCGTCACCCTGGAAGACGTCTACGAGCCCTACCTGATGCAGCTGGGCTTTTTGACCCGCACCCCCCGGGGCCGCTGCGTCACCGTGCCCGCCTACGACCACCTGGGCATCCCCTACCAGGGCCAGATGTCGCTGGGACTGTAAAGCTCCGCTCCAAAACGCTTCTCCCGGGGAGAAGCTGGCAAGAATCGGCTCTTCGGAACCGATTCTTGACTGAAGAGGAATGCGGGCGGTAATGTTACTGTTTCGAATAAGTGAAGACTTCCTCCTGCGTTCCGTCCTGTGACCAGCCTGTGAGCAGGTCTGGTAGGTTGTGCTGATTTTGGGGTTATCGCCCGCATTCCTCTTCCGACCCCTTCGGGGCCACCTTCCCCCCGGGGGAAGGGATTGGGATGCGCATTCGCTCTGTGAATCCTGCACAAAACTTCCTGTTTTCTCGCAAAAATGTTAATAAACTATTGACAACGCACCCGTTTGCGTGTATAATCCATTCATTGGTGCGATTCTGTACCGTTCTCTTGAGTGTCGAACCGGTTCCCTTTCTTCTGTTCCGAAATCCCGTCGCGCAAGAGTGATCCCAGCGTATGCGGCTTTTCGCCGTCGCAATAATCAAACTCCGCGTTATTTCACGGGGCAATTCATCTAACCGAAGAGAGGTAAACACAATGTACGAAGATAAGAAACTGACTTGTAAAGAGTGCGGCAACGAGTTCACTTTCACCGCCGGTGAGCAGGAGTTCTACGCCGAGCGCGGCTTCCAGAACGAGCCCCAGCGCTGCAAGGCCTGCCGTGACGCCCGCAAGAACAACGCCCGTGGCCCCCGTGAGTTCTTCACCGCCACCTGCGCCCGCTGCGGCGGCGAGGCTAAGGTTCCCTTCCAGCCCAAGACCGACCGTCCCGTGTTCTGCAGCGAGTGCTTCGCTCAGATGCGCGCCAACGGCTAATTGATCTTCAACCCCAACGGCGTGCTGCTTGCGGCACGCCGTTTTTTCAGATAAGAAGATATAAGATATGAGATATTAGATAAGCTTCCGGCCAAAATATCTTATATCTTATTTCTTATATCTAATATCTAGTATCTCATATCTTATATCTCATAAAACGAGGTGTTATCATGCTGAAACTTGACTTTTGGCCTCTCAACGGCCTTGACTCCCGTGTCGCCGGCAAGCTGCTGCTGGCCCAGATGTACGAGGAGCTGACCGGCGAAAGCATGCCCCCCATCGAGAAGGCACCCCGGGGCAAGCCCTATTTCCCCGGCAGCGAGCTCCATTTCTCCATCACCCACACCAAGACCACCGTCTTCTGCGCCATCAGCGACAGCGTCGTGGGCATCGACGCCGAGGACCTAAGCCGCAAGGTCAGCCCCGCCCTGGCCCAGAAGATCCTCTCCCCCCACGAGTTCGCCCAGTACGAGGCCGTCCCCGACGAGGAGAAGAACGAAGCCCTGCTGCGCTTCTGGGTGCTGAAGGAGGCCGAGGCCAAGTGCTCCGGTCTGGGTCTGCGCGGCTACCCCGACCACACCGAATTCGATCTGAACGACCCCAGAGTGGAGCGCATCGCCGACTGCCTGGTTGCCGTCATCTGTGCCGAGGAGCCCAGGGTGGAGGACGCAAATGCTCTTTGATACCCACGCCCACATGGACGCCGATTCCTTCGACCCTGACCGCCGCGAGCTTCTCGCCGCCCTGCCCGGTCAGGGCGTGGGGCTGGTGATGAACCCCGGATGCAGCTATGCAAGCTCCCTGGCCGCCATCGCCCTGGCGGAGACTTACGACTTCATCTACGCCGCCGTGGGCTCCCATCCCGACGTGGCCGACGAGGTGGACGATGCCCTCATCGCCAAATACCGCATGTTATGTAAACAGCATCCCAGGGTCAAAGCCATCGGTGAGATCGGCCTGGACTACCACTATGAGGACATCCCCCGGGATATCCAGCAGCATGCCTTCCGGCTCCAGATGGAGCTGGCCCGGGAGCTTCAGCTGCCCGTCATCGTCCACGAGCGGGAAGCCCACGAGGACGGCCTGCGGATCGTGGACGAATTCCCCACCGTCACCGGTGTCTTCCACTGCTACTCTGGCTCCCTGGAGATGGCGAAGGAGCTCATCAAGCGGGGCTGGTACATCGGCTTCACCGGTGTGCTGACCTTCAAGAACGCCCGCAAGGCCATCGAGGTGGCGTCCGCCATCCCTCTGGATCGCATCGTCATCGAGACCGACTGCCCCTACATGGCCCCCGACCCCTTCCGGGGCAAGCGCAACGATCCCGGCAAGCTCTACCGCATGGCCGAAAAGCTGGCCGAGCTGAGGGGCATCAGCGTGGAGGAGGCCCGGCGCATCACCACCGAAAACGGAAAGCGACTCTACCGCATCAGCTGATTTGCACGGCTCCCCTCGGGGAGCCGTGATGCATTCGGTCGTATTTTACCGAATGCTCCCATTTTTAACTTTTTTTATTGGAAAATTTCGTAAAAATGTTTGCATTTTCCAAATTGCCGTGGTATACTGGTTTGGCAGAAAATGCAGTGTCAGATTTTGTAAATATTCAGGCGGTTCTCCCCGCCTATTACCTATTGAAAGGGGTACCCAAATGTCTAAGAAGTATGTTTACCTGTTCACCGAGGGCAACGGCTCCATGCGTGAGCTTCTGGGCGGCAAGGGCGCCAATCTGGCCGAAATGACCAACATTGGTATGCCTGTCCCCCAGGGCTTTACCATCACCACGGAAGCCTGCA
>SVLP01000051.1 GCA_015067895.1 Oscillospiraceae bacterium | reverse complement strand
AGCGTATCCAAGTCTATGATTACCGGCTCCCGCCGTGCGTTGTTTTTCCATGCTTCCATAAAAACACCCCCGTTTCGTCTAGTATACACGAAACGGGGGCGTTTGGATAGTTCTTTGACAAGCTGAAGCCGCCTTACGGCGGCTTTTTGGATCAGTCGTTGTACAGGGGCTTGACCTTCTGGCGGTAGTTGCGCAGGAAGAAGAGGACGGTCAGGGTCAGACCCATGCCCTCGGCGATGGGCCATGCCCACCAGACCAGGTTCACATCGCCGCTGAGGCTCAGGAGCCAGGCGGCGGGCAGCAGCACGATCAGCTGTCTGGCCAGGGACACGATGGTGGAGTAGATGCCGGTGCCCAGAGCCTGGAAGGTGGAGCCCAGGATGATGCACACCGCAGCCACGGGGAAGCACCAGGAGATGGTGCGCAGGGCACGGATGCCCATGGACATGAATTCGGGGGTGGGATCGAAGATGCCCAGCAGCAGCTCCGGCAGGAACTGGAAGGCGGCCAGACCCACCAGCATGATGCAAAGGCCGGTGACGGCGGCCATCTTCAGCGTGCCCATCATGCGCTCCGGCTTCCGGGCGCCGTAGTTGAAGGCCACGATGGAGATGACGGCGTTGTTGATGCCGAACAGGGGCATGAAGAAGAAGGACTGGAGCTTGAAGTAGATGCCGAAGACGCCGGTGGCGGTCTCGGAGAAGCCCTGGAGGATCTGGTTGATGCCGAAGTTCATGACGGAGCCGATGCCCACCATGATGATGGAGGGGACGCCCACGTTCATGATCTTGCCGATGACATAGGAGTCGGGCTTGGCGTGGCGGCGATAGAGCTTCAGCTCCTTGTTGTACTTCAGGTTCAGACCCATGGCGAGGAAGGCGGCGCACCACTGACCGATGACGGTGGCCAGGGCGGCACCGGCCAGACCCAGGGCGGGCAGACCGAACCAGCCGAAGATCAGGATGGGATCCAGGATGATGTTGATGATGGCACCGGTGCCCTGGGTAATCATGGACTGGAAGGAGTTGCCGGAGGCCTGGAGCAGACGCTCGAAGAGGATCTCGATGAACACGCCGATGGAGCCGATGGTGACGATGGCCAGATACGCACTGCCGCCGTCCACGGTCTCAGCCACGGTGGACTGGGTCTGGAAGAAGGGCCTGGCGAAGAAGAGACCGAAGATCAGGAAGCCCAGGGCGAAAAGCGTGGAGAGCATGAAGCCGTTGCCGGCGGTGCGGTTGGCCCGCTCGTAGTTCTGCTCGCCCAGGGATTTGCTCAGCAGGGAGTTGACGCCCACGCCCACGCCGGTGGCGCAGCCGATGAGCAGGTTCTGGATGGGGAAGGCCAGGGAGAGGGCGGTGACAGCGGACTCCGAGATGCGGGAGACGTAGATGCTGTCGACAACGTTGTACAGGGCCTGAACCAGCATGGAGATGACCAGGGGCAGGGCCATGTTCACCAGCAGCTTGCCAATGGGCCAGGAGCCCATTTTGTTGCCGCCGGGAGCGATTTTGGGAGTGGACATATGTGTATTACCTCACTTCGACGATATTTTCCATACTATCATTATATCGGGAAATGAGGGGAAATGCAAGAGGGAAAGACCAAAGAAACAGGGAACGGCCATGGCCGTTCCTTCAGCGTGTCGAAAAAGGTGTCATTGCGAGCCAGTGCGCACACTGGCGTGGCAATCTCCCAGATTTTCGAATATTTTCAGTTGATAATCCGGCGTTATTTGCTCTTTTTAGGGGATCGCCACACCAGTCTGAGGACTGGTTCGCGATGACATCCTAATTTTGAGGTTTTTCTACAGTCTGAGGGAACGGCCATGGCCGTTCCCTGTGGTGGTTTGTTTTAAGCTCAGACCGGAAACCGCACCGTGATGGTGGATCCCTCGCCGGGGGTGCTGTCCAGGGTCAGCTCCGCGTTGTGGAAGATGGCGCCGTGCTTGACGATGGACAGGCCCAGTCCGGTGCCGCCCACGGCCCGGGAGCGGGCCTTGTCTACCCGGTAGAACCGCTCGAAGATCCGGTCGTGCTCCTGGGGCGGGATGCCGATGCCCGTGTCCCGGACGATCAGATCGACGGTATCCCGGCCCGGCAGGATGGACACATGGACTTCGCCGCCGGGACGGTTGTACTTGATGGCGTTGTCGCAGAGATTGTAGATCATCTCGTCGGCGATCTGGCAGGAGCCAAGGATGGCGGCGTGATCGCCGCTCAGGTGGAGGGTCACGCCGTGCTTGCTCGCCGCAGGCTCCAGCCGCTCCAGGATCAGCTCTGCCAGGTCGTATAGATCCACATTTTCCCGCTCCACCGGGATCTGGGTGTCGTCCATCCGGGAGAGATTGAGGATGTCGCCCACCAGCACGATCAGCCGCTGGGCCTCCTGGTAGATGGTTCCAGCGAAATGGGGGATGTCCTCGGGCCGCACCAGCCCGTCCCGGATGATCTCGGCAAAGCCGGAGATGGAGGTCAGGGGGGTTTTCAGCTCGTGGCTGACGTTGGCGGTGAACTCCCGGCGGAACCGATCCTGCTGGGCGTGGGCCTCCTGGATGGAGCGCAGGTGCTCCCGGATCTCGGCGTTCTGGGCGGTGATCCGCTGGGTCAGGGGAGTGAGCTCCGTGTAGACGGAGGCGGAGTCGGGGCTGCGCAGGTCGATGCGGTTGATGGGGGCCACGATGTGGCGCACCGCCCGGGCGGCCAGGAACACCGCCGCCGCCATGGCGGACAGGAGCATCACTGCCAGGGGCACCGCCGCCCGGCTGAGCATGTACAGGGGCGAGCTCTCCAGCAGACAAAGGCGCACCACGCTGCCGTCGCCGATCCGGACGGCCCGGTAGATGACCCAGTCCGAGAGGGTGCCGCTGACCCGGCGGGCGTCGCCCTGGCCGGTTTGCAGGGCCTGGAGGAATTCGGGCCGGTCGGAGTGGTTGTCCATCAGGGCCGGGTCGGCCTTGGAGTCGAAGAGGACGCTGCCGTCGGCGCCGATCCAGGTGATGCGGAAATCCGAATGGGGCTGCAGGGCGTTGAGGTATTCCAAACCGCCCAGCTCCACGCCCACGGCCACATGATCCGCACTTGCCACCAGATCCTCCTGATTCTCGTCGAGGAAGGTGGAGTAGAGCACCGTCAGGGACACCAGCACCGCCGCCAGGGTCACCGCCAAAATCGCCGTGGCGGTGAGCCGGAAGAGCATCCGGCTCAGACTGTTCTTTTCCAGCCACTTCATAGCCGATCCCCCAGCTTGTAGCCCACGCCCCGGATGGTCTCGACCAGGTCGGCGGCCACCCCCAGCTTCTGACGCAGGGTGCGGATGTGGACGTCCACCGTCCGGCTCTCGCCTGCGAAGGAGTAGCCCCAGATGTCGTTCAGGAGCCGATCCCGGGTCAGCACCGTGCCCCGGTTCTCGACCAGGGTTCGCAGCAGCTCGTATTCCTTCAATGTCAGATTGACCTCCTGACCCTCCACCCGAACCAGATGACTGCGCAGGGACAGGTACAGGGGGCCTATGGTGTATTCCTCCAGCTTCTCCGCCGGAGTCGTCCGCCGCAGCAGGGCCCGGACTCTCGCCAGCAGCTCCATCATGCCGAAGGGCTTGGGCACATAGTCGTCGGCTCCGGCATCCAGACCCAGCACCTTGTCGTATTCCGTTCCCTTGGCAGTGAGCATCATCACGGGGATCCGCTCGGTACGCCGGTCGGCGCGGAGCTTGCGCAGGATGGCAAGGCCGTCCTCCCCGGGGAGCATGATGTCAAGCATGATGAGACTGGGCACCTCCGCCTTCATCGCCGCCCAGAAGGCAGCAGAGTCGGCAAAGCCCCGGCTCTGAAGGCCTGTGGAATTCAGGGTGTAGGTGACAAGCTCCCGGATGGCATTGTCGTCTTCTACCAGGTAGATCATAAAATCACTCCTTTTATACTGATTTTTGATTAAAAGCTTTAAGACCCCGCTGAGGATAAATTTCGTCAGAAAAGGCCGACGACGCCGGTGGGCTGTCGCCCACCAAGGAGGAGAACGCATTATGACGGAATTTAGACCGGCGCGGGTTAAAGGTTTTTATTAAAAAGCAGTATTAAGCCCATTATACTGCAAAAACCCGCCGGAGGGTAGCCTCCGGCGGGTTAAATGTATGTTAAGCCATTACAGCAGGGGCTCCAGGCCCAGGACAGGGTGGTTGCGCTCGGTCAGCCAGTTCAGCAGCTCCTCGGGATCGGCGGTGACGGTCTCGTCGGCGATCATGTCGGCGAAGTTCTCGATGCCGTAGAGCTCCTTGGCGGTCTTGTTCAGCCGGTCGGCCACGTCATCCTTCAGCTCCTTGGGCATCCAGACGATGCGCTCGATGCCGCCCTCGGCAGCGATGAACTTCTTGGAACTGATGAAGTGGCGGCCGTGGCCCATGTAGCCGGGGGTCTGAACGCCGCCGCCGGTGCAGCTGGCCAGCTCGCCGAAGGTCATACCGGCGGGGGTCATGCCTGCAAACTCCCGGTTGACGATGACGAAGCCGTTGGACATGGGCTCGATGCCGCAGATGCACTCGAAGCAGCCGCAGGAGGTCATGGGATCCTCCAGGATGGAATACAGGGTCACGGACTCGACGGCACCGTGGGTGGAGTCGAAGATGGCCTTGTCGACGCTCTCAAAACGGCCGGTGCGCTCGTCGGTGCAGCCCTCCTTGAAGATGGGCTGGCAGGGGCCGTTGGGGTTGAGCTCGTTGGTGGCCTTGGCATCCAGCCAGGACACGGCGCCGCACAGGCCCAGACGCTCGGGGGTGACCACGCAGCAGTGGGCGGGGGCGAAGGACTGGCACAGGATGCAGGTGTAGTAGCGGTCGACGGACTCGTCGGTCATGGCGTCCAGACGCTCGTCGCGCATGGCGTAGCGGGGCATGGCGACCTCGTCGCGGAACTGGGCGGCCTTCTCGGGATCGGTGATGATGGTGACCTGGCACTTGTCGACGACGGCGTCGAACTCGTCCATAATCATGACATACAGCACCTCGGCGAAGTGCTTCAGGGTCAGGCCGTTCTCGAAGGCGGAGTTGCTGACGCGGACGCGAACCTGGTTGCGCTGGCCGGTGTGCATGACGCCCTCCATGTAGTTGAACCAGGCGTGGAACTTGCGCTCAATGACGGACTCAAAGTCGGCCTGCATCTTCTTACCGGCGACCTCCACGAAGGTGACCAGAGCCAGATCCTTCTTCTCACCCAGATCGGGGCCGACGATGGTGATCTTGTGATCCTCGATTTCATTCAGCTCGCGCATCATGACCAGCTCGGCGGTGGGGTTCTTGCCGGAGTAGCACTCGTTGTGCATGTCGGCCTTGCGGATGATCTCGCCCTCGAAGGCGGCGGCGAAGGCCACGGGGATGGGCAGCTCCTTGACCTTGATCTTGATCTCCCGCAGCTCCAGGGACTTCTTCACGGTCTCGGCGTGGTCGCAGACGGACTCCAGGGCACCGGGAACCTGGTTCTCGCCCAGATCGATGTCCACCACCACGGGGAAGCCCAGAGCGATGGCACCGGCACCGGCGGAGACCACAACGGCGTCGATGGCACCGAAGGTGTTGACGAAGGCGGGGACGCGCTCCTTGGTGTACTTCAGCAGACCGGCCAGATCACCGGGCTGGATGTTGCCGAAGATCAGCGCGGCACGGATGGCAATGGTGACGACATGGATGACGGAGGTCACATCATGGCCCAGGGGCACCACGCGGTACTCCAGACCCATTTTGACACCGCCCTCCAGGCACTGCTCGATGACGTCGCCCACCATGCAGGTCAGGATGCCCTTGGACTGGTAGTCCTTGACGACAGCGACCACATCGGCGGGATCCTCGGCCTTGCCCAGCACGACAGCCACGCCGGGGATGTCGCCGGTGACCAGGGGCACACCCAGGCTGCGGATGATGGGATCGGGAACGAAGCCGATACCGGACTCATTGGCGTAGGGATCGGCGGACTCGGCCCACTTCAGGCCCTCGATGATCTCGGCACCCACGGCGGTGGCGAGACCGGCGTTCAGAGCCTGACCCAGATCCTCCTGGTTCGTGATAAGGCTCTTCAGCACGCCCACGCAGGGGACGAGGTCGCCCAGAGTCTTGACCTTCACGCCGGTGGCGGCGTAGATGGTGGGGAAATAGTAAGCGGTATTGGGGAATGCGATGGGATGGTCTGCGCCGTACTTTTCGATGGCAGCGTTGACCGCACCCTCAGTCAGACCTGCAACGGCATTGGAGCCGCCGTAGATCAGATCGGTGAGAACAGACATGGATTTTTCCTCCTCAAGTGTTCGTTTTTTTACACATATCCATTGTAGCACTGTCAAAAGCAACTGTCAATGACAGGAAAAGGGAGAAAAAAGCGCGCCGCGAATGCGGCGCGTCTGTGTGCTGAAAAACCCTTGCCTCCCCCATTTATGGGGGCACCCCAGGGTGGCCTCTCTTGCCCCTGCGGGGCAATTCACCTTCAGGTGGCCCGGTGGATTCGGGCAAAGCCCGGAGCCGCCGGGTCGGAGGGGTTCTGCCCGCTTTTGAAAAAAGCGGGTATTTCCGAATATTTGCGTTGCAAATATTCGGACTCCCCCCGCCCTTCGGGCACCCCCCTCATAAATGCGGGGGGCAAGAAAATTACCTTTCTCGACAATCTGGCGCGCCGCGAATGCGGCGCGTTGGATCAAATGTGTTCCCGATCCCATTTCCGCTGGTCGCAGTCCAGCGGGCCATAATGGGCGGTGATGCATTCGATGGCTTCGGTCTCTGCGGGGATGTGGATGAGCGAAAAGGGATTGCGCAGGCGGAAGGTTTGGTTGGGTTCGCCCGCCTTCCGGGGACTGCCGAATTTGGGCACCAGGATCAGGTGATATTCCGCTTCCCGGGAATTGCTTATCAGCACCAGTGCCTGGCGGATGCTCTGCCAGGGGTAAAACCATTTGCGGAAGAACCACTGCACATACACGCCCTCCGCTGTCAGCTCGCCGGGGGCGGCATAGAGCCAGGCTTGGAGCCCGATGCACACAAAGGGCACACAGAGCAGCAGAGCCAGGGCATTCCAGTATCCCAGCCGGATCCCCTCCAGGAGCACCTCCGTGAACTTCCACAGGAACAGCCCCAAAAGCCCGGGGATGAGAAGCCGGAGAAGCCTGCTCAGCCAGTCCATGCCGTATTTCATAAAAACCGCTCCTTTCAAATGATTTCTACCCTAAGTATCGCATATTTCCCGGAAAAAGCAACTTAAGAATTCTGAAGTCTGCTTAATAAGGGTGCGGTAGGGCGGGTGGCATCGCCCCCGCCGAGCAGGTTGGATGGTTGGAACATGTGATCGATCAGCGATGTCCAGCTTGCGCGAAAGACGAAGGGAGGTCGGCGGGGGCAGTGCCACCCGCCCTACAGTAGAATTCGTTGATGCGGTACGGGGAGTGCGAAAAAAGCCGGGAGGGCCAAAGCCCTCCCGGCGGGAGTTATTTGTTCAAGCTACATCACTGTAACGAACCGGGCGGTACCCAATGGCGTGGCGATCACAGACCAGGTGGGTGCGCATTGCCAGCGGCGGCTCGCCGCTTACAGATCCAGGTAGGAGTCGGAGTACAGGACGTGGTTCTTGAAGATGTCGCAGGACTTGATGGTCTCCATCAGGCGCAGGTCGTTGGGGTTGACGATGGCGGAGGTCAGACCCTGCATCATGCACATGGCCACCAGAGTGGCGTCCATGATGGGACGGACGTGCTTGGGAGCACCGTTGGAGTTGTTGGACAGACCGCCGGTGGACTTCAGACCCTTGTCGGAGAACATCTTGATGGCCTCCAGAACGTCCATCTGCTTGTCCTGCATGCCCTTGACGACCAGGAACAGGGGGTCGAACCACAGATCGTCGGAGGTCATGCCCAGGGACAGGCCGCGCTCGAGCATGTTGTCGCAGTGCATCTCGCGCTCAGCGTTGTCCTTGGCGATGCCGTCGGCGGAGCACAGAGCGATACAGATGGCGTCGTTGGCGGCAGCCAGGTCGATGTAGCCGATACGGGAGCCGGCGTCAGCGGAGTTGACGATGGGCTTGCCGTTGGTGCGGTTGTAGACCTTGATACCGGCCTCGATGGCCTTCATGTTGGCGGTGTCCAGAGCCAGAGGAACGTTGTTGAAGTTCTCCTGCAGCAGCTTGACAGCCCACATCATGCGCTCGGGACCGTCCTTCTCAGCGGGGCCGATGTTGACGTCCAGGTAGGTGGCGCCGGCCTTGATCTGCTGAGCGGCACGCTCCAGGATGGGAGCGGGATCGCGCTCGTCCATGGCCTTGCGGATGGAGGGAGCGATGCAGTGGATGCGCTCGCCGATGGTGACGAAGGTCTTGGACTCGGGGTTGTAGCCCTTGTACTTGACGCCCATATCGACGACCTCGATCTTGGGAACGCGGGTCTCCAGCAGCTCCTCGAAGGACAGCTCCTTGACCTCCTCGACCACGGTGCCGGCCTTGGCAGCGCGCTCGGCCTCGGCAGCCTTGACGGCAGCCTCGTACTCCTTGTCCTTCATGTACTTGGGCAGCTGAACAGCCTCCAGGGGGCCGACGACCACGTTCCACTCAGGCAGCTTCTCCTGGATCTCGCCCTTCATGACGGCGACCTTGCCAGGGATAATCAGGGTACGGTTCTTGATCTTGTTTGCGATGTCCAGCTCATCGAAGGTCTTCTTGATGGTGCTGGAGGACAGCTTACCGGCGGCCCAGGCAGTCAGGACGGACATGCCGGAGGCATCGGTGATAATCAGGTTGACGGGCTGGTTGGAACGCTCCAGCTCGCCGGAGACCAGGAAGTAGGTCAGAGCGAAGTCGACGGTCAGAGCGCAGGGGCTGTTCTCGTCGGCGCCGTTCAGAGGATAGATCTTGGCCTCGACCTTCATGGGCTTCTGAGGATCGGTGAAGATGTTCTGACGCAGGCCGTACAGGGGCAGAGCCTGGGCGTAGGACATGCCGTCCATGACGATGATGGAGGCGTACTTCTCCACGAACATGGAGGCGTAAGCGGTCTGCAGGTGGGCATCACCGGCAGCGAACTTGGTCAGGTTGACGATGGAGGGGTAGCCGAAGGTGCGATCCTCGAACTTCAGAGCAGTACGGCGGACGTTGACGGCGTTGGCCAGGGTCTCCTTGGCGTTGGCACCGGTGACATCCAGGATCAGGTTCTTGTTGCCCTCAGCCTCCAGAGCCTTGACGGTGTCGTACAGGTCGGAGATATTGGAAGCCCAGACGCCCAGGACGTTCTTGCCCACGATGGCGTTCATTTCCTTGTAGTTGTCGGGGGTGGCGCCGTCCAGGATGACGGCCTTGCCGGCGGCCTCCAGGCCAGCCTTGGCGCACTCGACATCCCAGCACTCCAGGACCAGGTCGCGGCCGGTAGCGGCAGCCTTCTTGACCAGCTCGGCGTAGGCAGCGGCGTCGTTGCCCTTGTTGGCGACGAACAGGAACTCAACGTACATACGCTCGCCGATACGCTCGTAGTCGACCTTGGCGATGTCGGCCAGCTTGGCGTCGACTTCCTCGGCGGTCATGGTGGTGTCGATGGCCACGGCGAACAGGTTCTTGTTCACCAGGGTCTTCTCGTGACGGAACAGGACGGTCTCACCGCCCAGCTTGTGCTCGCCGACGGAGATGGTCTTCATCAGGGGAGCAGTAGCGGAATTCAGGGTAGCCAGGGCCTCCTCAGAGAAGTAGGGGCACTTGTCCAGGGAAACGGCGCCCTGGGCGACCTTCATGCAGAAAGCCATACAGGTGGGGCTGCCGCACTCCTTACAGTTCTTCTTGGGAGACAGCTTAAAAATGTCAAGACCTTTCAGAGCCATTGTTATGTATCCTCCTTACAGGTTAGATGAGCTCGTTGATGAACTTCTTGATGGTGGCAACAGCGACAGGATGACGCATGATGACGGCATCAGCACCGCCGGTCAGGTTGGCGGCAGCGGTGGAGACCTCCATGCCGATGGCGCGCTCCTCCATGTTGCCCCACTCGGGAACGTCTTCCTCGGTGGCAACGGACTCCTTGACACCCCAGGTGTCGGTGGAGACGGGAGCGATGATGGGCATCTGCAGATCCACATCGGACTGGGCCAGGGCAGCGGCGCGGACGCGGTCCAGGGTGGAAGCGACGTACTCGTAGCCGTAGCCGACAGCGGCGGTGCCGATGTTCATGACGATGGACTCGGCCTTGACGCCGACGCCCTTGAGCATGATGTTCAGCTGCTTGGCCAGGTTGATGTCGTCAGCGGTCTCGGCGCCGACCTTCTGGCCGTAGGCCAGACCAACGGAAGCACCGACGGTCTTGTAGTCCTCATTCTTGGCGGACATGAACAGAACGTTCTTGCCCTGCAGGGCCTCGGCGATCTTGCCGAACAGCTCGCCGTCCTTCTCCATGTTCTTGCAGCCCATGACGACCAGAGGCATGTCAGTGGCGGCGGCAACAGCGACAGCGTCAGCCACGCACTCGGCGGTGGGACGGTTGGCACCGTTGGGGTCGGCGGACTCGAAGTTCAGGGCGATGAAGGAAGCACCGTCCATGGTGGCAGCCTTGGCGGCGCGCTCAGCCATGGTGGAGCAGCCGGCGTAGAACTCGACCAGGCCGGGGGCAGTCCAGGAATCGGCGGCGTCGGAGATCTCAACACCGATCTTGGGAGCGTTCTCGATGGGAGCATCGAAGGTGTAGAAGGGCAGTACGTTCTGACCGCCGATGACAGTAGCCTTGTCACCGACACCCAGGGTCACGGCGTTGATCCGTGCGCTGTATGCCTGCTTCTTGGGAACGAAAGACATAGTAGATATCCTCCTTAAAAATAGTTTACCAATTGATAATTGAAAATGGAAAATTGAAAATTGCGTAAGCCGAAAACTCAGAAAATTTTCAACTTTCAACTTTCAATTTTCAATTTACGAAGTTAGATGCCCAGATCCTTCATGATGGCCTTCAGAGCCATCTTCACGGGATTGCTTTCGGGCAGGCGGGCGCTGGGCTCGCCGTCGCAGTCGCACTGGTAGACACTTTCGTCCTGGGGCAGGACGCCCAGCAGCTTCAGACCGTGCTTGTCGATCTCGGCCTTGACGCCGTCGGAAAGGACGCCGCCGGGGGCGCGGTTGATGATGAGGCCCATCTGGGTGGGGTTCAGCTCCATCTCCCGGATCATCTCAGCCAGTCTGGCGACGGCCTGGACGCCCCGGCGGGAGCAATCGGAGATCAGCAGCATGGTGTCCACATGGGGCAGGGTGCCGCGGGCCACATGCTCCAGACCTGCCTCGTTGTCCATGACCACGTAGCTGTAGTTGCTGGAATACTTGTCCATCAGCCGCTGGAGCAGGCCGTTGACGAAGCAGTAGCAGCCCTTGCCCTGGGTGCGGCCCATGACCAGCATATCGAAATCGTCGTCCTCGATGAGGGCGGAGTTGAACTTGAAATCGGCGTAGTCGGCCTTGGTCATGCTGGCGGGGATGGTGCCCTTCAGCTCGGCCTGGGCGATCTCCTCGCGGATCTGGCCGAGGGAGGTCTCCACCTCGACGCCCAGAACCTCGTTGAGGTTGCTGTTGGCGTCGGCGTCGACCACCAGGACGGGGCCGCGGTTCTTCTTGCACAGATAATCGATCAGCATGCCGCAGGTGGTGGTCTTGCCCACGCCGCCCTTACCGGCTACTGCGATGGTATGGGGATGTGCCATAATGTATACTCCTTCATGGGAAAATGCAGTCGGTATCCGGGCGCAATGCGCCCATATCGATACAACGATATCGTATCACAGACGGGCCATAAATTCAACCCATATTTTAACCAAAATTCCCATGGCACTGTCAAAAAGTACCATGGGAATTTGTAGAAAAAATCATACCGTAAAATTGAAGACCTGCCGCAGGCCATCGCAGACCACATGGATGGTCACACCGTCGGCGCGCTGCTCCAGGGTCAGCTCGTCGATGTGACCGGTCAGCCGGGCGCGGACGAAGGCCTCGGGGTCGTCGGTCTCCACTTCCTCGATGAAGACGTCGCGCATCTGGTTGTTGGGGCAGTGGTTCTTGATCTCGTGTACCAGCTCGTATTCCATGACAGCGCCTCCTTCTTTTCTTCCTATTATACCGGGAAAAAGACACCCTTGTCAAGAAAAACACCCTGCAAAAAAGGCCCCCGGCGGAAGCCGGGGGCCAAGTCGCGGGTCAGATGTGTGCTGCGTCAGACCAAAGATCAGTCGGCCAGAGCGCGGTACAGGAAGGTGACCATGTGGGCGCGGTTGCAGTTGGCGTTGATGCCGAACTCGGTGGCGGTCAGACCATTGGTGACGCCCTTCTCAACGGCCCAGTTGATGGCGGCCTCGTACCACTCACCGGCAACGACATCCGTGAACTCGTTGGTGGCGGTGGCAGCGGGCTTGTCCAGGTAACGCCACAGGAAGGTGACGGCCTGGGCACGGTTGGTGACACCGTAGGGAGAGAAGGTGGTGGCGGTGGTACCGGTGGTGATGCCCTTCTCAACGGCCCACAGGACGGCGTTGTAGAAGAAGTCGGTCTCCTTCACATCGGTGAAGGGGTTGACAGTGGTGGTGGGAGCGGGCTCGCCGGCGGCACGCCACAGCATGACGACGACCTGAGCACGCTGCAGATCACCGGTGGGGTTGAAGGTGGTGTCGGTGGCGCCGGTGGTGATGCCCTTGGAGACGGCCCACAGGACGCTGTCGTAGTAGAACTCACCCTCGGGAACGTCGGTGAAGGTCATCAGCACGTCGCCGCAGCGGGTGCAGACGCCGTCCACGTAGTCATGGCCCAGAGCGGGGATCTCACGGGTAGCGGTCTCGCCGTGGGGACAGACACCGGTCTCGACACCGGGCTCGGTGCAGGTGGGCTCGGTGGTCACAGTCCAGGTGTAGACATGCTCGGTGACCTCTCTGGCCTCGTAGGTCAGGCCGTAGCCGCGCTCGTAGGCGATGGCGTCGGTGTAGGTGTTGGCCTCAGCGTCGTAGACGGGGATGTTGACGGGCAGCTTGCCCTGGGCCTCGAAGGTGCCCAGAATGACCTCGAC
>SVLP01000050.1 GCA_015067895.1 Oscillospiraceae bacterium | reverse complement strand
CGAGTCCGACTTCTTCTACAAGGCTGTCCTGTGGGCTGTCGAGAATAACATCACCAACGGCATGACCGACACCACCTTCGGCCCCTACCTGGAGTGCAACCGTGCTCAGGTCGTGACCTTCCTGTGGAGAGCCATGAACAAGCCCGAGCCCACCGCCACGGAGCATCCCTTCACGGATGTTGCCGAGGATCAGTTCTACTTCGTGCCCATGCTGTGGGCCGTGGAGAACGGCATCACCAACGGCCTGACCGAGACCACCTTCGGCCCCACCGCCGCCTGCAACCGGGCTCAGGTCGTCACCTTCCTGTACCGCACCTACGTTAAGTAATCCCCTAAACGATTTGGCCCCCGGCTTTCGCCGGGGGCCATTTTTGCGCGGCTGGGGGGAGAGTTGAATTGGGGTGTAAAATAGTGGGAAAATGGTTTGGCGATTTTACTTGATTTTGTTGATTTTGCCAGTCCGATGCTGTATAATTTTATCAATATCGGAACGGAGCGGGGGCTGCATGGTCTGCGGTGCCCGGCGGAGTTTCTGAAAAGGCAAAGGAGGTCGATCAACGGCACACTGTATCCGCAGGCAGAACTCAATTTTATCCGAAGGGAGAAAAAAACATGAGAAAATTCACACACAAGCTCATCGCCATCCTTCTGTGCGTGGCGATGATCGGCGGCATGCTGCCGATGAGTGCCCGTGCGGTGGAGGATGAAACCGTCTACACCCTCTATCCCACGCCTCATTCCGTCGAGTACGCCGACGGCTCCTTTGAGCTGACCGGCATCAATGCCATCTATGGTGAGGGCATTGACGAGTACACCGAGGCCCGTCTGGAGGAGACCGCCGAGCTGATCGGCCTGCCTCTGACCGAGGCCGAGGATGCCACCAAGGTCTACGTTGCCATCTACGGCTCCGGCGATGAGGTCGAGAGCTACATCCTGGAAAACTACGACGTGGACACTTCTCTGTTTGAGAAGATCGATGCCAACTTCCTGGCCATCAACAACGGCGAGATCGTTGTCCTGGGTAAGGACACCGACTCCTGCTTCTACGGTCTGACCACCCTGTACCAGATCTTCGGTCAGCTGGGCGGCAAGACCATCCGCAACCTGGTCATCAATGACTACGCAGACGTCGCCTCCCGCGGCTTCATCGAGGGCTACTACGGCAACCCCTGGTCTGTCGAGGATCGCGCTGCCCTGATGACCTGGGCTGGCTACTACAAGCTGAATTCCTACTTCTACGCACCCAAGGATGACCCCAAGCACAACTCCAAGTGGCGTGAGCTGTACACCGAGGAAGAGCTGGAAACTCTGGTCAAGCCCCTGGCTGATGCCGGCAACGCCTCCAAGTGCCGCTTCGTGTTTGCCCTGCATCCTTATATGTATAACCCCATCCGCCACTCCTCCGAGTCCACCTACCAGGAGGATCTGGCCGTTCTGAAGGCCAAGTTCGAGCAGGTCATCAGCGTCGGTGTCCGTCAGATCGCCATTCTGGCCGATGACGCTGCCAACGTGGGCGGCTCCAACTATGTCCGCCTGCTGGGCGACATGACCGACTGGATCAAGGAGATGCAGGTCGAGTATCCCGATCTGAAGCTCCTGCTGCCCTTCGTCACCCAGGAGTACATGGGCTACGGTCAGTCCTACTACAAGCAGTTCCCCGAGAACATCCAGATCGTCATGACCGGCGGTCAGGTCTGGGGCTACTGCAGCCAGAACTTCACCAACTCCTTCTATAACAATGTCGGCCGCGGTGTCTATCTGTGGATCAACTGGCCCTGCTCCGACAACTCCAAGAACCACCTCATCATGGGCGGCTACGCCGACTTCCTGCATCCCGGTGTCGACCCCAACAAGGTCGAGGGCATCGTCCTGAACCCCATGCAGCAGTCCGAGCCCAGCAAGGTCGCCATCTTCGGCAACGCCTGCTACACCTGGAACATCTGGGAGAGCCGCGAAGAGGCTGATGCCGCCTGGGAGGCCTCCTTCTCCTGCGTCAACCACAAGACCATGGTTCCCAACGACGCTTCCGAGGCGTTCAAGGAGCTGTGCAAGCACATGATTAACCAGAACATGACCAACGGCGTCGTCAACCTGCAGGAGTCCGTTGCGATCAAGGATCGGCTGAGCGCTCTGAAGACCGCTCTGACCACCGAGACCTACACCGAGGAGGCCATTGCCGACCTGCGGGCAGAGTTCGTCAAGCTGCAGGAGGCTGCTGTCACCTTCCGCGCCGAGGGCGACCAGCGTCTTGCCAATCAGATCGTCTACTGGCTGGACTGCTGGGATGACACCACCACCGCAGCCATCGCCTATCTGGATGCCCTGTCCGCGATCCTCAGCGGTGCCAAGGATGCTGACATCTGGGAGCACTACGCTGTGGGCCAGGCTGCCTGGGAGAACTCCAGAACCCATGCCCTGTGGTACATCGACCACTATGAGTACGCCGAGGTCGGCGTCCAGCACATCGTGCCCTTCATGAAGGCCCTGCACAACTACCTGTCCGAGTACGTTCTGGACATCGTGGATCCCAGCGGCGGTCTGTCCGGCGGCTCCGGCGGTTCCGGCGACACCGGTGCGACTCTGAGCCTGACTGCCTTCGAGGGCAACAACCCCGGCTACTACAGCGGCAGCCTGGCCAGCGTCGTTGACGGCGATCTGAACTCTGCCCTGTGGTACAACGACTACGGCCGCGTCGGTCAGTACATCGGCGTCGACATGGGCAAGGCCGTCATGGTCGGCAAGGTCGTCTTCACCCAGAACAGCGGCGACCACTTCTCCGATTACACCCTCCAGTATTCCATGGACGGCGACAACTGGTTCGACTACAAGGACTACAAGGACACCGTCCTGGAGGTCGATCTGTCCGGTGCCGGTATCGAGGCCCGTTACCTGCGCTTCTACAACAACGCCTCCACCAACGTCTGGATCAAGATCCATGAGATCTCCGTGACCGAGGCTGCTGCCACCAATGTCTACACCAACAACGACACCATGGCCTCCTGGCAGACCCGCGTCGGCAATACCACTGCTGAGCTGCTGTCCGGCGGCGAGGCTGTCATGGCTCCCGGCGATTACATCGGCTACGATCTGCGCCGGATCAAGGATCTGGCTTCCATCGAGGTGGTCGAGCAGGGCGAGCTGACCCTGCAGGTCTCCGTCAACGATGTGGACTGGGTCACCGTCGAGGCCGGTGAGGTCACCGAGGACGGCCGCTATGTCCGCCTCATCAACCTGACCGACGCTGACGTTGCTGCCAACATCACCACCTTCACCGTCATCTCCGTCGAGTACAGCGGTCCCTCCCTGCACTCCTCCAACATCGGCATGAACAGCTCCTGGGGCGTCAGTGAGGACAGCCGTGAGAACGGCGCCGCCTTCGACGGCAAGCTCGACACCACCACCGAGTTCGGCGATTTCGTCAATACCGGCGACTACTTCATCTACGACCTGGGCCAGGAGCGGGATATCTACAAGCTGGAGATCTACTGCTCCGACAGCGCCGTGAACTACATCCGCGACGCCGAGATGCAGATCTCCAACGATCTGGAGAACTGGACCACCGTCCTGACCATCGGCGACGGCGTGGAAAACACCAACGAGGCATCCGTCAAGTGCATCGACTCCGATGCCGGCTACAGCCAGGCCACCTCCTCCTACCCCAACTTCGTCTCCATCGAGGGCGAGCTGGATGAGGCTGTGACCGCCCGTTACCTGCGGGTCATCATGACCGCTCCCAACCGTGAGCGCGCTGTGCTCTTCAACGAGATCGAGATCAACAATGGCGAGTACGTCTCCGTCAGCAACGATCCCACCTTCGCCGTTTCCGCCATCGAGGTTCAGGGCTATCCTCCCCAGAACATGACCGACGGCGACCTGACCACCTCCTGGAAGCCCAACACCACCGAGGCCGGTTCCATGGTCTACACCTTCTCCGACAACCTGACCGCCAACCGGATCAACATCGTCTCCAAGACCGCCAGCGGCGCCCGCGTGTACCTGTACGCCGAGAACGGCGGCCAGCGCAACTGGCTGCCCATGGGTACCCTGGACAAGTCCCTGGTGACCCTGGCCTGCGAGAACGACCTGAATCTGGCGCTGAAGATCGAGTGGGATGCTGATTCCATTCCCAACATCACCGAGATCGTCCGCTTCAGCGTGGAGGTCGAGTGTGACCATGAATTCGGCGAGTATGTCAGCGACAACAATGCCACCTGCACCGAGGACGGCACCAAGACTGCCAAGTGTGAGAAGTGCGGCGTGACCCATACCATCGTCGACGAGGGCACCGCTCTGGGCCACACCGAGGAGATCATCCCCGGCAAGGCCGCCACCTGCACCGAGACCGGTCTGACCGAGGGCAAGCAGTGCTCCGTCTGCGGCGAGATCCTGGTCGAGCAGGAGGAGATCCCCGCCCTGGGTCACACCGAGGGTGAGCCCGTCCGTGAGAACGAGGTCGCTGCCACCTGCACCGAGGCCGGTTCCTACGACTCCGTGGTCTACTGCACCGTCTGCGGCGAGGAGGTCTCCCGCGAGACCGTCACCGTTCCCGCTCTGGGCCACGGCGAGACCGAGGTTCGCGATGCTGTCGCAGCCACCTGCACCACCGAGGGCTACACCGGCGATACCTACTGCACCGTCTGCGGCGAGAAGATCGCCACCGGTGAGGTCATCCCCGCTCTGGGCCACGGCGAGACCGAGGTTCGCGACGCTGTCGCGGCCACCTGTACCACCGAGGGCTACACCGGCGATACCTACTGCACCGTCTGCGGCGAGAAGGTCGCCACCGGCGAGGTCATTCCCGCTCTGGGCCATGACTGGCACGGCACCGGCTGTTCCCGCTGCGATGAAAAGCGCGAGAATCCCTTCGTGGATGTTCCCGAGGATTCCTTCTACATCGATCCCGTTCTGTGGGCCGTCGAGAAGGGCATCACCACCGGCGTCACTGAGACCATCTTCGATCCCAACGGCGAATGCATGCGCGCTGTGGTCGTCACCTTCCTGTGGCGTGCTGCCGGTTCCCCCGAGCCCACCACCACTGTCAATCCCTTCGTGGATGTGGCCGAGTCCGACTACTTCTACAAGGCCGTCCTGTGGGCCTATGAGAAGGGCATCACCACCGGCGTGGACGCCACCCACTTTGGCCCCACCCTGATCTGCAACCGCGCTCAGGTCGTCACCTTCCTGTACCGCGCTGTGGGTCAGCCCGAGCACGGCCGCTTCGAGAGACCCTTCTCCGATCTGGAGTACGGTGCATTCTACTATGACGCTGTCCTGTGGGCCGTGGAGAACGGTGTCACCGAGGGCATGGGCGACGGCACCTTCGGCATCAATGCCACCTGCAACCGCGCTCAGGTCGTCACCTTCCTGTACCGCACCTACAACAAGTAATCCCCTAAGCATTTTGGCCCCCGGCTTCCGCCGGGGGCCATTTTGGAGCAAGGAAAGAGGATATGCCGTCAGGGAGGTCTGCGTGTGTTCGATCGAGGATGCGTTTTACCAAAATACACAAAATCGAAGCAGCTCCTTGTAAAATTATGTTAAATATGCTAATATGGGGTTGTCCGTATGGATCCCCCAAAGACGATTTCAATGAATGGAGGCGTATCTATGAAACAAAAGCTTTTTCAAAAACTGGGCGCTGCCCTGTTGGCCGGCATCATGCTCTTCGGCACCCTGTCGGGCCCTCTGGCACCGCTGACAGCTGCGGCAGCGGCGGTGGCGGAAGCTGAGGCCTTCAGCGCAGCCTTTGCCGACCCCTATGCCAAGGTGGGCGAGCCGATGACCCTGGATGTGCAGGGGGCGACCTCCGCCATTACCTACAAGTGGGCGGTGGATGGTGTGCTCGTCAGCACAGACTCCAGCTATACCCCCACCGAGGATGACCTGATGAAATGGATCAGTGTCAACGTCGCCAGCGGTAACGACACCGTCACCCTGGAGATGTTCTTCAGCGAGCTTCCCGTTTTGTACATCAACACGGAAAACAATGCCCCCATCGTCAGCAAGGAGGAATATATCAATGCCACGCTGACCATCCAGGGCAACGAAACCTACAACTCCGAAACCACCAAGCTCTACAACGGCCTGACGGAGATCCGGGGCCGGGGCAACTCCACCTGGGGCCAGCCCAAGAAGCCCTACCGGCTGAAGCTGGACAAGAAGACCGACGTCTTCGGCATGGGCAAGAGCAAGCACTGGGTGCTGCTGGCCAACTATATGGACGAGTCCCTCCAGCGCAACACCCTGGCCTACAACCTCTCCGGTGCCATGGGCATGGAGCAGTGCTCCACCGTGTTTGTGGATGTGGTGCTCAACGGCGATTTCGTGGGCAACTACCAGTTCTGCGAGAACATCCGCATCGATGATACCCGTGTGGATATCTTCGACTGGGAGGGCTTCTGCGAGGACAGTGCCGGCGTTATCGCCGATGCCGAGGGGATGTCCAAGGATCTGACCGGTGATCTGGAGACCTACATGGTGGAGAACATGGGCTGGATCACCTCCGGCTCCTTCCAGTTCAATAATGCCACCTATTACATCTCCCAGTATCCCGACATCGAGGTTCCCTCCATCAACGGCGGCTACCTGATCGAGCTGGATGAATACTACGACGAGATCTCCAAGTTCAAGACCGCCAGCGGTCAGCCCATCATGTTCAAGTCCCCCGAATACCTCAATACCAACGCGGACATGATGAATTTCGTCAAGACCTACATCCAGGCCTTTGAGGATGCGGTTCAGGCCGACACCTACACCAGCGATTACGACGGCAGCACCGTCCATTACAGCGAGCTGTTCGATTTTGACGCGCTGGTGGACTACTGGCTCATCAACGAGATCTTCTTCAACGAGGAGCTCAACAAGAAGAGCACCTACATGTACAAGGACATCGACGGTCTGATGCTCATGGGCCCCATCTGGGACATGGACTGGAGCTCCGGCGGTGAGGGCCAGACCTACCACACCGAGCAGTGGGCCACCCGCTACTACAGCACCAACGCCCAGGCCAATAGCTGGTACAAGTATCTGATCCAGGATCCTTACTTCTTCCTGAAGGCCCAGGAGCGTTACTGGGAGATCCGCAACGCCCAGGTGGCGGACATGCTGGACGAGCTGGACAGCAACTACGAGCTCCTGAAGGCCTCCGCCAAGGCCAACGGCGAACGCTGGGGCTACCGCTACGACTATAAGAAGTATGTGGACGACCTGCGCAATTGGTTCAACGCTCACCTGACCTGGATGGACGAGCAGATGGCCACCCAGGACTCCCTGCGGGATTCCCTGGGCTACCATCCCAGCTCCCGTCTGGCTCTGACCCTGACCGATGCCGACGGAAAGGCTCTGGCAGCCGACACTGCCAAGACCGCTCCCGCCGATTACGCGGCCGCCATCGGCCAGTCCCTGAAGCTGACCATCCAGGGCGGAAATGACACCAATGGCAATGCGGCACTGTATGTCAACGGCCGCCGCATCAGCGTGACCCCCACCAACGCCAACTCCACCACCATCGTGGATGTTCCCGTCGAGAGCCTGACCGCTCCCATGGGCGAGAAGAATGTCATTGAGATCCAGATCGAGAAGCCCGACGGCACCATCAACGCCTCCCGCTATGTCACCGTCATCACCACCGACGGGGTTCACGAGCACAGCTACGAGACCGTGGTCACCGCTCCTACCTGCACCGAGGGCGGCTACACCACCTATACCTGTGAGTGCGGCGACAGCTACATCGCCGACGAGACCCCCGCTCTGGGCCACACCGAGGAGATCATCCCCGGCCAGGCTCCCACCTTCGACGAGCCCGGTCTGACCGAGGGCAAGAAGTGCGCTGTCTGCGGCGAGACCCTGGCTGAGCAGGAAGAGACCCCCATGCTGGACTACAACGAGGGCATCGTCCCCATTCCCGTCCTGACCGCCACCGCCGGCGACTGGCAGAAGGGCTATGAGGGCGAGGGCCCCGCAGAGCTGGTTCTGGACGATGACTTCGGTACCATCTGGCACACCGACTGGTACGGCACCAGCCGCGAGAACCACTGGATCCAGTTCGAGCTGAGTGAGAGCTACATCGTGGACGGCCTGCGCTACAAGCCCCGCCAGGGCGGCAGCTTCAACGGCACCATCACCGCGTATGACATCCAGGTCTCCGACGACGGCGAGAGCTTCCGTTCCGTTGCTTCCGGCAGCTGGGAGAAGGATCGGAACTGGAAGGTCGTGGAGTTTGAGGGCGAGACTGTCAAGTATGTCCGTCTGGTGGCCTTGGATGCTGCCACCGACAACTCCTTTGTCTTCGCCTCCGCTGCCGAGATCCGTCTGACCGGCGTGAAGGCCGACACCCACGAGCATAGCTACACCGCTGTCGTGACCGAGCCCACCTGTACCGAGGGCGGCTACACCACCTACACCTGCTCCTGCGGCGACAGCTATATTGCCGACGAGACTCCCGCTCTGGGCCATACCGAGGAGATCATTCCCGGTAAGGATGCCACCTGCACCGAGCCCGGCCTGACCGAGGGCAAGAAGTGCGCTGTCTGCGGCGAAATTCTGGTCGTTCAGGAGGAGATCCCCGCTCTGGGCCATACCGAGGAGATCATCCCCGGTAAGGACGCCACCTGCACCGAGACCGGTCTGACCGAGGGTAAGAAGTGCTCTGTCTGCGGCGAGATCCTGGTCGCTCAGGAGGAGATCGCTGCCCTGGGCCACACCGAGGAAGTTATCCCCGGCAAGGCTGCCACCTGCACCGAGCCCGGCCTGACTGAGGGCAAGAAGTGTAACCTCTGCGGCGAGATCCTGGTCGCCCAGGAAGAAATCGCTCCTCTGGGCCATACCGAGGAGATCATCCCTGGCAAGGACGCCACCTGCACCGAGCCCGGCCTGACTGAGGGTAAGAAGTGCAGCGTCTGCGGCGAGATCCTTGTTGCTCAGGAGGAGATTCCCACTCTGGGCCACACCGAGGAGATCATCCCCGGTAAGGACGCCACCTGCACCGAGACCGGCCTGACCGAGGGCAAGAAGTGCGCTGTCTGCGGCGAGATCCTGGTTGCCCAGGAGGAGATTCCCGCCCTGGGTCACGACTGGAAGGGTACTTCCTGCCAGCGCTGTGACGCCACCCGTGAGAACCCCTTCACCGATGTCCCCGAGGATTCCTTCTACATCGATCCCGTCCTGTGGGCCGTGGAGAAGGGCATCACCACCGGCGCCACCGAGACCACCTTCAACCCCAACGGCGTCTGCCAGCGTGCCGCCGTGGTCACCTTCCTGTGGCGCGCAGCCGGTTCCCCCGAGCCCACCTCCACCAACAATCCCTTCGTGGATGTGAAGGAGACCGACTTCTTCTACAAGGCCGTCCTGTGGGCCGTGGAGAACGAGATCACCAACGGTCTGACCACCACCACCTTCGGCCCCTACGCCGAGTGCAACCGTGCTCAGGTGGTGACCTTCCTGTGGCGTTACCTGGGTCAGCCCCAGCCCACCGCCACGGAGCATCCCTTCACGGATGTTGCTGAGGATCAGTTCTACTTCGTGCCCATGCTGTGGGCCGTGGAGAACGGCATCACCAACGGTCTGACCGAGACCACCTTCGGCCCCACCGCCGCCTGCAACCGGGCCCAGGTCGTCACCTTCCTGTACCGCGCCTGCAAATAAGCCCCAAACGGAAACTGATCCCTAACTAAGACAAAGGAGCTCAGAATCGGATTCGTCCGATTCTGAGCTCCTTGATGCTTCCGGCGTCCAGAGCCTGATCTCCCCGCAGTCCCCGTACGCAGGGTGGGACTGCCCATTATTTTTACCAAATCTTAGGATTTTACCAGGATTTAACGTTTCTTTATCACAAATTAAGTCGTATTTCTCCGGCAGTTCTTCTATAATGGTGTTGTCATGATCCTATGCAAACCATACAAACAAAAGGAGAAATATTTATGACAACCTACATTTTCAATGTGATTACCCTGCTGGGCGGCCTGGCGCTGTTCCTCTTCGGCATGGATGTCATGGGCAAGGCCCTGGAGCGGCAGGCCGGCGGTCGGCTTCAGACCATCCTGGCCAAAATGAGCTCCAACGTCTTCAAGGGCTTCCTGCTGGGTCTGGGCGTCACCGCCGTGATCCAGTCCAGTTCGGCCACCACCGTCATGGTCGTCGGCTTCGTCAACTCCGGCATTATGACCCTGAAGCAGGCGGTCGGCGTCATTATGGGCTCCAACATCGGCACCACCGTCACCGCCTGGATCCTGTCCCTGACGGGTCTGGAGGGCGACAGCTTCCTCATCAAGCTCTTCAAGCCCTCCACGCTGGCCCCCCTGATCGGCACCGTGGGCATCATCCTCTACATGTTCACCAAGGGGGAAAAGAAGAAGGGCATCGGCACCATCATGCTGGGCTTCCTGGCCCTGATGACCGGCATGGACATCATGGGCGACAGCATGGAGTTTCTGGAGCATGAGCCCTGGTTCGCCCAGCTGATGATCTCCTTCTCCAATCCCCTCATCGGCATCCTCTTCGGTGCCGTCCTGACCGCCATCATCCAGTCCTCCTCCGCCTCCGTCGGTATCCTCCAGGGCCTGTGCGGCACCGGCGTGGTCACCTTCGGCAGTGCCATCCCCATCATCCTGGGCCAGAACATCGGCACCTGCGTCACCGCCCTGATGGGTTCCATCGGCGCCAACCGCAACGCCCGCCGCACTGCCATCGTGCACCTGCTGTTCAACGTGGTGGGCGTGACCATCTTCGTCATCGTCTTCTACGGCCTGGGCCTGTTCATCGACTGGCAGTTCCTGGACGAAACCTGCAGCGCGTGGAACATTGCCGTGATCCACACCTGCTTCAATGTGGCGGCCACCTGTGTGCTGATGCCCCTGAATGGCCTGCTGGTGAAGCTGGCCTACCTGCTGATCCCCCACGAGCACACCCCCCAGCAGGAGGCTCTGTTGGACGAGCGTCTGCTGGCCACCCCCGCCGTGGCTGTCCAGCGGGCCCATGAGATCGCCGCCAAGATGGCGGACGATGCCGCAAAGGCCATGGAGCTTGCCATGGGCCTGACCCGGAAATTTGATCCTGTCCTGGTCGAGCAGGTCATGGAGCTGGAGGATCGTACCGACCGGTACGAGGACGCCCTGGGTACCTACCTCGTGAAGCTCTCCTCCATGAACCTCTCCCTGGAGGACAACCGCCTCCTCAACACCCTGCTCTACACCGTGGCCGACATCGAGCGCATGGCCGACCACGCCGTGTCTGTGGCCAAGGCGGCGCTGGAGATGGAGGAAAAGAAGATCTCCTTCTCCGACCAGGCCAGGGCCGAGCTGGAGGTGCTGGAGCGGGCCATCTCCGATACCCTGGAGCGCACCGTGGCCGCCTACGCGGACTTCGACTTCGCCCAGGCCGTGAAGATCGAGCCCCAGGAGCAGGTGGTCGATGTGCTGGTTCGGGAGATCAAGTCCCGGCATATCCGCCGCCTGCGGGACGGCAAGTGCACCGTCGAGTACGGCTTCGTCCTGGACGATCTGCTCACCGCCTTCGAGCGCACCGCCGACCACTGCTCCAACATCGCCGTGGAGATGCTCCAGGTGGCCGAGGGCAAGCTGGAAGCCCATGAGTACCTCAACGCTCTGAAGGCCGGCGAGCTCCATGAGAGCGCAGCCTTCAACAAGCGCTTCGCCAAATACAAGGCCCAGTACGCATTCCCGGAAGAACCGTAATCACCAATAGAACAACCGTATCGGGGCTGCTGCGGAACGCAGCAGCCCCTTTGACATACGTCTGACAGCCTGTGAAATTGCCGCGATGGTCATGACCGTATTGCACCGTAGGTGGTATCAACCTCTGTTCTCAAAATCCTCATCGATCCGGCTGCGCCAGGTATTGCCCAGGGGCCTGGCGGAGCGCACCTGGCAGACTGCCTCACAGACTGCTTCGTAGATCACATTGGTTCCCTGATGGTCGGCGTGGTAGTTGGCGGCACGGTCGGCGGTGATGCCGAAGCGGGCGGCCTCCCGGGCGGCGTCGATATTGGCTCCCAGGAAGAGGAACTCCCAGCCATCCTTCTCCCGCTGCCACTCGATCAGGGCCTTGACCCGTGCGTAGTCATAGCGTCGGCTGGCATTTTCCATGCCGTCAGTGGTGATGACGAACAGCGTCCGTTGGGGACGGTCTTCGTCACGGGCGTACTTGTGGACGTTGCCGATGTGGCGGATGGCACCGCCCACGGCATCCAGCAGAGCCGTGCAGCCCCGGACGTAATAGTCCCTGCGGGTCAGAGCCGGAACCTTGTCCAGGGGCAGCCGGTCGTGGATGACCTCCGAGCGGTTGTCAAAGAGCACCGTAGAGACGACAGCCTCTCCGGGCTCGCCCTTCTGCTTTTCGATCATGGCGTTGAAGCCGCCGATGGTGTCATCCTCCAGCCCCGCCATGGAGCCGCTGCGGTCGAGGATGAAGACCAGCTCTGTTAGATTCTTTTTCATGATAAAAACCTCCTGTCATGTGTCGTTTGGGTATGGTCACATGATAGGAGATTTTTGATTTTATTTGGTCAACCGGCAGGGGACATTTTATACTGCTTTTTAATGAAAACCTTAAAGCTTTTAATCAAAAATCAGTATTATGCCCCAAGGAGGCTCTGATCGAACTCGAACAAAGCTGCATTGATATCGAACAAATTGTAATTTCCCTGGCTGATGAAGTACATGATGATGACATCGAACTTGCTGCTGTTGGTCAGGGCATATCCGGCGCGGCCGATCAGATCCTTCGTCTGCTCCAGGCTGAGCTCCAGAGCGATGGCAAAGGCGATGGCCGTGGGCTTTGTGGGGCGGTAATCCGGGTTGTTGCGGATCTTGGAGAAGTGCTGGCGGGAGACGTTGGCCTTGGTATAGATCTCAGAATCCTTTTTTCCCCTTTCGTCGATGAGCTTCAGCAGTGTCTCGCTGAAGCCTGCGTCCGTCTGCTTCACCAGCTCCTCCAGACACATGGACGCTGCTGTGGGTGCATAGCGGCACTCGGACTCCAGCAGAATGCTGCGCTCCCTCCGCTGACGGTTCCAGCCCTCCGCCCGGAGCTTTCGCTCCACATAGTGCTCATCGATGTAGCTCTGGACGCCCCGGAACAGCTTCTCAGACAATTGGAAGGCCTCCCGGTTGAAGACCACCAGATAGACCTGCAGCTCATGCTCCATCAAAAAACCGCTGACGGCACGGATGGCGCATTGCAATGCCCGATCCCTGGGAAACCCGTAGGTTCCGGCGGAGATCAGGGGAAAGGCGATGCTTTTGCACCCGTACATCCGCGCCAGCTCCAGAGAATTGCGGTAGCAGGCTTCCAGAAGCCCTTCCTCCCCGGATCTGCCGTCCCGCCAGATGGGGCCGACGGCATGGATCACGTATTTCGAATGCAGCCGGAATCCGGGCGTGATGGCCGCCTCGCCCACGGCAATGGGGCCGATCTTTCTCCGGGCAGCCAGCAGCTCCGGCCCGGCGGCTGCGTGGATGCCTGCATCTGTTCCGCCGCCGATGAGCGGCTGTGGGTTCGCCGTATTTACAATGGCATCGACGTGCATGTTCACAATATCGTTTCGGATGATCTCAAAGGGCATGGCAGAGGCTCCTCTCCTTTTTGCATATAGCGTACCACAAAACTGCGCAGATTGCAAATTTCCGGTCTTGATGTATGTTCGGCTCAGGAGGAAGTCTGAACGAATGGGAAAAGCCTTCCGGCTTTCTGCCGGAAGGCTTCCCAGTCTGTCAAAGAACCCCTGTTTTCTCGAAAGGAAAACAGGGGTTTTGGTATAGAAAATTGGAAAACAGTTGTCCAGAAATAAAAATAAGGAGTTCTTCCAACTCCAATTTGCCAGCT
>SVLP01000049.1 GCA_015067895.1 Oscillospiraceae bacterium | reverse complement strand
TTGCGGAGCAGATGATCCTTGGGCACCAGCGTATCCAAGTCTATGATTACCGGCTCCCGCCGTGCGTTGTTTTTCCATGCTTCCATAAAAACACCCCCGTTTCGTCTAGTATACACGAAACGGGGGCATTTGGATAGTTCTTTGACAAGCTGAAACAAACGCCGGGAAGATCCCGGCGTTTGTTTCATTCTTTGGAAAGATAGCGGACGAGCTCGAATTGCCGACGTCCGGCAATCTCCGGAGGACAGGCGGCAATCAGTTCCTCACACAGCCGGGTCAGGGCCGCGAAATAGTGATCCGGAAACACGATCCGATCCTCAGTGAGCCTTACCTGGAGGGCACCCTCCGCCTGGGGGAACAGGCTGTTGTATCGCTGTGCCAGTTTTTCCTCGGTCATGCTCTGCTCCTGCTCCCGGAACCAGTCCCAGAAGTCTCGCAGCCGGGCCCGGTCAGGCTCCATGGGGCAGAAGATGGGATCCTTCCCCTCCAGGATGGCACGAACGGTGGCCCGGGTATCGGCATAGACCTGGGGTGCGTGGGTCAGCAGCACATCCAGTGCGGCCTTCGCCCGGTCTTCCCGGCCAAGGGCCGCATGGAGCACCGCCTCCACGGCGGATCGGCCGGGGCCGTCCGGACAGACCGTGCGGGAGGCCTCCAGCGTCCGTTCGGCCTCGTCATAGCGGTGCATCAAGGTCAGGCAGGTGGCAAGCCCCGTGTAGGCAGAGCCGAGGATCAGCTTCTCCCCTTCCCCAAGGCCTGAGCCATCATAGCAGGAGATGGCTCCCCGGTAGTACTGCGCCGCCCGGTCATACATGCAGGCGGTCTGCCAGAGCTTTGCCAGCTTCATATAGGGCATGTAGAATTTCAGTCCCCGGTCGATGGCTTCCCGATAGCAGATCGCCATCCGCCCTTCGTCTCCCGCCATCTGGTGGCACACCCCCCGGAAGAAGGCCACCGCCGCCCGGTCGGCCTCCGTCCTGCACCGGGGCTCCACCAGCTGGAGCTTGCCCATGCCTCTGGCGCACTCCCGGCGGCTGATGTGGTTCAGAGCCGCGCAGAGGTGGATGCGGGCCTGGTCATCCTCCCGGAAGCAGCCCTCCAGCACCGGGCCGAAGGCGGCCATGTGGACACGCCAGCTCTGCTGGAATTTGGGCTCCTCCAGCGCCTTGCGGGCCATTTTTTCCACGAAACTCTCCATCAGTCTTTACGCTCCGATCTCCAGCCCTCCTCCGTCTGGGTGGAGGAGGCTGTGGCCCTGGTCAGATGGTGGACGATCTCGCTGTAATAGCGGACGGGAACCTCACCCAGAGGGATCTGATTCTCTTCCTTGATCTCGTCATAAACATAGCTGCCCCGGTTGATGGTGCCGCGATAGAAGACCGCGTCGTAAACGGTCACATCGCCGCCGTCGTCGTAGCCCACGGGGGAGCCGGAGAATCGCAGCTCCACGCCGATGCCCAGGGTGGCATCCTCCCGGTAGAAGCTGTAGAACATACCGCCGTCCACCACGCTTCCCCGGTACCAGCCCAGACCCAGGAGCTTACCGGAGAGGGACAGGCCGTTGAGCATTTTACCGCCGAAGTCCTCCAGTGCCTTCTGTCCTGCCTTGTCCTGCTCCAGGGTGTAGACCGGACGGGCGAGCTGGTCGATGGACTGGACGATCTCGTAGTCCTCCAGCTGCTGCTTCCAGCCCTCCAGGGTCTCCTCATCCAGCTCCACGGGATGGACAAGGCCGATCTTCGCGTTTTCGGGGAGCTCGTACTCCTCCTCGTCCACGGTGTTGAAGCTGCCGTCCTCCATATAGCGGAAGGTGTCGGTGAGCTTTCCATCCTCATACACGCCCCAGATCAGGCTCATGGCGAACTGGTGCATGATGGGATTTCCGACAAACAGGGCTTCCCACCGCTCGGTGTCCCAGCAGCGCAGGACGGACAGGGCGGACTCCAGCCGGGCCCGCTGGGCGGTGACGGTGGTCTTGATCTGCTTTTTCATGGTCTTGAAGGCCTCGTAGGCCTCCGCCGCCTGTGCATCGTCAGTCTTGCCGGGGGCGGGCAGATTCTTGACGGCCTTGCCCGCGTCATTGGTGATCTCCAGCTCCAGGGTGGGGGTCAGACGGACGGTGAAGCTGCGCTTGCCGTAATCAAAAATCCGCTTGCCGTCCTTGCCGAAGCCCAGGTCGGGGACGATCCGATCGGCCAGTTCCTCGGCGGTGATGCCCAGCTCCTTCGCTGCGTTGTCGAGCGCCTGTGCGGCGGCCTGCTTGACCTGGCGGAATTTGAACTTGCGGCTGATGGCATCGACGATGACGATGGCCGCCGGGTCGGTGCTCAGAGCTAGGGCCATGACCGCATCGCAGGCGATGGCACCGCGCTGGTGGTTGGGCCAGTCGTTGATGGCCTTTTGCAGTCTGGGAGTCATGGCCGCGCCGCCGAAGACTGCCGCGAAGGACAGCACCCACTTGTGCTTGGCCTGGGCACCGGCAGCGAACCAGTGCTCGTAGACCTCACAGGCCAGATCGCGCAGATCATTCTCGTCCAGCTCCGCCGCCAGCTCTGCGGCGGTGTCGCTGTGGCCCACCCGGCCCAGCTCACAATAGCTCAGGAGGATGGCGTTTCGGACATTCTCGTCGGCATCGGTGCCGTCCTTTTTGCGGAGCCTGGGCAGGGGCTGCTCGATCAGCCAGTTCAGCTTCTTGACCTTGTTGCCCTTGACCAGATTGGCGGCAACGTCCTCGGCACTGCCCACGGCGGCGGGAGCCTCCGCGCCCAGCTTGGAGCGGATGGCATCGGCCACCTTGGCGTTTTTCTCATTGGCAAGAGCGGCTTCCAGGGCTTCCCGCTCGTTCAGCCTTGCCAGCACCTCCACAGCAAGGAGCCGCTCGGCGGCCTTCTTGGCGGTGAGGAGCTTTCTGTAATCCTCCACCCATTCGGGACGGCCCGCGTACAGGGTCACGAGGGCTTCCTTGATCTGCTTGGAGCTGTCGCCCGCAGCGGCCAGGACACCGGTCTTGGCTTCGGGATGGTCGGGAGCCAGGTTGTACAGGGCATTGATGGCGGTCTGGCGGGCGAACACGGAGCCCGTCTTCGCAGCATCACAGAGGTCGCTGATGAATTCCGGCTTCGCCGCGGCCATGTACACACTTGCCTGGATCTGCTTCTGTTCCTTGGCATTATAGGTATTGTCATGGAGGATTCCGGCAATGGTCATCACATCCGACAGAGGAAGTCCCCGCTCGGTCAGAGCATCTGCCAACTGCTGGAGCTGCTCCGGGTCGAAGTTGGTTGCGAAGTAATAATTGACAGCCGCAGCCAGCTTGCCTGCCTGCTCCTGGTTCATATCCGAGAGGATATTGCCCATGCCTTGCCCCTCGAATGGGAAGCCCATCACCACCGCACAGCGGCACATAAAATCATCCCAGCCGTGATCCATCCGGTAAAGCACCATCATGCCGGATGCCTGAGTAGGGTTACACCAGCCAACAGACACGGCGGACAGCTCCTTCCGGCTGTCCTTCAGACTGCCGCTGCCCAGCAGGAAATCGGCCATCTCCTGCTGTCCTGCGCTTGCATAACGCTGCAAAATGGAAATGATCCGCTGCTTCTCGTCGCCCAGGAATTTGGCTGCGGCGGGGAGCAGCTGGGTGATGCCCAGATACTGATTGGGATTTGCGACCTGAAGAGCCTCAGCCAGGCCGCTGACACAGCGGTGCATCAGCATCCGCTTGGTGTCGTCGTCGATCCAGTAGCGGCCATGGGCCAGGAACAGGAGCATAGTAGCCGCGCCGCCGGGAAGGTTCTCCAGCAGATCGTCGAAATGGTTCAGGAAATGGCTCAGGCTCCCCAGATGGGTGATGGAATTCAGCACCGCCTGGGGGTTCAGCCGCAGATATATCTGCAATGCGCAGCGGGCGCGGGTGTCCACGCCCATGGCCTGGAAGCTGGCGTGGCCCAGAAGGCCCGTCAGATAGTCGTCGGAGTTGCGGGTCTGGAGGGCATCGGCAGCGGAGGGGTTGGGCAGTCCGCCGGGCATCAGGGGTGTCCAGACACCGGCGCGCATATACTGGCGCAGAACCAGAAGCTGCTTATCATCCAGCCAACCGGCCACGGCATCCAGGGTATCCACGTTGTTCTCCAGCAAAATGTCACCCTGCCGCCGGATCAGCTCCGGATCGGAGGCCTGACAGAGGAGGATGCCCGCCAGGGCAACCTTCATGTTGTCGCTGGGGGTGCCATTGAGCTTCTGTGCCTCCTCCAGCACCTCCGGCTCCGTCAGAGCCAGCTGGTGGAGCCAGCCGATCTCCTCGCTGTTGCGCCGATCCCAGGCCAGACGGTCGGCCTCCATGGCGGCGACGGCGGCTTTGGGCAGGACAGACAGAAGCCAATCCATCTGCTGCTCCTTATGGATGTTGCCGCGGTGGTAGGGACGCCAGAGGGTTACGGCGGTGCTCTTGCCGATGGCAAAGAAGAGCTTCAGATATCTGCCCAGCTTCTCCCGGTCATGTCTGCGCACCCAGTCCTGGTGATCCCAGGCCGAAGCACACTCACCGGGGTTCAGCTTCCGGAAGTTCTGGGGCTCCGCCCGCTCCAGGAGCGCGTCGTTCTCCGCTTCGGCGGTCAGATATTCCATTGCAAGGTCTGCGTTGCACTGACTGAATTTCAGGGTCTTCAGCAGCTTTTCCAGCTTATGGTCGTCTCGGATAATCATGTTGTTCCTCCCTCCTGCCATCTTTCGCGGATGCCGTCCTCGGTCAGCCGCTCCCGGCAGAGTGTGATATAGTATTCGGCGCGGCAGACCGCCGCCGTCAATTCCAGATCTGTTTTTTCCAGGGTGTGGAGCCGCCGGTTCAGAACCTCCCCGATTTGTTTGAAAAGAGTCCCGCCGGTGTGAAGTCCGGTACCCTCGCATCGGTCGGACAGCTCCCCAAAACGCTTCACCGCGCCAGCTCCCGCTGTCGCGAATCCCGTCTGCATCAGATCCGTCAGGGCCTGCTCCAGATCGTCCAGCAACTCCCTCATGGCCTGTCCTCCCAGTTCAGGAAATATTCGATGGGGTAGAATTTCAGCTTGTCCCCATCCCGGTACAGCTCCCCGAAGAAGACCGGCCGGTCACTCGGCTTCAGCTGCTTTGCCATCGTTTCCAACGTCTGAATGACGGGAGCCTCCTTCTGTTCGTAGCGCACCTCCAGCCAGATGTCCCGGCCCGCCTGATCCAGAAGCCGCATGGCGTACCGCTGGTTCACGGTGTCGTATTCCTGCTGCTCCCAGCCTTCGGGCCGGATCAGCACCAGCCGCTCCAGTTCGCGATTTCTGGGGGAGCTGACCGGCAGAAGTGTTTCAAAATCCTCCGCAACCATCTCCGATGGAACGACCTCCCAGGGCTCCCGATGGCCCAGATGGGTGGCTTTGCACTCCCTGGTGGCGGACAGACCGCCGGAGGTGTTGACCTTGGGGTTCTGAAGATCGATGGCGCAGTTCCATGCCTGTTTCAGGGTACAGGGCAGCCCCCAGGGACTCACCGACGGCGCCCGCCGGACAGCCCTTTCATAGTAAGTCGGCCGCAGATCCCGGTAGCAGTAAAATACCTGGTTCTCCCGCTCGATGAAATAATAGATCGTACCCGCGTAGCCGCTGCGGCCCGTGTACTCCCGCAGACCCAGCAGGTACAGCTTCAGGTCTGCGGAGCGCCCATAATCCTCCCGGAAGGCTCCGGCCAGGTTACGCATGGCCTCCCCGTCAGCGGCTTCCAGCGCGGCAGCCAGCCGGTACGCATGACTCAGCCGGGACAGCAGCGCGTTTTCCCGAAATGTCGCAGACCGGGCAAAGCAGGCGGCATATTCCCCATGCAGATTCCGCAGTGCCCGTTCCAGATTCGGCAGGCCCGCCGTATGGCTTAAGGATGCCATCCGCTCCACCGTATCACAGACAGAATCCGGCATCCGGCTCAGGCCCGTGACCAGCTGCTCCGACAGCATCTGACAGACGGCCCCACAGACGCCACGCACCCGCTCCGGGTCAAGGCCCGTTTCCGTGATCTTGGGCTCCAGGTCTTCGGCCTTTGCGATGCCCTTCGACAGCTGCCAGGAAAGCAGCGCCTCGGCCTTGTGCAGACAAAGGGCTTTGCTTTTGCAGGTGCAGGTGCTGTGCTCCAGCGGCTCCAGCAGCCGTACGGTGGCCGGGAGCCAGGTCAGCTCTACTGTGACCACCGAGGATTCCGTGATCTTCGGGCAGCCGCCGCTTCTGTGTCGGAAGAGGATACCCGCCAGCCGCCTGGCCCCCAGCTGCTTCGCCAGCTTTTCCGTCGGATAGGCCAGCAATGACGGGAATTCCGGAGCCTTCTGCTCCGGTTCCGCCCCCACCTGATCCCGCAGCCACAGCATCGCCGCAAGACGATGGCGGCACATAGCCGAGCTTGGACAGCTGCATTTGCTCTCGCCCAGGGGCGCGGTGATGGTACATTTCTCCCCGCCGACGGTCACAACGATGGTCTCGCCAACCGCTTCCGCCGTGGGGGACAGCCCCGCCAGATCCTTCTTTGCCCGGTTCAGGGTTCCCTTATTGCTCAGGCCCTGCAAATAGGCGTCGTCCGCCGCACCCAGAGCGACGCGTAAGGTTTCGGGTAAGTCCACAGGCATCCTCCTTTCTTAGGTTTTCATCACATTCGCCATGAAATCCGCCAGCCTGGCCGGGGTCATGGCTCCCACCCAGGCACCAAGATCCTCCAGATTCTGGGCCACCGCACGGTCATAGGCGGGCGCGGCGTTTTCATCCAACGCCGTCAATGCAACCAGCTTTGCGCCGGATTCGATGATGTCCCGGCACACGCCGTAGAGATTCTGTCTCGGGCCGCCCTCGCACAGGTCGGAGATCAGCACCACCATCGTCCGGTGGGGCTTGGTGATGAGCGTTTCGCAGTAGCGCAGCGCTCCGGCGATATCCGTACCGCCGCCCAGCTGGATGCTCATAAGGGCCTGCACCGGATCGTCGGCAAAGCCGCTGAGATCGACCACGGAGGTGTCGAAGATCACCAGCTTCGTCTGTAACATGGGCATCTTGGCGAAGATACCCGCCATCACCGCGCTGTGGATGATCGAAGACAGCATAGAGCCGCTCTCATCCACCGCGATGACCACCTGCCACGGATTGTACCGCTTGATCCGTCCGTTAAAATGGACTTTTTCCAGCATGATCCGCTGGTTTTCCCTATCGTAATGGGCCAGATTCTCCCGAATGGTGCGCTTGAAATCCAGATTCCGGATGGAGCGGACACTGCTTCTGCTGGAGCGATCCAGCTTACCCAGGCTGGATCGGCGCACCTCCTGCTCCATCTTCTCGGTCAGCTCCTTCACGACCTTGTCCACGATCCGCCGGGCGGTGTCGAGGACAGGCCCCTTCATCATGTGCTTCAGACTCAGCACCGTCTCCAGCAGCGCCTGATTGGGCTCCAGCCTTTCCAGCACCTCCCGGTCAGCCAGCAGCTCGGTCAGCTGATACCGGTCGAGAGCATGCCGCTGTAAAATTTCCGCCGTTTCCTGGGGGAACAGCGTCCGCACCTCGCTGAGCCAGTGGGCCACGGTGGGATTGCTGGCCTCAGAGCCGCCCTGGCGCACATCCTCGCCTGCCTCCCGGCTGTAGAGGAAGTCCAGGGCGTCATCCATCCGGCTCAGCCGGGCCGAGGTCAGTGGCATGGCCCCCTCGGCATTTCTGCCCAGCACCAGCCGCCAGCGGTTCAGCGCCGCACCGTCAGAGATCGACATGTCCACTCCCCCAATCGTCCAGATGAGCCGCCGCCCAGGCATCCAGCGCCTCGGCTCGGCTGTAATCGGCGGCATCCACCGCCCGCTGTCTGTGTAACCGCTCCTTCGAGCCATGGAGCCCGGCGGCAGACCGGGCCAGCCGGTCGGTCTCCGTGGGCAGGAAGTAGCTGAAGGCCAATCTCAGCTGCGGAAGCATGGCCGTGAAATCGTCATCCTCCAGCTCGCAGAGCAGCCCGTCGATCTGCTTCAGGAACTCCCGATCGATCAGGAGCAGGTCTCGTGCGGTATAAAAGAGTCCCTGCAAAAAGGACGCGGACTGGAGCATGATGGTTCGTGTTCCCTTCAGGTAGCCCCGGGCCACCCGGTCGATCTCCGTCTTCCGCTCCGGCTCCATGCCGTAGAGCAGCCCCAGCGCCGCACCGTGCAGGCCGGGATGGATGGGGTTCTGCTCCGCCAGCATTTCCAGCGCCTCCCGCAGCCGCTCCCGGCGATCGGCAAAATCCGGCCGCAGGGTCAGCTGGTACAGGAGCATGGCAGACTCCTGCACATCGCCCAAGCCCCGGTCATCCACCGTATGCATGGCCGGCAGCAGCTGCACCACCCGGTCAAAGGCCCGGGTCAAAAGGGTCTCATAATCAATGCTTCCGCCCTCGCCGTACTGGTTCTTCCACTGGGTCAGCCGGTACAGGCTGTCGCAGGCGTGACAAAGAGAGGAAAAATCACCATCAGAGATCAGCAGGCCGTCCATCCGTGCAGCGAGGACGTCGGCGTTATCGCCGATTCCCATTAAGAACGCATGGGTCAGCTGCTCCGCGCCCTCCTCTGCCAGATTCGCATTCGCCATGCGGCTGCGCAGCTCCGTGACGCAGGCTTCCCGGACGGTACCACCGGATACAGCATGCTCGATCAGTGCGGCATCCACAGCGGCCGTCCAGCGGTATTCCCAAACCTCCCGGATCAGATTCCGATCCTTGTTTTTCAGCAAATCGGGGCCCCGGCGTCGTTTGGCGAACTCACAGTCCAGAAAGGCCGTCCTGTGGAGGAACCGGCTGGTATCCCGGTGCTTTGGCTCCGAGAGGATGGATAATGTACACTCCTGCTTCGCGCCGGATTCCAGCTTCAATCGATGCCGCCTGCACTGGGCTTCAAAATCCTTCGTCAGCGGCGGCACCAGGGCCCCCGCCGCAAGGCTGCCCAGCTTCCTGCCGGTGGTCAGCTCCCGCAAAATGCGCATGGGCTCCAGACCGGACAGGCTGGCCTCGCCCTTGACGAAGGAGCTGAGCACCGCGTCCTGGAGCTCATACAGTCCCGGAAAGCGTTTCTCCCGCAGGGCCGCCAGCCCTGTAGTCTGCTGGAATGCGCAGGTCTCGTCGAAGGCGGAGATGGTCTCCCCCATGCTCCTGAGCTTCCGACCCGTGCGAACCAAATGGTCAAGGATCACCGTCTCCCAGGCTTTCTCCGGCTGCTCTCCATGGAGCTCCTGCCACAGCTGATCGTAAAACCCCGGCGAGGGCATGCCGCTGGCGTAGCCGCTGAGGGCATCCGCCGCCTGCATGGAATAGCGCATGGGATAGACGGTCTGGTGGAGCTTAGGAAGCTTTTTCCGCTCCGGCGGCTCCATGACGGGGTTCCGCAGCCCCGCAATGTGGAAGCCACCGGCAACCACCAGAATGCGCTGATGTGTCTTCGCCGCCTCCCGGATCCGCATTGCCATGTGGGCTTCCCGGGCCAAACAGCCATCCTCCCGCAGCTCCACCTCGGGAGTATCCTGCCGGGACAAAAGGCAGTAGGTATTCATCAAATGTACAAAGGCCTCGGTGGTCAGGGCCAGCCCCTCCACCTCGAAGTATTTCTCCCAGAATTCCTCGAAGCTCCGCACCCCCGCCCGCTCGCACAGCCGCTCCTGAAAGCGGTTGTGTGCCAGATACCGGTCGGAAGCATAGCTCAGCTTCTCCTCCGTGGTTCGCAGTCCCCGCGCTTCCTTCGTCGCAAGGAGGATCTCCCCGTAGCTCAGATCGATGAACCGTCCGGGGATGCCCCGTGCTCTGGCTTCGCGCAGAGCCACCAGCTCCGGGGAGGTGTCCAGGAAGGGATAGTAGCACCGCCAGGTGCCCGGCTCCTCGGAGTCCGAGAGATATTTCCCCTCATCCCGGCAGGCGTAGTAAAAGGCCACGGGCGCAGTGGTGTCCGGGTCTGTCAGTACCTCCACCAGATCATTGGCATTCTCCGGCCCCTCCACCAGGATGCATTCGGGCCGGTATCGCTCGATGGTGCGCTCCAGATGCCAGGCGCAGACCGGGCTGTGATGCCGGACGGGGTAGTATAGGATGGGATCGTCCCAGTTTATTTCAGACGGCTTCTCGCCTCGTAATACCGCGTCCATGCGCCGCCCTCCCGCTTCGCCTTCTCCCGCACCACACTGGAGAAGTAATTTCCGATCTTGTCCAGATCCTCATTGGATTCCTTGGCCACCGCGCCCACCAGATTCTCCACCAGATCCTTCTCCTTCATGGTTCCGTCGCCGTAGTAATAGGCCCCCATCAGGGTCTGATAGTAGACGGAGATGGCCTCGGCGGTGGACATGACGCAGCCGGGCTTTTCGATGCGCATACCCTCGGCGGACACGCCCTCCCGCAGCTCATGGTAGGTGGTGGCCAGCAGCTCTGCGGCTTCCTCGTCCAGAGCACGGTCGATGCCCGCAGCCTTCGCCAGGGCCCCCACCTCGTTCAGGATGATCCGCTTTTCCAGCGCCACATCCCGGACGGGCTGGACAGTCTCGAAGTTGAAGCGGCGTTTCAGGGCGCTGGACATCTCGTTGACGCCCTTGTCCCGGGTGTTGGCCGTGCCGATGACATTGAAGCCGGGCTTGGCGAAAAGCAGTCCCCCGTCCCCCAGCTCTGGGATGTTCAGCACCTTGTCGCTGAGGACGCTGATGAGGCTGTCCTGCACCTCCGCAGGGGTGCGGGTGATCTCCTCGAAGCGGGTCAGGATGCCCTTTTCCATGCCCACATGGAGGGGCGACGGCACCAGAGCCTCCCGGCAGGGGCCCTTGGCCAGCAGCATGGCGTAGTTCCAGGAGTACTTAATCATATCCTCGGTGGTTCCGGCAGTGCCCTGCACCGTGTTGGTGGAGCAGCCGGAGATGGCGGCGGAGAGAAGCTCCGAGAGCATGGTCTTGGCCGTGCCCGGCTCGCCCACCAGCATCAGGCCGCGATTGCCGGCCAGGGTGATGATGCACCGCTCCACCAGGGCATCGTTGCCCAGATATTTCTTGCCGATGGTCACGCCCCCGATGGGCTCCCGGCTTCCCAGGATGAACAGCCGCACCGCCCTGGGCGACAGCTTCCAGCCCTGGGGTCTGGGATTGCCCGCGTCCCACTGCGCCAATGCCGCCAGTTCCGCGGCATACCGCTGCTCGGCTACGGGTCTCAAGATCATTTCTTCCATTTGTTTCACCTCAAAAGCTCATTCTGCTATCATTGTATCATAAATTTGCAAACTGTAAAGATAAGCTGTAACCTTTTGTCGTTGACATCTGTCCATGGCGCAAGTATAATCGCCTCAGTCAAAACTGAGCAAGGAAGGTGCACTATGTCTTTTTCCGAATTCCTTCACTCCCGCCGGGCCGACGCGAAAGCGCTGGCGGCAGAGCTGAAGAAGACCTATGACTATGTCAGCATCCTGGGCGTGGACGTCAGAGCCCGGTCTGTCATGGCCAATAACCGTCTCACCAACATCGCCTCCGGTATGGATACCGAGTGCGGCTTCGTGGTGAAGGTCGCCGGTGACGGCGTGTTTTACGAATACTCCCTGGACGATATCCACGGGGATCTGGACGCCCTCGTCTCCGAGATCAACCGATGCTTCCGCTTCAGCAAGGCCCTGAAGGCCCAGCCCATCGGCGTCCATGACCTGAGCGACGAGCCCCTGGTGCAAAGCTTCAGCCGCGAGAGCGATCTGGAAAGCTACACCGATCAGCAGATCCTGGACTTCTGCAAGAACCTGCGGGATACCGTCAATACCAAAAGTGAGAACCTGCTGAACGTCAGCGTGGGCATCTACACCATGGAGACCAGCAAGCTTTTCATCTCCCCCAACCGGGAGCTGGATCAGAACTATGCCTGGGTCAACGGCATGGTCAGCGTGGTCTATCGGGAGAACGACCAGACCGTCCAGTTCGGCTCCGGCGAGAACGAAGCGACCCTTGGCCTTGTCATGGAGAAGCTCCCCGGGGTGGTGGAGGAAGTGCTGCACACCGCCCACATGCTGACCACCGCCAAGCCCATGGTGCCCGGCGAGTACGACATCGTCACCGACACCCACATGACGGGTCTCATCTGCCACGAAGCCTTCGGCCACGGCGTAGAGATGGACATGTTCGTCAAGGATCGGGCTCTGGCAAAGGAATACGTGGGCAAATACGTGGCATCTCCCATCGTCAACATGAAGGATGGTGCCGCCTCCGCCGTCAGCGCGGGCAGCTACTTCTTCGACGACGAGGGTGTGCTGGCCGGTGACACCCAGATCATCAAGGACGGCATTCTGGTCACCGGCATCTCCGACCTGAGCTCTGCCCTGGAGCTGGGCACCGCCCCCACCGGCAACGGAAGAAGAGAATCCTCCCGCCGGAAGGCCTACGCCCGGATGACCAACACCTTCATCGAGCCCGGCGAGGACTCTGTCGAGGATATGATCGCCTCCATCGACCACGGCTACTACGTCTGCGAATGCGACAACGGCATGGAGGATCCCAAGAACTGGGCCATCCAGTGTGTGGCGAAGTACGCCATCGAGATCGTGGACGGCAAGCTCACCGACAACTGGTTCTCCCCCGTCATCATCAGCGGCTACGTGCCCGACCTGCTGAAGTCCATCAGCATGGTTTCGAAGGAGCATAAGATCGTGGGCGCGGGTATGTGCGGCAAGGGCTATAAGGAATGGGTGCGCGTCAGCGACGGCGGCCCCAGTGTGAAAGCGAGGGCGAAGCTGGGATGAATACCATTATCAACCATCTGGAGTCCCATAAAGGGGTCTCCGGCTATAAGATCAACATGGATCGCAGGGAGAGCTACGAGCTCTTCTTCGTGAAGGGCGCGCTGGAGACCGTGCGCAACACCGACAACTGCGACAAGGAGGTCACCGTCTACGTCGACCACGGCGATTATAAGGGCCATGCCTCCTTCTTCGTCTACCCCTCCACCACGGAAAGCGACCTTGACCGGCTGATCGACGAGGCCGTGGAAAAGGCAAAGCTCATCGAGAATCCCGGCTATCAGCTCCCCGGTGCCGAGACCGGCGAATATACCGTCGAGTCCAATTTCACCGAATGGGATGCCGCCGAGCTGGCCGCCGAGATCGCCAACACGGTCTTCGCCGCCAATACCCTGGAGGTCACCTCCCTGAACGCAGTGGAAATTTTCATCAACCGCATCACCGAGACCGTGGTCAACAGCAGCGGTCTGAAGAAAACGCAGCACCGCTGGACTGCCATGGTGGAGGCCATCCCCACCGCTACCCAGGGCGGCGAAAGCGTGGAACTCTACGAGCAGTATAATTTCAACGCGCTGGACATCAATGCCCTGCGCACGGAGATCGCGGACAAGCTGGCTCAGACCAAGGCCCGGCACGATGCCAAACGGCTGGAGGTCACCGGAGCCCCCAAGGTCATCCTGAACTCCCAGGAGCTGATGGAGCTCTTCTGGAACTTCGCCGACGACCTGTCCTACGGCACCGTCTACAGCCATCACAATGTCTACAAAAAGGGCGATGCACTCCAGACCGCTCCCCAGGGTGACAAGCTTGGCATCACCATGACCGCCGCCCTCCCCGGCTGCGCCGGAAGCCGCGCCTTCGACCGGGACGGCATGAGTCTGAAAGAGCAGCGGATCATCGACGGCGGCGTGGCGGTGAATTACTACGGTGCCAACCGCTTCGGCCAGTATCTGGGCGAGGAGCCCACCGGCAGCCTGCCCTGCATCGCCCTGGACGCAGGCACCGCCGAGGATGCCGAATTCATCACCGGCCCCTACCTGGAGATCGTCTCCATGTCCGGCATCCAGACCGATTTCTACGCCGACTATGTGGGCGGCGAGATCCGGCTGGCCTACTGGCACGACGGCGAGGAAGTCCGTCCTGTCACCGGCGTCTCCGTCAGCGGCAAGCTCAGCGAGGTACTGAACCACATCCATTTCTCGAAGGAATGCGCCCTGATGGGCAACTTCTACGGCCCCAAAAAGGCCATCGTCTATGGTATGAATATCTTCTAAACAAAAAGGGGCTGTAAAGAAACCTGAATAAAGATTCGGGTTATACATGAGTCAATCAGAAGAACCATCTGCCGTCTACCACTGTCATTGCGAGGAGCCGACAGGCGACGCGGCAATCTCCTGGTACTGCGTCACAAATCTGCACATCGTACCAGGAGATCGCCGCGCCCTTACGGGCTCGCGATGACATGGATGTGGTCACCTGAGCCGATTGATCCAACATAGAAAACAGCAGCAGTGTCCCACTTGATTGTGTGTCACTGCTGCTGTATGTTGTTTGGATACCTATGCGTTTCTTTACAGC
>SVLP01000048.1 GCA_015067895.1 Oscillospiraceae bacterium | reverse complement strand
ACAAGGACAATTCCCCGGAAACACAGCATATCAACGCCGCTGTCATGGAGCTGGAAACAGCGGGGCTGGTATCCCATTCCTGGCGGAAGGGCTATGAAGGCTGGCTTCTGGATAAGGTTTATTTGAACCTGGACAGACTGTCCGATGCCTATGCCCGGATCCACAGAACACCCCTGGCCGAGACGGCACAGACATTGCAGCAGCTGATCCTGGATGCCCAAAGCCGGATCACGACAACCTGGAAGCTGGCGTTTCTCCGGGACGAATATCAGCGGCTGTCTGAAAAGCTTCGCCCTTCGCAGCTGCTGCCGCAGGAGCCTGCAATTGCCGAAGCCATTTTGCGGGTGCTGGCCTACACGGAGCAGGGCCCCGAACTGATCCGAATCATCAGTGCAAATTGCTTCCATGACTCGAAGTATCGAAACTCCGGCAGCTTTCCTCCATCAATCCCTCACTTCCAATACCCATAATACCTCTCAAACATCCGATGATTATGGGCATCGCCGCCGTCTACGTTGGAGCTTTTGAACACCGGCGGTTCAATGCCGGCCTTTACCAGATTGTCCACCACCTGGCAGACCAGGGCCTGGGCGATGGTGATGCCCGTGATGCTGGAGGTGGGGCCGATGGGTGTGTCCAGGCCCTCGATGGGGAAGGCGGCGTCGCCGGGTTCCCCGTGGTTGTCGATGGTCACATCGGCGATCTCGTATATCTTCTTCCCGGAGCTGTGCCGGGAGGTACAGCCCGTCGAATGCTGCATACTCGTCATGGCGATGACCTTCGCCCCCTTGGCCTTGGCCGCCAGACACATCTCCACGGGCACGGCGTTCCGCCCGGAGTTGGAGATCACCAGAATGGTGTCCTTCGCCTCCACCCGGTACAGCTCCACCAGCGACTGGGCGTAGCCCTCCACCCGCTCCAGGTAGGTGCTCTTGTTGGGCATCTCGTGGAGCATCAGCTCCGGCGGCAGAATGGCGTGCACCAACGCCAGCCCACCGGCCCGCAGGTAAAGCTCCTCGGCGATCATGTGCGAATGCCCGGAGCCGAACACATAGAACTTTCCGCCTTGAGCGCAGCTCTCCGTCACAAGCTCCGCCGCCGCCCGGATGCTGGGCATCTCCTGATCCAAAACCTGCTGCAATTTCCTCTGGGCATGGTCAAAAAATCGTACTGCCGTTTCCATAGGGGTACCTCCGCTCGTTTTTTTCATCATATCATCTTTTTTCCCATCCGTAAAGGCGCATATTCTCCCCTCGGCAGCTTACCCTCGGTTTCGCCGCAGGATTGAAGTGTGTGCCCGGAATCAAGCAGGATTCCGGGCACATTATTTTCTCAGTTTCTCACATACCGCACTTCCGTCGCACCGTCGAATTCGCTGATGCGCTCGGTGCCGTCCCAGCGGAAGTCGTGCTTCTCGTAAAACCGCCGGGCCCGTTTATTCTCCTTGAACGCCCAGAGGAATACGGTTCCGTCTCCGATCTGCTTCAGGGCTTCCGCCAGCATTGCATGGCCCACCCCGGTTCCCCAGCTTTTCGGCAGACTGTGGATGGCGACGATCTCCGCACCAGCCGCTGTCCTCTTCCACACCAGCATTCCGCTGTCGCCGCCGATCAGGAAGTGCATCTGCCCCTCCCGGAAGATCCCCTCCAGCAGGGCGGCGCAGTTCTCCTCCTGAGCACAGGCCTCCAGCGTCTCCTGGCTGACGAAGTCCGCAAAAGCGGTGCGGAAGGATACGGACATGATATGCCCCAACCGCTTCATATCTTCAAATTCTGCGTTTTTGATTGTCATTGTGATCCAATCCTCCTCCAGCAGACCAGTGTTCCATGGTTTCATCATCACCGAGGATCTCGTGCAGGTCAGCAGCATCTTCCAGCATAAAGTCACGGATCAGTAACCGCTCCGTTTCTATGTACATTTCAGATAATCCTCTCTCGTAATCATCATTTGCAGGAACCCGTCCTCCACGCCCAGCTCCCGGAAGCCTGCCCTGCGATGGGTTTCCCATGCGGCAATTTCATTCCGGGCGACCTCAAAATCGTTGTGGATCCTGGAGATGCCACAGGCCCGAAAGGCGTGGTCAAGCATCAATTTCAGCGCAGGAACGGCGTATCCCCTGCCCCGGTAGGGCGCATAGATCACGATGCCCATATCATACCAGTCCTTTTCGGGGGTATAGTGGAAATTCACATCCCCGATCCAGACCCCGTCGCAGCTGCGCTGGATGTAAGCATAGAAGCAGTCCGGCTCCCTGCCAATCCAGCCGTCGTACCAATCCGCCAGCACCTCGTCCGGGTAGTCGATGCAGCCCGTGTCCCGGTGATAGCCGGGATAGGACACATCCCAGTTTGCGTTGTAGGACATGGTTTCCGGGTCGGACATCATCTTCTGGTAGAACCACAGATCCTCCCGCTTGGGGATGTACAGTTCCACCCATTTGGCATATTCCCGCAACGCCGCCACATCACGCAGCTTAAGGTACTTCCCCTGCACCCGGTCAAATTCCTGGTCATGGATCAGCCGAACCAGCTCGTCAAACGCCACCCACTTCACCACCGTGCTGCAGTCGCGCTCCGCTTCCGTCAGATGGGTTTCGCCCGGCGTGTGGGCGGTGGTCACCACAAAATAGTGGTTGCTCTGGGTGTAGTCCAGACTGGCCCGGTTTTCCGAAACGATGCCCAGCTCCCGGATGTCATCGCAGACACAGCCGGTCTCCTCGTACACCTCCCGGCGCAGGGCAGTCCGCACATCCTCGCCGTCCTCCACTCCGCCGCCGGGCAGGCTGTGGAGGCCCCATTTTTCGGCATACATCACCGCATACAGGCCGTCCTGATTTCTGACGATCGCGCGGGCCGTGATCCGGGGAGCCCTGGAAGACAAGCCCTCCGTCCCCAGCACGATCCTGTCATTCAGTTCACATATCTGTTTCATACACATGCTCCGTTTTTCACCTCGCAGAGCCGATCAGCAGCCCCCGATGGGAATCGGGTTTATTGTACCACCCGACAGCTGTCTTTTCAATCCATATCGCTTTTCCCCGCGTCATGCGCTATAATGGTTTCAGTGGAACCTGTTTGACAAGGAGAATCGCTATGTTTCAGAATCACGTGATCGTCATCACCGGCGAGAATATCTGCATCGACGACGGGCAGACTCGGCTGATGATCTATCATGGGGATCATGGGTGGACACTGGAGCCGTAAAACAGCAAAGCCGGAAATGCTTTTTCGCCCTCCATGTGCTATGATCCATATGCAGCTGCGAGAAAACGAGAAGGAGGGAGTAAAATGGACAACCGGGCCATGATCCAGCGAAGTCTCGACTATATCGAAGAGAATCTCCAGACGGAGATTACAGCCGAAGAACTGGCGCAGATGGCGCATCTGTCGCTGTTTCACTACTATCGGCTCTTCCGGCAGGCCACCGGACTGCCGGTGATGCAGTATATTCTGCGGCGCAGACTCCACCATGGGGTCTACGCGATCAGCCAGGGCAGCACAAAGATCGATGCGGCGCTCCGCTTCGGCTTCGACACCTACCCGGGATTCTATAAGGCATTCTGCCGGGAGTTCGGCTCCACACCCTCCGAATTTCTGCGATCCAGCCGGGCAAAACGCCCCTACCGGATCGACCTTATGAAGGAGGAACACATGACCATGACCCATAAAAAAGCCGCCCAGATCCTGCAAAACTGGGATCTGAGCAAAGAAACCATCACCGATATCTACTACGAGGGCACCGGGAACAAAAACGAGAACGCCTGCTGTGTGGGCGAGGAATTCGTGCTGAAATACACGGCAAATCTCGGCAAGCTGAAAAAGCACATCGAGGTTTCCAGGGCCCTGGAAGGCATCGGCCTGCTGGTTGCCGTCCCGGTGAAAACTGCGGACGGGCTGGAATATATCCAGGACGGCGAGCTCTATTTCTATCTGACCCGCCGCCTGCCGGGAAAGCAGCTGGTGTCCCACCGCTTCGGCGATGGCGACGCCCGCTTCGTGGGCGAGATCATCGGCCAGCTGCACCTGGCTCTGCGCAGGATCGAGGACTGCGTCAGCGAGGCCGACCTGCTCTCCACCGTCCGGGACTGGGCATTGCCCAAGGCAAAGGAAGCAATGCATCTGTCAGAAAGCTTCTGCACGGATTTCCTGGACACCTTTTCTGCGCTGTATCCCCAATTGACCCGGCATATCATCCACCGGGACCCCAATCCGGGCAACATCATCTGCGCCGAAGACCAATGGGGCTTCATCGACTTTGAGCTGTCGGAGCGCAATGTGCGGCTCTACGACCCCTGCTATGCGGCAACAGCGGTGCTGTCGGAGACTTTTGGCGCAAATAACGACGGCTGGCTGGACATCTGCCGGGATATCCTCCGGGGCTACGACAGCGTGGCACATCTGACGGATGAGGAACGAAAGGCCATCCCCTACATCATCCTCGCCAACCAGTTTGTCTGCGTGGCATGGTTCGCCAAACAGGACAAGTACGCAGAGATTTACGAAATCAACAAGCGCATGACCGCATGGCTGATTGGGAAATTTGAAGGGCTGAAAGATACTTTCTGAGAAGCAAGAACATATACCCCGAGATCACGGCGCTTTTTCTCTTTCCTCCCCGATTATTCTGTGCTATAATCACTCCATACAACATTTCGGGAGGTTTCAACATGAAAACCAAACTCTCTTCCCGGTTCTGGGTGGCGCTGACCCTGTTCTCTCTGGTGGGGCAGGTCGCCTGGGTCGTGGAGAATATGTATTTCAATGTGTTCATTTACAAGATGTTCCGTGCGTCGGCGGCGGACATTTCCACCATGGTGGGTGCATCCAGCGTGGCTGCCACGGTGACCACGGTGCTGATCGGTGCACTGTCTGACCGGATCGGCAAGCGGAAGCTGCTGATCTGCGGGGGGTATCTCGTGTGGGGTGTCAGCATTCTGAGCTTCTGCCTGCTCCGGGTGGATGTGATCGAGGCAGTCTTCCCCATGACCGCCAATGCCATGACTCTGGGTGTCAGCCTGGTCATCATCATGGACTGCGTCATGACCTTCTTCGGCTCCAGTGCCAACGACGCCGCCTTCAACGCCTGGGTCACGGACTCCACCGACCGCACCAACCGGGGCGCAGTGGAGGGCATCAACTCCATGATGCCCCTGATCTCCATTCTGGTGGTCTTCGGCGGCTTCATGGGCTTCGACCTGAACCAGAGTGAAAGCTGGACGTGGATCTTCTCCATCATCGGCGGCGTGGTCATCTGCGTGGGCATCGCCGGTCTGTTCCTGATCGATGAATCCAAAATCGAACCGACAAAGACCGGCTACTTCGAGAATCTGACCTACGGCTTCCGCCCCTCCACGGCGAAGAAAAACCGTCAGCTCTATGTGATGCTGGTCATCTTCGCCCTGTTCAACATCTCCATCCAGACCTACATGCCCTACCTGATCCTCTACTACGAGGTCAGCCTGGGCATGGCGAATTATGTCCTCATCATGGCCCCGGCCATCATCCTGGCGGCGGTGGTCACGGCCTTCTGGGGCAAGGTCTACGACAAAAGGGGCTTCAAATTCGCCGCCCTGGCCGCTCTGGCGGCACTGAATCTGGGCTACATCGTGCTGTATCTCACCCGGAGCACCCTGCCGGTGTTTGTCGGCAGCCTGCTGATGATGAGCGGATATCTCTCCGGCATGGCGGTGTTCGGAGCCTACGTCCGGGACTTCACCCCGGAGGGCAAGTCCGGCCAGTTCCAAGGCCTGCGCATCTTCTCCCAGGTGCTGATCCCCGGTGTCATCGGCCCCGCCATCGGTGCGGCAGTCCTCTCCGGTGCAGAGCAGATCGTCAACTCCGACGGCACCACCTCCTTCGTACCCAACGCAAACATCTTCGCCGCCGCCCTGGCGGTGGGCGTTGTGGTCACGGTCTGCGTACTGGCAATTAAGTCCCAGTCCAAAGCAGAATGACCCCGCAGAAAAGCGCAGAGCCGTGCTTCACGGTTCTGCGCTTTCGATATGTGGAAACAGGGAGATAAGGGTCTGCCCACCGTCGTCCTCGGCCTTTTCTGGCACAATTTATCCTCGGAAAGCTCTTAAACCATTTAACCAAGAATTCGTATCAAAGACGAAGCGAAGCCGCAGATCCGAATCCCCTTGTCGGGATCATTGTCCGATCTTTATAAAAAACACTTGACTCTCCCCTTACGTCATGGTTTATACTGTAGGCAGACGGGAGGGATACCATGAAAACAGTCAAAGAGGTCAGCCATTTCACCGGTGTGAGTGTGCGCACACTCCACCACTATGACGCCATCGGTCTGCTGAAGCCCACCCGGGTGACGGAAGCGGGCTACCGACTCTACGACGATGCCGCCCTGGCGCGATTGCAGACCATCCTCCTTTTCCGGGAGCTGGAGTTTCCCCTGAAGGAGATCAAAGAACTGCTGGCGCAGCCGGGATTCGACCCCATCGCCGCGCTTGCCGACCAGATCCGCCTGCTGGAGCTCAAGCGGGAGCATCTGGATCAGGTCATCGCCCACGCCCGTCAGATCCAAAAAACAGGAGTGATGAACATGGATTTCAAGCCCTATGATACCGCCAAGCTGGACGAATACGCCAGCCAGGCCAAGGCCCGCTGGGGCCACACCGACGCCTGGCGCGAGTCCCAGGAAAAGAATAAGACCCGCCAGCAGGAGATCTCCGATGCGGACGGCCTGATGGACATTTTCCGCCGACTCGGCACCATCCGCACCGGCTCCCCCGCATCCGCTGAAGCTCAGGCTCTGATCGCAGAGCTGCGCAGCTACATCTGCGGCCACTACTACAACTGCACCCCTCAGATCCTCCGGGGCCTGGGCCAGATGTACATCTCCGGCGGCGAAATGACCGACAACATCGACCGGGCCGGCGGCCCGGGCACCGCCGAATTCGCCCATAACGCCATCGAGATTTACTGCAAATAAGTCCACTGCGCCGGGAAATATCCCGGCGCAAATTCTTTACATCCCCTCCTCCGCCGTGCTATAATGACAAAAATCGACGAAGGAGGCGGTATCCATGCCCTACGATCTGAAAAATCCCCTGGTCATCGGCATCAGCTCCCGGGCCCTCTTCGATCTGGAGGAGGAAAACCGGATCTTCGAGGAGCAGGGTCTTCAGGCTTATGAGGAATACCAGGTGCTCCACGAGAAGGACATCCTGCCCAAAGGCCCTGCCTTTGCCCTGGCCCAGGCGTTTCTGGGGCTCAACGAGCTGCAATCCGAACGGCTGGTGGAGGTCATCGTCATGAGCCGCAACAGCCCCAACACCAGTCTGCGGATCTTCAACTCCATCGAGCACTACGGTCTGGACATCATCCGGGCGGCCCTCAGCGGCGGCGGGCCCATCGCACCCTATCTCCATGCCTTTGAGACCGACCTCTTCCTCTCCGCCTACCGGCCCGATGTCCAGGCCGCCATCGACAGCGGCATCGCGGCGGGCATGATCCTGACGGGCACCGTCCCGGAGCTGGCGCACACCAGTCAGATCCGCATCGCCTTCGACGGCGACGCGGTGCTCTTCAGCTCCGAGTCCGAGCGGATCTATCAGCACAAGGGCCTGGATGCCTTCTCTGCCCATGAGCGGACGAAGGCCGACATCCCCATGGCCGAGGGCCCCTTCGCCAAATTCCTGAAGACCATCGCCCACATCCAGTCCCAGTTTGCCGACCGGGAGTCCTCCCCCATCCGGACGGCCCTGGTCACCTCCCGGAGCGCCCCGGCCCACGAGCGGGCCATCAAGACCCTCAGACAGTGGGGTGTGCGGGTGGATGAGGCCTTCTTCCTGGGCGGCGTCAGCAAGCGGGAGGTGCTCTCCGCCTTCGGCGCCCACATCTTCTTCGACGATCAGGCCGCCCACGCGGAGCCTGCATCACAGCGTGTGGCGTCTGCCATCGTGCCCTATGTCGATGGGCAGGATCCCATGGTGAACGAAACGGAGGTAACCCAATGAAGAAAACCAAAAAGAACAATCCCCTTTTGCTGATCGGTGCCGCCATCTTCGCCGCTGCCGTGCTTTTTCTGCTCTTCCGGCCCGGCCAGCAGATCGAGGATGTCAACGGCCCCGATGACTGCTCCCTGGCCACCCTGACTGAAGCCGACATTTTGGCGGACAAGCGTTCCTTCACTGGCCTGTCCAAATCCACCGGCCGCATCAGCCTGCCCGGCGGCTGGGAGATCAACGACGGTGTCAAGCTCTCCTCCGATGCCTTCTCCGGTGTGGCCGACCTGCTGTGGGCGGACTACATTCTGCCCTCCGATTTCTATCTGGAGCTGAGCAAATTCCAGGTGGAGGGCGGCAATTTCCGGATGGTGGTGGTCAACAACGATGCGATCATCGCGGACATCCAGCCCGGCGAGGATCAGATCATCCGCATCGACGACATCACCGGCCCCACCTGCCTGCGCATCGCCGGCGAAAGTGCCGCTTTCACCATCGTCATTCCCTCCATCGACTACGACAGCTTCGAACACGATTGATGTACAAAGGCCGACGGCGTTGCCGTCGGCCCCAGCGTGTCGAAAAAGGTGTCATTGCGAGCCAGTGCGCACACTGGCGTGGCAATCTCCCAGATTTTCGAATATTTTCAGTTGATAATCCGGCATTATTTGCTCTTTTTAGGGGATCGCCACACCAGTCTGAGGACTGGTTCGCGATGACATCCTAATTTTGAGGTTTTTCTACAGTCTGAGGCCGACGGCGTTGCCGTCGGGCTCTTGATACTATCTCAGTGCCTCATAATCCCCATAGCTTACCACGCCCTGGATCCGCTCCAATGCGCCGGGCACCAGCTCCCTGACCATCAGGCACTCCGGCGCAGGCAGCCCCACGGATTCGTGGGCTGTGATGCCGAAGTCCGCCGAGGTAAGGAAACCCCGGCTGCGGTAATTCCTGGGATCGCCCTCCACAATGACCGCCCTGTAACCCATGCCCTTCGCTTTTTCAAACCCGTGTTCGATCAGCTCCTTGGAGATTTGCTGCCGCTGAAGCTCCGTTTTCACCGCCACCGGACTCAGGAGCAGCAGTTCGTTTTCATAGCGTCCCTCCAGGTGGAACCGGGAAAACATGCAGTAGCCAATGACGGCATCGGTTTCGTCCACCATGACGAGCTCCAGCTCCGGCAGATAAAACCGCTTGCCGCGGATCTCCTCCACCAGGGAGCGGACAAGCCTGCCCTCCTCCGCGCTTTCATGCTCGGTGAAGACTCGCTCCACCAGCTCCAGCGCAGACAGGTGATATTGTTCTTCCATTGCTTTGATGACTCGCATCTCACCAGACCTCCTTTTTCCTGTCCCGGGAAAACTTCGCCACATCCTTGCTCCATTCCCGCTTCCGGCGGAGCAGCTCGTCCCGATCCACAGCCTCACCCTTCAGCTTCTGGTAGCTTGCCCACCGTTCCGCGTCAAGCTGGCGGGTTGCGATGGCATGCTGGATTGCACAGCCGGGCTCGTACAGATGCTTGCAGTCGGAAAAGCGGCATTTTCCGAGGAAGCCTTCCACATCCGCGAAGGCATCTTCGATTCCCTCGGACACCTCCCACATGCCCAACTCCCGCATGCCCGGTGTGTCGATGATCTCCACACCGCTGCTGAGCCGGATCAGCTGGCGGTGGGTGGTGGTGTGGCGGCCCTTGGAGTCATCCTCCCGGATGCCGCCGACGGTCATGAGTTCCTCCCCGGCCAGGGCGTTGACCAGACTGGACTTGCCCACGCCGGAGGAGCCCAGGAAGACCACCGTCTTCCCCGGCTGGAGGTAGGCATTCAGCCGGGGAAGGCCGTAGCCCGTATGGGCACTGACCACATGGACATTCGCCCCAGCGGCGACCCGCTCCACCCGGGTCAGGTACTCCCAATGCTCCTCCACAAGATCCGCCTTGGTCAGCAGGATCACGGGGGTGGCTCCGGACTGCCAGCCCAGGGTCAGATACCGCTCCAGCCGTCTGGGGTTGAAGTCCTGGTTCAGCGACTGCATGATGAACACATAGTCAAAATTCGCCGCCACCGCCTGCTCCGCAGGCACGGGGCCGGGAGCCCGGCGGGTGAAGACCGTCCGCCGGGGCAGTGTCGCGATGATCTGGCTGTCGCCGTTTTCGATGTAGCGGACTGTCACGAAGTCCCCCGCCGTGGGGAAATCCTCGGTGCCCTTGTAGTATTCCTTCGTCTTAAGCCGGGCGAAAACGTCGCGCCCATCGCAGGAAAGCTGATAGCGATCCCTGTGGACAGCGATGACCCGGGCGGTGATGGTGTTATCCGTAAAATTCATTTTTGTTCCTCCAAATTCAGTTTGTTTTCCGATACCTAACTGAAAATGGGCGCAAAAATACCGCAGAAGGAGCCTCCTCTGCGGTTTTCGCATATGAAAGGTTCCTTTGGGCGCAACAGCAAAGGGGTACGCTCCCCCAGGCATCTGCGCCGATCTTCAGTTAGGTGGTGACGACCTCACGTGCAATCATAATAAAAGTCTCCTTTCATGGTTTTGTTTATCATAACGCAGCCGGGCTTATTTGTCAAGCCCGTCCATCAGTCTGGCGAGAAGCTGAGCATCCGCGCCATTGTAGAGCTTCCCGTCGAAGCGGAGGTTCGGGCCCTTGCCGCACTGGCGCATGCAGGGCACCAGCTTCACCTCCAAAGCGCCCCGGTACTGCTCGGCAAGCTCCGCCAGATCACCCCGGCGGGAGCAGTTGGGGCCTGCGCAGATTTCCAGCACATGGTGGTTCGCCAGACGCAGACTGGGGATCCGGCGGATGATGGCGATGAGGAAGCTCTCCTTCACCCCCAAACCGTCGGCGACCTGCGGCAGCAGATACTGGGGGATGGCTCCGCCGGAGTCCTGCTGGATCTCAGCAAGCAGATTCCGCAGGGCATTCTGATCCCCCGGTGCGCCCTGGCGGCGGTAGTAATCAATGGCTTCGTTCAAATCGAAATTCATAGTACCTCCCTGATGTGCTCCGCTGCCCAGGGGCTGTAGTGCTCCCGGTAGAACTCGCGGTAGTCATTGAAATCCAAATGGCAGCGGACGCCCAGCAGCTCCATGCGGATGCCGAAGACATCCGCTTCCGTGCCCATGGGGATCATCCCGCAGTTTGCATAAAACTTCTTTCGTTTTTCCCGCTGCTCCCGGTTGGCCGCGTCCTCGAAGGTACTCTCGATTTCGATGAAGAAGCCCCGGTCGGCATATTGTGCCTCGATCTGCCGCAGAGCCCCAGAGCCAACGCCCTGACCGCGCAGTGCCTTTTTCACGGCGAAATAGTCCAGCAGGACGATGTCCGACCCGTTGACCGTGGCGGCGAGACCCGCGAAGCGGCCGTTTTTGCGGATCGTCCACAGATCTGCCCGCCCCTCCTTCGCCATCCGCAGGATCTTGCCGAAGGGCTTGCGCTCGCTCCGGGGGAAGGCGGTGCGGTAGAGGGCGAAGAGGAGGGGAATTTCGTATTTTTTCGTTCTGGAAATGTCGATCATGCGGGCCTCCTTGCGGTGAAGGTCACCACCTCGGCGGCGATGACGGCTGTCCGGTCTCCACGGGGGATCTCGTATTCATAGTGGATGCACTTGTCCCAGAGGACTTCCCAGCCCCGGAAGGTCTCGGAAAGCAGCTGCTTGACCTCCTCCGGCGGGAGATTCACTTCGAACTGGGGTTCCATGGTCTCCCCGGTCATGGCATCCCACTCCCGGACGCCGGTGTTCATAACGATCAGCACCCCGCCGCCGGGGCGGATGCCCCGCTGCATTTCCTTTAATTTCCGGATGGAGGAGTCCCGGGAATCCAGGTGCTCCAGCACCGATGCCGCCAGGATCAGGTCATACCCGTTTTCCTCAATGGCGAAGCTGTCCACCGGCTCCACGATGCCCCGGATGGCATCCCGAACCCCGGATCTTTCCGCGTTTTCCAGCAGCTTTTCGATGGCCACAGGCAGGATATCCACACACTCCACGGCTGCATCGGGCAGCGCCAATGCACAGGCAATTGCGTTGCGGCCCACGCCGCTGCCAAGATCCAGCACCCGCAGTCCCTTCCGCTTCTCGTACAGAGGCAGCAGTTCCCCCAGAGCCTTCACCGGCTTCGACAGCCAAGAGCCGGGGGCATAGAGGGTCAAGCTACCATAGGCGGCGGTGTGGGAGGCCGCCTCCGCTTTGCGGATCTCCTCCAGACGGGAGCGGGTCATTTCCAGCTCCGCCAGCCCGCCCTTCAGCTCCCGGCGGTTTCCGGTCTCCCGGAAGCCCCGGCGTTCATAGAGACGGCGGGCGTTCTCATTGATGTTCAGCACCCAAAGCCTGGGCGTACCCGCGCACCGGGCAGCCGCAAAGGCCAAAAGCTCCGAGCCGTATCCCCTGCCCTGCTTTTCAGGCAGCACGTAGAGATTTTCGATCAGGTCGCCATGGACGGACACGATGCCCACAGGCTCCGGGTCAAGGAGCAGGAAGACATCCTTCCCCGCCGCCATCTCCCGGCGCAGATACTCCGTCTGTGTCTCGGCGGTGTGGGCCGCCACAAATTCCGGGGTGCAGAAGCCATGGCTATCCCGCCAGCTCTCCGCGTGGACAGCCCCGGCGGCGGCAATATTCGATTCATCGACTAGCACGATCATGCTTGTTCTTCCCCGTTCCGCAAAAATCCCATCTTCTGATAGTATCCCCGCATCCGTTCCGGCTGACCGGGGATCATCCGGTCGGAATTCAGAAGCTCGATGAACTCCGGCTCGCTGAGCCACCGGAAGGACTCGGTCTCCCCCTCCTGGAGGGTGATCTGCGCCTTGGGCCAATCCACGGTGCACAGATAGCTGATGAAGATGGTGGCGTATTGCTCCCGGACAGTCCGGGCCACCTCCTCAAACTCCGTCCACTCGATCCCCGTCTCCTCCCGCAGCTCCCGGCGGATGCACTCCAGCGCATCCTCGCCCTTCAGGGCGGAGCCGCCGGCGGTGCACTCGGGATACAGTGGGTAATTGGGCTTCCGGCGGGAGCGGATCATGCACAGGAAGCTTCCGTCCACATGCCGCACCAGCACCTCGCAGACCAGATGATACAGGCCCTCGCGGATCGGCTCGTCTCTCACCAGGGTCTCCCCTGTTTTTACACCCTCGCGGGTGTATGCGTCCCAAAGCTCCATGTTGCACGCCCCCTTTCAAATATGTCCAGTATAATCTCCGTTGGTGCCAAAGTCAATACCGCGCAGCTTCCGCCCAGGCTTGCGAAAAATACCGCCTGAAGAAGCGGCTTTCTCCATCCTCCCAGCCAATCAGACCCTGCTGGCGGATGTAGTCAGCGATCCGTGTGCTCAGCTCCTGCTGTTTCTCAACTGTTCTATCCTCAAAACGCAGAAGCTGGAATCGCCCAGCCGCTTCCTGCTCCATCAGCAGCGCATACACATCCTCCACCTCGATCACCTTCTGTACCGGTATCCGCTCCCGAATCAATGCCATGCGTTCCCGGTCTGCCACAGGCTCAGCCCCAGCAGGGTCAACGCAGTACACACAACCCCTGACCCCGGAATAAAAGGCTCGAAGCTGATCCGGAAACTGCTCTTCATAATAGGTCACACCCTTTTCCAGCCAACCCGTGACCCATTTTTTCGCTCGTCCTGTTTTCTCGCCGTCCCACAGATAGAGCAGGGCATACACAAAGCTTCCGCTCAAGTAAAGCACCCGTTCTCCATCCCGCTCAGACCTGGGTTCCAAATGCATCAGTCCAGAAACAGCAGTACCGTGATAATACAGCCGTCTTTCCTCTTCTTCCACCAATTCCCAACTCTTTGGGTAGTGCTCCCGGATGTAGCCTGCCATGGGGCCGCCAAGCTGGATCAAATTCCGCCTCCGAATTTCCTCAGCTTCGGCATTTTTGATCCATTCCAGCATCCGTGGAGATAGATGCTCATGCCTGTGTATGACCAGTGTACCCAAGCGTTCCTGCTCCAGCAGAGCTTCGCAGACATCTTCGATCACGATTTCTTCCAGAACCGTCACCGACGCTTCTGATACCACCTCGTTGGGGATGGCGGTCGTCGTCACGGTTTTGGGCGCACATTTATAAAGACTGGCTTGCTTTCCCCGGTACAGCTCTTCCAATGCATTGGGGAAATACTCCTCATAGTAGATCTGCCCTTCGCGGGTATAGCCGTAGCTGTATTCAAAATTGCGAACGCCATACATCAGTGCCATGGGGAGCAAAGTGGTCAGATAGACACCGGCAGGCTTGTCAAAGGCTTTTGGTTTCCCCGGCTCCAGAACGGTCATCCCGTGAACTGGGGAGCAGTGGTAGTATGTCATATGCGTCCCTCCTTTGCTCCTATTGTACCCTCCGGTTTTGCAAAGGACAAGTCTTGAACATGACCTGCAAATGTGCTATAATAGAAGCATGAAAGAGGCACCGTTATCGGTGCCTCTCAGTCTGTCAAAGAACCCCTGTTTTCTCGAAAGGAAAACAGGGGTTTTGGTATAGAAAATTGGAAAACAGTTGTCCAGAAATAAAAATAAGGAGTTCTTCCAACTCCAATTTGCCAGCTTTTTCA
>SVLP01000008.1 GCA_015067895.1 Oscillospiraceae bacterium | reverse complement strand
CGTTGGTCAGGCGAACACGGGCGATCTTACGCAGTGCGGAGTTGGGCTTCTTGGGGGTGGTGGTACGGACTGCGGTGCAGACACCACGCTTCTGGGGGGAGGCCAGGTTGGTAGCCTTGTTCTCCAGAGTGTTCAGACCTCTCTGCAGAGCGGGAGCGGTGGACTTGTAGGTGGGCATCTTGCGGCCGTTTCTGACGAGCTGATTAAAAGTAGGCATTGATATTTCTCCTTTCTTTCGTTCTCGCCCCATGGGGCGGGGATCTATTTCATCGGGCTCGTTCCCGAGGAAATCAAATTTCCGGCAGCGTTGCCGCCGCCGCTGCACCCACATCGATGCTGCAGGCGCGCCCCAGGTCGTGCATCTTCCCGACCCAGACGATCTCGGTGCCGGACTGCTGAGCAAGCTCACACAGGGGCATCGTAACGGCAGGATCCGCATCCAGGGCAAGGAACACCCGTGCGACTCCGCCGCGAAGCAGTGCTTTTTTCAGCTGCTTCATTCCGACGATATGACGATGGTTACGAAGCTCTTCAAGGCCGTCGGCGCCCGCAGAGCCCCTTATATTCATGGTATCCATACAAATCAGTATTATACACGTTTTTACGAAAAAGTCAACGTTTTTCTTCTGAAAAATCCGCTGTTTTTGACCCCCTTACAGGTGGCCTTACTGTGCAGAATGACACATCGGAAAGTATGCCCAGAGTGCAGCCGTTCATGCGCAATTACAAATTACGAATTACCAATTACAAATTAATTTGCGCCTGGAGTTCATTTGTAATTTGTAATTTACACTTCTTTGGCGTTGTGCTATACTGAAAAGAAAAACGGAGGTTTTCGACATGACCGTTATTTCCACCCCCAACGCTCCCGCCGCCATCGGCCCCTACTCCCAGGGCATGTGTGCTGGCTCTCTCGTTTTCTGCTCCGGCCAGATCCCCGTGGATCCCGCCACCGGCACCATCCCCGAGGGCATCACCGCCCAGGCCGAGCAGAGCTGCCGCAATGTGGCCGCCGTGCTGGCCGCCGCCGGTTCTGACTGCGCCAAGGTCATCAAGACCACCTGCTTCATCGCCGACATGGCCGACTTCGCCGCCTTCAACGAGGTCTATGCCAAGTATTTCACCGGCAAGCCCGCCCGGAGCTGCTGCGCCGTGAAGACGCTGCCCAAGAATGTCCTCTGCGAGATCGAGGCCATCGCGGAGCTGTAATAAGTCCCATATATGCCCCTGTCGAAATTTGACAGGGGCAACTTTTTTCGATATAATGAGCTATCGAACATATGGGAGGGTCTGTCATGGCCAAGCATACTTACGCTGTTATCATCAACCGCATTCCAGCTTCCCGGGAGCCCATCGAATACAAATTCCGCTCCACAGCCTGCACCCTGACCTGCGCGAAGGACGCGGCAGCGGTGCGCTTCCAGATGGGCACGAAGAAGACACATGAGGATCTGATCTCCTTCCGGGTGGATCTTGTGAAGGATGCCATGCGCAAGATGTATCTGCTCCACGCCATGCGCTTTGACTCCCGGCTGCGGGTGCGGTCGGTGACCGTGACCATCGACGGCGAGTCGAAGGTCTATGAGCAGGGATATCCCGGCTTTCCCTTCCTCTACTCCATGCTCACTGCCAAGAGCCTGGGGCTGCCGGAGCACTGGCGGGATATGGACTTCCTGACGGATGTGCTGACACGACCCAAGTCGAAGACCGACAACGACCACCGCTACGCCTGTCTCTTCTCCTTCCTGGCGGGTACGGGCAAGGTCTACGAGATCGAGAAATTCACCTGCTACTGGACGGCTCTGAACGCCCACTACAACTACCTGATGGTCTGCTGCAAGCAGCGGCTGGCCGACAAAAACGGCGTGGCAAAATACGACGATCTGCCGAAGAGCAAGAAGTTCTCCGGCAGCGATGCCGTCTGCATCGGCGCACTGATGCGGGTTCTCGACTGCGGCGAGGCCATGAGCTCCCAGGCCGACCGCCGGGATACATACCGCACCCAGTACGGTGCCACCAAGGTGCTGCTCCGCTTCTACAGCCGCGAGGAACTCCACGAGCTCTATGCCCAGCTTCTGGAGCACCGCACCGACCGCCATTGGGTGCCCGAGGGCCCTCTGGGCGAGCATCTGAAGGACTGTCTCGTCCGGCCGCGGCGGGAGAATTTCTCCGCCTGGGGCTTTTTGCTGCTGGACTACGCCTACTACATGCGCTGCAACTACCTCCACGGTGACAAGACCACCATCCTCTTCAGCGCCGCCAACGACCCGGAGCTGGCCGCCTTCCGGGCCCTGAACGTGTTTTTGGGTGAGTATCTGAAGGAGGCCATCCCCGAGATGTTCAAGGAGGGGTGGTTCACGGAGGAGATGTTTGAGGATGTGATGCGGGGGATTCGCTAACATATAAAAAGCTGCATTTGTCGAATCAAATGCAGCTTTTTATTTATTCGTTACAGGACTTCACGCAAATAGTCTCGTACCCTTTGCTCCAATTCCTCTGGGCTATAAGCACACGGTTCCAGCCGCTCTGCCCATTCGCGGCCTGGGTGCAGACAATCCCATAATGGCATTTTCCCTTTATGACGGCCTTTTCCTGGGTCGTGGTTACCAAATCCGTCCAGCACCCGATTCCAAACAGGCTTAAAGCGCTCGATCAGCATAGATTCTGCCAAGGGTATCCAAATGTCATCAACAGATAAAAAACGGCAACGGAAATCAGAGAGATCAAGGTTTTCAACAGCTTGAATAGATTTGGCATGCTCGTTGAGTCGTTTATATAGAGCCTTTCCCGGATCTACATCATCTCCCTGCCCACCTTTTCTCGCCCCTTCGGGCACAGCTTTTCCAACATAAATGGGATACAAATAGCGCTCATCCTTATTGAGCTCCGATAACAATTCGTAGGCAGGGAACTCGCCTTTATAGTAGATTGCATACACACCCGCACCAATAAACGGCTCCGGAGGCAGTGGGCAAATGGGGGATTCCAGCAAGGCATTAGCCGCACTCGCTCCAAGGTGTCGTTTATCCAACGGATTAAAAGGCTTAAACTCTGGGTAGTCATGTTTCTTAGCCATCGTTCAATACTCCCTTCATTTGACCAATTACAGAATCTCCCACGACTTTGGCTAATTTAACGGGAACAGCGTTTCCAATTTGTCTCATACTTTCAGTCCATGATGCACTGAACAGATAATCATCAGGAAATGTCTGAATACGCGCGCTCTCCCGAACCGTGTAGTAACGTACGCTTCCATCATCAAGCACTACCATATTCTCACCGCCCGGAACTCCATGTGCCCCCGCCTTTATGGTTTTAGATGGCTCGTCCAATTTACTGCCGGAGTGACCGGCATAGGCCCTTGCACCTCTTCGGAACTCATGGTTACGGATCATACTGGATGCCCGCAAATCTTGTGGATTCGGCAAATCACCAATCGCATCACGTACCGTAAGCCATCTTTTCAGGGGATCATCGTTCTCTTCAACTGTCATTCTAATCGCGCGCAATTGCCGTTCTGACAATGGGCACTCCATCGGAGGCTTCATATCATGCTGTTCCCAGTAATTACCTGTGATCCATTTCTCATACAACAACGCATCCTGGGAATGCGTCGCATTTGGGAAGCTCCAGCTGGCATTGTAATCGTTTCTAAAGCCCACAATAACCACTCGATGGCGCGACTGAGGCACACCATAATCAGCAGCATTCAGCAATCGAAACACCACATTATAAGACAATTCGTCATTGTGCGGTGAAGTATGGTGTCGTTCCAGCACTGCCATATGCTCCTCCCATGACATATTTGTTTTTTTTGTAATCATGGGGTACTGAAGCTGGAGAAGGATATAGTTAAAGTAGGAACTGAAAGATTTCCGAAGCAAACCCTTAACATTCTCGAAGATAAACGCCTGTGGTCTGATTTCCCGTACTGCTCGCACCGCTTCAGGAAACATATCCCGACAATCATGGTTCGCTCGATGCTTTCCTCCCAACGAGAACGGCTGACAGGGTGGGCCTCCTGCTACGAGTTGGATCTTATCAGCAAACCCATCATAGGAAACCGTACGTACATCCGCCTGAAAAACATTCCAGTCTTTTACTCCGGGATAACCATTTTCGATATTATGTACTATGTTATTGCAGGAGTCTCTATCCCACTCAAACAACGCTTCATGGTCAAAACCAGCCTGTTGCAAGCCAAGCGCAAGCCCACCTGTGCCGCTGAATAATTCTATCGATCTCATAGGCCACCTCACCTACTGTCCAAAATTTGATGCGCACAACAATACTTATGTGTATATTATACATCATGCCCTCTTTCAATGCAAGCGCAAGGCACACTTCACTCGAAAAAGGCGGCATTCGCGAAACGCGAATGCCGCCTTTTTCGTGGTACACCGGAAGGGACTCGAACCCCCAACCCTCGGAACCGGAATCCGATGCTCTATCCATTGAGCCACCGGTGCATACTTTTTGAAAGCCTGAGTATTATACCACCTTTTGGGGCGTTTGTAAAGTCCCATTTTCCAAAATTTTTTCTTGCCTATTCCCTATCCGCCGTGGTATAATGACAAAAATATGTCCGTAACCACTTTTTCAGGAGGTATTCCATATGAACGAACCCCAGACTTTCCGCTCCGCATTCAACGGCTTCCACCGGGAGGATGTGGTCAACCATATCGCCTACATGACCACCAAGCACGAGACCCTGGTCAACCAGCTCCGCTCCGAGGCCGATTCTCTGCGCACCGAGCTCAATGAGCTCCGCAGCCAGATGGACGAGGACTCCGCCGCCCAGGATCGGGTCGGCGAGCTGGAGCAGACCGTCGCTGACCGGGATGCTGAGCTGGTGTCCGTCCGGGAGGAGCTGGAGGCCGCCAACCAGCTGCTGACCGAGCAGGCCGAGCAGATGGCCGCCCTGCGGGAGGAGCTGGAGGAGGCCAAAGAGGCCGCCGCCAAGCCCGCCGCCATCGAGAAGTCCGCCAACCACTGGGATGAGCTGAGAGCCTACCGCCGTGCCGAGACCGTGGAGCGTCAGGCCCGGGATCGGGTCAACGAGCTCTATACCAACGCCAACACCGCCCTCCGGGGCGCAGGCTCCACCCTGGGCGATGCCAACGCCGCCTTCGAGGAGCTGGCCGAGAAGTTCCGTGCCGACCTGGTAGCCCTGATGGAGACCATCGAAACCGGCCGCACTGCCCTGGGCAGCGCCGCCGACACCCTGGACGGCCTGCGGCCCGAGGAGACGGAGTAAGGTGATATACGCCGCCTGACGGCGTGTGATATCGCCGCTATGCGGCGGTTGTGGTGTCCCTTCGGGACAATCGGAACTTAAAAACTGCCGATCCCGCAGGATCGGCAGTTTTTATTGCAAGTCTTATTCCTCAAAGGTGAAGAAGTCGGCGAAACGCTCCTTGAAGATGGCGAAGACGGCGTTCAGGACAGTCTCGTCATCGACGGTCAGGTAGGACTCGGTGCCGTCCTTGTGGGGCTCGACCTCCAGAATGACGACCTCGGCGGCCTCCTCCTCGGGGGGCAGCAGGATCAGGTACTCCACGCCCTCGTAGTCCACGGAGTCGATCAGCTCGAACTCCACCTCGTTGCCTTCCTCATCGGTCAGGGAGAGGATGCTGATCTCCTCTTCATTCAGCAGCTCTTCGTTAGCCATTGGAAAAATCCTCCTTGTTTTTGGTAGCTCCATTGTAACAGCGGACTTTCCCCATGTCAAGGGACACTTTCTCCTTGACGGCTATCCCATACAGTGGTAAAATATTACATCAGGAAAGCGAGGTGTGCGCCAATGGAATACAATGACGTCTACGACGCCGACCGGATCCTGACCGGGCGGCTCCACCGCCGGGGTACCCGGTGGAAGCAGGGAGAGTATGGACTCATCGTCTGCGTGTGGGTCTACGACGGCAGGGGCAGGATCCTGCTGACCCAGCGGGCTCCCCAGAAGTCCTTCGCGGGCACCTGGGAAAATTCCGGCGGCGCGGCCAAGGCCGGTGAGACCAGCCGCCAGGCCATCGCCCGGGAGCTCTTTGAGGAGACGGGCATCCGCGCAAAGGAGGAGGACTTCGAGCTCCTCAGCACCCGCCGGGACAAGGATTCCTTCTTCGACTTCTACTGTCTGAAGAACGCCACCCCCATCGAGGACATCGTCCTCCTGGAGGGCGAGACCACCGCCGCCAAATGGGCCACCTTCGTGGAGATTCGGGAAATGATCAAAAACCGGGAGATCTGCCGGATCATCGGCAGACAGTTTTTACACCAGGAACCCCAGCTCCTCGATAGACAGGAACCCGGATATAGATGAAACGAACGCCTGCCGCACAACAGCGGCAGGCGTTTTACAGCATATAAAAAGTACCTGTAGGGCGGATGGCACTGCCTCCGCCGATCAGGTGGGATGATTGCCATGGGTTGAAAAGAAAGAACCACGTTAAGTTATTTCTGTCATTGCGAGCCCGCGAGGGCGTGGCAATCTCCTGGTACTGCGTTCAAATCTGTACAACCTCTCAGGAGATTGCCACGCCTTCGGCTCGCAATGACATCGTAATCGCACATTGTGCTTCTGACTTGCACCGGCAGTTATCAAAGCTGGTCGGCGTGGGTATACCGCACGCTTTGCAGCGGTTCTTCCGGCTGCTGCAAGGTTTATTTGTAGATCCACGCATTCGGCAGCAATCGTCCCTCCGGCAATCCCGGGTCGGAGCATCGTGTGATATACTCCCCCTGGTACCAGCAGATGGCACTGGTGCCGCCGTCCAGGTTCATGGCCTGGTATGCCCCGTAGCGGGCCAAAATTTCTGCGCACTCCGGTGCGGTGGCGCCCAGGGAGTCTAAGTACCGGCCCTCGATGCAGAGCATCAGCACGGTGCCGTCCCTGGTCTGTCCCAGGCAGCAGCGGGGGTTGCGGGCGTTGTAATGGTCTTCCTCCGAGACCACCGTCACGCCGTCGACGATCAGCGCGGGTGTCCATTCGGTGGCGTCGGTGCAGTCTGGGTGGAAGGACTCCGATGCGTCCGTCACGTAGAGCTTGTCATCACGCCGGAGCTCGATGCGCTTGTAGCCGGGCTTCAGGTGGTCGCCGCAGGCTACGCCGCCGCACATGGCCGCGCCGGTCTGCTCCGCGCCCTCGACGCCGCTGTCGTCGAAGCCGGAGCCGGTGAGGGCGACCAGCGCTCCATGGTCACGGGCGATGTCCCCGGCCCGCTGCCCCTTCTCGCCCCAGCTTTCGGAGGGGGCACAGGAGAGACGGCTGGGATCCTTGGCCAGGATCAGCACGCCCCGGTATTTGTCGGTCTTGATCCGCACCACCAGCAGGCCGTTGGGCGCGTCGATGGCGAGGACTTGATCCCCCTGGCGGGTGTATAGATCCAGTCCGACCTCATCCAGGCCTGCGCAGTTTACGGAAAGCACGTCCAGCTCCTCCTCCGGGATCGGAGCCCAGGCCCGGACTGCCGCCGCCTCCAGCTCCTCGAACCGCTGGAAGAAGGTGGACTCCCACGGCGTTGTTTCCAGCTCCCAGTCGCCGGAATTCTGGCCGGACTGGGCCAGCCGGGCATCCTCCAGCCCTTCCCAGACCTCCAGGACGATATCCCCGGGGATCAGGGCCGTGGCCAGCCACTTGTGGTTCATGGTGCCAAGAGCCGTCTCGATGTACGTATCCCGCAGGTCACTGAGCGGCTCCACCCAGTCGGTGAACACCGCCACGCAGTAGATGCATTCCAGCAGGAGGACTAAGGCCAGCAGCAAAATCAGTTTCTTCATCCGATGCTGTCGAGCAGGTAGTGGACTTCCTTCACCAGGCGGCCCTCCCGGTAGTAGAACCTGGGCACCCGGCGGGAGATGCCGCAGATGAACTCATAGTTGAAGGTGCCCGCCACCTGGGCAATGCGCTCGACGGTGATGGTCTCGGGGCCGTCGGTGCCGACTAAGGTCACCGTGTCGCCCACCAGGACGCCGGGGATGTCGGTCACGTCCACCATCATCTGATCCATGCAGATGCGGCCGATGATTGGTGCTCTGCGGCCCCGGATCAGGACATAGAACTTGCCGGAAAGGCTGCGCCAATAGCCGTCTGCATATCCCACGGGGACGGTGGCGATGCGGGTATCCCGCTCGGTCACGTAGGTGCCGCCGTAGCTGACCTCCCGGCCTGCGGGCAGGGTCTTGACATGGCTGACCCGGCTATACCAGCTGAGGGCAGGCTTCAGGGGCAGCAGAGCCGGGGAGACCTCGTCGCTGGGGTACAGGCCGTAGGTGACGATGCCGGAGCGGACAAGATCGTACTGGGTGTCGAAATTCATCAGACCGGCGGAGTTGTTCATATGGCGGATGGGGATGGTGATGCCCTCCTCCCGCAGCCACTCGTAAAAAGCGTCGAACCGCTTCCGCTGGGCCCGAGCTTTCCGCAGATCCAGACAGTCGGCGGTGGCGAAATGGCTGAACAGACCCTCCACCTCCAGGCCGGGAAGCCGGGCAACCTCGGCGCAGATTTTCGCGTCCTCCCGGGTGCACTGGAAGCCCAGACGGCTCATGCCGGTGTCCACGGCCAGGTGGAATTTCGCCGTGGTATGCTGGCGGACGGCCTCCCGGCTTAAGAGCTCCGCGTCCTCCCGGCAGAAGATGGCGGGCCGGATGCCCAGTCCCACGATCTGGGGATAGGCAGCGGTGGGGGTGTGGCCCAGGATCAGGATGGGCTTCTCCAGTCCCGACTGGCGCAGCTCCAGGGCCTCGCCCACGCCGGAGACGCCGAAGAAGGCGACCCTGGATTCCAGCAGCCGGGCCACCTGCACCGCGCCGTGGCCGTAGGCATCGGCCTTGATGATGGCCATGACGGGAACCCGGGTCTTGCTCTGCACCGCGTCGAAATTGGCGAGGATGGCATCCATGTCGATGTTCACATAGGTATTGTCGTATAACAAAGAGATCAGCTCCATTGCAAATGCGCATATTTTTGTTATGTTACCACAAATTTGGAGAAAAGTAAACCATTCTTGCCTCCCCCTTTGGGGGAGGTGGCCCGCGTCAGCGGATCGGAGGGGGTGTTCTTCTTTTGTGGGGACACTCCCCCAGTCAGCTTCGCTGCCAGCCCCCTCTCAGAGGGGGCCAAGAGGAGGATATGGAAAAGGCCCCTGCCGAAGCAGGGGCCTTTCCGCGGTTAGAAAAAAGAGAGGTAGAAAAGAGGTACCGAAGGAGGCGGCTCACGGCTTCCGCGTTCCTTGGTATGGCTATATCCTAATCCCCGGAATTGAACTGCCCGTGACGACTTTGAAAACAAAATCTGAATAAATTATGAACCGTTAATTTCCCATGGCGACCTTCCCCAGAAGCTGGGCGAAGAGATCTGTCCACCGGAGTTTTTCCACAGCTTCCCCGGCAACCAGGGGGACAACTGCCAGCACCTCCCCCTCACATTCCACGGTCAGCTCCCCCACCGGGTCTCCCTGGGCCACGGGGGCGGGCAGCTCCGGGAGGAGGGTGATCTTCGCATTGATCGCGGAAAGCTTTCCTTTTTCCACCAAAATGGGGGTATTTTCCTTCAAAACAGCGGGGACAGCTTCGGAAACGCCCAGCTTCACGGGGACGGCTGCTCCGGCGGGAGCTTCCGGGGTATAGTGGGCAAAGCTGGCGAAGCCGTAATCCAGCATCCCCCGGCAGGCATCGAACCGCTTTTGGCTGGTCTCGCCGCCCATGACCACGGCGATGAGCTCCATGCCGCCCCGCTCCGCGCTGGCCGACAGGCAGTAGCCCGCCGCCGAGGTGAAGCCGGTCTTCAGGCCGGTACAGCCCTCGTAAAAGCGCACCAGCTTGTTGGTGTTGCTCAGGCCGAAGGAGCCGTTTCGCACCGAATCCATCCAGATGGTGGTGTACTTTTTGATATCCGGGTGGTTGTTAAGCAGCTCCCGGGACATGAGGGCGATATCATGGGCACTGGTTTTATGGGCGGATGCGGAATCATCGTCGTCCAGGCCGGTGCAGTTGACGAAATTCGTATCCGTCATGCCCAGCTCTTTCGCTCTGGCGTTCATCTGCTCCACGAAGGCGGCTTCCGAGCCCGCCAGGTGCTCCGCCATGGCACAGGCGCAGTCGTTGGCGGAGGAGACGGCGATGGATTTGACCATCTCCTCCACGGTCATGGTCTCCCCCACCTTCAAAAATACCTGACTGCCCCCCTTGGCTGCGGCGGCTTCCGAGGCGGTCACCGTGTCCCCCCAGCCGATGCGGCCCGAATCGACGGCCTCCATGATGAGCAGCAGCGTCATCACCTTGGTGACGCTGGCGGGGGCCAGCCGTTCGTGCTCCCGGCCCGCATCCAGCACCGTGCCCGTGGCCGCGTCCATGAGGATCCAGCTCTTGGCTTCATATTCCGCCGCCATCGCCGGAGCCGCCAGCAGGTGCAGGGCCAGCACCAGGCAAAGCAGTTTTTTCATACACATCCCTCCTTGCGCTTTGGGACAGTGTATGTCTGCGCGCCCACAAAAATACCCGTAGGGATCGGCACGCAGGCCGATCCCTACTGCATCCCTTCCTGATATATCCATTCCTACGGCATTTTCCACAACTCCTCCCCGGTTCCCTTTAGCGAAACTGACCTTTTTCGCTGAAACCCTTGCATTCTCCGATGATTGCACTATAATATAAGTGTTATCCAAAAATTCGGAGGAGGAGTTTCCAATGTACACTGAAGCACAGAAAGAGATTCTGAAGAGAGTCTCCCAGATCGGTATCATCCCCGTCATCGCCATCGATGACGCCGCCAAGGCCGTGCCCCTGGCCCGCGCCCTGGTCGCCGGCGGTCTGCCCGCCGCCGAGGTCACCTTCCGCACCGCCGCCGCTGAGGATGCCATCAAGGCCATCGCCGCCGAGGTTCCCGAGATGCTGCTGGGCGCCGGCACCGTCATCACCGACGAGCAGGCTGACCGCGCTCTGGCCGCTGGCTGCACCTTCCTGGTCTCCCCCGGCTTCATCCCCGAGCTGACCCAGTACGTCATCAACAAGGGCGGTCTGATGATCCCCGGCACCTCCACTCTGGGCGAGATGGAGCAGGCCATCCGCATGGGTCTGGACGTCCTGAAGTTCTTCCCCGCTGAGGCCAACGGCGGCGTCGGCTTCCTGAAGAACTGCGCAGGCCCCCACAAGAACCTGAAGTGGATGTGCACCGGCGGCATCTCCGCCAAGAACGTCAACGAATACCTGGGCTTCAACCAGATCACCGCCGTCGGCGGCACCTGGATGTTCAAGGGCAAGGACGGCACCGACCTCATCAAGACCGAGCAGTGGGACGAGATCACCCGTCTGTGCCGCGAGGCCGTCAACACCATGCTGGGCTTCGAAGTCCGTCATGTTGGCATGAACTGCGAGACCCGCGAGGAGGCCGCCAAGACCGCCCAGCGCTTCTCCACCCTGTTCGGCTTCCCCTACAAGCCCGGCAACAGCTCTGACTTCTCCGGCATCGGCGTGGAGTGCAACCACTATCCCAAGCTGGGCAAGCTGGGCCACATCGCCATCGGCACCAACTCCGTCGAGCGCGCCATCTACCAGCTGGAGAACCTGGGCGTGGAGTTCAACTACGACGAGTACGTCGCCCGCGACAAGAAGAACCCCGACGTCATCAAGGCCATCTACCTGAAGGAAGAGTTCAGCGGCTTCGCTGTCCATCTGGTTCAGAAGTAATCTTTCTCCATAACGCAGCACGCCCCACCGCATGGTGGGGCGTGCTTTTTAGCACTTCTTATCTTGACTCCGTATGATCGATGTGGTAAAATATAACAAAAGGCACCCGCGCACTGTTGCATTTTTCGTCATTTCGTTCAAAACAAAGAAAGGAGGGGAGGCCAATGGTTCAGTCTTTCTCAGGAGATGTGATGGTTTAGTTATCTCAACAAGGAGGGAATCGCCATGTTAAAGAAACGATTATGCATTGTATTAGCCGTCATATTTTGTATGTTTTCCTGCGGCTTCACCGCCATCGAAATGGATGATTCATTGATTGATTATGAAACAAGCAGTGCCGTTGCAGTTGCGACTGCCTATCTCGAAGAATCCACTTATGCCAGCTATTTTTACGAGGAAAGCAATTTCGAGCGAATGAGCGTGGAATCGATTCCTGATGATGAAAAAGTAATTCTGACCCAGGAAATCTCTGATTATTCTGAATTTCGAACAACTCTTAAGGCTGTGCCATACAGCAACACAAAGCTTACCTCTGCATCCATGGAATCTATGCTTGATAACCTGTCTCTCCACCGCAAGAATGTAGATTACCATGCGCATATCAACGAATTGGAGGGTATTGCTTACAGCTATTTTACTCCGACCTATGATGTCGTAGATTGTACCGTTAATGGTAACCTAGCATCGGTAAATCTTTACGAAAGGCTTGATTTTCAATATAGCGATTGCGACGAGCCTTCCATGGTATTGACACATTACCTTGTTTCATTGCTTAAGCATGATGGTGCGTGGCTGGTTATGGCAGTTGAGTCGGACGATCCGTTCTATGAGACTTACCGTGAAATCGGCTTCGACTTGGAGTCAGAGATTCGGGGTATTGACGAAGCATACAGTCAAAATATCAATGATATCAACATTATGTCAATCGATGATGCTGATGTTGGGACTGATCTCTCAACCAATTCCGCAACAACCTATCAACGGGAATACAATGCACAGAATGCAGCAATGTATGCTTTGACTTACTCCACATCTGCGGATAACGGAAACAGTATTCCTTCGTACAGAAACGAGCGTTTCAATTGGGATAATGCTAGTTGTCAGATTTTTGTGTCTCAGTGTATTTGGGCAGGGTTTGGCGGGAGTAATAGTCCGACAGACATTAATAGCTGCAAAGGTATGGACACTACAGGTTATTACCAGTGGTGGTCTACAGCAACAACTTGGAATCTAAGCGATGACTCAAAATACAGTTGGATTTCCTGTTCCAGCTTCCGAGGCTATCTCGATGGGGTACGAAAAAAACTGAGTGCGGGCGAATCGGGAATTATCTGTGATACCCATACCGTAGATCACGCCACAAGTAATATGGTTGGCTCATCTGGACTCACACAAGACGACTTGATAGGTGCTGCACTCCATGTGAATGGTTCAGGAGGGGAAATGTCTCATGCTGTTTTGGTAAACAATGCTACAGGAACAACCAGAGATAAAATATACTTCACTGGTTATAACAGTTGCAGAAAGAACATCAAACTCTCCACTCGACATCCCAGTAGTAATACCGATGAAGCCTATTCGATATATGTTATGGTTCCTCGCTACATTTATGATGCAAATGGGGCAACCGAGAATTATGTATATGCAAGGCTCGAAAATGCAATGGTGAAGGGAACCTCCGGTTTCTCGAGAACCCTGTATGGCTTCGCAAACGAACCCGTTACAAATATGGTAATGCATGTATACAAGCCCGGCCAAAGCACCATTTCCTACACATTCACAAGTATTCGCAGTGACGAGGTTTCTGGCTCGGTTTTCTTTGACACGGTAGGTGAGTGGAAAGTTGTGGTTATGGGCACCAATCTTCCCACATACACATATATGATCCGAATTGTGTAACCCAACAAATTGGTTAGCCTATTTCATCCAAAAGAAGGGGTCTGCTATGAAAAAATGTATTTCATTCATTACCGTTCTATTTTTGTTGGTGGGAGTATGCGCCTGCACCCCAGCCCCGCCCGCAGAAAGCATTCTCCCCACTGAGCCGGAGGTAATCGCCCCCGATTCCCTGAAACAGTTGTCCGTTGATAGGCTTGATGGCGATGCCTTTGGAGGAATCGGAGCCCCCATCATTTATGAGGATGAAGATCAGGTTATCTTCTACACGCGGTATGGACTGTTTGCCTATGACCTCGTCGAAAGGAAGATGATCTTCACCATTGACCATGTGAAGGCATACGGCACAACAGGCTCTGTTCAGGGAGAGACAGGAACCTACGCTGCCGCTACCCCAGATGGTATGGAGATCGTACTCTACTACACAGCACCTCACCAAGTTTTTGATGCCTACTATATCGATGTGGCAACCATGACCTGGCGAAAGGGCGAATTCCAGGATTTGAAAGAAAAATTTGACCGTGATCAGATAAAGGGCAAAACAGATCAGGGTTCGACCATCAGAGAAGCCTCTTATGAGCGCAACGGCGAAATCTGGGATGTATTTGCAGAATACTTCAATTGAATACCCATTTTTGACAGCATAATAACGACCCAGGCCACGATTTGTTCTGTGACCTGGGCCGTTTTGGTTATCAAGCAGGAATTATTCTCTCTCCAAGCCGAGGAACCGTTCATTATAAAACTCGGAGCGCTTCTGCAGCTCCCAGTCCAGGGTCTCGAAGCCGTAGAGCTCGCAGAGGGTGGGCTTGGCGGAGAACAGGTTGGTGCCCAGGCCCAGACGGTCGCCCTCGATCTGAACGCCCATGGCGGCCAGGGTGGTGGGGAACATGTCGAAGGTGCCGAACTCCCGGTTCTTCTCGTTCACGGGCTCCACCGCAGGGTTGATGATGCAGTTGTAGACCGTGCGGACGTAATTCTCGTCCACGCCCTCCATGAAGTTGGGATCCATGGTCAGGTGGTCACCGCACAGGACGATGGTGGTATTCTCATACCAGCTCTGCTGCTTGCACCACTCGATGAAGTCATAGACCTTCCGGGCGGAGCAGCGCATGACCCGGGGATACCGCTCGGGGTACTCCTTCTCGCAGTCGTAGCACTTGTAGCCGTTGGGGAAATGGGTGTCGCAGGTGAGCATGGTGAAATTGAAGGGCTCTCCCTCGGCTGCCAGAGCGGCCAGCTCCAGCTTGGCCACGTTGAAGAGCTTGGCGTCCTCAAAGCCCCACCACTTGCGGTAGTCCTCTCTCAGCCAGCCCCGCTCCTTCAGGGTGTTCAGATCGACGATGTTGTAATTGCCGTGCTCGGTGAAGTAGGCATCCCGGCCGCCGAACTCCGCGTCGGAGCCGACAAGCAGGGTCTGGTTGTAGCCCTCGCGCTCCAGGATCTCGCCGATGGAGACCACGCCGGGCATATAGCCGTCCTTGCCGCCGAAGTAATTGGCCTCCAGGGGAACCTGGACATTCAGGCCGGAGGTCTGGGTGACCATGGCGGCGGCCGTCCAGGTGGTGCCGGAGAAGCTCAGGGCGCCGCCGAAGCCATCGTCATTGGAGAAGTTCACATTTTCCTCCGCAAGCTTCGTCAGCTCGGGGATGAAGTTGTCGTAGATGGGGCCGCCGGCCTCGGTCTCGCCGAAGGTGGTCTCCATGCTCTCCAGGAAGATGTAAATGAGGTTCCGCTTCTGCTCAGGGAAGGTCAGATCCGCGTAATTGGGGTCGACATAGTGATCGGCGATAAAGGAGGACTCGGTGGTGGCCGCGCTGACGAACTCGATCAGGTTCAGCTTCACGGTGAACAGGCTGCAGGAGAACAGCAGCACCGCCAGCACCAGGGCCACAGCCCGGCGGACGATGAAGCGGCTGAAGCGGGTATCGTGGAATTTGCGGTAAATGCGGCTGTTTTTGATGCTCTTCAGCACGTTGCCGGAGCACAGCCAGTAGAGGGTCAGCTCCAGCACGGTGGCGGCCACGCCGTAGACGCCCACACGAACCACCGCGCTGTTGCGCAGGGAGCGGTTGGCTCCGGCGGCAGAGGACTTGAGCTGATAGATGAACTGGTCGAGGGTGACCTTGTCATATTTGCTGGCCATCCAGATGGTCAGGAAAAACACCAGATTGCCTGCCAGCAGGCAAATGGCCGTCAGCGCGCCCCGGATGAGGGTCTTCCGGGTATGCTGGGCGGAGGTTTGTATGTGCAATACGTCCAACTCCTTACATTCAGATTTAGTGATTATAGTCAACGGTTCTTCATTATACACATTTTTTCGGAAAAAGTATGAATATTCCGTGAAAATTGAAATAACTTAAGAATTGACAGGAACCGCTTCCTCCTCCAGCTCCTGGGCCAGCTGATCCTCGTAGCTGTACTTGTACTTGAGGTAGGAGTAGTGGTAATAGCGCAGGATCAGCAGCAGGACGATGGCGATGGCCATGACCACCACGGAATCGTCGCTGAGCAGGGAACCACGGAGGGCATGGAGGAAGCCATCGGTATAGGCGGCGTAGACGCCCAGCAGGATCACCAGCAGCGAGATCATATTGAATTCCTTGATGATGTCAGTCACATTTATCCCTCCCGGTAAAAAATCCCGATTATTCTACTGCGGTTCCCCGTTCCTGTCAACATTTCCGCAGGAAACCGCAAGAAATGCGCAGAAAACCGCCCCTGCCGGAGCAGGGGCGGTCATTTCATTGTTGAGCCTTTACTTGGTGCTGGCGCGGTACAGGAAGGTGACGATCTGGGCGCGGTTGCAGATGCTTTCCACGCCGAAGAGGGTGCTGCTCATGCCGTTGGTGATGCCGTTCTTCACGGCCCACAGGACGGCGTTGGTGTACCACTGGCCCTCAGCCACGTCGCTGAAGGGGTTGCCAGCGGAGGCAGCGGGGCTGCCCTTGGCGCGCCACAGGAAGGTGACGACCTGGGCACGGCTGCAGGAGTTGAAGGGAGCGAAGTGGGTGGCGTCCACGCCGTTGGTGATTCCCTTCTCCACGGCCCACAGGACGGCCTTGTAGAAGAAGGCGTCCTCGGTCACGTCCACGAAGGGATTGACGGTGGACTCGGGCTCGGGGCTGCCTGCGGCCCGCCACAGGAAGGTGACCACGGAAGCGCGCTGGCAGATGGCGTCGGGCAGGAAGTGGGTGGCGTCGGCGCCGGTGGTGATGCCGTTCTCCACAGCCCACAGGACGCTGTCATAGTACCAGCTGCCCTCGGCCACATCCACGAAGGGATTGACGGGCTCGGGCTTCTCGATGATGCCCATCATCTGCAGGGCATGGGTGACCAGCTTCTCGCTGATGGGCTCCAGGGCCTCGTCGGCGGAGTCCGCGCCAAAGGCCTTCAGCTTGGTAACGGAGAGGATGCCGTCGCCGGTATTGACGATGGTGACCATGCCGGTGACGCTGCCGTAGAACATATCCACGGAGGTATCGATCTGACCGGCCTTGCCGTTGACGGTGTAGGTGACGGCGTCGTTCAGGGCCTTCAGGCCGATCTGGGCCCTGCGGCTGCCCAGGTCGAAGCTGACGGACTCGCCCTTGCGCAGGAACAGCTCGTTCTTGGGGCCGTTCTTCAGCAGGTCGGCCACATCATAGCCGGTATTGCCGCTGAGCACCAGCGCACCGTTCAGGTCGTCCTCCAGTGCCTCAAAGACCTGTCCGGACACGACACCGACCATGTCATCGGGCTCGACATCACTGATCTCGATATTCAGCGCGGTCAGGACAGCGTTGCGCAGCTCGACGAAGGCGGGATCCCGCTCGCTGGCGGCAAAGGCGTCATTGTCCAGATCGCCCAGGGTATCGGTGACGCGGAAGCCATCCAGAATGACATTCTTCTCGCCCGCACCGCTGTGGAACAGCTCCACCCGGTGGGTGCCGTGGCTCAGACCGGCCACGGAGATGATGGGCAGGCCATAGGAGTTCTGCGCCTGGCCGCCGGTGGTGGAGGGATCGATGCCGTCCTTGGCAACGGTATCCACCAGATAGACCTTCTCAATGACCTCCTTGCCTGCGGTATTTTTGCCGTAGATCACGGCGGTCACGACGCCGGAGTCGGTGGTGGAGTTGGCGTAGATCTCAACACCGGTGCCGGTGAAGGTGAACACTGCGGTATCGCCGGTCTGGATGGACACGGCGTCGGTGCGCATGGCACCGTCATAGGCTCCGGTGAAGCCGTAGTTCAGGCCAGTCTCACCGGCCTTCTGCACCTCCTGTGCGCTGTCGACGGAGCCGGAAACAGTCCAGCTGCCGTTCAGGGTGGCGAAGGTCTCGTCGTAGTAGACGGTGGTCGCGGGATAGATATAGACGCGGAAGGCGACCTTCGTTTTGGTCGCATCCAGGATCCCGGTGGGATCCTTCGTGTCGACAACGATGACAAAGGAATCCACGCCCTGGATGGTTCTCATGGGCGTATAGGTGATGCTGGTACCGTCCACATCGATCCGGCCATAGCGGGAATACACGCTGGTGCACTCCACAGCCGTGATCTCGGCATCCTTCAGACTGTCATGCAGATCCGTCTTCGCATCGATCTGAACAGGCAGACCGAAGTCCACAACGAAATTCGCCTCCGGCTTGAACTCGTAGTACAGGTAGACGTGCTTCTGATCCTCGCTGACCCGCACCTCAACGCAGGTGTACTCGCTGTAGAGGTACTGTGCGCCGATACCGGTCAGCTTGGTCAGATCAGCGCTGACCGTTTCCTTGTTGCCATAGTAGTTCTTGACCTCGCCGTTCACCAGGGGGCCCTTCCAGGGATCGTCCAGGGCCATATCCTTGCTGAACAGGGTGCCCTCCTCCACAGCGATGCCATATTCATGGAACTGGGTATCACCGGCGTTCCTGTCCATATAGTGGACGGTCAGCGCGGTCTCAGAGGCCTTGGTCCGCAGGTAGTAGGTGACCAGCATACCCTGCTGATTGTAGATCTTCAGCCGGGGGACGATGGGATCGCCGCCCACATGGAAATCCTCATGGCGCAGGCTTTCGGGGGCAAACTTGCCCAGGTTCATCTCGTCATCGACCCAGACGGCCTTCTCCGTGCCGCTGTAGGTGTAGCTGCGGTTGCCGCTGGCAGTGGAGCTGGAGAGCTTTGTGTTCTTGTTGTCGCTGGTGGGGGTCAGCGTAATCATGTAGATCTCGTGGGTCACAGTGCCGACACCCAGGATCTCGCCCAGGGTACGATAGCGGGTGGTGCCGTCGGCCGTGACCGTGGGGTCGCCGGACACGCAGTGGAAGGCGATCGTCTTGGAGCCCTCGGTGGTGTTGGGGAAAGAATTGGGCACACGCTCATTTGCGGAGGGATACATCACCGCGAAATCCAGCAGGACATACGCATTGTTGCCGCCGTAGTCATCATAGTCAGGGCCCCAGTCCACCACGTAGGTCGTGACCTCCTTGGTGACGGTGGTCTCCTGGCGGTAGTAAACGACCAGCTGGTCGTTCATTTGGTTGGCCGTGCGGGTGTTGCTTCCGGTATCCACATCGACCCACTCGGTGCCTGTGTACACAGACCACTTGCCGCCATAGTAGCGGACAGACTGGACTGCGTCACCGACCTTGGTCTTGTCGTTGCCGCCGCCTCTGTTCTGGTGGCCGTAGTCCCAGCCATTGGTCGTCTCGCTGCTGTTGTAGTGCAGCAGACGGCCCATCCAGAACACGGCGGGCTGATCGCCGTTGTCGGTGCCGACCATACCGGCAGCGGGAGCCAGCTTGCTCAGCGCCACACCCTTCTCGCCGTAGGCGTCTGCTGCGGAAATGGTGGCATAAACACGCCGGAGCTCATTATTCTGCGTGGTGGTGGAATAGTCGAAATCACTGGGCGTCACAGGCCGGTTGGTGACCCAGAATTCCATCTGCAGGCCGGAAACGCCGGTCAGATCCTCGGGCTTCACGGTGACGGTATAGCGGACATTACCCACGGTGACGATGGTGGTGCCCACCTTCAAGCCGGTGAAGGTGACGGTGGTCTCGTCAACGGCCCCGGTGGTCACGGTATCCACCTCGTACAGATGGGTTCTGTTGCTGCTGTTGGCGCTGCCGGAGGTGATCCAGGAGCCGTTGGAATAAGTCAGATAGGATCTGCTGTTGTAGCTGCTGCGGTAGAAGCCGTAGCTGCTGCTGTAAGACCAGCTGTAAGAGCTCGTGGAAGCACTGACCGTGCTGTTGCTGTAACTCAGGAAATAGCTTCCGCTCTTGATCGTGTACTGGTTGCTGCCGGAACGGGTGACCGTGAATTCTGTGGCCTTGCTCACATCGGTGGTCGCGGACAGCCCGGAGCCATCCAGCACCAGATAATGGTCGCCGGACTTGATGACGCCGGTATCAGACCAGCCATAGCTGTTGGAAACACTGATCTGGTCACCCAGGATCGTCTCCGTACCGGCCTCGACATACTCGTATTCTGCGCTGACGGAGACATACTCGTTGCTGTAAGTACCGGAGCAGTCGGCGCCCTCGATGACGTCGGTGACGGTCTGGCCCATGAGCACTGTGATGGAACGCTCCTCGATGACCTCGTCAGCGGGGGCCTTGTCGTCCGCAGGGGGATCGGTCTCAGCGGGCTCGGTGGCGATGGGCTCATCCTTGGAGGAAGCAGCCACAAAATAGCCGGGGTTGCTGTCGGCCAGGGTCTCGATCAGGGTACTGACGTTCTCCTCATAGGAAGCGTAGCTGACGCTGGGCGTATCGCACCACAGGCAGGCCATGGCGCCGATGACGGCAGGATCATCGCTGCCGGGAACGTCGGTGACGGGGGTGCTGACGACTGCTCTGGATGCGCCGCTGTAACCATAGGTGCCGGAGGCGCGGCCCAGGACATAATACCAGCCGTCGTTGGTGTTCAGGATCTTGTGGCCCTTGCCCGCCAGGGCGGCGGCGGAGGCCACGCTGTAGCTGCCCCAGCCGGAAGTCCAGTAGGCGGCCACGATGTCGGTGTCAAAGGCGGTGTCGTCGCCCGCGAAGTACAGGCCGTCGTTGAAGGCGATGGGGGTCATGCCCGCGTCCTTGATGATGGCGGCGACATCGTTGACATAGTCGGCGAACTTGCCGTACAGGCCCTTGCTCTGCAAATGGCCGAAGCCCATGGCGCCGTCGGTGTAGATGTCATTGGCATACTCGTCAGCGCCCATGTTGAAGTAGGTGCAGCCTCTGGAGGCAAAGTATGCCGCATACTTGGCGACCAAAGCCTTGGTGAATTCCACGGCCCCGGTGTTGGTCACATCCACGGTGGTGGCGGAACCATTGTAGGAGCCGCTGATGCCCACGGACTCCATGGCATCCAGGATGGTGTTCATGTGGCCGGGGGTGTTGATGAGGGGGATGATCTCGATGCTGCGCTCGTTGGCGTATTCGATGATGGCGTCCATCTCGGCCTGAGACCACTCGCCTGCGTGGGCATAGGCGACGTTGCCGGCCCGGATGCCTGCAGCAACGTCGTCACTGTCATAGGTCAGGACGGACATGTCATCCAGGATCAGCCGCAGGCCGTTGTTGCCCAGAGCCAGCTCCAGATGGGTGTAGCCGCTGTCGGAGAGCAGATCGATGAGCTCCTCGACATCGGCGGTGTCGAAGAACTTGCGGCCGCAGTCCACATGGTACACCCGCAGGAAGTCCTCCGAGGCTGCGCTTGCATAGACGGGCATGACGGTCAGGATCATGCACAGCACCAGAGCCAGCGCAACAAACTTCTTCAGCTTGTTCATATTCGTTACCTCCTTGGTAATTTTTACAAAGTAAGGAATTGGGATCTATGTAAATTGCCCGGCGGCAATTGTCTCAGATCTCGTCAGCCATACGGCGCAGCTCCTTCGCCACATGGCACAGATATTTCGGTACGCCCTGGGACGAGCCGGTCTCTGCGGCAGCCATGGCCGCGCAGGGATGGCAGATGGTCTGATGCTCGCACCGGCTGCAGACGCCGCTGAGCCGCAGGGCTCCGGCAGCGGCAGTCAGCTCCTGCCAGCATTCGGCGAAGCTGCGATCCGTCAGGTCGACTTTGGGCTCGGGCATCAGGCCGCAGGCGGTCATCAGGCCGTCCCAGGTGATCCAGAAGGACGCTCTGCCCGCCCGGCAGCGAACCCTGCCGTCGACAGGGTCGTAGCAGCCCTCCTCCAGTCCCGGCGGCTCGGCGCAGCCCAGCTTCACCCGCTCCAGGAAGGAACGGCAGGCGGCGTCGCCCTGCTGCAGGGCGATGTTCTTCAGGCGGTTGCGGGCCGTCTCGATGGGGGTGAACCGGTCGTTGACGCCGACGGCGTCAGGATCCCGGCGGATGGGCGGGAACATGTAGGTGGCCACATCCAGAGGGAGCTCCAGGGCTTTGGCATAGGCCACGATGGTCTCCAGATCCGCCTCGTTGTGGGGCGTCAGGGAGCAGTTGAGCTTCACGGGGATGCCCGCCGCCTTCAGGCTGCGGATAGCCCGGTCGACCCGGGCAAAGACGCCCTTCACGCCGCAGAGGCGTTCGTAGGTCTCGTCTCTGCCGCCGTAGAGGGTGATGTTCACCCGCCGGGGCGGTCGGCGCTTCAGTTTTTCCACGGCAGCGTCGTCGATGAGGCTGCCGTTGGTGTTGATGGCCACCAGCATGCCCATATCCACAAGAGCATCGTACAGCTCCCAGAGCTCCGGCCACAGGAAGGGCTCGCCTCCGGTCAGCAGCAGGAACACAAGGCCCTGCTCCCTGGCCTCCCGGGCGATGCGCAGCCAGTCGGCAAGGCCCAGCATGGGACGGTCATGGGCTTTGACCTCGGCAGGGGTCTTGCGGATGTAGCACATCCGGCAGGCGAAATTGCACAGGGGGCTGAGCTCAAAGGTACCGCTGACGGGCACGCTTCCGGCTGCGGCCTTGCTGTACAGGCGGTCGGTCAGCGCTGCGGTTCGGATGTCGGTCACGGGGTATCCTCCTCCAGATGCCGCTCCAGGAAGTCCACCGCCGTCCCATCGGGCACACAGCAAAATTCATAGCAGGGCACACTTCCCGCCAGCGCGATCGCCAGATCGCAGGCCCGGTTCACGAACTCCGGATCCCAGGAATACATGGTAAGCCCTGCGTAGATCCTGCGGAAGGTCTCGCCAGGCTTCAGCCGCCGGATCCGGTTGGATGGCTCCTGTGCCAGGAAGACCAGGGCGCTGACAGGCACGGACTCGTTGACATGGCACCGGGAAGAACCCGCGTAGGGCGAGCCCCAGGCCAGGAAGCCCGCCTCCGTCCGCTGGAGGATGGGCCGGTCACCGTTGATGAGCACCGCGCCCCGGTGCTCGCACCAGAGCCGGGCCTGGGTGGATTTTCCGATGCCCGAGGGGCCGGAAAAGAGGATCCCGCCACGGTCTGTGCGGATGCAGGCGGCGTGGAAGCAGACCCGATCCTGACGGATCAGCAGCCCCTCGAAGCCCAGGTGAAAAAAGCTGTTGTCCATCTGGCTGACGCAGTGCCCGCCCTTTTCCAGATAGTCCACATGGATCGTCCCCGCTTCGTGATCCGTCCGGGCCAGGGCGTAGGGCGTCATGTCCCTGGGCGCATCGAAAAAGCTCCGCAGGCCCGAGGGGTGGATCCGGTAGCAGTTGCCCGTGTGGAGCACCCGTCCGTCAAAGGCGGGAAGCTCCTCCACCTGCCGGAACCGGCCGGTATACCGGGGCGTCTGCTCCGTCAGGAAGGGACGGAAGGCATCGGTCATGGGAACGGGCCGCTCCAGCTCCAGCCGGATGGGGATCCCGGCGATGGACAGGCACCAATCTCGGCGATCCATCAGGAACGGAAGATCGTCACGGTGCCGGTGGTGTCGGAGCTGTTCTCGTAGCAGTAGCCCTCGGGAACGTTGTCACACTTGGCCAGCTCTGTAAAGATCAGGATGCCGGGGATACCGTGGTTGATATCGCCCGTCGCCGTGCAGGAATTGGGGTCGGCATAGTTCAGATCCCAGCCGCAGGCTGCGATGCTCTGGGACAGTTCGTAGCTTTCAAAGAAAAGCTCAGGCTTTACATATTTCTTCATCTTTCATGATACTCCTCTCATGTTTTAACTAATGCTGTCGGTCGGAAGGGCCTTCCTCCTGTCCATGGTCAGTCCTCGATCAGGATCCCCATCCGGCGCATCTGCTCCAGAAATTCCCGGGTATCCGCCCGGGCGGTGTCGGCGTCGATGTCGTACTCGCGCAGCAGTGCGCTGACCAGCTCGGCTTCGGTGCAGCCCTCCTGGAGCCTGCAGTAGAGCAGACTGCCGCTCTCGCTCAGACCGATGAGTCCTCTCACCTTCAACGCCGCCTCCCCCACGGGGATGACCAGGTATTCGTCAGCCACCTGGCGCAGCATGTATTGGTCGCTAATTCTCATAGGATCGTCCTCACGTTTCCGGGACTGTCTCCAAATGGCGACAATCCCACTTATACTTTTACAATTATATTATATCATCGCAACTTTCAAAGTCAATGAAGAATACCGGTAAACATCTTCGTTTTTTTCTTGATTTTTTGTATAAAACAACTGAATTTTGTAGCTTTTTGCAATTTTTTGTTAGCATTGTTCACCGTTCCCCTTCCAGCTCCGCCCGGAGCCGCTCCAGCGCCCGCTTCTCGATGCGCGATACATAGCTGCGGCTGATCCCCAGTTTTTCTGCCACCTCCCGCTGGCGCCCCGGGGTACAGCCGAAGAGGCCGTAGCGCAGGCAGACCACCTGCCGCTCCTGCTCCGTCAGGCACGCATCCACCGCCGCCCGGAGCTTCCGGGCATTTTCCCGGTCGCACAGCTCCTCCAGCAGATCCTCCTCCCCCGCCACCACATCCTGCAGCGACAGGGCCGCTCCATCGGTACCAGTCTCGATCAGCTCCGAGAGGGACACATCCTGGCTGCTCTTGCGGCGGCTGCGGAAGTACATGAGGATCTCATTTGCGATCCTCACACCAATGGGTCTTGCTCCGGGCCGCCGAAGAGCATCACGTGGGCGTTCTCCCCGTCCCAGATGACCTTGCGCACCACCGTGCGGATGGCCGCCCGCTTCTCCTCTACGGTCATTCCATCCACGCTCGTGCAGAACGTGGTCAGCATCCGGCACAGCGCATCGAACTCGCTGTCCGTCATGGTCTGCTCCGAGGTCAGACACTCCAGCTCCCGGATGCGGTTTTCGATCTGGCGGTTGGCGTCGGAAAGCTGCTCCATCCGGGCCACCACGCGGGCCTTGGCGGGAGAGCCTTCCAGAACGCCCATGGAATCGATCAGCCCCTCTATTCTTTTTTCATTCTCTGCATATTCCGTCCGAAGCCGGGTCAGCTGGCTTTCATACTGCTCCCGGCTGCCGGTGCAGAAGTTCCGGCTGCGCTCCAGCTGGGACAGGAACACGCTTTTTTGCTCCGGCAGGCTCTTGATGTGCCGGATAATGGCAAGATCCAGGGCGTTTCCGCCCAAGTTGCGGCGGCCGCAGCGTTCCTTGTGGCTGCGCTCCTTCAGGCTGCACACATAGGCATAGACCGGCTCCCCGGATACCGTGACCCGCCCGGAGAGTCTGGGGTACATCCGCTCGCCGCAGGAACAGAAGAGCAAGCCCGTCAGCAAAGCCTCGTTGTTCCGGGGCTTGCGGTAGGACTTGGATTTGTTCCGCTCCAGGGAGTTCTGCACCGCCGCCCACTGCCGTCCGGGGATCAGGCCGGGGTGCCTGCCCACCGCCACGATCCACTCATTCATGGGCAGGAGCACCGCCGCCTTGCCCTTTTCCTGGTCGGTGCGGTTGTAGGCCATCATGCCCCGGATGCCGTCGAAGTCCTCCGCTTCGGAGAAAAGATACACCTCATGCGCCGTCAGGTAATCCCGGGCATCCTCGTCCGCGATCATGTAGACGGGATTCTGCAGGATGTTCTTGATGGCGAAGCGGGTGAAGTCGTTGCCCCGCTTGGTCTTGGCCCTGCGGCGCAGCAGCTCCGCCTCCACCGCCGTCAGAGAGTCAGTTTGGGTATACAGGTCGAAGATCGTTTTGATGATCTCCCCCTCCTCCGGGATCAGCTTCAGGTGGCAGACCTTCCGTGCTTTGCCCTCCAGGGTCACGCTGGTGATGCTCTGGGATTCGTAGCCGGTGGGGGTGTTGCCCCCCAGCCAGCGGCCGGTCTTGGCCAGCTCGTGCATATTGTCCCGGATGCGCTCGGCAATGGTCTCCCGCTCCAGCTGGGAGAACACGGAGATAATGTACATCATGGCCCGCCCCATGGGGGTGGAGGTGTCGAACTGCTCCCGGATGGACACGAAGGACACATCCAGCCTGGTCAGCTCGTCGATGAGCCCGGTGAAATCGCTGATGTTGCGGCTGATCCGATCCAGCCGGTAGACCACGATAGCCCGGAATTTATGCTTTCGCACCCCCTCCATCATCCCCTGAAAGGCGGGCCGCTTCAGATCACCGCCGGAGAAGCCCTCGTCCTCAAAGACCACACAGCCCCGGGCCGCCCCGTCCCCATACAAATTCCGCACATGCTCCCGGCACAGCTCCACCTGATTACCGATGCTCTCCCCCTTGCCGGTGAACTTCGACTTTCTCGAATAAATGGCAATCTGCCCCTCCTGTTTTCGCATACGAACCCCTCCCCTGCGCCATAGGATATCCTATGGCGCTGCACCGCACCGGAATACCGGCGGTCTTTCCCCGTATCATCTGGACAGGGAGGTCGATGCCATGAGAACACCGGTCAACCTGATCGTGTATGGGCCCGAAACGGAGGAGGGCCGGGAGGAGCTCTGCCGCCGGGTGGCCCTCGTCCATGCAGACGCCGTCAACCATCGGCTGAAGGCGCTGCAATGCCCGCAGCAGCGGAAGCTGACGCTGCTGGAGGCGGTCATCGATACCGTCCGCAGGGCCGATCCCTGACAGCAAAAACCGGGCCTGCTGCAAGCTTTTGCAGCAGGCCCGGGGGCATTGTTACAGGATCTCAAATTCCCGGTTCAGGGCATAGCGGATGTGCTCCAGTGTGGTCTGGCTGTATTCGAATTCCCCGGCGTCCATGAGAAAAACGGAGCCGAAGATCAGCGACCGGCAGACCAGCAGCTTCCGGTTCCAGATGTCCTCCGTGAAGCCGGAGGCCTCGAAGAGGTGGTGCTGGAGGGTCTGGGCCGTGCTGCCGAACTGGGTACGCTTTTTGTGGTAGAGATTGTCGAATTCCTCGCTCTTGAGCATGAGGACGGAGCGGTAGCTGGGATTGTCCATAAGGAAGCTGATGTAACCCAGACAGATCTCGATGATCTGCTCCCGCAGCACCTCCCGGCAGCCGGACAGGATCTCCTCCTGACGCAGAGCCCACTTTTCATTGACATAGTCGATGATGGCCGCGATCAGCTCGTTCTTGTCCTTGAAGTGCTTGTAGGGCGCTGCTGTGGAAACGCCGCAGGACTGGGCGACCCTGCGCAGGGAAAACTCGCTTGCGCCGTAGGTGTTGATCTCCTCGATGCCCGCCAGGATCAGCTCCTGGTGCAGATTCGTTTTTCGTTCCGGCATGATGCACCTCCGCAGAATAAAATAGGATTGTTATCAATGATATCCAACCCCGGGCCCAATGTCAAGAACTGCAGGTGGAGTTTGGGCAAAGCGCACCCCTTCTCAGTAATAATTTACAAATTTTTCATTTTCTTTTTAGCTTTTATTTTCCGGATTTCTGGTTGACTTTTCCAAAACCAATGGTATAATCTAACACGGTTAGCGGCGCTAACTGTTTTATTTTTCCCTTGCCAGTTAGCGATGCTAACTGACCTATTCTGTGACCTGGGGGTGAAATCTGGCTGCACCGGATGGGCAGCTGAAGCAAAACCGGTTCATGTTTCAAGAAAAAATGGAGGAGAGAATTATGTACACAAACAAACAGACAAAACGGATCCTGTCCCTTGTTCTTGCGTTGGTTATGGTAATGACGTTCGTCGTCACACCTGTGACCGCAAAGGCCGCTGATGCCGAGGACTTCATCCGGGTATTCCACCTGGATGCCGGACGGAAGTACTTCACCGTTGCCCAGGTGGAGGAGATCATCGACACCCTTTCCGCCTCCGGCTACACCCACCTGGAGCTCGTGGTGGGCAACGAGGGTCTGCGCCTGCTGCTCGATGACATGTCCGTCACCGTCGGCAGCACCACCTATTCCAGCGCCAATGTGAGCGCCGGCATCAAGCAGGGCAACGTCAACCATTCCCACGCCGGTGAATGGACGCAGGCGGAGATGGACGGCCTGATCGCCTATGCCGAAGCCCGTCACATCGGCATCATCCCCCTGGTCAATACCCCGGGCCATATGAACGCCATCCTGGATGCCGCAGAATATGTCGGCATCTCTTCCCCCGCCTACAGCACCAAGGTCAGCAACGGCTGGTGGGGCTCCACCACCAAGTCCTCCGGCTCCACCGTGGCGCTGGACAACGCTTCCGCTGTGGGCTTCACCCAGGCTCTGGTGCAGAAGTACGTGGACTATTTCGCCGCCAGCGGCTGTGAATACTTCAACATGGGCGCCGACGAGTATGCCAACGACGTCCACACCAGCGGCGCCATGGGCTTCGGTGCCCTGCAGAGCAGCGGCACCTATGGCAATTTCGTCACCTACATCAATGATGTGGCCACGATGATTAAGGAGGCCGGTATGAAGCCCGTGGCCTTCAACGACGGCATCTATTTCAATCAGAAGACCACCGGCACCTTCGACCCGGACATCATCATCGCCTACTGGACTTCCGGCTGGGGCACCTATGCCGTCGCCCCCGCTTCCTATCTGGTGAACAAGGGCCACAAGATCCTCAATACCAACGACGCCTGGTACTATGTCCTGGGCCGGAATGGCCAGAATGACGGCTACGGCTACACCAGCGCATCCAAGGGCGTCAGCGGCACCGCTGTCACCAGCGTGCCGGGTACAGGTACCATGAGCACCGACAGTCTGGCAGGTTCCATGAGCTGCCTCTGGTGTGACGATCCCAGCGCCGATTACAACAGCAACAAGACCAAGGTCATGTACCTCATCGAGACCCTGGCCGCCAGCAATCCCGACTATTTCGTGGTCTACACCGGCCCCGAGCATGTCTATGAGACCGTGACCGTGGAGCCCACCTGCACCGAGGATGGTTCCGTCACCACCTTCTGCACCCTCTGCGGCGAGTCCACCGTGGAGGTGCTCCCCGCCCTGGGCCACGCCTATGACTCTGTCGTGACCGCCCCCACCTGCACCGAAGACGGCTGCACCACCCATACCTGCCGCACCTGCGGCGACTGCTATGTGACCGATGTGGTCACCGCCCCGGGCCACGCCTACGAGACCCTGGTCACCGCTCCCACCTGCACCGAGGACGGTTTCACCACCCATACCTGCGCCAACTGCGGCGACAGCTATGTCTCCGATGAGACTGCCGCCCTGGGCCATGCCTATGAGGCACTGGTCACCGCTCCCACCTGCACCGAGGACGGTTTCACCACCCATACCTGCACCAACTGCGGCGACAGCTACATTTCCAACGAGACCGCTGCCCTGGGCCATGCCTGGAAGTCCGTGGTCACCGCTCCCACCTGCACCGAGGACGGCTTCACCACCCACACCTGCACCCTCTGCGGCAGCATCGCCGTGGATTCCCGGGTGGAGGCTCTGGGCCATAGCTGTGAGACCGTCACCGTGGAGCCCACCTGCACCGAGGACGGCTTCGTTTCCCGCAGCTGCACCGTCTGCGGCGACAGCAGCACCGAGCTTCTCCCCGCTCCCGGTCACGCCTATGAGACCGTCACCATCGCGGCCACCTGTGAGACGGCCGGTTCCGTCAGCTCCACCTGTGCTGTCTGCGGTCACCACGTGGAGGAGGCCCTTCCCGCTCTGGGTCACGCCTATGCTTCCGTCGTGACGGCTCCCACCTGCACCGAGGGCGGCTTTACCACCCACACCTGCGGCAACTGCGGCGACAGCTATGTCTCCGACGAGACCGCCGCTCAGGGCCACGCCTATGAGACCCTGGTCACCGCTCCCACCTGCACCGAGGGCGGCTTCACCGCCAACACCTGCGCCAACTGCGGCGACACCTACATTTCCGACGAGACCGCTACTCTGGGCCATGCCTGGGAGTCCGTGGTCACCGTCCCCACCTGCACCGAGGGCGGCTTCACCACCAACACCTGTGCTGCCTGCGGCGACAGCTACATTTCCGACGAGACCGCTGCTCTGGGCCACGCCTATGAGAGCCTGGTCACCGCTCCCACCTGCACCGAGGGCGGCTTCACCACCAACACCTGCGCTGCCTGCGGCGACAGCTACGTTTCCGACGAGACCGACGCCCTGGGCCACAGCTACTCCACCGTGGAGACTCCCGACGCCCTGATCCACACCTGTGACCACTGCGGCGACAGCTACAGCGAGTCCATCGGCTGGATCGCCCTGTCCGGAACTTATGTTCTGGATACCGACGGCATCGACGTGGGTGCCGAGCACAAGTATCTGGTGGTCGGCGATTCCCAGAATTACGCCCTGACCCGCTCCGGCAACTCCATCGGCGCCGCCAAGGTCACCGTGGACGGCAATGCCATCCGTCTTGCAGATGCCTCCGCCTATGAGTTCTACTTCATGAAGAACAACGCCGAAAGCGGCAGCTATCTGCTGACCCAGGATGGCCGCAGCGGCGTCTACCACATGGGCGGCAACCTGTACTACGGCACCGACAACAAGGGCTACTGGCACTTCGGCTCTTCCTCCAATGGCTCCTACCAGCTCTATGACACCGACAACCAGAAGTGGTACCTGAACTACGGCTATGTCTGGGCAAACGAGGCCGCCAGCCGGTTCGCCGTCTCCAGCAATGCCCGCTCCCTCCGTCTGTTCCAGGCTGTGGACAGCTACGTCCGTCTGACCGGCGCCCTGAACCAGACCTGGGCCCACGGCGCTCAGGTCACCGAGGCTGCCGTTCTGGAGCAGGTGATGCTCCAGACCAGCACCGACGGCGCTTCCGTCAGCACCTCCGCACCCCTCACCGCTGCCATGGTCACCTGGGACAAGGCCTTTGACGGCTACACCGCAGGCACCTATACCGCCACCGTTTCCCACAGCGGTCAGCAGATCGGCACCGTGACCGTGACCGTCACCGGCGAGCATGACTATGAGACCGTCTGCGTGGAGCCCACCTGCACCGCCCAGGGCTATTCCACCCACACCTGCACCATCTGCGGCCTCAGCCATACCGACAGCCGCACCGACGCGCTGGGCCACAGCTACACCTCCCGGGAGACCGAGGACGCCATCGTCTACACCTGCACCCGCTGCGGCGACAGCTATTCCGAGTCCCTCGCCCCCGATTACGTCCAGGTCACTGCCTTCACCACCGGCGGCCAGCATGTGGTCACCCTCTACTCCGGCAGCAAGTACTATGCCCTGTCCCACGCAAACAATCAGCTCTCCGCCGTCCAGGTCACCGTTTCCAACGGCAAGATCACCTCTGAGATCACCGAGGATCTGCTCTGGACTTACTCCGGCAGCAAGCTCTCCTACAAGAGCGGCAGCACCACCCGCTACCTGTATGCCTCCAGTCCCAGCTGGTGGGGCTCCCTGTGGGGCAGCAGCCCGACCCTGGGCATCAGCACCTCCAGCTCCAGCAGTGTCTCCTTCAGCAGCAGCCGCGTGAAGGTCGGCTCTTACTATCTGCGCTTCTCCGGCAGCAGCATCTCCCTGAGCAGCAGCGCCACCACCGCATATCTGTTCCTGGAGACCGAGAAGTGACTGACAAGCCAGCACCAGCTGCATAACCATCCCTAAACAGTCGGCCAGCCCCGAAAGGAGCTGGCCGATTTGTCCTTTGTGATAGGATCGCATTTTCTATACACCGGGACGCATAGGTCGCCAGGCGGATGTTTTTGTCCAGCCGGTAGGAGCTGACTGCCTTAATAAGGCCGATGGTGCCGATGGAGATCAGATCCTCCTGATCGGATTCGGCGGCGTAGTATTTTTTCATGATGTGGGCCACCAGGCGCAGGTTGCGTTCGATGAGGATGTTTCTTGCTTCGGTGTCTCCCTGGGCGGCGCGCTCCAGGTAGTGTCGTTCCTCCTTCGGGCTCAGGGGCCGGGGGAAGCTGCCCGTGGACAATTGCAGCGAGCAGAGCATCCCGCCCAGTGCCAGCCATGCCATATGCATCAAAATCCACCTCCGCCATCACCCTATTCCCGACAGCAAGTCCGTTTTCCCACAGATATCCGGTTGTCTTTCCTTCTGCTCTGGGCTATAATGGTTCCATCACCATATATAATAGGAGGAACCCCATGAATCGTCTGATCGCAATCGTTCTGGCTGTCCTGATGGCCGAGGGCCAGCTCTACTCCCTGACTGCCATCGGCATCGAGAACGCCGGCTGGACGGTGGTGGAGACGCTGGAAAACCCCGCCTGATCCCGGGGCAATCAAATAAAGAAATGTGTAAGTTAAAATTGCGGACTTGCAGATTTCTGAGCAAAGCCTCCCTTTGACAAGGGGGCCATGATCCTGGGCTGACCAAATTAACAAAAAGCAGGAACGGCCATCGCCGTTCCTGCTTATCTTTTATTTACCGAACCGTTTTTCGAACCGCTCCACGGCTTTGCCCCGCTGGAAATTGTAGGCAAAGGCCACCAGGCCGATCAGCGCGCCCAGCACACCCGTGAACTCCACGGGGATCCCTGCGGCCAGCAGGCCCACCAGCAGTGCCATGGGCAGCAGCATCAGCAGCCACACGATGGCACCGGCTCTGACCCGGTAGCTGATGCGGATGCCCTCGTCCAGGGACACGTATCTGGCCCGGAACACGCAGGGCAGGCTCCACATATTGGGGGTCTCGTTGCTGTACATGGTGCACTTGAACTTGCAGCCGGGCTTCATGGCACCCCGGGATGCGGCGACGGTCTTCTCCAGCATCTCCAGGCTGTAAGGATACAGGAGCTCTCCCTTGGGGGAAAAGAATTTGGCCATATCAGCGTCTCTCCTTTCAGGCAGTCAGTTCGTTGACGAAGGCGGCCTTGTCGGCTGCCTTGAAGAAGGCGGAGCCGGAGACCAGCACGTTGGCACCGGCGGCCTTGCACACGGGGGCAGTCCTGGCATCCACGCCGCCGTCCACCTGGATCAGGAAGTCGGGGGAGGTGTGCTCGCGCAGCCAGGTGACCTTGGGCATCATGTCCGCCATGAAGCTCTGGCCGCCGAAGCCGGGCTCCACGGTCATGATGAGCGCCATGTCGATCTCCTTCAGGTAGGGCTCCATCGCTTCCACGGCGGTGCCGGGCTTGATGGTCAGGCCCGCCTTGCAGCCCTTTTCGTGGATCCGGGCCAGTGTCTTGTGGATCATTTCGGGGGTGTCGGACTCCAGATGGATGACCACCATGTCCGCACCGGAGGTGATGAACTGATCCACATACTTGATGGGGGTGTCGATCATCAGGTGCACATCCAGGAACAGGTCAGTGGCCTTGCGCAGGGAAGCCACCACGGGAACGCCGATGGAGATGTTGGGCACGAAGTGGCCGTCCATCACGTCCACATGGGCCCAGGGCGCACCGGCGTCCTTCACCACCTGAAGCTCACTGCTCAGGTTCGCAAAATCCGCAGACAAAATGGAAGGGGAAACGATAATCATTATATTATTCCTCCAAAGGATCAATTTTCTTTGAATATCATAGCATATCCCGCGTCAGAAAGCAATCGACAAAAACACTCTGAACTCAGCACTCAGAACTCAGCACTTCCGGGTATAAAACCCGAACCACATGAGCATACTACCTTCGCACCAAATTCAAGGAGGTAATTCATTATGAACGCCAACAAGTGCATCGAGTGTACCGTCAAGCAGTGCGCCAACCACGCCCAGAACGCCAACTACTGCTCCCTGGAGCGGATCATGGTGGGCACCCACGAGGCAAACCCCACCCAGGATCAGTGCACCGACTGTATGTCCTTCCGCCGCAAGTAAGACCCATGGCCGCTATAAGCGGCCTTCACAGTGTCGAGAAAGGTAGTTTTCTTGCCCCCGCATTTATGAGGGGGGTGCCCGAAGGGCGGGGGGAGTCCGAATATTTGCAACGCAAATATTCGGAAAAGCCCGTTTTTCACAGAAAAACGGGCAGCCCCCCCTCCGACCCGGTGGCTCCGGGCTTTGCCCGAATCCACCGGGCCACCTGAAGGTGAATTGCCCCGCAGGGGCAAGAGAGGCCACCCTGGGGTGCCCCCATAAATGGGGGAGGCAAGGGACTTTTCGACACACTGCAGGCCGCCTGCGGGCGGCCTTTACATCACGCTTCGGGTCGGTTTCAGGAGAATTCCAGTGAATGTTAAAACATCGTTTGATGGCTCTTCATATTTTCTTCATATATTGAGCATATGATGGAGGCACAAAGCTTACAGAGAAAAACAAGGAGGAACCACCATGGAATTCAATGACAATCTGCAATTCGATCCCATCCCTGAGCCCCGGATCCCGGCAGAGCCGGAGGTGCCCGCCGAGGAGACCGCTTATCACGGTGCAGGCGTTGGCCAGCGGGAGGAGGTCTTCACCGCACCCGTTTTCGAAGCCGTTTCCGAACCCGACCCCGCTCCCGAGCCTGAGCCCACCCCGGAGCCCGAGCCCGTCTACGAGCGCAGCTATACCCCCCAGCCCGAGGAGTACACCGTGCCCAAGAAGCAAAAGAAGTCTGGCAAGGCCGGCAAACGTGTTCTGTCCGCTGTGCTGGCAGCTGCGCTGGTCATCGGCTCCTGCGCCGCCACCGCAGGGATCGTCAACAGCCGCTGGGAGAAGAAGATGGATGCGCTGGAGGCTCAGGTGGCCGGTCAGATGATGGAGCTGCAAAACCAGCTGGAGGAGCTGGAGGAAGCCCAGACCGGCATCAGCATCTCCGGCTCCCCCATGGCGAGCCACGACGGTCTGAGTCCCAGCCAGGTCTACGCCATGAATGTGAACTCCGTCGTGGCCATCTCCAACCAGTCCACCACCAACATCTGGGGCCAGGTCTCTGAGACCGCCTCCTCCGGCACCGGCTTCATCATCAGCGAGGACGGCTATATCCTCTCCAACTACCACGTGGTGGAGGGCGCAAGCAAGCTCACCGTCATCACCTACATGGGTGACGAGTATGAGGCCACGCTGGTGGGCTACGACGCCATGAACGATGTGTCCATCCTGAAGGTCAACGCCACCGGGCTCGATCCCGTAACCATCGGCTCTTCCGAGGATCTGATCGTGGGTGACCAGGTCGTCGCCATCGGCAATCCCCTGGGCGAGCTGACCTCCTCCCTGACCGTGGGCTATATCTCCGCCAAGGATCGCACCATCAACACCGACGGCAACCTCATCAACATGATGCAGACCGACGCCGCCATCAACCCCGGCAACTCCGGCGGCCCCCTGTTCAACATGAAGGGTGAAGTCATCGGCATCACCACCGCCAAGTATTCAGGCTCCACCGGCTCCGGCGCGTCCATCGAGGGCATCGGCTTCGCCATCCCCATCGATGACGTCATGGCCATGAGCGAGGATCTGATCGCCCACGGCTACCTGACCAACCAGGCGTACTTGGGTGTCAGCGTCATGGATCTGGACAGCTCCACCGCTTCCATGTACTCCCTGCCCACCGGCTCCTATGTCCAGAGCGTGGTGGAGGGCAGCTGTGCCGAGACCGCCGGCATCCAGCCCAAGGACATCATCATCAAGGTGGGCGAGCACACCGTCGAGGGCAACTCCACCCTCCAGACCGCCCTGCGCAAGTTCAAGGCCGGGGAAACCACCACCATCACCGTCTTCCGGGCGGGGGCGGAGATCGAGCTGAACATCACCTTCGATGTGCGGCCCCAGGATCCCGATGCAGCCCAGCAGCAGCCCCAGGGTCAGGGCGAGATGCCCTCCTCCGGCAGCTACGAGGATTGGTACAACTACTTCTTCCCCTTCTTCGGCGGGAGAATGCCGTAACTGGATAAATGCAGAATGCATAATGCAGGATGCAGAATGAAGCACAGGAAAAACATTCTGCATTTTGCATTCAGCATTCTGCATTTTTGGCTTATCTTGACTTTTCAACATTTCAGATGTAAAATATCCCCATGGAAACGAAACTGAAACGCCAGATGGCGGAATCGATCCGGGGCTTTCGTCTCCCCCGGTATGCCGAGATCCCCACAGTCGGCCTTTATTTGGAACAGACGATCAAGTACATCAATGGCTTCCTGGCTCCTCTGGGCTGCCTGGAGCTCACCGGCTCCATGGTCAGCAACTATGTCAAGAAGGGCCTGATCCCCGCGCCGGTGAAGAAGCAGTATTACCCCGAGCAGATCAGCTACCTGTTCTTCGTGGCCATCGCCAAAAACCTGATGAGCATGGAGAATATCGACCTGCTGATCTCCATCCAGCGCAATTCCTATACCCTGCCGGTGGCCTACGACTACATGTGTCGGGAGCTGGAGAACATGCTGGCCTTCTTCTTTGGTCTGAAGGACACCGTTGAGGACATCGGCATCACCGAGAGCGACGAGAAGACCCTCCTGCGGGGCCTGATCTCCTCCGCCGCCAATGTCATCTACCTGCACAGCTACTTCGAGCAGGTGCGCAAATCCAGAGCAGAATAATCATAAAAAGGCACCCGCTCGCGCGGGTGCCTTTCGCTGCATATGAAATCAGATTCCGGCCAGCTTCATCAGCTCGGGCACCTTGGCTTCCCAGCCCAGGGCCATGATGTGCAGACCCTGGCAGTAGGGACGGCACTCCTTGATGATCTTGGCGGCGATCTCGACACCGGTGATACCGGCCTTGGCCCGCTCCTTGTCGGCGGCCAGCTCGTCGATCATGTACTGGGGCACATGGACACCGGCGACATTGCGGTTCATGAACTTGCACATACCGGCGTTCTTGGGGATGATGACACCCAGCTGCACGGGCTTGCCGAACTGCTTGGCGCGCTCCATGAACTCGATGAACTTCTCGGACTCGAAAACGGCCTGGGTCTGGAAGTAGTCGGCACCGGCCATGACCTTGCGCTCCATCTTGGCCAGCTGGGCATCGACGGAGTCGGAGATGGGGGAGACGACGGCGCCCTTGGCGAACTTGGGGGGCTCGCCCACCAGGGGGTTGCCGGCCAGGTCAGTGCCCTTCTCCAGGGTGGAGGCCACGTGCAGCAGGGAGACGGAATCCAGGTCGAAGACGGGCTTGGCACCGGGATGGTCACCCATCTTGGTGTGGTCGCCGGTCAGGCACAGGATGTTCTCGATGCCCAGAGCGGCGGCGCCCAGCAGGTCGGACTGCAGAGCCAGACGGTTGCGGTCGCGGCAGGTGGCCTGATAGATGGGGGTCAGACCGGCGTTCTTCATCATGGCGCAGGTGGCCAGGGTGGAGGTGCGCATGACGGAGGACTGGTTATCGGTGACGTTGACGGCGGTGATGCCGGACAGGTACTCCTTGGCCTCAGCGACCAGGTGCTCCAGGTGGATACCCTTGGGAGGGCCGACCTCTGCGGTGACGACAAATTCGCCCTTATCGAACAGTTCAGTAATTCTCATGTTCTGTTACTCCTCATTTCGAAATTATCAGGCCTTGGCCTGGTCATCGGTGGCATAGTTGCGGATCTGGACGGGGCACTTCAGGGCGTCCAGACGGCCGATCTTCTTCAGCTTCTGATAGATGCGCTCCCAGCCGCACTCCATGTCGGGGTCGACCTCGCACTTGCCGTTCTTGGCACCGCCGCACTGGCCGTTCACCAGACTCTTGGAGCAGGCGGTCAGGGGGCAGATGCCGCCGGTCAGGTTCAGGAAGCACTCGCCGCACTGCTTGCAGTCGACCTCCAGGGGAGTGACACCCTGGTAGCCGGGCAGGGCGTAGGTATCGCAGCAGGCAACGACCCGCTTGCCGGGGTACATGGCAGCCACGGTCTGGACACCAACACCGCAGGAGAAGACCGCGATGGTCTCGGCGGCCTCGATGGCGGCGGCGTGGGCCTTCAGGATGACGGCCAGATTCTCGTCGTTGCAGATGTACTCGGTGGTGAAGATGCCGGTGACGACACCCTCGGCGGTCAGCTCGGCCTGGAAGGCGTTGGCCTCAGCCTCGGGGAAGCGGATCTCCCGGCAGCCGTGGCAGTTCAGGACAAAGACCTTGCCGCGCAGCAGGCCGCGCAGAGTCTCAGTGGATTTCAGTTCGGTGATAAGCATCTTACTTCATCCCCCTTACAGCATTTTTGCCCATCTTGATCATGGTGACCAGAGGGATCTTGGAGGAGCAGATGTACTCGCAGCAGCGGCACTCCATGCAGTCCATGATGTTTCTGGCCTTCAGCGCGGCGGGATCCATCACCTGCTTGGCGAAGTACAGGGGCTGCAGCTCCATGGGACACACATCCACGCAGCGGCCGCACTTGATGCACTCGCTGGGCTCGGAGTGGTCGGTGTCGATGGCGATGATGCCGTTGGAGCCCTTCATGATGGGGGTGTCCAGAGTGGTCTGGGGGAAGCCCATCATGGGGCCGCCGGCCTTGACGGTCACATCGTCACCCTGGATGCCGCCGCAGGCAGCCACCAGGTCGGCAGCAGAGGTGCCGATCTTGACGATGAAGTTCTGAGGATTGGGGATGTACTTACCGGTGACGGTGGTGATGCGCTCCACCAGAGGCATGCCGGTCTTGATGGCGTCAGCAATGGCCTTGACGGTGGAGACGTTGGAAACGCAGGCACCGACATCGGCGGGCAGCTTGCCGGAGGGGACGGAGCGGCCCAGGGCGCGCTTGATGAGCATTTTCTCACCGCCCTGGGGGTACTGGGTGGAGACCTCCAGGACTTCCATGCCCTCGATACCGGCGACCTTCTCCCGCAGCAGAGCGATGGCATCGGGCTTGTTCTCCTCGATGACGATGATGCCCTTGGGAGCGGCCACGGTCTTCATGACGGCCTTCAGGCCGTAGACGATGTCGTCGGCGTACTCCAGCAGCATCCGGTGGTCGGCGGTCAGCATGGGCTCGCACTCACAGGCGTTGACCAGCACGGCGTCGATGGGCTTGCCGGGGTTGAGCTTGACGTAGGTGGGGAAGCCTGCGCCGCCCATGCCCACGATACCGGCATTCTTGACGATATCGATGACCTCGGCGGGAGTCAGTTCGTCGATATCCTTGTTGGGCTTCACGGACTCGTGCAGCTCGTTCTTGAAATCATTCTCCACCACGACGGCCAGGCAGGTGCCCCGGGAGGCGTGGGGACGCTCCTCGATGGCGATGACGGTGCCGGAGATGGAGGAATGGATGGGGGCGGAGATGAAGCCGGCCTGCTCGCCGACCTTCTGGCCAACCTTCACATAGTCGCCGACCTCCACACAGGCGGTGGCGGGGGCGCCCAGGTGCATGGACAGGGGGAACACGGCCACCTTGGGCTCGGGGAAGCGAACCAGGGGCAGGGATTCGGTGCGCTCCTTGCCCTCGACAGGGTGAACGCCGCCGTACCAGCCGTCGAACCGCTTCTCGCGGATGGACTTGACGTAGTCGTTGATGACCTTGAAATTGACCTTGGAGTAGTCGCGCAGCTGCACGGGGGCAGCGGTCAGCTCGGCCAGGCGGCCCTGAGCGGCCAGACGCTGCTGGATCTTCTCCCAGGCGCAGTCCTTGTCGGGGCTGACCTCGCACTTGCCGTTCTTGGCGCCGCCGCACTGGCCGTTGACCAGGCCCTTGGAGCAGTCGACGATGGGGCAGATGCCGCCGGTCAGGTTCAGGTAGCACTGTGCACAGGCGTCACAGGCCTTCTTGGTCAGGGCCATGCCGTGATGGCCGGTGTAGTTCAGGGAATCGCAGGCAGCGAACACGGGAACCTCCGCGATGCTGGCGATGGTCTGGACGCCCAGGCCGCAGGAGACAACGAAAATGCTCTCGGTGCCCTCGGGGATCAGGTCGACCAGCTTCCGGTCGGTCTGGGTCTTGTTGCACAGGAAGTCGATCTTGGCGCTTCCCGTGACGGTCTTGCCCTGTTCGGCGGCGATCTTCACAAATGCTTCGCAATCCGGTTCATCCAGTGCTTCGAATTCCTTGAAGCACTTGTTGCAGGCGAGGACGAAGATGTTGTCCGTACCGGCCAGGAAGCCGGCCAGCTCTTCGGCTGCCTTCAACTTATACTTGGTATAGTTTTCCAATTGCTCACCTTCCTTACAAATTTATCCGTAAACCCACTGCCCCAGAGGGGCAGGTAGTGTTGCGTCTGTGCCATTGCAGGATGACACATGATAAGTATAGCACATCCATTTTCCAGAATCTAGTCATTTAGATAAAAAAAGACGGAAAAAAGACGGTATCTTGTATCGATATGCCGAGGGCCGGGGCTCCCCTGCCAAAACCGCCGGATTTCCAGTGGAAAGTTCCGCCGTAGTGTAGTATAATCATCCCATGATCCGATCAAATGGAGTGATGATGATGAAAACAGGGCTCATTATGGAGGGCGGCGCCATGCGGGGCATGTTCACCGCAGGCGTGATCGATGTGATGATGGAGCACGGCATCGAATTCGACGGAGCCATCGGCGTTTCTGCGGGAGCCTGCTTCGGCTGCAACTACAAGTCCAGACAGATCGGCCGGGTGATCCGCTACAACACCCGCTTCTGCCGGGACAGGCGCTACGGCGGCTTCGGGGTACTGCTGAAGACCGGCGACTATTACAGCCGGGATTTCTGCTATGGAGAGATCCCCACCAGATACGATCCCTTCGATTTCGACACCTATGAAAGCAATCCCATGGAGTTCTGCATCGTCTGCACCGATGTGGACACCGGTGAAGCCGTGTACCATAACTATAAGAACCGCCATGACCACGGCTTTGAGTGGGTGCGGGCCTCGGCATCCATGCCCCTGGTCTCCCGGATGGTGGAGATCGACGGACGGCGGTACCTGGACGGCGCCCTGGCGGATTCCATCCCGGTGAAGTATTTTGAGTCCATCGGCTATGACCGGAATATCGCCATATTGACCCAGCCCCTGGGCTTTGTGAAAAAGCGGGATACCCTGTACCCCGTGATGAAGCACTACTACCGGAAGTATCCCAGGCTGGTGGAGGCCATCTCCACCCGGCACCTGCGCTACAACGAGGCTCTGGAGCTCATCGCCCGCCGGGAGCAGGAAGGCCGGATGCTGGTGCTCCGCCCGGCCCGGAAGCTGCCCGTTGGCCGGACGGAAAAGGATCCGGAAAAGCTGCGCCGGGCCTATGAGATCGGCAGGAGCACGGCCCTGGATCGGATCGACGAGATCAGGGCGTTTCTGACCGCAGAATGACCGAAGCCCGGTGCTGCGCAGCACCGGGCTTTTGTCCTTTTCCTGAAAGACGCCCAGGATTCTATAACAAAGAAAAACGCCGACCTTGTGGTCGGCGTGGTGGAGATAAGCGGGATCGAACCGCTGTTGTTTGTTTGCCTGAAAGACTCTCAACAGTTAGGAAAAAGACCTGATTTCCGAAGAAATCAGGTCTTTGGTGGAGATAAGCGGGATCGAACCGCTGACCTCTTGAATGCCATTCAAGCGCTCTCCCAGCTGAGCTATACCCCCATATTCGGTTCGCTGTTTCAAACAGCTCCTGTATTATAGCACATCCGCAAAAAATGTCAAGCACTTTTTTCGGATTTTTTGTCCGGACGTCAGAGGGCATATGACAGAAAAAGGAATCAATATTTTTATATGGAATCAATTGACATTTTACCGATGCCTATTGTATAATGTACTCGGAAATTTATGGTTTCCGATCCACTATTCATCAAAAGCCGGCTCATACTCCGGCTTTTAGAACAGAAAGGAATTTTTGCCATGATTTACAGTGCAGAAGTACAACACATGTGCACCGTCGGTAAGGGTGCTTACCACGGTCCTGCGCCCATTCCCGAGGAGGGCAAGTGGGTTCAGGTCAAGCAGATCGCTGACATCAGCGGCTTCACCCATGGTGTGGGCTGGTGTGCTCCCCAGCAGGGTGCCTGCAAGCTGACCCTGAATGTCAAGGAGGGCATCATCGAGGAGGCTCTGGTCGAGACTCTGGGCTGCTCCGGTATGACCCACTCCGCCGCTATGGCTTCCGAGATCCTGATCGGTAAGACCCTGCTGGAGGCTCTGAACACCGACCTGGTGTGCGACGCCATCAACACCGCCATGCGCGAGCTGTTCCTGCAGATCGTCTACGGCCGTTCCCAGTCCGCCTTCTCCGAGGACGGTCTGGCTGTCGGCGCCTCCCTGGAGGATCTGGGCAAGGGCCTGCGCAGCCAGGTCGGCACCATGTTCGCCACCAAGGCCAAGGGCCCCCGTTACCTGGAGATGGCTGAGGGCTACGTCACCCGCTGCGCTCTGGACGAGAACGACTTCATCATCGGTTACGAGTTCATCAATCTGGGCAAGATGATGGACTTCATCAAGAAGGGCGACGATGCCAACACTGCTCTGGAGAAGGCCAAGGGTTCCTACGGCCGCTTCGCCGGTGCTGTGAAGTACATCGATCCCCGCCACGAATAAGAGGAGGACGCTACCATGGCTCTGTTTGAAGGTTACGAAAGAAAGATCGAAAAGATCAACGGTGTCCTCGCTCAGTACGGCCTGAACTCTGTTGAGGAGTGCCGTGAGATCTGCCAGAACGCTGGCTTCGATCCCTACGAGATCGTCAAGGGCATCCAGCCCATCGCTTTTGAGGACGCCGCCTGGTCCTACTGCGTCGGCGCCGCCATCGCTCTGAAGAAGGGTGTCAAGAACGCTGCTGAGGCCGCTGAGGCCATCGGCATCGGCCTGCAGGCCTTCTGCATCCCCGGCTCCGTCGCCGAGGATCGCAAGGTCGGTCTGGGTCACGGCAACCTGGGCGCCATGCTGCTGCGCGACGAGACCAAGTGCTTCGCCTTCCTGGCTGGCCACGAGTCCTTCGCCGCCGCTGAGGGTGCCATCGGCATCGCCCGCTCCGCCAACAAGGCCCGTAAGGAGCCCCTGCGCGTCATTCTGAACGGCCTGGGCAAGGACGCTGCTCAGATCATCTCCCGCATCAACGGCTTCACCTACGTCCGCACCCAGTTCGACTACTACACCGGCGAGCTGAAGATCGTTGAGAAGATCCCCTACTCCACCGGCGAGCGCGCTGCCGTCAACTGCTACGGCTGTGACGACGTCCGCGAGGGTGTTGCCGTCATGCGTCACGAGGGCGTCGATGTCTCCATCACCGGCAACTCCACCAACCCCACCCGCTTCCAGCATCCTGTCGCCGGCACCTACAAGAAGGAGTGCATGGAGCAGGGCAAGAAGTACTTCTCCGTCGCCTCCGGCGGCGGCACCGGCCGTACCCTGCACCCCGACAACATGGCTGCTGGCCCCGCCTCCTACGGCATGACCGACACCATGGGCCGTATGCATGGCGACGCTCAGTTCGCCGGTTCCTCCTCCGTCCCCGCCCACGTTGAGATGATGGGCTTCCTGGGCGCAGGCAACAACCCCATGGTCGGCATGACCGTCTCCGTGGCCGTTGCTGTTGAGGAGTCCCTGAAGAAGTAATTCTTCTCCCCTTAAACGGAATGTCCCCCGGTTCCTCGGAACCGGGGGATTTTTTGCTGTAGGGCGGGCGGCACTGCCCCTGCCGACGCACCAAACGCTTGCACACGACCACAGCAGAAGGAACCCGCTTCCGTCGATCGCTGTCATCGCGAGGAGCGAAGCGACGTGGCGATCTCCTGGTACACTGTGCAGTCTCGAACGCAGTACCAGGAGATTGCCGCGCCCTGACGGGCTCGCAATGACATCGCTTGCGGCAAGGCTGTTCTTCTGCTTTGCCCACGGCAGTCAACGAACCTGGTCGGCGGGCGGGGCAATGCCCCGCCCCTACAGTGGATTATGTGAATTTTTTGTAAATACTACACAGTTGGAAACGGTTTCCATTGAAAGTTTCTGTATACTATGCTAAACTTATATTGACACAGAAGACCATCCACCCCCTCCACAATCCGATAGATCCACCCACCGAGATGAATCCACCGACTGAAAGGAGTGAGCTTTATGAGTAAGTATGTGATCGCGATCGGCCGCCAGTTTGGTTCCGGCGGACGTGAGATCGCCCTGGGTCTGGCGAAGAAGCTTGGGATCCCCTTCTATGACAAGGATATCCTGGACAAGATCGCCGAGGAGCAGGGCATCCCCGCCGACACCATTCACGCCATGGACGAGACGCTGACCGGCGGCCTGCGCCACCGGATCGGCCAGAGCATGTATGCCTTTGCCGTCCGCTACGGCACCCCCGTGGACTATTCCACCCATTCCGATGCCGTCATCAACAACGACCGGATCTTCCGCCTGAAGTCCAAGCTGATCCGGGAGCTGGGCGAGAAGGAGCCCTGCGTCATCGTGGGCCGGTGCGCAGATTACATCCTGCGCGACCATCCCGGCCTGATCTCCATTTTCATCAGTGCCCCCATGGCCGCCCGGATGGAGCGGATCGACCGCCTGCACCCCGACTGGAACGGCGAGGGCGTCCGCGACCTGATCCGCCAGACCGATAAGGCTCGCGCCAGCTACTATAATTACCACACCGACCAGGATTGGGGCGACATCAGCAACTACCACCTCTGCGTGGATGCCACCAAGCTCGGCATCGAGGGTACCATCGACCTGCTGGCGGAGTACGTGGAGCGCTCCGTCAAGTGATCTGAAGCAAATTGAATGGGCGCGTTGCAAAAAGCTTTGCAACGCGCCCAAATCAATTCAATCGTCCCGAAGGGACACCATAACCGCCGCCCAAGCGGCGATTTCACACAGCCGCAGGCTGTATTTCACATGGCGTAAGCCATATTTCACACGCCGTCAGGCGTATTTCATTGGAGCTGTTGCATTTTGCAACAGCTCCTTTTTACAGGATCCCCATTTCCCGGAGCTTGTCCAGGAAGGTATGGAGGTCTTTTTTTGCCGTTTCCTCGGTGACCTCGTATTCGTCCAGAACTGCGTTCAGCAGTTCTTCTTCATTTTCCGCTGTCTCCAGGCGATCCCAGAGGAACGCGCCCAGCTCGTTCAGGATGAACAGGCCGTTGGAATCGTACACGGTCTTGCCCACGGGCACCAGGATGGTATCCCCCGCGATGTCCCGCTTGACCAGCTCTTTCTTAATCTTCATTGGTTCCCTCCTTGCAGGCGTTCCAGGTTTCCCGGATGGTGGCGTCGGTCATTTTACAGACATATTCCGGCACTCCGTCGAAGCGTCCCGTCTCCGTCACGCACACCGCCGCGCAGACCGGGCAGGCTCCCCGCTTGGGGCAGCTGCCGCACTTGGCAGGCATCCGCAGAGCCTTTGTTTCGGTTCTGATCTGCTCCCAGGCGGCTGCGAAGCCCGTCTCCAGGGGGTAGGCTGTGGGATACGGCATCATGCCGCAGGGCAGCATCCGTCCGTCCCAGGTCAGCCAGAAGGCCGTGCTGCCTGCGCGGCAGCCCACGCCCTCGTCCAGATCGGCGGAGCAGTCGGACTCCTGGATCAGGCTGAATTCGTGCATGGCCTTTGCTCTCTGGGCAAAGGTCTCTTTGTCGAAGCGGAGAAGATCCCATTCCACGGAAGCCTTTGCAGCCTCCTCGGGGCTCAGGCGGTCACCGTAGCCGTAGCGGCCCCCGTTGACCCGGATGGAGGGGTACATGTAGCTCGCCACCTTGGCGTGGACCCCCAGCTCCTCGGCCTTGCGGCAGATGGCTTCCAGATCCTGGCGGTTGTAGGGGGTGACGGACACATTCAGTCGCACATCGATGCCCGCATTTTTCAGCGCGGCGATGTTTTCCACGACTTGGTCGTAGGCGGGCTTGCCGCACATGCCGCAGTAGGTCTCGCTGCTGCCGCCGTAGAGGGAGATGTTGATACGGAAGGGCGGGTCTTCGATGAGCTTCCGGAGGATCTCGCCGGACAGCATGGAGCCGTTGGAGTTGATGGAGATCATCAGACCAAGCTCCTTCATGGCGTGGTAGATCTCGAAGAAATCCTTCCGCACGAAGGGCTCGCCGCCGGTCAGGAGCACGAAGACCATGCCCGCGTCCCGCGCCTGACGGGCGATGTCGATCCACTGCTGGGCCGTCAGCTCCCGGCCCTGGGCGTTCACGTCCTCCTGTTTCAGGTGGACATAGCACATGGGGCAGTCAAAATTGCACCGGGCCGTCAGCTCGAAGTTGCCGCCGATGGGCAGGCCCAGCCTCGCGCCCTTGCTGTGCAGATATCTCGACAGATGGGGCTCTGTCTGTTTGCGCTGGATCATGTTTCCACCTCCATGGTGTGTTTCAGCAGCTCCACCGCCCGCTGATCGGGGGTGCAGGCCAGATGGTAGACGGGGACGCGGCTTATGACCTCGGACACGGTCTTCGTGGCTTTTTCCACATCCTCCCGCTCCCAGGTGTTGACGGTGCAGCCCTCCCATACCCGGCGGAAGGCCCGGACGCCCCGGAGCCGGGTGATGCTGTTTTCGGGTGCCTGACTTAGATATACAATGGCCGCAAGGGGCAATCGCACGTTTCTGCGCACCGGGGAGCTTCCCGAAAAGGGTGTGCCGCAGGCGAAAATCTCCCCGTCGATGATCCTGACTGCCGCCCGGTCGCCGTTGACCAGCTCGGCCCCCGCATGATCGCACCAGAGCCGCGCCTGGGTGGATTTTCCCGTCTCCGAAGGAGCCGTGAAGAGGATGGCCCTCCCCTGCCACTCGATGTAGGAGGCGTGGAGGAGGAAGCCCGCGTGGATAGTCAGCAGGTGGGGCAGGTCGATGGCGTTCAGGAGCTGCTTGCCGGTGATGCCCTGGGGCATCTGATCCCGGCGGAATTCCAGGATGCCGTCCCTCCCCTGCCGGATCGCCCGCAGGTAGGCTCCGCTTTTGTCCCCCACATCGCGCAGAAGACAGTCTCCGTCCCGGTACACCCGGAAGGCGGGCTGGTCATAAATCAGCGCACCCATCGGCGGGTCGATCCGCTCCGTCAGCGCCGCCCGGAAGCTGTGCTCCGGAAGGCAGGGCCGCGTAAGGTAGTCCTTCAGGAAATCCATGGGGCCGAAGGCTTCCGCCGTCACATGGATTTGGATGCCCGCCAGGGACAGGTACAGCTCATTCATAGATCGTCACCTGCACGACGGCGCAGCCGTCGGGGTCGAAGTGCCCGGCAGGGATCTGACGCAGCTCCCCCGCCTTCAGGCCACCCTCGATCCGGACGCGGAAGGTGATGCCGCCGTAGTAGATGTCCTGGGCGGCGTATTTGTAGTAGATGCAGATATCGCCGGAGATGTCGGAGCCGGAGATGTTCTGTACGTTCAGCATCCCCTCCAGACCGCCGATCTCGATGGCGTCCTCATGCAGCTCCATGGGCTCCGGGAAGAGGGCCACATTGCCCAGCACGGCGGAGTCCAATGCCGCTCCGCTGGAGGCCTTGCGCTCCTGTTCCAGCAGCACCGCCCGCTCCCCCGCCGCCAGGTTGGTCAGGGTGAACCGGTATTCCCCGCCGGCGCTCAGGGCGGTGAACTCGGCCAGCTGGATATCCGCCTCGCCGGTGTTCTCCACCACGACCATCATCACATCAGAGACGATCTCGTTGCTGCCGTCCTCCATGTAAAGGCCCGTGTAGCTTCCGGAATCGGTGATCTGAAGGCCATAGCCCAGGTTGATGGGCGGTTGGGTCTCCGCTGCGATGGGGACGGTCTGGATCGGCTCCGTCCGGACGGGGGTTGTCTGAGCCGCCGCTGTGGTCTGGGCAGGCCGGGCGGGGGTCTCCTGGGGCAGGGATGGCCGCACGATGACCGCCGCGATACATACAGCCACCAGCAGGATCAGGAGGATCAGCAGGCCGCCGGACTTTTTCGGTTGATGTTTCTTGCTCATTGCAGTTTCCTCATGTTGAAAAGAAGGCCGCGCCACGGTTGGCGCGGCCTTCTGGCGGTTGGGGAGATTAGGAGGTAAAGAGCGTATTGGTGATGCTGGGATTATGATAGCACAGGCCGTTATGATTGCCATTGGCTGGCTTATACACACATCCCATCACATCTTCCGTAAACACGGTCAATACGTTTCCTCTTCCGTCGTCCTCTTCATAGACACAGACGTTGTAGCTATGATTTGCAATGACCTCGCAGCCCACTGCAATATCCGTACAAAGGGAAAAATCTTCAAAGAGGATATCCGGCTTTTCATATACTTTTTTCATCATGCGTTCCTCCTTATCAGCCAAAGATCTTACCGATCAGGCCGATGATAATGCCGATGATCTCCCAGAATCTGCCGTTGTCAGACTCCTCCCCAGGCTCGGTTTCTCCGGGAACGGTGGGCTCGGTCTCCTCAGGCGTGGTGACCTCGGGCTCGGTCTCATCGGGAACGGTGGGCTCGGTTTCCTCGGGCTCCGTCTCATCGGGAACGGTGGGCTCGGTCTCCTCAGGCTCCGTCTCATCGGGGATCTCTTCCGCGCTGGAATTCAGATTCGCCAGAACCAGCTGTGCAGCCTCAGCAGTCATGTAAACATAGGTCAGCTCAGGCTCGGCAGTCTCCACTACCTCCGTAGGAGCGGTCGTTTCCTGTTCCGCATTCACAGCGAGAGGAGCTGCGGCCATACGCAGCAGCGGGCTGTCGTTCAGCGCGACAGTCTGGGCCTCGGTTCCGGGAATGGTGGTGACGTTGCCTGCAGGATCGCTCTTGTAGGTGGACTTGATGTTGGTCAGGGAGATGATGCCGGAATCGCCGATGTTCTTGATGACGATGATGTCATCCTTCCAGTCGGACAGATCGTAGTACATGTCCGTGGTGGTGCGCACGGTGAAAGTCTTGGCGTTGTAGTCATCACCAGCGTCCAGACCCTTCTCCTCATTGGCGGTTTCGGCAATGTTGGTGATGGTGTAGGTACCTGCATTGCCGTCGGCGCTGCTGATGCCGATGTTCAGCTTGTCCAGATCTGCGGGGGCGGACACCAGGAAAGCGATGCTCTGACCGGATGCCAGATAGACCTCGTTGTTGGGGCCGTAGCTGATGTAATCGCTGATCTGGTTATCGTCGACAGTGGGATCACCATCGATGAAGACCTCGCCGACGATCACCTCCGTGGTATCTGCGTTGCCCAGGGTGTCTCTGGAGATCAGGCCATCGCGCAGCTCGATGTAGCTGGGCCAGCCCTCGCCGTCAGCGATGTAGGCAGCCGCGATCTTGCCGGACGTATCATTCGCGCCGTCGTTGGCGGGATCGTAGATGCGGATAGCATCCAGATAGAAGTCGTAGGAATCCAGATCATCCTCATCCACAGCAGGTCTCTGACCGTGGTCGAACAGGGCGTTGTGGGTGACCTTGATCTTAACGGTGTACTGGCCATAGGTCAGATCTGTCAGCTTCATGACGGGAACCTGATACAGAGCGTCATCCGCGCTGGGATCGACGACCCACTGGCCGTTCTCATACTTATAGCCGTAGAAGGTGTCCACAGCATACTGGTGCTTGGCTGTTGTGCCATCGGAAGTGGTATAGGTAGCCAGGGTGGTGGAGCTGGCATCGCCCGCATAAACGTCCATGGTGATGCCACCGGTCAGATCGCTGGTTAGACTGATGATGTCGAAGCCGGTGCCCCAGAAGGTGAATGCTGCAGTGGCGTAGTTGTCGTAGTCCACGGTGACCATTTTGGCGGAGCCGTTGGAGTAGGTGGACATGTCCGCGTAGGCGCCGTCATAGCCGTAGAGATTGTTTGCGTCGATCGCCCCGATCAGGCTGTCGCCGGGACGATCCTGGGCCTGGGTGGAGTTGGAGGTGGTGCCTTCCACTTTCCACAGGCTGTCGTTCGATGCCCAGCTGTTGGCGGTATAATCCCAGGTGTAACCGCTGCAGGTGACAAACTCATCCTCATAATAGATGGTGGTTGCGGGGATGACGGTGACGGAGGAGTACATGAAGCCCTCGGTGGGGTCGCTGCCCTCCCAGAACTCAACGGGCGTCTCGTAGTAGAACTCGACTGCTTTGTTGAACTCCATGTCGCCCTGGTGGAAGCGGACGGAGGTCTCATTCTCGATGGAGATGGTGTTGCCGTCGATGGTCAGGGCGGCAGTGCCCAGCTTGCTGGAGGTGGAAACGCCGGTGTTCATGGCGATATTACCATAAGCACTGTTGCCCAGGCCGATGCCGGTGACCTTGTTTTGCAGGATGTCGTTCTGAACAACATTGATGAGGACATCCAGACCGTAGTCCACCACGACCACATCGGGCACCAGTCTGGGCTGCCAGACGACAGCGAAGGCGACGGTGGTGTTGGCGAAGTCGAAGCCCGTCATATTGCTGTCCGCAGAGGTATAGGTGCCATAGGCGGAGATCTTCTCACCGGCCTTGGTATTGTAGACCTTGGTGGTGCTGACGCTGACCGTGTTTGCGGTAGTATCCAGATTCAGACGGGTATTCAGGGAGCTGGAGATGTTGGCTGCGGTGTCGCCGGAGATGGTGAACTGGTTCTTGATGGCGGTGCCGTCGGCATTCTCGTAGACATTCAGGACATAACGTGCCTGCTCATCATAGATATCATACTCTTCAGGCAGCTTGCTCACGGCCAGCCAGTCGGCACTCAGCTCGCCGGTGCCGGTGGAAGTCTCACCGGCCTTATTCCAGACAACAGCCTCGGTGTAGACATCAGTGATGAAGGTGGCGTTGGCGAAGTCAACGACCTGGCCGGACTTGTTGATGGGCTGACCGGCAGCATTGACCAGGTAGAACACGTAGGAGACCTGTGCGCCATTCCAGGTCAGCTGGGGGATGGGGAAGACCTGACGGCAGTCGTTGCCCTGGAAGTTGGTGTAGGTGATGTAGGCGTGGTCGTTGGTGGGATAGGGGCCGGGATCAGTCTCGTTGGAAGTAGCGACCTCGGTGGCAGAGTCGTTCAGGTACAGGAAGTAGCTCAGGGTGTACTCGTAGGTATCCAGCTTGTCCACGGTCCAGTAGATCATCTTGTCGGACGCATTGTAGACGAAGTAGGGAGTTGCGATCACCAGGTTCTCGGACATATTGGTGGCGCTGTCCACGGTGCCGTTGGCGTAGGCGCCGGAGGTCATGTTAAACCAAACATCGGCATCATAGTCAGAATCGGTGGACTTCATGCCGTAGGGGATGAAGTAGTAGGTAGCGTCGGAATTGGTGTAGGTGACGGACGCCTCGGATGCGTATCTGCCATCGGTAGTCCAGTAGTAGAGGGTACCCTTGTCGCCAATGGTCTTTGCTTCGAAGACGGGATCGGTGCTGTCCTTGGCGGAGAGGGTACCGTTGGTGTTCTCCAGGTACAGCTTGGTGACGGAGGTGAAGGTGGTACGCTCGTGGTTCTCGTCCAGGGCGTACTTGCCGAACTCGATGTAGAACTCCTGATCCGCCAGATCGGAGTCCTCGCCATCGATCTTGACGGAGCCGGTGGGCACGTCGAAGATCATGGTGTACTCGTCGGTGATCTGGTCTTCGACGGTGATGTCGGTGGCGGCCTGCAGGATGGACATGGCAATGGACTCAAATGCCGCAGTGGCCTTGTCCGCATTATCGACATTGAAAATGTCGATATACTTACTGCTGTCGCTTGCCATGTTCTTCAGAATGGTACTGGTAAAATAGTAATGGGAGCCGATAGTGGTCAGGGTGTCGGTGGTGGAGTCGTAAGTACTGGCGGTCATGCTGGAGTAGGGGCTGGGGCTGCTGGGAACATTCTGCAACAGCAGACCGACGGTATAGACGGTAACTTTGGCCGTCTTCATGGCGTCGGTATAATACTCGGTGGGCAGGTTGTAGGTCCAGCTGGAGCTGGAAGAGCTGGTATAGCCGCCGATGTAGCTGGTGATTGCTCTGTCGCCGCTGGTGTTATTGCCGCCGTAGTAGGTGTAGCCGTCGCTGCCCTTGTAGGAGGTGGGGCCGCCGTCGGACATGAACACGCAGAACTGCTGGCGGTCATTGCCGGTGCCGTCGGTCTTGGCAGCAGCCAGAACGTCCTTGCACTTGGAAGCGGCCTCGTCGAAGGGAGTACCACCAGAGGCCTGCTTGTCGGAAGCGGTCTTGATGGCGGTGGTCGCAGTGGCCAGCTCGGAATCGCTGGTGATCTTCTTCAGAGAAACCAGCTCATAGGGGCTGGAGTCGCCGGAGTTGAAGGCGTAGACAGCGATACGGTTCTCATTGTAGGAGCCGTCCTCGTTCTTGACGATCTTCTCCATGAAGGCGATGGTCGCCAGCTCAGCGGCCTCCATGCCGTCATCGGACATAGAACCGGTCATATCCAGCATGACCACGACATCGATCTCAGAGCCGGTGGTGTAGGGAACGCCGGTCATACTCAGCTCAATCTGGGCGATACCGGTCTCGGAGAAGTTGCCCACGGCGGTGCCGGTCTTGTCGAAGCGGATGGCGCCCTCGTTGGGGTACTCGGGGAAGTCGTCGGTGCCGTCGGTGGGGGTGGAATACTGGCTGGTGGTGGCGGAGATGTTGACGCCCACGGTGTAGTCCTTGCCGTTCACACGCAGGGTGGCGGTGACATAGAACGCGCCGTCCACGCCCTTGAAGGTAACCAGGCCGGACTCATGATCCACGGTGGCGATGTTCTGATACTCCTCGGGGATGTGCCACTCGATGGTGGCACCCTCGGGCAGCTCCACGGGTTCCGCGCCGTCCTCGTCCACATACTGGATGGTCGTACCCAGCTGCAGGGTCAGGCCATAGGTGACACCCTTGACGGGAACGGTGGTGCCGGTGACATTGGTGTCACCCTTGGTGATCTGCAGGATGTAGGTAGGCTCGGTGGCGGTGACGGTGATGTAGTTGGTGACGGTGCCGAAGGAAGTCTCATAGCTCACCTTGACCAGGGCCTCGCCGTAGCTGCCGGTGAAGGTCACGGTGTTGCCGCTGATGCCGGAGAGGATGCCGTCGGGATCGCTGTAGATCTCGTAGGTGGCAGTGGTAGAGGTATCGGTGGTGGTGGCGGTGCCGCCGTCAGTGGGAACGAAGGTCAGGGTGGAGCCCAGATCGACGGTGGAGCCATTCGTAACCACCTTGGTCACCTCGGCGGGATTACCTGCGATGGAGTAGGTGCCGGAGACGGTGGTGGTGGTTTCGACCTCGACCTCGGTGGGGATGTAGAAGTAGATGCTTCTGCCAGAAGCAGAAGTGCTGTTGGTCCAGGTCCAGCCACTATTGTAGCGGAGGTAATATGTGGTGGTGTCCCGACCACTGCCCACGCTGGTGGACAGGCGGTTGTTACTGGTGGAGTAAGACCAGGTTCGGGCAGTAGAACTCAGACCGAAGGTGTAGGAGGGATTCCTGTCGCCGGAGGTGGTGTAGCCCAGGTAGCTGCCGTTATTCTGGAAGGTATAGTTTCCGCCCACAGTCCACAGCTCATCCGCCGCATCATCCAGCTCGATGTAAGTCTCGTTATCGCCATCGCCATCCACATCGCCGCTCTTGACGGTGACGCCGGTGTCAGCCACGGAGCCGCTGTTGTTGGCCAGTGCATATCGGGAGCCGGCAGAGTTGCTGTTGACGATCAGGTACTCATTGCCGGAGGAGATGCTGGAGGTCAGCACATACACGGTCTTCTTGGTGGTCGTGGTGGTCTCGCCGCTGCCGGTGGCAGTTTCGGGATCGGGGACGCCGCCCTCGTCGGGAGCAGTCGTCTCCTCGGTGGGATCGGTGGAATCCGTTGCGGGAGTGGTGTCCTCGGTGGGGTCGGTGGTCTGCGTTTCCTTCACGGTGATGGTGGCGGTGGCAGTCAGTCCCTCGTAGGTGGCGGTGACGGTCTGGGTTCCGGCGGTGCTCATGTCATAGCCGGACAGGGTGGCATCGGCAGTGACATCGGCGGTGGTGCCGTCGGAGTAGGTGGCGGTGACAGTCAGAGCCAGCTCGTCGCCAACAAAGTATTCGGTCTCGCCGGAGATGGCGATGGAGGACAGGGTGACCTCCTCGGCGGCGAACTCACGGGGAACCTCCACATTGTGGGCATAGGTGCCGGTGTATGCACCGTTGGAGTTGTAGTCCTGGAAGATCAGGGAGTCGGCGGTGATCTTCACGGTGGTGGCAACACCCAGACGGGCGGGGTTCTGGTTATTGGCGTTGATGTAGCCCGCGTTCATGTAGGTGAAGTTGGGGGTCACGGTATCGCCGTTGTAGACGGTGAAGGTCTCGGTGCCGTCCTTGGCCACATAGTAAGCGGCGGTGTCCACGTCGGACTCGCTGGTGTGGTTATGGGCCCAGAAGAAGACGATGTCAGAGAACTCCGCAGCGGCGGAGATGGCATCGTACCAGGCAGCTGCACCGGCATTGTCGTTTCTGCGGGCGTGCAGGGGGCGATGGGACAGGATGAAGATGGGCAGTGCCTTCTGGGCAGCGGTCAGGCCGTTGTACCAGGTGGTGAAGTCAGCCTCTGCGCCGTTGTCGTTCTGCATATCCGTCTCGCGGATGGTGTAGACCAGGTAGTTCTCGCTGATGCCCTCGACCTCGCCGGAATAATCCCAGTTTTCGTCGATGTCGGCGCCGTCCTCGGTGTCGTGGGAGGACGCATAGGAGAACATGACCTCGATGTCAGTATCGCTCAGTGCGCTCTGCACGATGCTTGTGGTGTTCGCCTCGGTCAGGCAGGTGTCGCCCACGAAGCCGATGGACGAATAGTCCACGCCGGATGTGGCGACGCCGCCCAGAACGGACTTAAGGTCGCTGCTGGAGCCGTGAACGTCACTGCAGAAAATCGCAGCGTCGATCACGACCTCCGCTGCGCTGACATTCACGGACAGTCCGGGCAGAAGGCCCAGAACCATCACGAACGCCAGGATCAGCGAAAGGATGCGTTTCGTTGTTTCTTTCATTTTCAAACCTCCAATTTCGATGATTTACATATTTCTTGGGTTTCCCCGGATATTTTTCAGCGGTAGCTTCATCGCCGCATCAAATACGCTTTGCGCTCTTTCCGGCGCAGACCGGACAGCCGCATTTTTTCGCTCCCGTCCGGGAGTAGACGACGGCCTTCCATTCGTGGCCGTCGGTGCATCGCCACCAGACCCGCTTCGTGCTGCCGGGCAGCACCATGTCGGGCTCCAGGGGGGCGTTTTTTGTCGGGTGCCACTGGGCCGCCACCAGGGGCTGGACGGTCTTCAGGTCATTGAAGCCGGACAGCACCTTCCGGTTCGAGCAGTAGGGGCAGCCTGTGCGCTTCGCCGTCCGCACGGAGACGGCGCTCTGCCATGCATGGCCCCGGTCACAGACCCACCAGACCTTCCTGTTGCTGGCAACTGCGATCCTGTCCGGCGTCAATGGGCCGTTTTTCTCCGGGTGCCACTGCTTCGCCAGCTCCGGGTCGTAGCTTTGCAGATCGTTCTCGCCAGGGATGACGGTCTTGCCCGTGCAGACGGGACAGCCGTGGCCTGCCACCCGGGACTGGATGGCCGCGCACCACTCATGGCCCCGGTCGCACCGCCACCAGACCTTTCTGCCGGAGCCGCCGGGCACCTGTTCCGGGCGCAGAGGGCCGTTTTTCGTGGGGTGCCACTGCCTTGCCAGGGTCGGCGCCACAGTCCCCAGGTCGTTTTCGCCGGGAATGACCACCCGGTTTGAGCAGATGGGACATCCATTCCCCTCGATCCGGGACTTGACCAGAGCCTTCCACTCGTGCCCGCGGGCGCACCGCCACCAAACGGAGCGATGGCTGCCGGGCAGGCAGTCCTCCGGGCGGAGGGTGCCGTTCTTCACGGGATGCCACTGGGCGGCGATCTCCGGATAGGCCGAACGCAGGTCACACCCCGGTGCGACCTTCTTTCCGGCGCAGTAGGGACAGCCCGCATTCCGGCCCACGCGGGCATAGGGCGGACTCTGCCATTCATGGCCCCGTTCGCAGCTCCACCAGATCTTCCGGTGGCTGCCGCAGGTCACGCCATCGGGCGTCAGCGGCTCGTTCTTATCCGGATGCCACTGGACGATCAGCTCCCGACGGTCGTAGCGGGAGCAGTATTCTCTTAAGGTATCTCCCATGCTCCACCCCGATTTTGTCGCAATTTCAGCCCCTGTCACATAATCTGCATTATGTGACACAAACTGAAAAGAAGCTGAAAAAGTTCGGAGAAAGCGCCTATTTACTGAAATAGGCCTTAAAAAATGGACATAAAAATAGCACCCCATTTGATTGGGTGCTTCTGAACGGGGTATATGGAATTTGACCGTTTCAGGGACATTTTTTCGCGAAAGGTTGTGATGAATCACTTTTCTGTGGTCGTCCCCTTGATTTTTGCCTGGGGCTGGAGTATAATCCTATCCGTACAGGTATGTGCTTTTCTGAATACGGACGCCGATCACATAATGCAGATTATGTGGTCTTTTTTCATGGTACAACGAGCCCCATCCGCTCGATCTTTCGCCGGTGCTCCACGCCTGTGGACATGATATAGATGCGGGTGGTGTTGATGCTGCTGTGCCCCAGAACATCGGCCAGCTGGGCCAGATCCTTGCCGATGGCGTAGAAGGTGCGGGCGAAGAGCTTGCGCAGGTTGTGGGGGAAGACCTTGGTGGCGGCCACCTTCGCCCTCCGGCAAAGCTGCTTCATCCTCCGCCAGATGGTGCTGCGATCCAGTGCGCCGCCCTTGCCGTTGCGGAAGATGGCCCCCGAGATGATGTGTCTGCGCTTGGCATAGCCGCGCAGCAGCTTCCGCAGCTCTCCCGGCAGGAAGATCGTCCGGGTCTTGCCCTTGCAGGACACCGTGATCTCTCCGGCACCCAGGGCCTCCATGGTGAAATACCGCAGCTCCGATACCCGGATGCCGGTGGCACAGATGGTCTGCAGGATCAGGTGCAGCTGCTCGTCTCCCATGGCGGCCTTCAGCAGCCGCATATACTCCGACTTGGTCAGCTCCCGCTCCTCCGGGCAGTAGGTCTGCCGCTGGAGGCGGATGCTCTTCACTCTGCAGTCCCCCCAGCCCAGCATCTGCAGCAGGCTGTTGACGGAGGCCAGCATGGAATTCACCGAGCGCACCGCGTAGCCCCGTTCGATCAGGCCGTTTTTCCAGTCGGCCACCAGCTCCTTCGTCACCGGAACACCGCCGGTATCTGCCAGGAATCTGCGCACGTCCCGGAGGTATTTTTCCCGGGTCGCTGCGCTCTTTTCCTCCATGTCGAGCCAGTTTGAAAAGGCCTCCACATGGCTTTGTGTCAGGATCCTCTTTTTCATATGGTTCCTCAGCTCCTTTCGAGGATACTATTTATATAGTATACCCCTTTCCGTCGAAAAATGCAAATCGAAATATGCACTGTTTGAATCAAAAAGGCCTGTTGCAAAGCATCATGCAACAGGCCTGATATATTCGATCGTCCCGAAGGGACACCACTGCTGCCGCGTCAGCGGCAATTTCACACGCCGATGGGCGGATTTCACTGCGCCTATGCCTGGATCAGGGGCCGGGTCAGCAATGTGGCGGCGATCTGGGCCATCTGGGCCGCGCTCTCGACATAGCCGGAGCGATGCCAGCGGGTCATCATGCTCATCAGCCCGCAGATGGCGAAGGTGATGGCGTGGTGCTGCATGGCCCTGACCTCCGGGGGGGTCGGATACCGGGGCAGCACATATTCGTTCTGGGCCTGGCTGATGGCCCGGTGCACCAGTACGCCGCTGAGACCGCTGCGCTCCAGGGCATCCAGCAGGGGCTTCTGCTCGTACCAGAATTCGAAGAAATGCCGCAGATCCTGATGGGCGTCGCCGATGGCGTTGCCGGACAGGATGCCGGTGTGCTGCTCAAAATCCAGCAATGTATGATCCACCAGGGCGTAGAGCGCCCCATCCTTGCTGGAGAAATAGCGATAGAAGGATTTTCGGGGGATCTCCATCTGCTCGCACAGATCGCTGATGGTGATCTCCTCATAGCGCTTGGTCTTCATGGCGTTCAGCAGTCCCTCTTCCAGCTTCCGCTGCCGCTGGGCCGACTGCTCGGTTTTGCAAAGCTTGTACATACGGTTCCCCCCTGTCTGAATATTTTAGCGGAAAACCGGGGAAAAATCAAGCTTTCAGATCAGCGGGGGACGCAGCAGACTTATGCCAGACCCCTCTGGACGGGGGCCAGCCAGACCTTGCCGGTGCCCCGGTAGACGTTGACCAAGCCCTCGCCGGAGGCTGCGGAGCCGATCAGGCTCTTGCCGCTGCGCTCCACGGTGAAGTCCAGGCTGCCGCTCCAGGCGATGGCGAAGTTGCCGTCCACCTTCAGCACATCGTTCTGGAGGATGACCTCAATGAGCTCTTCTCTGGGGCAGTGGCACTCCAGAGCCAGGATGCCGGTGCCCTGGATGCCCAGATTGAACAGACCCTCGTTGCCCAGGGCCGCAGAGGACAGGTTGGAGCGCATGACGGTCTTGTGCTTGAGCTTGCTTTCACAGGCCAGGAACAGGCCGTCGTCCAGCACCACGCTGCCGCCCCATTCGGCGGTGTCCACCAGGATCAGGTGCCGGTAGGTGGGCTCCAGCACCAGGGTGCCGCTGCCGGTATACTCGGGCTTGATGGCGGATTCGTTGGTGACGGAACCCCGCAGAGCCTTGCCGAAGAAGTCGCCCACGCCCTTGATGCCGGTGGTGGCTTCGACCTTGCCCGCCATCCAGTGCATGGCACCGGCCTGGGTGGTGACGGCGCCCTGGCTCAGGTCGCAGACCACCTGACGCTTGCGCACGTTCATCTCGTTGCAGTAGTAGGCCGTAGCTGCGGTGTGGGGAGTGACACTGAGGTCACGCTTGTATTCGATGACGGTGAAGGGGCCCTTCCGATCCAGGATGCGGATGTCATCGTTGTCGGTGAAATTGTTGATCTGATACATGGTTTTACCTCCGTTTCATGATTTTGTACATATAGTATCGCACAGATGCGAGGGGTATGCAACTTAATTTTTCTGAAGTTCCTTCGTGCGGAAGAATCCCCGGAAAATGAATGCGGCGCACAGGGGGCACAGGGCGCCGAGCAGCATGCCCAGCTTCATGCCGATCTGCTCACCGCCGTCAGGAACCAGGGCGATGGCGGCGTCGGTGACGATGCCGATGAGCTGGGGAACGGCAGAGCTGCCCAGGTCACCGCCTGCAGCCATCAGGGCGTACATCATCACGCCCCCGTCCGGGATCCGGTCGGCGGCCACGATCAGGCTGCCGGGCCAGAGAAGACTGGTGCACAGGCCCGTCAGGGCGCAGGCCGCCAGTCCCACCATGGGGATGGGACACAGGGCCGCCGTCAGGTAGCACACCGCCGCACCCACGGAGCCCCAGAAGAGGAACCGCTCAACACTGGAGCCAAATTTGGTGTAGAGCGTCCGTCCGATGCCCAGCATCAGGGCGAACAGGGCCACGCCGAAGACGTCGCCCCAGACCTTGGGGATGCCCAGGGCCGCCTCCAGATAGCCGCTGCCCCACTGGGACATGGTGTTCTCCGCCGCGCCGCCCAGGAAGATGGCGGCCACACAGAGCCAGAGGGTCTTGTTCTTCAGGGGCGTCCGCTCCCGTTTCTCCTCCTGCCCCTCCATGTCGGGGAATTCCGCGCCGTGCAGCAGGGCGAAGGCCGTCAGGGGGACGGCCAGGAACAGCAGGGGCAGGGCATGCCAGGCTTTCCGGCTGAACAGGTGCAGGAACAGCGTGGACAGCAGCACCACCGGGCCCACGCCCCAGGCGTAGGCGGAGTGGAGCTTGCTCATCTCCCGATCCGGGTCGGGGGACGGGATGGCGGCAATGACGGGGCTGAGGAGCACCTCCGCCAGTCCCCCCGCCGCCGAGAAGATCACCGTGGCGATCACGAGTCCCAGATACGCCGACTCCGGGAAAAACAGAGGCCACAGGCCATAGATCACCAGTCCGGTGACGGCCACCAGCGGTGCAAAGCGGACGACCTTGGGGATGTCGAAGCGCTTCGGCTTGAAGGAGAAGAGCAGATCCACACCCAGCTGTGTGATGAAGTTGATGCTGATGAGGGCGCCCAGGGCGGCATAGGAGATGCCGTAGAGCTCCCGGAGGGTCAAAAACAGCACCGGACTCAGGTTCAGCAGCACCGAGGTGGTCAGGCCGTAGGCATAACAGCCGCGCTTCAGGCGGCGGTATTTGGGATCCATGGAAGCACATCCTTTCGTTTTTCGCCATGATAGCACGGAATCCTTCTTTTTGCAATCCGCTTTTGAAAAACCGATGAAACGGACACAAAAACCGCTGTTTCCGAACTTTCTGCCGGAACTCTACCACCGGTAGAATCTGAAATAGACTCTACCGGGAGCCGGATTTCTTGACGGAGATCGAAAAATCGGCTAAAATTACCCTGTAATTTTAGAACGAACACAGCCGAAACCGGCGGAAACAAGGAGTTTTTATGCGTTATCAGATCGTTTCCGATTCCTCCTCCAATGTCTTTGGCATCGAGGGGATCAACTATACCACCGTGCCCATGAAGATCATCGCGGGCGAAAAGGAGTACATCGACAATGGGGCTCTGGATGTCCGGAGCATGGTCAATGATCTGAAGGCCCACAAGGGCAAGTCCGGCTCCTCCTGCGCCAACGCCCAGGAATGGCTGGAGGCCTTCGGCGATGCCGACATGGCCTTCGGCGTCACCATCTCCCGGAACCTCTCCGGCAGCTTCAACGCCGCCCAGCAGGCCGCCCGGGACTTTGCCGAGGAGCACCCCGGAGCGAAGATCCATATCTTCGACACCCTCTCCGCAGGCCCCGAGATGGCCATGGTGGTGGAGAAGATCGCCGAACTGATCCACAATGGCCTTCCCTTCGAGCAGATCGTGGCAGGCGTCCGGGAGTATCAGAACCACACCCACATCCTCTTCTGCCTGGAGTCCATGAACAATCTGGCCCGGAACGGCCGGGTGAATCCCGCCGTGGCGAAGATCGCCAGTGTCCTGGGCATCCGGGCCTGCGGCGATGCCCAGAACGGCCAGATCGTCCCCACCCAGAAGCCCAGAGGCCAGAAAAAGGCCACCGAGACCCTGGCGGCCATGGTTCGGGAGCGGGGCTTCCGTGACGATTCCTGGCTGCGCATCGCCCACTGCTTCGGCGAGACCCAGGCCCAGCTCCTGATCGATGCGGTCAGGAAGGATTTTCCCAACGCCCGCTATACCATCGAGCCCACCGGCGCCCTGTGCAGCTTCTACGCCGAGGAGGGCGGCCTGATGATCGCCCTGGAGGGCAGCTTCAACCAGGTCAACAACGTCAACGGGATCTGAATATAAGCAAATGGAGCCATCCGCGGATGACTCCATTTGCCGCGTATCGAAAAACCTCTTGCCTCCCCCATTTATGGGGGCACCCCAGGGTGGCCTCTCTTGCCCCTGCGGGGCAATTCACCTTCAGGTGTCACGATGGATTCGGGCATGGCCCGGAGCCATCGTGACGGAGGGGGTCTGGAGCTGTTGCAAAATGCAGCAGCTCCAATGAAATACGCCTGACGGCGTGTGAAATATGGCTTACGCCATGTGAAATACAGCCTGCGGCTGTGTGAAATCGCCGCTTGGGCGGCGGTTATGGTGTCCCTTCGGGACGATTGAATTGATTTGGGCGCGTTGCAAAGCTTTTTGCAACGCGCCCTTTTCTGAATATTTGCACGGCAAATATTCAGACTCCCCCCGCCCTTCGGGCACCCCCCTCTTAAACGCGGGAGGCAAGAAAACCACCTTTCTCGACAGTCTAAAATGGAGTCATCCAAGGATGACTCCATTTTGTTTTTACATGATTCAGATGCCGTCCAGCTTGTCCCTGAGCCGCTGGAGACGGATGCGGCGGCGTTCCTCGCCGTGGCTCCAGGCCAGGTGCTCGTCGTCGGTCTGGAGGATCAGCTTGGGGACTTTGACAGGCTTGTCATGCTCGTCCAGGGCAACCATCATGAAGTGGGCGTTGTTGATCCGGTGGCGCTCGCCGTTGGGGCTTTCCACATAGGTGTCCACGCAGACCTCCATGGAGGTGGAGCCCACCCAGGTCATTTTGCCCTTGATGACCACCATATCGTTCTGGTACGCGCCATGCAGGAAGGTCAGGTTGTCCACGGAGGCGGTGGTGACATTGGCCATGGAGTGCCGCTTGGCCACGATGCCCGCCACCTCGTCGATCCACTGCATCAGGATGCCGCCAAAGAGACGGTTCGCGCCGTTGAGATGGTTGGGACGGATCAGATGGACGGTCTCCACCCGGGAGTCGTCCACGGTTTTCGCTTCAATGTTCATAACGTTCCCCTTTCGTTTCCTGCCGGAATTTGTATGTAGTATAGCATTCTCGCGTAGGTTTTTCAAGGCGAAGGGCAGAAAAAGCCCGGAGCAATGCTCCGGGCTTTGGAAATCAGGAATTACTCCTCCCAGTTGTGCCAGACGTTCTGCACATCGTCATCATCTTCCATGGTGTCGATGAGCTTCTGCATCATGACGGCCTGCTCCTCGTTCAGGGGCTGGTAGTTCTGGGGAACCATCTCGATCTGGGCGGAGACGAAGGTGTACTTGCCCAGGTTGGCGACGACATCGTTGAAGTCATCGGGCAGGGTGTAGATGGTGAAGACGTCGCCGTCGGCCTCGAAGTCGTCGGCACCGGCGTCCATGGCGTCCATCATGACCTCTTCCTCGTCCAGCTCCTCCTCGGAGTTGTCGATGACCAGCACACCCTTCTTGTCGAAGCTCCAGGCCACGCAGCCGTTGGTGCCCAGGTTGCCGCCGAACTTGTCGAAGTGGTGGCGCATGTTGCCTGCGGTACGGTTGCGGTTGTCGGTCATGGTCTCGACGATGACGGCAACACCGCCGGGGCCGTAGCCCTCGTACTGGATGGTCTCGTAGTTGTCGCCGCCGCCGGCACCCGCAGCCTTCTCCAGGCAGCGCTTGATGTTGTCGTTGGGCATGTTGGCGGCCTTGGCCTTGGTGATGATGGTGGCCAGGCGGGAGTTGTTGGCGGGATCGGTGATGCCGCCGCCCTCCTTGACAGCCACGATCAGCTCCTTGGCGATCTTGGTGAAGGCGGCAGCGCGCTTGGCGTCCTGTGCGCCCTTGGTCTTCTGAATGTTATGCCATTTGGAATGTCCGGACATATATGATTCTTCCCTTCAAGGTAGTTTAAAAAATTTCCAATCTATTTTAGCACCACATGGCGGAAAAATCAACTGGTTTTGATTATTTTCCGAGAATAAAAAGAAGCATGTCATTGCGAGGAGGCCGGAGGCCGACGTGGCAATCCCCGAGAGCTTCCGGAAACCATAGGGGATTGCCACGTCGCTTCGCTCCTCGCAATGACGTGCGTTGTTTTTATAAATCAATAAAACCGCATCACATCGTGGTGGTTGGTGGAGAAAACGACCTCCACCTCGGGGAAAGCCTTTCTCAGCTGCTCCGCGACGATGGGCATGGTGGGGTTCTCGGTATGGAAGTGGCCCGCGTCGATGAGGTTCACGCCCAGCTCATAGGCGGTGCGGAACTGGTTGTACTTGACATCGGCGGTGACGAAGGTGTCGCAGCCGTGCTTTGCGGCCTCGGTGATGAAGCCGCCGCAGCTGCCGCCGCCCACGCAGACCCGGCGGACAGGGTTTCCGCCGTTTACATAACGCAGTCCCTCGCAGCCGAGCAGGGTCTTCACCCGGTTCAGGAAGGCCTCCAGAGGCTGCTCCGGCACCTCGCCCATGCGGATCAGGCCCCATTCCCGGCCCTCGGCATCGGTGCCGCTGGGGTCAGCCACCCGGATGTTCACCAGGGCCAGCTTTTGCGCCAGCACGTCGTTGACACCGCCGGGAGCCATGTCCAGATTGGTGTGGGCGTTGATGGCGGCGATGCCATGCTCGATCAGGGTCAGCAGACAGCGGCCCGTCTCGGTGTCCTCATTGACCGCCTTCAGCTCCTCGCCGAAAATCAGGGGGTGGTGGGTGACGATCAGGTCGGCCTTCAGGGCGATGGCCTCGTCGATGACGGTGCGGAAGGGATCCAGGGCAACGAGAACGCGCTTGACCTCCCGCTCCCTGCGGCCGCAGAGGAGTCCCACATTGTCCCAGCTCTCGGCCATATGGGGGGGCGCGACGGTCTCGATGAAGTTCAGGATATCAGCGATGGTGGTCATGGTCATACCTCCGTGAGAAAATTCAGGTTGGGGTCAGCGGCAAGGGCGTTCAGATAGTCCAGGGCCTCCCGCTTTTCGGCGTCCTCCTGGTGCTCCAGGGTGATCTGAAGACCCTTTTTCACCCAGGCGAAGTAGGCAGGCACCTGCTCCGAGGGGTTCTCCAGGATGGCGGGCGGGAAATACCACTCCCCTGCCGTCAGCCGGGGATAGTCGGGCTCCCAGTAGACCTCCATGACGGTGTAGAGGAATTTGCCCTCCTTCAAAACCTGCTCCTCGGTGATGCGCCAGCCGCTGTCGCTGAGCCATTTTCTCAGCATGGGGGTCTTGGACTGGCACTGGAGGATCAGGCGGTACTGCCTGTTTTTCAGCCAGGGCGCGGCGGAGAGGATGTGGATCATGGTGTCGCCGCCCATGCCCGCGCAGACGAGCGTATCAAAATCCCGGGGGATGTCCTTCACGCCGTCACTGAGACAGAAGGTCATGGCGGATTCCACACCGTACTTCTTCGCATTCCGCCGGGCAGACTCCAGCGGGCCGGGCGCCACATCGGACTCGATCATGTGGGAGGCGATGCAGTTTGTCAGCAGGTGGATGCCCAGGTAGCCGTGGTCACAGCCGATGTCGGCCACACGGTCGCCCTTGCAGACGAAATTGCAGCAGGCAAGAAGCCTGTCGGAAATGGGTAGTTTCATGGTAAACCTCCAAAAAGAGTGGAGATTGGAGAGTGGAGAGTTGAGATCAGGACATCTTCACTCTCCACTCTTCAATCTCCAATCTCAAAGGTATGTTGTGCGAAACGCCATCCCGGTTCCGGGATGGCGTGGTGCGCAGTTAAGCTTTGGAAGCCTCCAGAGCCTCGATGAACTTGTTCAGCTGGGTCAGGAAGGAATCGCAGTCGATGCCGTGCACCATGCAGGCCTCCTCGACGGTCTCGCCGCGGGAGGAGGGGCAGCCCAGGCAGTGCATGCCGATGGCCAGGAACAGAGGGGCAGCCTGGGGTGCGACGTCCAGGACGGAGCCGATGATGGTATCTTTCTCAATTTTAACAGCCATGAAAATGACCTCCTATAATCAAATCTTTTGCTATTATATCCTGTGCTGTCGAAAAATACAAGGGGGTATATGGATTTTCCGGGGCGTTTTTTTCACTGCCGAATTAAGACTTCTTAATAATTCGTTTCATTGACGCAGAACCCAAAAAAGAGTATACTATTTGAAGATCCACAAAATATGTCGCGGAAGCTGCCACGGTTATGCAAAATGGAGATTTCCCCTGGAACCGCGCAAAATCCCTTGACTATCGGGGGATTTTGGATTATAAAAAGGGGTATAAGGATCACAATGGGGATGCATGGACTTTTCCGGTTTTCCCCGTGTTTCTCCCCCGTTCCCACATCCTCACAACCACCCATGCTGACCCGCCGTGGCCGGGACGGATGGTGGTTGTTTCATGCGTCTGGAGGTTTTGAGTATGGAAAACAACGAAAAGAAATTCAAGCTGACGAAGCAGCAGCTGCTCATCGGCGGCGGTGTGCTCGCGCTGGTGCTGGTGCTGGCTTTGACTCTGCTGCTGTGGCCCGCCAACATCAATGAGGAGCTGACTGTGGAGGCCGGACGGGACAGCATCACCGCCAACGACTTCCGCAAGGAGGACAAGGGTGTCGATGCCCAGTTCGTCTCCGATATGACCGCCGTGGATCTGAACACCATCGGCAAGTACCCCGTCTCCATCGAGTACAAGGGCAAGACCTATGAGTGCACCCTGATCGTTGAGGACACCATCGCCCCCGAGGCCGAGGTGCGGAATCTGGCCGTCTATTCCAATACGACCCCCGATCCCGAGGAGTTCATCGTCTCCATCAAGGATGCATCCCCCGTCACGGTTCAGTACGAAAAGCGCACCGATCTGACCAAGGACGGCAGCTATCTGCTGAAGCTGATCCTGACCGATGCCGCTGGAAACCACTCTGAGTATGAGGTGGTTCTGACTGTCTTCATCGACAACGGCGCGCCCCAGCTGAGCGGCGTGGAGGCCATGTTCACCTACATCGGCACCGAGCCCGATTACCTGGCAAACGTCACCGCCATGGACGACCGGGACATGGCTCTGGAAATCAGCGTGGACAAGAGCAAGGTGGATCTGAACGCCGTGGGCACCTATGACGTGACCTACTCCGTCACCGATGCCGCAGGCAACACCACCACCGTCCCCACCACCGTCACCGTCACCGATGACAACACGCCCCCCACCATTCTGGGCGTCCACGACATTTCCCTGTACCTGGGCACCGCCGCCAGCTACCGCAGCGGCATCGAAGTCCGGGACGACAAGGACTCCGCTCCCAAGCTGGAGGTGGATTCCTCCCAGGTGGATCTGAGCAACCCCGGCACCTATCCCCTCATCTACATCGCCCGGGACATGACCGGCAACGAGACCCGTATGGAGGTCACCGTCACCGTGGCTGAGAAGCCCGCCACCTACGTGGAGGCCGATGTCATCAACGCCAAGGCCGACGACCTGCTGAAGAAGATCGTCACCGAGGGCATGAACGACGAGGCCAAGGTTCGCGCCATCTACAGCTATGTCCGCTCCCACTACACCTACTCCGGTCACTCTGACAAGACCGACTGGATGCAGGGCGCCTACGTCATGATGGAGAGCGGCCAGGGCGACTGCTTCAACTACTTCGCCATCACCAAGCTCCTGCTGGAGCGCAGCTCCATCCCCAACATCGACGTGCGCAAGGTGCGCAACTACGCCGACGACTCCGACCACTACTGGAGCCTGGTCAGCATCGACGGCGGCAGCACCTACTACCATCTGGACACCACCCCCCGGGTGGGTGACGGTGACGACTTCTGCCTGGTCACCGATGCCGTCCTGGATGCCTACTCCGACACCCACAAGGGCTGCCACAACCGCGACAAGTCCCTCTACCCCAGAACGCCCGAGGCATAAGCGATGGAGCAGAAGATCACCCTGGGTGTCATTGGCGGCCTGGGCCCCATCGCCACCGCCCATTTCATGGAGCTTATCATCCGGATGACCGAGGCCGACACCGACCAGGAGCATCTGGACATGATTATCTACAACCACCCCTCCATCCCCGACCGGACGAGCTACATCCTCGATCCAACGAAGCCCAATCCCCTGCCGGAGATGATCCGCATCGGCAACGCCCTGACCCGTCAGGGTGCCGGGCTCATCGCCATCCCCTGCATGACCGCCCACTACTTCCACGCGGAGCTGACCCGCTACATCGAGACCCCCATCGTCCACGCCATCCATGAGACCGCCGCCCACCTGAAAAAGCACGGCATCGAAAAAGTCGGCATCATGGCCACCGACGGCACCATCCGCTCCAAGCTCTTCCAGCGGGAGCTGGAAAAGCACGGCATCACCCCCGTCATCCCCGGCTCCGAGGGCCAGAAATGCGTCATGAGCGTCATCTATGACGACATCAAGGCGAACCGGCCTGCAGACATGGACAAGTTCGACCTGGCCAGCCGGGAGCTGTGGAAGGCCGGTGCCCAGGCCATCATCCTCGGCTGTACGGAGCTGTCCCTCGTGAAGCGGGACTACCCCATCGGCGCGGGATACCTGGACGCCATGGAGGTGCTGGCCCGCCGCTGTGTGCTCCATTGCGGCGGAAAACTCAAGGAAGAATATCAAAATCTCATTTCAAAGTAAGGAGATCCCTTTGATGCAAACCAACATTCTGGAATATCTGGAGCAAACCGTCACCCGCGTCCCCGACAAGGTGGCCTTTGCCAACGACACCATGGGCCTGACCTTCCGGGAAGTCTACGACCAGGCCAAGGCCGTGGGCTCCTTCCTCCACAGCGAGGGCTTTTACAAGCAGCCCATCGTGGTCTTCATGAAGAAGCACCCCACCACCCTGGTCAGCTTCTTCGGCACCATCTACGCCGGCTGCTACTATGTCCCCCTGGACGACGAGATGCCCCGCCACCGGATCGACCTGATCCTGCGCACCCTGAAGCCCGTGGGCATGATCTGCGACGAGGACACCCGGGAGCTGGTCAGGGAGTTCGCCTATGAGGGCAAGACCTACGTCTACTCCGAGATCTGCGCCACCCCCGTGGACGAAAATGCCCTGGCCGTCATCCGCGATAAGCAGATCGACACCGATCCCATCTACATCGTCTTCACCTCCGGCTCCACCGGCGTGCCCAAGGGCGTCACCGCCTGCCACCGCTCGGTGCTCGACTACGTGGAGAACCTGTGCGATGTGCTGAAGTTCAACGAAAACAGCATCTTCGGCAACCAGACCCCCCTGTATTTCGACGCCTACCTCAAGGAGGTCATGCCCACCCTGAAGTACGGCGCCACCACCATCCTGATCCCCAAGCAGCTGTTCATGTTCCCCATCAAGTTGGTGGAGTTCCTGAACGAGCACAAGATCAACACCGTGTGCTGGGTGGTCTCCGCCCTGACCATGATCTCCGCCTTCCGCACCTTTGAGAAGGTCAAGCCGGAGCATCTGCACACCGTGGCCTTCGCCAGCGAGGTCTTCCCCATCAAGCAGTTCAATCTGTGGAAGGCCGCCCTGCCCTCTGCCCGGTTCATCAACCTCTACGGCCCCACCGAGACCACCGGCATCTGCTGCTACTACGAGGTGGATCGGGAGTTTGGCCTGGACGAGACCCTGCCCATCGGCCGTCCCTTCCGCAACACCGAGATCCTGCTGCTCAATGAGCGCGACGAGCTGGCTGCGCCCGGCGAGCAGGGTGAGATCTGCGTCCGCGGCACCCGCCTGACCCTGGGCTATTACAACAACCCCGAGGTCACCGCCAAGGCCTTCGTCCAGAACCCCCTGAACAGCCTGTACCCCGAGCTGATCTACCGCACCGGCGACCTGGGCAAGCTCAACGAGCGGGGCGAGCTGGAGTTCGCAGGCCGGAAGGATTACCAGATCAAGCACATGGGCCACCGCATCGAGCTGGGCGAGATCGAGGTCATCGCCAACATGCGCGAGGGCGTGAAGACCGCCTGCTGCATCTTCGACAACGTGAAGAAGAAGATCATCCTCTTCTACGTGGGCGACTGCACCCCCGCCGAAATGACCACCTACATCAAGGAAAAGCTACCCCGCTACATGGTTCCCAATGTGGTGCGCCAGCTGGACGAGATGCCCTTCACCCCCAACGGCAAGATCGACCGCAATGGTCTGAAGACCATGTACGAGAACAAGTAATCCCCCGCCACACCGTCAAAATCGACGCTGACAGGTACCGTCTTCCCTGTCATTGCGAGGAGCGAAGCGACGTAGCAATCTCCTGGTACAACGTCTGATACAGCATCGCAGAACGACCGTTGTACCGGGAGATTGCCACGGGCCTGCGGCCCTCGCAATGACATGGTTTGGTTACACCCTGCGTCGTTTTCAACATTTTCCTAACCCAAAAACTTATATAAGGAGAAATTAACTATGGAAGCCCTGCTGAACATTCTGACCGAGCTGCACCCCGATGTGGACTTTGACACCTGCACCACCCTGATCGACGACAAGATCCTGGACTCCTTCGACATCGTCACTCTGGTGGCCGAGATCGACGCTGAGTTCGACGTGGCCATCCCCGCCGAGGAGCTGGTTCCCGAGAACTTCAACTCCGCCAAGGCTCTGTACGAGCTGATCGAGAAGCTGCTGGACGAATAAACCATGGCCTTTACTTCCTTCAGCTTTCTGCTGTTTGCGGCGGCGGTGATCGCGGTATACTACCTGGTGCCCAAGAAGGCCCAGTGGGTGGTGCTGCTGGTCGCCAGCTACCTGTTCTATTTCACGGCGGGCCTTGAATATCTGGCCTTCATCCTCCTGACCACCGTGACCACCTACTTCACCGCCCGGCACATGGGCGCGGCCCTTGCAAAACAGGACGCCTATCTCGCCGAGCACAAGAAGGAGCTGTCCCGGGAGGAGAAGAAGGAATACAAGGCCAAGGTCAAGTCCGCCAACCGCAAATGGATGATCGCCTGCCTGCTGGTCAATTTCGGCCTGCTCGCCATCTGCAAGGCCGCCCTGGTGGAGCCCTTCAAGGCTCTGATGAACGGCACCGGCCTTTCCTTCCTGACCCTGGGTCTGCCCATGGGCATTTCCTTCTACATGTTCCAGTCCATGGGCTATGTGGTGGATGTGCACCGGGGCACCGCCAAGGCGGAGAACAGCTTCTTCAAGCTTGCCCTGTTCGTGTCCTTCTTCCCCCAGCTGGTTCAGGGCCCCATCAGCAAGTTCACCCAGTTGGCCCCCACCCTGTATGCCCCCAAGGATTTCGACGGCAAGACCGTCAGCTTTGGTCTTCAGAGAATGCTCTGGGGCTACTTCAAAAAATTAGTCGTTGCTGACCGCATTGCTGTCGCCATCGGCACCCTCAAGGGCGCGGAGTTCACCGGCGTGGGCTTCCTGCTGCTGAGCCTGTTCTACGCCGTGCAGATCTACGGCGACTTCACCGGCGGCATCGATGTGACCATCGGCCTTGCCGAGACCATGGGCATCAAGCTGCCCGAGAACTTCATCCGTCCCTATTTCTCCAAGAACATCGCGGAATACTGGCGTCGCTGGCACATCTCCCTGGGCGTCTGGATGAAGGACTACATCTTCTACCCCATCTCCGTTTCCGGCCCCATGCGGGATCTGAGCAAGTGGGGCAGATCCAAGCTGGGCAACTTCGGCAAGCGTCTGCCTGTCTACGTTGCCTCCATCGCCACCTGGTTCGTCACCGGCATCTGGCACGGCCTGAATGCCAACTTCATCGTCTGGGGCATGCTCAACTGCTTCTTCGTGGTGCTCTCCGAGGAGTGTGTGCCGCTGTATGAGAAGTTCCACGCCAAGCACCCCGGTCTGAAAGAGACCAAGGGCTACGGCATCTTCGAGATGCTGCGGATGTTCTGGCTGATGAACCTGATCCGCGCCTGTGACCTGTTCCCCGATGTGGGCGAATACTTCCGCCGGGTCGGCTCCATTTTCACCACCTTCAATTGGAACATCCTGTTCGACGGCACCATGATGCAGCTGGGCCTCAGCGGCCTGGACTACGCCGTCCTGGGCGTAAGCATCGTCGTGCTCTTCGCCGTGAGCCTGTTCCAGGAGAAGCATGGCTCCTTCCGGGAAGCTCTGGCCAGGAAGCCCGCTGTCCTTCGCTATGCCCTCATTTTCACCATGTTCCTGGTGGTCATCCTGATGGGCAGCTACGGCATCGGCTACGACGCCAGCAACTTCATCTACAACCAGTTCTGAGGAGGCAGCCATGAAAAAGAATTTCCTGAAACTGACTGCCGCCCTGGCTGTGTGTCTGGTCATTTTGTGGCTGGTGCAGATGCTCCTCATGCCCAAATACATGACCGAATCCAAGGAAGGCAACCTGATCGCCGAGTACTACGAAGAGTACGGCAACAACGACGTCATCTTCATCGGTGACTGCGAGGTCTACGAGAACTTCTCCCCCATCACCCTGTGGGAGGAGTACGGCATCCCCAGCTACATCCGGGGCTCCGCCCAGCAGCTGATCTGGCAGTCCTACTACCTGATGGAAGAGACTTTTCAGTACGAGACCCCCAAGGTCATGGTCTTCAATGTCCTCTCCATGAAGTACGACACCCCCGCCTCCACCGGCGCGGCCTCCCAGCGCGAGGCCTACAACCGCATGACCATCGACCCCATGCGCTGGAGCATGTCCAAATGGAACTGCATCCAGGCCTCCATGACCGACATGGAGAAGGAAAAGGAAGCCGAGTGGATGTACCTGTTCCCCCTGCTTCGCTACCACGACCGCTGGTCTGACCTCTCCGGGGAGGATTTCCGGTACTGGTTTAAGCGGGGCGACATCGCCGACAACGGCTATCTGATGCAGACCGGCATCAAGCCCCTGGTGCATGAGCACGTGGAGAAGCCCCTGGTGGACTACTCCTTCGCGGAGAACTGCTGGATGTGGCTCGACATGATGCGGCAGCTTTGCGAGGAGCACGGCACCGAGCTGGTGCTCATCAAGGCTCCCGCCCTCTCCCCCGTCTGGTGGCCCCAGTGGGACGAGCAGATCGAGGAATACGCCCAGAAGCACGGCCTGAAGTTCCTGAACATGCTGGACTACCAGGCTGAGATCGGCATCGACTGGAGCGTGGACACCTACGACACCGGCCTGCATCTGAATGTCTACGGTGCAGAAAAGGCCTCCCGCTGGTTCGGCCAGTGGCTGGTGGACAACTGCGGTCTGGAAGACCGCCGGTATGACAACACCCTATCCACCGAATGGGCCGAGAAGGTCGAAACCTACAACGAACGAAAAGCTACCCTGGAAGCTGAGACCGCTTCCGCACTTGAAGGAGAATAACTGATGAAAAAGATTTTTGCTCTGATCCTGGCTCTGACCATGGTCTGCGGCCTGGCCGCCTGCGGCGGCGAGAAGCCCGCTGAGACCACTGCCCCCGTCTCCGGCGGCGCGCAGGCCCCCATCACCCCTGACGCTTCCTCCTGGAAGTACACCGTCCGGGGCGTGGATGTGATGATGAACGCCGAGGCCGCCCCCGTGCTGGAGGCTCTGGGCGAGCCCGTCAGCTTCACCGAGGAGGCCAGCTGCGCCTTCGAGGGTCTGGACAAGACCTATAACTACGGCGGCTTCTTCCTGCAGACCTACCCCCTGGGCGATGCCGACTACATCTACAGCGTGTGGCTGATGGATGACTCCTCCACCACCCCCGAGGGCATCTACATCGGCGCGACCCAGGCCGAGGTCGAGGCCGCCTATGGCGCCGATGCCTTCAACGGCTCCAACGCCTACATCCTGACCGGCACCACCTCCACCCTGACCATCATCCTGGCTGACGGCGTGGTCAGCTCCATCCAGTACGACGCCATCGTCGAGTAATCCCACAACGAGCAAACCCCACGGGCAATGCCCGTGGGGTTCGTTTTTGTGTCAGTGTGAAAGAGAACACGTCATTACGAGGCCGTCAGGCCGTGGCAATCTCCTGAGACCGGGTACGAATACCAACGCAGTACCAGGAGATTCCCACGTCGCTTCGCTCCTCGGAATGACGTGTTCTTTGCAGGATCGTTTAAGTCATCTTCTCCTGCTTGACCTTGTGGTCAATGACATGGCGGCCGGCCAGCTCGGTGCGGATATCGTCGACGGTGATCCCGGCTTCAGCCATGAGCACCAGGGTGTGGTAGCACAGGTCGGCGATTTCATAGATGGTCTCGGCCCGATCCTCGGCCTTGGCGGCGATAATGACCTCGGTGCACTCCTCGCCCACCTTCTTGAGGATCTTGTCCAGGCCCTTCTGGAAGAGATAGGTGGTGTAGCTGCCCTCGGGCATCTGCGCCTTGCGGCCCAGAAGGAGCTCATAGAGTCCCTCCAGCTGGAATTTTTCCTTGCTTTCGCCATAGATGGGATTGTGGAAGCAGCTCTCTTTGCCTAAGTGACAGGCGGGGCCGTCCTTCTTCACTCTGACCTCCAGGGCATCGCCGTCGCAGTCGGCGGTGATGGAGACGATGTGCTGGTAGTTGCCGCTGGTCTCGCCCTTGAGCCAGAGTTCCTGGCGGGAGCGTGACCAGAAGCAGGTCAGACCCTTCTCCATGGAGATGCGCAGGCTCTCCTCGTTCATGTAGGCCAGGGTCAGCACCCGGCCCGTGTCGTCGTCGACGACGATGGCGGGGATCAGGCCGTCCTTATCAAATTTCAGTTCCATATTACAACCTCACAGAAATATCGTTTTCCCGCAGGAGCCGCTTCAGGTCGGGGATCTGCACCTCGCCAAAGTGGAAGATGGAGGCCGCCAGGCCTGCATCCACCTTGGGAAGCGCCCGGAACAGCGTCACGAAGTCTTCCATACAGCCCGCGCCGCCGCTGGCGATGACGGGCACATCCACCGCGTCGGAGACGGCCTTGAGCATCTCAAGGTCAAAGCCCCGCTTCACGCCGTCGGTGTCGATGGAGTTGACAACCACCTCGCCCGCGCCGTCGCCGACACAGCGGCGGATCCACTCGATGGCCTCCATGCCGGTATCCTCCCGGCCGCCCTTGGCGAAGACGTGGAAGACCCCGTCCACCCGCTTGATGTCGGCGGAGAGGACAACGCACTGGTCGCCGTACCGCTTGGCGGCTTCGCCCACCAGAGCGGGATTGCGGATGGCACCGGAGTTGACGCTGACCTTGTCCGCGCCGCACTTGAGCACCCGGTCGAAGTCCGCCAGGGTGTTGATGCCGCCGCCCACGGTCAGGGGAATGAAGATGGTGCGGGCCACCTCGGTCAGAATGTCGGTGAAGAGGGCCCGGCCCTCGGCGGAGGCGGTGATGTCATAGAAGACCAGCTCGTCCGCGCCGCAGTCGGAGTAGAATTTGCCCAGCTCCACGGGGTTGTTCACATCCCGGAGCCCCTGAAAATTGGTGCCCTTGACCACCCGTCCGTTGCGGACATCCAGGCAGGGAATGATGCGCTTGGTAATCATCTTGCCACCTCCAGTGCTTGCTTCAGATCGATGGCCCCGGTGTAGTAGGCCTTACCGATGATGGCTCCGTGGAGCCCCATCTCCTTTAGGGCTGCGATGTCCTCAATGGAGGACACGCCGCCGCTGGCGATCAGGTCAATGGTAAATTGCTCCGAAAGGGACTTGTAGAGCTCCCGGTTGGTGCCCTTCATGGCGCCGTCCCGGGAAATGTCGGTGCAGATGACGGTCTTGACACCCAGAGCTTCCATTTTGGCGAAAAAGCTTTCTGCGGTCAGGTCGGAGGTTTCCGTCCAGCCCTTGATGGCGACGAAGCCGTCCTTCAGGTCGACGCCCACAGCCACCCTTTCGCCGTATTTTTCCACAGCTTCTTTGAGAAAATCAGGATCGGTGACAGCGGCGGTGCCCAGGATGGCCCGGTCGACGCCAAGGGACAGATAGACTTCCAGCGTCTTCATGGTGCGAATGCCGCCGCCGACTTCCAGGAAGAGGTCGGTGTTTTCCGCGATGGCCCGGATGGTGGCGGCATTGGCGGGGATGCCGGATTTTGCCGCCTCCAGGTCAACCAAGTGCATCCGCGTCGCGCCCGCGGCCTGGAAGTCCTTTGCAACGGAGACGGGATCGTCGGAGTATACGGTCATCTGGGCGTAGTCGCCCTTGAACAGGCGGACGGCCTTGCCGCCCACCAGATCGATGGCAGGATAGAGGATCATACGCTCACCTCGCAGAACTTTTTCAAAATCTCCAATCCCACATTGCCGCTCTTTTCCGGATGGAACTGGCAGCCGAAGATGTTGCCCTGCTCCACGGCGGCGGTGATGGGGATGCCGTAGTCGGTGACGGCCGAAACGGAGTCTTCGCAGTTTTCCGCGTAGAAGGAATGGACGAAGTAGACATAGCTTCCGTCCTTTAACAGCTTGGCGGGCTTGGTCAGCTCAAGGGCGTTCCAGCCCATGTGGGGAATTTTGAGATCGGCGGGGAGCTTGCCTGCCATGCCGACCACCTGGCCCTTCAGCAGACCCAGACCCTCATGCTCGCCGTATTCGAAGCTCTTTTCAAACAGCAGCTGCATGCCCAGACAGATGCCCAGCAGGGGCTTTCCCGCTGCGGCCTGCTCCCGGACAAAGGCATCCAGCCCGGACTGGCGCAGCTTTTGCGCCGCATCTCCGAAGGCGCCCACGCCGGGGAGCACCAGCCGGTCGGCCTTGGAAAGCTCGTTTGCATCGCCGGAGACGAAGGCCTCCACGCCGATGGCGGCGAAGGAGGAGCGCAGGGAGAACAGGTTTCCCACGCCATAATCAATGATACCGACCATTACAATACCCCCTTGGTCGACGGAATTTCGTTGGTGCCGTCGGAAGCGACGGCAGCTTTCAGACTTCTTGCCACGGATTTGAAGCAGCCCTCCACGATGTGGTGGGCGTTTTTGCCCGCCATCTGACGGATGTGCAGGCTCATGGGGCAGCAGCGGACGAAGGCCAGCCAGAACTCCTCCACCAGCTCGGTGTCGAAGGAGCCGATCTTCTCGGTGGGGATCTCCAGCCCGTAGGCAAGGTGGGCTCTTCCCGAAATGTCCACGGCGGTGAGGATCAGGGCCTCGTCCATGGGAAGCAGGAAGGAGCCGTAGCGGGTGATGCCCCGCTTGTCCCCCAGGGCCCTGGCGAAGGCCTGGCCCAGACAGATGCCGATGTCCTCGGCGGAGTGGTGGTCATCCACCCAGGTGTCGCCGTTACAGGTGACCTCCAGGTCGAATTTGCCGTGGGCGGCGAAGAGGGTCAGCATGTGATCCAGAAAACCAACACCGGTTTTGATTTGACTCTTTCCTGTGCCGTCCAGGTTTAAGGTTAACATAATATCAGTTTCCGCAGTTTTGCGGCTGATCTCTGCGATTCTCATGGGCATTCCTCCAAAATGGCGCGGATGGCGGCCAGGCAGGCTTCCATCTGCGGGTCGGTGCCGATGGTGATGCGGACATAGGCCGAGATCCGGGGATTGCCGAAGTGGCGCACCAGGATGCCCCGGTCTTTGAGCTTCCTGTACAGGTCGCCGCCGTCGATTTTGTCGCTCTTGACGAAGAGGAAGTTGGTCTGGCTGGGGATGACGGTGAAGCCCATGTCTGCCAGCTTTTTTGCCGTTTCCTCCCGGGTGCGGATGATGGCGGCGCATTTCTCCACATAGTAGGCCTCGGCGTCCACGGTGGCTTCGCCCAGGCGCAGTGTCATGCGGTTGACGTTGTAGGGGTTGGTGGCGTACTTGACCTTTTCCAGGTCTGCGATCAGAGCCGCCGGGCCCAGGGCATAGCCAAGTCTCGCTCCCGCCATGGAGCGGGACTTGGAGAAGGTGCGCACCACGATCAGATTGTCGTACTTCGCCATCAGGGGATACGCGCTCTCGCCGCCGAAGTCCACATAGGCCTCGTCGATGGCGACGACCGCGTCGGGGTTGGTCTGCAAAATCCCCTCGATGTCGCTCAGGGAAATGCTCAGACCCGTGGGGGCGTTGGGATTGGCGATGACGATGAGCTTATTTTGGCCGTGGTACCTGCCCGCATCGATGGTGAAGTCGGGCTCCAGGGGGATCACCGTGGCCGGGATGCCGCAGAATTCGGCAAACACGGAGTAAAAGCCGTAGCTGATGTCCGGAAATGCCGCGCCGCGCTGGCCGTAGGCCAGGAAGAGGAAGTAGAGCACCTCGTCGGAGCCGTTGCCCACGTAGATGTTCTCCGGGGTCAGGCCATAAAGAGCCGCCAGCTTCTCTTTGAGCACCTTGGCGGTGGGGTCGGAGTAGAGCCGCAGATCCTCCAGCTCGGCGGCGTTCATGGCCGCGATGACGGAGGGTGCGGGGGGATAGGGATTTTCGTTGGTGTTGAGCTTGATGTAGACCTTGTCCCGGGGCTGTTCGCCGGGAACGTAGGCGGTCATGCGCTCGATGCTGGGATTCAGGAATGTACTCATGGAATACCCTCCAATCTTTTGGACTATGCCATTTCTTGCCCCCCGCATTTATGAGGGGGGTGCCCCGCAGGGGCGGGGGGAGTCCTACCGCAGTTCGAATTCGCCAAAGTACCGAAATAGTGGGAACGATGTACCACATACTCCCCCCTGGCCTTCGGCCATCCCCCCTCGTAAACGAGGGGAGCAAGAATATGTTCTACTTATCACTGCGCACCAGTGCGCTTCTTGCGTGGGCCTCCAGACCCTCTTTTCTTGCAAATCTTGCCACATCCTCGGCCACGGCGTTCAATGCGTCGGGGGTATAGTAGAGGAACTGGGATTTCTTGACGAAATCGTCCACGCCCAGGGGACTGGAGAACCGGGCAGTGCCGGAGGTGGGCAGGGTGTGGTTGGGGCCTGCGAAGTAGTCGCCCAGGGCCTCGGGGCAGCTGCGGCCCAGGAAGACGGAGCCTGCGTTGCGGATGGAATCCAGGTAGGCGAAGGGGTCGTCCACCATCAGCTCCAGATGCTCAGGGGCAAGCTTGTTTGCCACCTCGATGCCCACGTTCAGGGATTCCGCCACGATAATCATGCCGTTGTTGTCCACCGAGGCTCGGGCAATGTCCCGGCGGGGCAGGGCTTCGATCTGGACTTCCAATTCCGCCTGGACAGCGGTTGCCAGCTCCATGGACTCGGTGACCAGGACGGCGGTGGCGTTGCGGTCGTGCTCCGCCTGGCTGAGCATGTCGGCCGCGACCACCTTTGCGTCGCTCCTGCCGTCGGCCAGCACCAGGATCTCGCTGGGTCCTGCGATCATGTCGATGGCCACCATGCCGAAGACCTGCTTTTTCGCTTCGGCCACGAAGGCGTTGCCGGGGCCGACGATTTTATCCACCTTGGGCACGGACTCCGTTCCGTAGGCCAGGGCGGCCACGGCCTGGGCGCCGCCCATCTTGAAGATGTCGGTGACGCCTGCGATCCGCGCCGCAGCCAGGATGGCGGGGTTGATCTTCCCGTCGGCGCCGGGGGGCGTTGCCATGACGATCTTATCACAGCCCGCGATTTTCGCGGGGATGGCATCCATCAGGACGGTGGAGGGATAGGCGGCGGTGCCGCCGGGGACGTAGAGACCCACCCGCTCGATGGGGGTGATCCGCTGACCCAGCACCACGCCATTGCGCGGCGTCAGCACCAGACTCTGGCGAACCTGGGCGGTGTGGAAATTGCGGATGTTGGCAGCGGCCTTCTGGAGCACCTCCAGAAATTCCGGCTCCACAGCGCTGAAGGCCTCTTCGATCTCCGCGTCGGTGACGGCCAGTGTCGTAAGCGCACAGCCGTCGAACCGGGCGGTGTATTCCAGGACAGCTGCGTCTCCCCTGGCCTTCACATCTGCCAGAATGGCGGCGACGGGGGCTTCCACCTTGGAAATGGGGGTCTCCCGCTGGAAAATTTCAGCGGGATCCACCTGGCTGTATTCGTAAATTCGGATCATAACTGTTCCTCCAGGCTCCGGACGAGATTCCGGATGGCGTCGTATTGAAACTGGTAGGCGGCCTGGTTGGCGATGAGCCGGGCACTGATGGGGACGATGGTCTCCATGACCTCCAGGTCGTTTTCTTTTAAGGTCTTTCCCGTCTCCACGATGTCCACGATGACATCGCTGAGACCCAGGATCGGGGCGATCTCGATGGAGCCGTTCAATTTAATGATGTCGATGTCCCGGCCCTTGCCCGCGTAGTATTTGGCGGCGATGTGGGGGAACTTGGTGGCGATGCGCAGGGCTCTGCCGGGCCGCTCCCGGAAGCCCCTGGGGCCCGCCACGGCCATGCGGCACTTGCCCAGCCCCAGATCCAGAAGCTCATAGACCTCGGGCCGGTACTCCAGCAGGATGTCCTTGCCCGCGATGCCGAGGTCGGCGGCACCGCGCTCCACATAGATGGCAACGTCCGAGGGCTTGACCCAGAAGTAGCGGACGGCCTTCTCGGGATTCTCAAAGATCAGCTTCCGGCCGGGATCCTCGATGGCGGGGCACTCATAGCCCGCGCTTTTGAGCAGGGCATAGACCTTCTCGCCCAGACGGCCCTTGGGCAGGGCGATATTCAGCATCTCAGTCAAAATAACGCACCTCCCCATGCTCCAGGATCGCCTTTCGCTTCCAGCTTCGTTCTGCCGGTTCCCGTTTCGCGGCCAGCACCGTGCCCTCCAGGGTCTCCACCGCCGCCAGGATCTCGGCGGGGGCGGCATCGCCGCAGAGGAGCAGGGTATCCACATCCCAGCCATCATCCTCTTCTGCCAGCTGGTCGAGATACACGGCGAAGCCGATGGCCCGGGCCTTCTTGCCCATATGCTCCAGCAGGCGGTCGTACTGGCCGCCGGAGAGGATGGAGTTGGGCACACCCCGGGCGTAGCCCTTGAAGACCAGGCCGGAGTAGTATTTCATGTCGTTGCCCAGGGAGAAGTCCAGCCGCACCCGCGCTCCGCAGCCCCGGGCATTCAGCAGCTCCACGATCTTTTTCAGCTCGTCCCATGCCTCGTTGTCCGCAGACATCAGCGGCTCCAGATCAGAAAGTGCTCTTGCCTGAAGCAGAGCGATGGGCAGTGTCCCGTCGGCACCGGTCTGCTGGCAGAGGGAGCGGAGCTCCTGCTCCCGCTTCTGGCGCAGGCAGTCCAGAGCCTGCTTCCGCATCGTTTCCGGAAGGCCGCTGGCGTCCAGGACGGAACGGATCAGACCCACGTGGCTCAGGCTCAGGATGGTGCCCGCACCGATGGCCTCCAGGCTCTTTGCCGCCAGGTACACCACCTCGGCCACCTCGTAGCCGCCCACATCGCCCACGCACTCCAGGCCCGCCTGCAAAATCTCCCGGAAATTGCCGGTGTCCCGATCCATCCGGTAGACATTCTCCCGGTAGTGCACCTTGCGCACCGCGCCGGGGGTCTCCGGGGCGTTTTTGATGATGGAGAGCGTCACGTCGGGCTTCATGGCCAGCAGCCGTCCGTCCTTGCCGGAGAAGGTGATGACCCGGTCGGACTGGAGAAAGTCCTTGTTTCGCACATATAATTCGTATTCTTCAAACCGGCTCATCTTGTAGGGAGCGTAGCCGTACTTGCGGCACAGCTCCTCCAGCCGGTCTTCAATCCTTCGTCTCATCGCAGTTTCCTCCCAGTCGATCCAGGACGGTCTTGTAGCCGCCGTCGCCATAGTTCAGGCACTTGTTCACCCGGCAGATGGTGGCGGAGCTGACGCCGGTGTCCCGGTAGACTTCGTTGTAGTTGCGGCCCTCGTAGAGCTGTTTCGCCACCTGAAGCCGCTGGGTCATGGCCTGCAGCTCCTTGATGGTGCAGATGTCCGTGAAAAAGCGGTAGCACTCCTCCACCGAGCTCAGCTTCAGGATGCCTTCGAAGAGCAGGTCGGTGTCGGGATTTCTCAGTTTGGACATTGGTCATTCCCCCCTTGTTTGATGGGCTGTATTTTATCACTTTATCGTACTAAAGTCAAGGGCACAGAAAACCTTTATCCATTCCGACAAAGTTTCCATTTGCCGGGGCGAATTTTCCGTACAAAATCACATGTACACAAAGCGCGGACATTTATGTATAATAGACAATATCATTTCCTTGGATACTTGGATACATGGCGAAAATTACTGTAGGGAACGGTCTGCGTACCGTTCCCCCGGGTTCCGCCACTCCGGAACGGCACATAGGCCGTTCCCTACATTTTCAATTCCGACCAACGGGAGGTAAACTATGCGCATCGTCATCAAACTGGGCACCTCCACCCTGACCCATGCCACCGGGCATCTGAACATCCGCCGGGTGGAGCTGCTTGCCAAGGTCATCAGCGACATCAAAAACGCCGGCCATCAGGTGATTTTGGTGTCCTCCGGTGCCATCGGCATGGGCGTGGGCAAGCTGGGGCTGCGGCAGCGTCCGGCAGACATCCCCACCAAGCAGGCCGCCGCCGCCGTGGGCCAGTGCGAGCTCATGTACATCTACGACAAGCTCTTCGGAGACTACCACCACACCGTCGCCCAGCTGCTTATCACCGGCGACGACGTGAAGAACGAGCAGCGGCATCAGAATTTCAGCAACACCCTGGGAAGGCTTCTGGAGCTGGGAGCCCTGCCCATCCTCAATGAGAACGACACCGTGGCCACCGAGGAGCTGGTCATCGGCGACAACGACACTCTGGCCGCCATCGTGGCGGAGAGCGTCAAGGCCGATCTGCTGATCCTGCTTTCGGACATCGACGGCCTCTACACCGCCGATCCCCACCAAAATCCGGACGCACAGCTCATCACCCACGTCCGGGAGCTGACCGCGGACATCTACGCCCTGGCGGGCGTCAGTGCCTCCAGCCAGGGCACCGGCGGCATGGTGACCAAGCTCCAGGCGGCGAAGATCTGCATGGACTGCGGCTGCGCCATGGTCATCGCCAACGGCCGCAATCCGGACGACCTTTATGACATCCTCGACGGCAAGCCCGTCGGAACACTTTTCGGGGAGGTAACCTTATGAAAACCATGCTCACCGCCGCCAAAGCGGCAAAATTCTCCGTCACCGCGCTGACCACCGATCAGAAGAACGCCGCCCTGGAGGCCATGGCCCAGGCGTTGCTGGATAACCAGGATGCCATCCTGGCGGCCAATGCCGCCGATATGGAAAACGCCCGGGGCAAGGTGGCTCAGGTCATGCTGGATCGTCTACTGCTGACTCCCGATCGGATCGCGGGCATGGCAAAGGGCATCCGGGAGGTGGCCGCTCTGCCCGATCCCGTGGGCCATCTGCTGGAGCGGCACACCCGTGCCGACGGCCTGCAGATCGACAAGATCTCCGTGCCCATGGGCGTCATCGCCATCATCTATGAATCCCGGCCCAATGTCACCTCCGACGCTGCGGCCCTGGCTCTGAAGGCCGGCTCCGTGTGCATCCTCCGGGGCGGCAAGGAGGCCTTCGCCTCCGCCAACGCCATCGTCAACGCCCTGAAAAAGGGTCTTCAGTCCGTGGGCGTCACCGAGGACGCCGTGAATCTGGTGCAGGACACCTCCCGCGCCTCCGCCACCGCCCTCATGACCGCCAACGGCTATGTGGATCTTCTGATCCCCAGAGGCGGCGCAGGTCTCATCAACGCCTGCGTCCAGAATGCCACCGTCCCCTGCATCGCCACCGGCACCGGCATCTGCCACGTGTACGTGGAAGCCACCGCCGATCAGGACATGGCTCTCGCCATCATCGAAAACGCCAAGACCAGCCGCCCCAGCGTCTGCAACGCAGAAGAAGTCCTGCTGGTGGACAAGGCCATCGCCGCAGAGTTCCTGCCCAAGCTGGCAAGCCGTATCGGCGGCAGGGTGGAGTTCCGCCTGGACGGCGATGCCGCATCCATCATCTCCGGCACCCCCGCCGGTGAGAAGGATTTCGACACCGAGTTCCTGGACTACATCCTGGCGGTCAAGTGTGTGGAGAACTACGCCGAGGCCGTACAGCACATCGCCCAGCACTCCACCGGCCACAGCGAGGCCATCGTGACGAACTCCGATGCGGCCAAGGCCGCCTTCGTCTCCGGCGTGGACAGCTCCGCCGTCTACGTCAATGCCTCCACCCGCTTCACCGACGGCGGCGAGTTCGGTCTGGGCTGCGAGATGGGCATCTCCACCCAGAAGCTCCACGCCAGAGGCCCCATGGGCCTGCGGGAGCTGACCACCTATAAGTACGTCATCACCGGCAACGGCCATATCCGCTGAACAGCAGAAACCTTCTGGTGCGTGAGCACCCCAAACGCTTCCCCCGGGGGGAAGCTGTCAAGAATCGGCTCTTCGGAACCGATTCTTGACTGAAGAGGAATGCGGGCGGCAACGTTTAATTTTGGAAAATGTAAAGACCTCCACCTGTGTACTGCTTTAGTGGTAAGCCCTGGTGGAGGTCTTGACGTTATACTTATTTATACTAACTCTTGATTAAACCGTTTCATTCTTTCCGGTCTAAATTGCGCCATAATGCGTTCTCGTCCTAGGTGGGCGACAGCCCACCGTCGTCCTCGGCCTTTTCTGGCACAATTTATCCTCGGAAAGCTCTTAAACCATTTAACCAAGAATTAGTATTACAGGTTATCGCCCGCATTCCTCTTCCGACCCGCTTATTCCTCGCTTCGCTCGGGCGGGCCACCTTCCCCCCGGGGGAAGGGTTGGCAGTAGCTTCGCGGTTTCTGCACCAATCATTGTGTTCACGCAAAAAACCGGCAGCTTTCGCTGCCGGTTTCCTTGTTTTTCTTACTTTTTCAGTTTCTTCTGGAGCCAGTCCTTGCCGGTGACGAAGCGCTCGACGATGTAGCTGACCACATAGTCGCCTGCGGCGTTGACCATGGTGGCGGGGGGATCCACCAGGTTGCCCAGGGCGATGGCGATGGGGTAGGCAATGGCCATCTGGTCGGGGAAGAAGATGGTGCACAGCACCAGCTCGCCGGTGCCGCCGCCGCCGGGGATGCCGGACATGGCAACGGAGG
>SVLP01000047.1 GCA_015067895.1 Oscillospiraceae bacterium | reverse complement strand
AGCCAGGATCAAACTCTCAAAAAATTGTATCTAAACTCCGAAGAGTTCAAATCAAGTTTTGAATAATTTGTCTAGCAAATTTACTCAAGAATTTTCGTTGGCTTAATTATCAATTAAAACCTTATTTTGTCCAAGGTGATAAAAGTCATCTTTACGTTATTCAATTTACAAGGTACAGCTCTTAAGCTTTTCGCTCTCGCGAACAGCTTGTTTAGTTTAGCACAGCGTTTCGTCTTTGTCAAGCACTTTTTCAAGATTTTCAAATCTTTTTGTCGGCGCTTGGCGCGTCCCGCTGAAGCTTGACGAATGATATCACATCCAAATCGCTTTGTCAAGCTCTTTTTTGTTTTTTCTTTCGTCTTCGCTGTCTCTCGCGGACAGCTTGCATATACTACCACGCGCATCCTCTTTTGTCAAGCCTTATTTTCACTTTTTTCAAAATACTTCATTTTGTGTACCCACTCCCCTTCCCATCAGAAAAGGGGCTCCTTTCGGAGCCCCTGGGATTGGTTATAGATTACGGGGTATCCTCGATGAGGCCATAGCCGCCGTCGTTTCTCTTATAGACCACGGCGAAGACGCCGTCGTTGTCCTCGTCCCGGAAGGCGAAGAAGGTGTGGCCCAGCAGGTTCATCTGCATCAGGGCTTCCTCGCGGGTCATGGACTTCATCTGGAACTGCTTGACGCGCTTGAGAACCAGCTCATCCTCGTTCTCCTCGGCGAAGGAGGTGGTCTCCTCCACGGAGCGGACGAAGGCATCCTGGCGCAGGCGGCGGGACAGGCGGGTCTTGTTCTTGCGGATCTGACGCTCGATGGTACCCACGGCTGCATCGATGGACGCGAACATATCGGAGGTGGACTCGGTGGCGCGGAACCAGGTGCCGGCACCACGGACGGTCAGCTCCACATTGTTCCGGTTTTTCTCAACAGAGAAGACGACAAGTGCCTCCGCTTCCTCGTCAAAGAATCGAGCCAGCTTCATGACCTTCTTTTCGGCGTAGGTGTGGACATTGCCGGGGAGTCTAACTTTCTTCTCACTGTACTGGAACTTCATATGCGGCACTCCTTTCGTTTCACCGGTCTTCCGGTGGTGTAAGTAAAGTATAGCACATATCGTGATAATATACAAGAGGGAATGTGGTTTATTTTCGTTTTGTTAACAGATTGCACAATGCACTTTACTTCCTGTCGGAACTGTGATAGGATAACGGTTGAGGTGAAGTAGCATGGCATATTTATACGAGCTCGAGATCCAGTCCTTTCCCAATGGCGAGGACTGCGAACGGTATGGAATCGGTATTTTTCGGACGCGGGCCGAGGCTGAGGAGACTGCGAAACGGTATCTGTCAGAGGTCAAGGGCTTCCGGGATTATTACTGCGAGTACACGATCAACGAGACCGAGCTGATCGGCGGCGGAGATCCGAAGATCGTGCACACCTATTTCGGCTGGAATCTGGATGCAGACGAAAATGAGATCGATATCATCAGCGGATCCGTGTACACGGATGCTGACGCTGCCGAAGCTGCGATGGAAGCAGCAAAGCAAGCCCACGCTCGTCAGGAATGGGTTCTGAACCATTGGATGATCGGAAAATGCGAATTTGAAGAGGGTTTTGTCCGGGACTATCCCAGCGGGCGGATCGCGCCGACCCTGGCGGAGCTTCGGGAGGAGCTCCGGCAGCTGAGTGAGCCGCGAACCATGTGCGGCATTGAATTTGAATACAGTGACCATGTGGTATATGGGTTTCCTCTGGCCGTGGGTGCGCAGCTGTTTCTGATGGCAGAGGATGATGATTTCATCCTGGACGGATTTACGATCCGGCGGCTTCGGGATATTTACGAGCTGGGTGACCGGAAGGGCATCTACCAGCGCATCGCCGAGCAGGAGGGTCTGACCGCCTTCCCCATGCCGGATGTGGACATTTCCGATTGGAAAACCGCGTTTGCTTCCCTGCAGAAGCTGGGGAAGCACATCATCGTGGAGCGGGAATATGAGGAGAGCTTCTTCTACATCGGCACCGTCGAGGCTGTCGCTGATGACCATGTTCTGCTGCGGCATTATGACGCAGATGGGATCTGGCAGGAGGAGCCGGTGGCCGTGCTGTATCGGGACATCACATCGGTGCGTTTTCTGACGCGGTATGCGGAAGTATTTTCAAAGTATGTGTGAGGAATCGGCTGCGGCTTGTCGCCCGCCCTGCGGGTTTGGGTTGTGCGGATTCGCCGGGACTGCTGTGGTTAATCCGTCGCTTTACTGCGGAACGGTCGATGCCCGTTCCCTACGTTTTGAATCCCGTTTCGATCACACGTAGTACGAAATATCTGCCGCCTACGGGCGACAAGGTTGTCTGCGGCGACTCGCCGCTGCGGAACGGTCGTAACCGTTCCCTACGGGTGATCTCAGGATATGGCAAAAGCCCCTCCGGGATTTCGGAGGGGCTTACATGCGTTAATCGTCGAGCTCGTCCTCGGCGGTGAGGAGCTCGTTCATGGTCATGTTGTAGATGGTCTCGGCCTTCTTTTCGAACATCCGGCCCAGGCGGACGGCCTGACGCTGGTTGGGAGCCACCAGCTCCAGGGTCATCAGGTTGCTCAGCTCGTCGTCCAGCGTCATGAGGACGGAGAATTCGCCGCCGTCTCTGGGGATGATCTGGGTCTTGACGAAGCTGGAACGCTTGAGCTTGCGGTTGAAGCGGTTGATAAGGTTCTCGGCCTTCTGGCGGACGGTGAAGGCGATGGAGTCGGCGGTGGTGGAGCCATCCTCCCGGCCCCGGTCGGTGATGATGTACTTGCCCTCTTCCGCTTCCTTCAGGTGGCCGGTGGTGACCATCTCGGGGATGGCGGTACAGACATCGAAATAGCTCAGGCAGTCGTCCACATAGCAGGTCTCGTAGATCTCCTGGACGGACATGGGGTAATTGGCCCGGGATGTGACGAACAAAATCAGCACCTTCACATCCAGCATATCATGAATAAATCCTAATCTTTGCATATCGTTCACCTCTTGCGTGTTTGGATCTTCTTGATTCCTATTATACCGATGCGGCGAAAAAAATCAAGTCCGCACCTGTCGAAAGGCTTCGGCATATTTTGGGGCATGGAAGGAGGAAGCGCGATGAAAAGACCGACGATGTACATCCCCGTGCCGAATGCCGCGCTGACGACGGCGGCCTGCCATCTCAGAGGCCGTGGGGTGATTTTCACGGATTCAGCACAGGAGGCGGAGTATCTGCTCTATCCCGCTCCGACGAAGCTCAACATGCTCACCGACTGCACCATGGATCAGACCGTCATCGGCGGAGCCTTAGATTTTCTGAACGAGACCGTGGAGCGGCTGGATCTTCTGAAGGATCCGTACTATCTGGCGGCCAACGCGGCCATCACGGCGGAGGCGGCTCTGGGGCTGGTGCTGAAGGAGCTGCGGTGTGAAGTGACCAACGCGAACATCTTGATTTTGGGCTGGGGGCGTATCGGGAAATGCCTGACCCATCAGCTCCATCATCTGAACGCCAACGTGACCGTGTACGCAAGGAAGGACAGTGACCGGGCCATGCTCCGGGCACTGGGGTATCGGTATATCACGCGGGAGGAGCTGGGACGATCCCTGGGGCGGTATCCATGCATCATCAACACGATCCCGGCGGCGGTGCTCACCGACGAGGAGTGTCGGACGATGCGGCCGGGATGTATCAAGCTGGAGCTGGCCAGCGGGGTCTGGCTGCCGGGGGATGATGTGATCGTCGCCCACGGCTTGCCCGGGAAATACAAGCCCGAAGCCGCAGGAGCCTTGATCGCCAGAACCATCGCCTATCATCTTGGAGGGAAGCTATGACCATCGGATTTGCCATGTGCGGCTCATACTGTACCTTTGCGAAGGTGTTTCCGGCCATGGAAGCACTGACCCGGGAGCATCGGGTGATCCCGATCTTTTCGGAGAACGTGCAGAGGACGGATTCCCGCTTTGGGGATGCAGAGGAGTTTTATCAGAGGGCCTTCGATCTGACGGGAGTGGAGCCGGTGTGCTCAATCCTGGACGCAGAGCCCATCGGGCCAAAGAAGCTGCTGGACGCGCTGGTGATCGCGCCGTGTACGGGAAACACGCTGGCGAAGCTGAGTCACGGGATCGCGGATACGCCCGTGACCATGGCAGCGAAGAGCCATCTGCGGAACGGGCGTCCTGTGGTGATTGCGGTTTCGACCAATGATGGGCTGGCGGGGGCTGCGGAGAATATCGGGCGGCTGCTGGCGCGGAAGCATTACTATTTCGTGCCCTTTGGGCAGGATGACCCCAAAAACAAGCCCACCAGTCTGGTGGCGGATTTCGGGAAGATCCCGGAGGCGGTGGAGCTGGCAGTCAAGGGAATCCAGATTCAGCCCATCCTCCTGTAAGGCGGGGCACCCCCCGCCGACCAGTTAAGATTACTTCCCTGCACAAACAGGCGCAGCCAGCTAAAAATCACCTCGTCATTGCGAGCCGAAGGCGTGGCAATCTCCTGGTGGATTGTACGAATTTGTACTCCGTACCTGGAGATTCCCACGGCCTACGGCCTCGGAATGGCATACTTTTTCGCAAAAACAGGCCGGACTTTCGTCCGGCCTGCTGGAATATCTCAGAGATTTTCAATTTCCGCCATCCACATGCGGTAGCTGGCTTCGCTGGGCATGCGCCAGTCGGTGCGGGGGCTGAGGGAGACGGGCAGAGCCTTGACGCCGTCGGGCTGGCAGGAGCGCTTGAACTGCTGGGTGAAGAAGCGGCGGTAGAAGGAGGTCAGCCACTTCTTGACGGTTGCACCGTCGAAATCGTTTTCAAAGGCGCGGCAGGCCAGATAGTAGATCTTGGTGGGGCCGAAGCCGTAGCGGAGCACGTGATAGAGGAAGAAATCGTGCAGGGCATAGGGGCCCACGATGTCCTCGGTCTGCTGGGCGATCTGGCCCTTTGCGTCAGGAGGCAGCAGCTCGGGGCTGATGGGGGTGTCCAGGACATCCATCAGGGTCTCCTTGGCGGGGGCAAAGGCGGGCATATCGGCCACGGCCTCCACGATCCAGCGGATCAGACTCTTGGGCACAGAGCCGTTGACACCGTACATGCTCATATGGTCGCCGTTGTAGGTACACCAGCCCAGAGCCAGCTCGGAAAGGTCACCGGTGCCGACGACGATGCCGTTAACGGTGGAGGAGTAGTCCATGAGGATCTGGGTGCGCTCACGGGCCTGGCCGTTTTCGTAGGTGGTGTTGCGGTTCTCGGGGTCGTGGCCGATGTCCAGGAAATGCTGGGTCACGGCGTTTTTGATGGAGATCTCGTGGCTGGTGATGCCCAGCTTCTTCATCAGATCCCAGGCGTTGCGATAGGTGCGGTCGGAGGTGCCGAAGCAGGGCAGGGTGATGCCGTAGACGGTGGACGCGTCGCGGCCCAGCTGGCGGACGGCTTCCACGGCGACCAGCAGGGCCAGAGTGGAATCCAGGCCGCCGGAGATGCCCAGGACGGGGTTGCAGTTGATGGCCTTCAGGCGGCGCTTCAGGCCGGAGACCTGGATCTGGAAGACCTCCCGGCAGTATGCATCCCGCTCGGCCTTGGTCTCGGGGATGAAGGGGAGCTTGTTCAGGTGGTAGAGGGAGCCGTCGGAGCGGAAGTCCTTCACGCCCTGGTTGACGTTCCAGATGTCCTCATCCAGGCGGGCGGCATCCCGGAATGCGCTGCTTCTGCGGCGCAGGGAGCGGCAGCGACCCAAGTCGCAGTCAGTGACGAGCATATAGCCGCTGTCGGTGAAGCTCTCGTTTTCTGCGAGAATGGAACCATTTTCCGCGATCATGCTGTGGCCGGAGAAGACACCGTCCTGGGTGGATTCCATCATACCAGCGGAGCAGTAGGCGTAGACCATGCTCAGCGCATCGGACTGATGCTCCACCAGCTTCCGGCGGGCATTGCGGGTGCCGACGACTTCCTCCGCGGCGGCAAGGCAAACGGTGATCTCTGCGCCGTTCAGAGCCATGTTGGTGGAACCGGGCACGGGAGCGGCCAGCTCGGAGCCGAACTCCACGCAAATGTGGGTGTCGTTGATGTTGAACATGGCTCTGCCGCCGCAGAACTCATTTTCCCAGCCAAGCGACAGACCGATGGCCTCGCCGTCTGCAATATCGGCAGCGGAGGAGAACCACCGCTTTTCGTCGGAGGCGGGGATCACGGACTTGGGAACGAAGCCCAGAACTTCGCCCTCAAAGATGACGGCGGCGCAGTCATAGATGCGCATGCCGTCCCGGACGGGCAGGCCGACGATGACGGTCATGTCGGGGTGCTGGGCGGAGCAGTCGGTGATGGTCTTCAGACCGGACTTGACGGCCTTGTGCAGGGCATCCTCGAAGAAGAGGTCGGCGCAGCTTGCGCCGGTCAGAGCCAGCTCGGGGAAGACCAGGACGTCGACGTTTTTGGCATCGGCTTCGGTGATATACTTACAGATCTCGGCGGCATTGTGTTCGACATTGGCGACAGCCACATCGGGCACGGCGCAGGCGATACGGATGAAGTCCAGCATGAATGGTTACCTCCATAATTCAGATTGGTAATATTGTACCGCTTATTCATAAAAAATGCAATGCACACAATGAAAAAATGTGGGGAACGACACACCGGTCGTTCCCCACATTTTTGATCGATCAGAATTCCCGCTTTTCGTAGAAGCGGATGGCCAGGTGCCAGCTCACCGGCAGCATCACAGCCGGGATGGCCAGAATGGGCACCAGGATCCACTCCCCCAGGGTGATCTCATTGAGTCCCAGCTCAGAACCCACCAGCACGCCGATCACCAGCACGCCGCCGAGGATGCCATAGGACAGCATATTTACCAGTCTACCCTTCTCCGTACCCATCCGGAAGGTCATGGGCAGAGCAGTGCACATCACCGCCACGCCCAGGGTCAGCAGGACACTCAGCTCGAACCAATAATCCCAGGCACTGAAATCCCCTTCCATCCGATACCGGATCCCCATGGTGACCGCAGCCAGCAGGAAGGACGCGCCGATCAGCAGCAGGCCCATCAGATATTTCGCGCTGACCAGCTTCCTCCGGCTCACCGGCAGGGTCAGGGCGAATTTTTCCCAGCCGCTGCGCTCATCGTAGGCCAGCAGCGTATGGGGCAGGGATGCCACCAGGATCAGGGGGTAAAAGCGCATGAATTCAAATTCCTCCCCTGCGATGGAAGCCACCTGGAAGATCGCGCACATCAGAAGATATGACCGCAGGTTCTTCCACAGGGTCATAAAGTCCTTATACAGCAGTGCTTTCATCGTTCTTCCTCCTTTGCCATGAAGATAAACAGTTCCTCGATGGTGATGGGGCTGGTCTTCATCCCGGCGGGCACATCGCAGCGGCGGACGATGGCCTCGGTGCCGAAGCGGCCGTCCTTCCGGCCGATGGGGTGAAGACGGTCGATCTCCTCGGCGCTGCCCTGGACGAAGGCGTATTCGCTGAGCAGCTCGTCCTTCTCCCTGCAGAGCATCAGCTTGCCCCTGTGGAGGAAGGCGATATAATCGCAGATCTTCTCCAGATCGGAGACGATGTGACTGGACAAGAGGATGGAGTGGGTCTCGTCCCGGGTGAAGTCGTTGAGGATGTCCAGCAGTTCATCCCGTACGACGGGATCCAGGCCGGAGGTGGCTTCGTCCAGGATGAGCAGCTTCGCGCCGTGGCTCAGGGCGGCGGCAAGGCTGAGCTTCATCTTCATGCCCTTGGAGAAGTCCTTGAAGGGCTTGTTCGCCGGGATGCCCAGGCGGAGCAGGTAACCGTCAAAGGTGGACTGCTCCCAGGTGCGGTAGAGACCCGAGAGGGTCTTTCCGATCTGGGCGGCGGTCAGGCTGGAGGGGAAGCCCGGCTCGTCCAGGACGATGCCGATGTCCTGCTTCAGCTCCTCGCTGAGCTTCTGGCCGAAGACGGTGATCTCGCCGGAGTCCGGCTGGCTGAGCCCCAGGATCAGGCGGATGGTGGTGCTCTTGCCCGCGCCGTTCTGACCCACCAGACCCATGATACAGCCCGAGGGCAATTTCAGATTCAGGTTCTCCAGAGAGAAGCCCTGGTAATGCTTGCTTACATTTTTGATCTCGATGGCGTTCATTCCGATTCCTCCCACATGAGGCTCCACATCTGCAGCACCTCTTCCCTGCTCACGCCCGCAAGGCGCGACAGGGAACGGATGGCCGCCATGTGTTCCTCGATCTTTTTCAGGTGTTCCTCCCGCACAAGCTCCGCATTTTTTGCCGCCACAAAGCTGCCCTTGCCGGGGATGGTGTAGATGAAGCCCGAACGTTCCAGCTCGTCATAGGCCCGCTTGGTGGTGATGACGCTGATGCGCAGGTCTTTGGCGAGGCCCCGGATGGAGGGCAGGGGCTCATCAGTCTGGAGCGCACCGCTGAGGATGTGGGCCTTGATCTGGGTGTAGATCTGGTCGTAGATGGGGGTTCCGTTTTTGTTGTCGATCAGGATGAGCACTTCATCACCTCCGCTTTACTGTTTATAGACAGTATATACAGTAGACACGCATTTGTCAAGAACAAAAATGAGCCAGCACCAATCGGTGCTGGCTCGTAAGGTTCAGGTTCAGGGCTGGATGCCCAGGGCGATGACAGCGTAGAAGATAGCCACGGTGCCCAGGGTGTAGATGACCATGGGGATGGCGTTCATCTTGATGAGTTTGCCCTCGCGGCCGGTGGTGCCGATGGTGGCAGAGGCGGCAACGGCGTTGTTGATGCAGACCATGTTGCCGATGGCGGCACCCACGCACTGCATGGAGATGATATACACAGCGGGCAGACCCAGGACGTTGGCGGTGTTGTACTGCAGGTTGGTGAACAGGTTCATGGAAACGGTGGCGGAGCCGGAGACGAAGGCACCCAGCACACCGATGAAGGGAGCGATCAGCACATACAGGCTGTCACCGACCATGGCCAGGGCATTTGCCATCTCGTCCATCATGGAGACACCCGCGCCGTTCTTATACTTCATGACCTCCACCAGAGCCAGACCGAACAGCAGAGCCAGGGCAGCACCGCTGACCTGCTTGGCGGTGTCCTTCCAGGACTGCTTGATCTGCTGGAAGTTCATCTTATGCAGCACATTGGTGATGAGGGCAACAATGACGAAGAAGGTGCCGGGCAGGTAGGCCCACTTCAGGCTCCAGTCCAGATTCTCATAGCCGAACAGGTTCTGGATGCCGACCACAAAGGGAGCACCGCTGGTCAGCAGGCCCTTCAGACCCAGCTGGGGGATCCGGGTGGCAACCAGGATCAGGGCGATCAGCACATAGGGAACCCAGGCCATCAGCAGAGACATCTTGGACTCGGCAACGGGAGTGACCTCACGGGTGGCCTGCCACTCGTAGTCCCACTTCTCGGGGTCGCCGAAGTCCCAGGTCTTCTTGGGCACCAGGAAGCCGGCCTTGGCGGCGAGGACGGACAGGACGATGGAGATCAGCGCACCCAGCAGGGAGGCGAACTCATAGCCGACAAACAGGGAGATCAGCAGCATGGGAATGGAGAAGGTCAGACCGTTGAACAGCGCGAAGGGGGCAGCCTCCAGGGCGGGCTTGATGGACTTCTCCTTGGTGAAGAAGCGCATGGTCAGGATCAGCACGATCAGGGGCAGGAGGGTACCCATGACAGCATGGGGAACGGCAGTCCAGAAGCCGAACTGGGAGGCAAACTGGGGGTCGCCGGACAGACCCAGGGCATTCAGGGCGGCGGTGACAGGGGTGCCGACGGCGCCGAAGGAGACGGCGGTGGAATCACAGACCAGAGCGATCATGGCAGCGGCCATGGGAGGGAAACCCAGGCTGACCATCAGAGGACCTGCCAGAGCGGCGGGGGTACCGAAGCCGGCGGCGGCCTCGATGAAGGAGCAGAAGCTAAAACCGATGATACAGGCCTGGACGCGCTTGTCCGGGCAGATGTTCATGAAGCCCCGGTTGATGGCAGCGGTGGCTCCGGAAGCCTTCAGGGTGTTCATGACCAGGATCGCGCCGGTGATGATGATGAGCACGTCGGCCGTGCTGAGCATACCAAAGGCGGAACCGGCCAGCAGGGCGGGCAGCTCCACGTCAAAGAACAGGAAGCCGAAGAGAACGGCCATGGCCCAAGAGATCATCAGACTCCGCTTGGCGGGCCAGTTGAACACCATCATCAGGACGAGGGTCGCGAGGATGGGCAGGAATGCGATCAATGCTAACATAAGTACCTCCTAAAAATATTCGTTTTTCTGCAAAAACAATCATTATAAATTATACCCGGATTCCATGATTTGTCAATTCACCTTTTGTACCAATTTTGGTAAAGATTCTTGTATGGCCGAACTTTTTCGCTCTTTTTCTATCGATACCGAAAAACCGAATATTTCGCATATCGCATGTAGACTCAAAATGGTAATTTCCGGGAATTCGAAAGGAAAATGAAAGGTTTCTTTAGAAATTCTTGCAATTTCCGGGGACTGGTAGTATAATGGCTTTGTGCAAGATAACCGCAAACACTTTTTTACATATTTTAGGAGGAGATTCACATGATTAATTGGAACAACATGGACACTCTGGCTTCCTATGCTGCCCTGTGCTCTGCCGAGCCCGTCAAGCTGGCCGCCGTTATGGCCGGTGACAGCGGCGCAGAGCGCGTCAGAAAGTACAGCGTGCCCATGGGCTGCGGCATGGACTTCAACTTCGGCGCCCGTCCCGTCAACGATGAGATCCTGGGCATCATGGCCGATTTCGCCAAGGAGCAGCAGCTGGTGGAGAAGTTCGCCGAGCTGTACAACGGTGCCGTCATCAACACCGGCGAGAAGCGCCGTGTCCTGCACCACATGTGCCGCGGCCAGCTGGGCGAGGCTGTCATCGCTGACGGCGTCGACAAGCGCGAGTTCTATGTTGGCGAGCAGAACAAGATCGCCGCCTTTGCCAATAAGGTTCACTCCGGCGAGATCCTCAACGCCGCCGGCGAGAAGTTCACCACTGTCTGCCAGATCGGCATCGGCGGCTCCGACCTGGGCCCCCGCGCCATCTACCTGGCTCTGGAGAACTGGGCCAAGGTCACCGGCAACCTGAAGATGAAGGCCGCCTTCATCTCCAACGTCGACCCCGATGACGCCGCCGGTGTTCTGAGCAACCTGGATCTGGCTCACACCCTGTTCGTGCTGGTGTCCAAGTCCGGCACCACCCTGGAGACCCTGACCAACGAGTCCTTCGTCAAGGACGCTCTCGTGAACGCCGGTCTGAATCCCGCCAACCACATGGCCTGCGTCACCTCCGAGACCTCTCCCCTGGCCGCCTCCCCCGACTATCTGGCTGCCTTCTTCATGGACGACTACATCGGCGGCCGTTTCTCCTCCTCCTCCGGCGTGGGCGGCTGCGTCCTGAGCCTGGCCTTCGGCCCCGAGGTCTTCGCCGACTTCCTGAACGGTGCCGCTGAGGCAGACAAGCTGGCCAAGAACGCCGACCTGATGGCCAACCCCGCCATGCTGGATGCCCTGATCGGTGTCTACGAGCGCAACGTGCTTATGCTTCCCAACACCGCCGTCCTGCCCTACTCCCAGGCCCTCAGCCGCTTCCCCGCTCACCTGCAGCAGCTGGACATGGAGTCCAACGGCAAGTCCGTCAACCGCTTCGGTGAGCCCGTGAACTACGTCACCGGCCCCATCATCTTCGGCGAGCCCGGCACCAACGGTCAGCACTCCTTCTATCAGCTCCTGCACCAGGGCACCGGCATCGTTCCCCTGCAGTTCGTCGGTTACAAGAACAGCCAGATGGGCTCCGACGTGGTGATCCAGGGCTCCACCTCCCAGCAGAAGCTCTGCGCCAACGTGGCCGCCCAGATCGTGGCCTTCGCCTGCGGCAAGGAGGATGCCGACCTGAACAAGAAGTTCGAGGGCGGCCGTCCCAGCTCCATCATCATCGGCGAGAAGCTGACCCCCGCTTCCCTGGGGGCTCTGCTGGCCCACTTTGAGAACAAGGTCATGTTCCAGGGCTTCGCTTGGAACATCAACTCCTTCGACCAGGAAGGCGTCCAGCTGGGCAAGGTTCTGGCCAAGAAGGTTCTGGCCCACGACACCGACGGCGCTCTGAAGGTCTACTCCGATCTGCTGAACATCTGATTTTTTCATAATCGACACGACGCCCCGGATTCTGATCGTGAATCCGGGGCGTTTATTATGATTTGTAAATGGTATCTACTTGGGAGATCAGTCGCTGTAAAAGCAGATCATCCACATCCGCGAGGCTCGCTATCTGCTCATATTTTCGCTCCACCATGGCAGTGAGGAACTCCGTTATGGACTCCAGAATCGAACTGTATACCGCTATCTCACCAGCAGGCAGATGATCTGCCAGCGCACGTTCCCGCTTATCATTCCAGTAACGGATATAGTCTTCCCACATTGTTTTATCCGACAGATCAAGACCGATACTGATTGGAAGCACAACGCAGCTTTTCTTCGAAAGCCCTGTAACGACCTTGGTCGCCTCGTACATGCAGTTCTTCGAGCGCAGATAGCGGTCTGAGATCAGGACGATCACATACTTGGAAAATTGCACACGATCCATGAACTCATGGAGCTTTGTTCCCACATCAAGATCCCGAATATCCCGCGTGATCACGTAACCGGATTTCCGAAGCGCAGAATCGATCCGATCCGCATATTCCATCTCAGACCAACAATAAGAGAGAAATCCCCTGATCTGTTTCGTCCGTCGTTCCCGATCACCAAGATATCTCGGCATTTTACATGTCTCGCAGTACGTAGCAACACCATCTTCCTGAAGTGTATCCAGTACATCCCAGTAACCCTGAGACTGTAGCGTTGCATTCATTTTGGCAATCCGCAGCTTTGTGTACTGGGGATTTGTCGGGTTCAGCTCATATTGCCTGATTAGCTCTTCCAGCTTCTGCCCCTTCCGCTCCTGATACCCGATTGCATTCTCGAGGCAGCGTTTGTAAGGCAGCATCTGATCTGACCAAGTATGCTTTATCTCAGAGCGCAGCAGCTGGCCGCATCTGTTGCACCGGGTGTCGATCTGACAATCCGAACCATCAGACGGGCCTTCATCAGGCTCATGCTCGATCCTGTATTCTGTAAAGCCGCAATGTGAACAGCTCCTTCTCACCTCGCAGCTGTTCTCCGTATGGTACTGCCATGCACCAAACTTGTGTTCTGCATCAGCAAATTCCTTCTCGTTGCAGCGGCTGCACTTCCGAAACTGTCTGCACGAATCGCTCTGAATATATTCCCATTCTCCAAATTGGTGGGAAGCATTTCTCTCCTCAACCTTGCCACAAACAGCGCAAACCCGTTCCTGCGTACAGGATCCGTTCCCCCTATATTGCCAATCACCAAAAGTATGTTCTATCCTCTGCTGCAGCTTGGTGCAACCCGGTTTCATACATTTTCGTACAAAGACACAGGGCTCTGCTGCAGAAGTCCACTCCCCCCAGGAATGAAAAAGATGAAATCCCATAATTACCATGCCCTTCCCTATATATTAAGTGTATACAACAATTATACATCAACCAGTATATTTTGCAAGTGAGCATTTATACGAAATTTCAGCATAACGAACCATCACCAAGGATTCTTCTCCATTCGGCAACAATCTGTACAGCAAGATCCAACAGAATCTGCACAAAACAACAAAAAAGAGGAAGCAACCCAAGCTGCTTCCTCCTGCAGACTGTCTAAAAACCTGTTTGTAGGGGCCGCCCCCTACAATTTGGATCTCGTATTTTTGACAAGCCGAAACGCCGGAGCCATTGGCTCCGGCGTTTCACTTTTATACTTCCGCAGGCTCTTGCAGTTCTTCCCTGCGAAGCTTCCGTTTCAGACCCTTCACATGCTCCACGCTAGGCGCGGGGATCGTCACAGAGAACAAAAACTTCACCAGCCAGATCACCACGAAGACCACGATCACAGGGATCGCGCAGTAGGTGATGATGAACAGGGCAATGGCGTCGATGAATTTGTTCAGGATCTCCTTGGCTTCCTCGCCGGTGCTGCTGACGACAGTCTGCATTTTGTCCACGGCTTCGGTAGCTGTGTCCTTCAGCTTATCCATGGCGTCTGTGGCATTATCCTTCAGTTTCTCCAGCCAGGACTTTTCCTCCTCCACGACCTCCGCAGGGGCAGTCGTCTCCGGGACAGTTTCCTCCGGTGCGTCCATCAGCTCGATCTCCCCGGAGATGCCTTCGATCGTCGCGCGGTTCGCGTCATAGATCATGTCGCTGATGTCGACGCTGAAGGGGATAATCATGGAGATCACGATCGCAAAGACCACAAGCTTCAAGCCCAGAGTGAACATACTCCGTTTCTGCGACAGCACGTAAACCGCCAGTAAGACACAGCCCGTGGGGATCAGAATCTTGCAGGCCAGGAATCCCAGAACCGTCAGCAGGGATTTCTCCAGCACCAGGAAGCAGACCACGATGAACAGATATTCGCTGATCTCCATGATCTGATTGGCGATGGGGGTGCTGGCGTCGCCGGGGATGGCCGCGATGGCAGTGGACGCCGCAGCGGCAGTGGCGGTGAAGCCCATGACCATCGCCTTTTTCTCATCGATGGCCTCGATGGTGTGGGTGTAATTGTCCGCATCGGTGGCGTAGTCCGCCAGAGCGAAAAAAGACGTCAGCGCGAACACCAGCAGCACAGCGATGGCCGCAAGCTTTATGATGGTTTCTCTTTGTTTCATTGTTTGACCTCCATTCGATTCTTTTGTCATTACAGCGGCTGTAAATTTCGCGGATGACTGAGATTCGACAAGATTTTCATATCATACCATATTCTTCGAATGGATGCAACGAAAAAAGAGGAAACATGGCGTTTCCTCCTGGCGTATCTGATGAAGTATACTTTGGATATGAAAAAAGGACTTGCATAAGCAAGTCCTTTTTTGCAGCTTGTCAAAGAACTATCCAAACGCCCCCGTTTCGTGTATACTAGACGAAACGGGGGTGTTTTTATGGAAGCATGGAAAAACAACGCACGGCGGGAGCCGGTAATCATAGACTTGGATACGCTGG
>SVLP01000046.1 GCA_015067895.1 Oscillospiraceae bacterium | reverse complement strand
GTCTTTGCCAGTCTAAGTAAAGTCATGGATCGTCTCTGCGATACGATCTGTTCCTTGACCAACGAAGCTGTCTCCAGCATCACGGGAAGAGAATGGATAGTTAAACCTTTTAATTAAAAAGTAGTATAAAAGCCCCGGTGGAAGACCTCCGTGGTGGGGCCGGCGGGGAACATGGTCTCGCCGTTTTTTCGGGCGGAGGAGTACAGGGGCTGCAGACATTCGTCGAAGGAAATGGAGGCGTGGGTATAGGGATCGGCAGTAAAAAGCTGCACCAGCTTCGACAGGAAGGTGTCCGAACGGGTCAGCAGGATGTAGATCGTCTTCATAAATTACTCCTGAAAAATCAATGATATCCAATCCATTATAGCACAATTTCCGGGAAAAGGCAAACATCAGCTGGGAAAAGATCCGGAATATCTTAAGAAAACTGAAGAATTCCCGGATATCCTTGCAATCTGCGGCAGATTTGATAAGATAAAAGAAAGGCGGGATGACCATGGCAGTCGATTCGAAGTATCAGAAGGAAATGAACGAGCAGATCGCAAGCAGCCGAAGCTGTCGGCCCTGGCCCGGAGCCTGTTCGGCGGCTGAAATAAAAAATCGAAAAATCTGAAAAAAGGTGTTGACAAATCCCGGTGCCCGTGTTATTATGTAGCAGTCGTCAGGGAACAGCCCACGACGAACGAAATATGCGCGAGTGGTGGAATTGGTAGACTCGCTAGATTCAGGTTCTAGTGCTCATTCCGGGCGTGGGGGTTCGACTCCCCCCTCGCGCACCAAAACGAAAGGACATCCGTTTGGATGTCCTTTTTCGTTTTGGTGCGCAATGAAATTTGCCCTTGCGGGCAAGTGAAATACACCTGACGGTGTATGAAGTAGCTTCGCACAGGAAGGGCAAAATTCACTTCATATCCGAAGGATACTTCATTGCGAAGCAACTTCATATCGCGCAAGCGATACATCGTTCAAACAACAGCCGCCCTGTCACGCAAACTGTGACAGGGCGGTTCTCTCATTCGGTGGGGGCAGTGGTCTCCGGGGGGACGGTGGTCTCAATCACCACGGAGCCGTCGTCGGAGGGCCGGTCGTGGAGGAATTCGCTGAACTGCCGGGACAGCTTGGAGTCGATCAGACACCAGTCATCGTCGCCCAGGCGCAGGTAGGTGTGGCCCAGCAGGTAGTAGACGCTCTGCTCGCCGTTGGCGAAGGTGACGGTGGCGGTGTAGTAGCTCTGGCCGCCGTCAATGTCCGGCTCGGTCTCCGGGTAGTCGGCGGTCTCCATGCTCCGCAGCAGGGCCAGCAGCTCGTTCATGTTCTCCTGGGTCACGTAGGTGCGGTCGAAGTTGGGATCCTCGGGGTGGATGGCCACCTCGATCCGGCGCACCATGCGGCCGGGGCCGGAGCTGCTGACGGGGGGATCCTCTTCACCGCAGGCGCAAAGGCCCAGAAGGAGGAGGACGGACAGGAGTATGGCGATCATCTTTCTAAGCATGGCGTTACCTCATTCCTGGAACCGGAAGCCGGACTGGGTCAGGATGCGCAGATTCTCCTGATAGCTTTCCCGGCTGAAAAAGCAGATCATTTCAAAATTTTCCACGGGCCGGAGGGAGGCCACATGGTGCTCCCAGTCCACCCAGATGCGGTAGCTGGTATCGGTCATGTTCAGCCCTCCTTCAGCAAGATTATCTCTATTATACTCTTTCTGATGGAAAATGGAATCGAATGCCGTCGAACTTAAGAAAAATTAAGAAACCCTTCAGGGATCAAATCCTGAAGGGTTTCGGTGCTTATTCGCCAAAGAGGATCCGCCAGTAGTCGTAATCCAGGATCCGGGTGGACACGGCGAAGCGGTTGCCCACCTCGCTCTTGATGGACTTGACGTAATCGTCGTCGGTGCCCGCCGCGCCGTAGAACTCGGCCTTGCCGGTCTGGGAGTTGTACTGGGCCAGATCGGTGATCCAGCTGCGGTTGCGGAACATGACCAGGGGCGGTGCATCGGAGAAGACGTCGCGGCCCATGTACAGCCGGGAGTCGAAGTCCAGGCCGAAGAGGTTGGACACCGTGGGCAGCAGATCCAGATGGCTGACGGGCTCGTCAATGACCTCGGGAGTCATGCCGGGCTTGTAGATGATGCAGCCGTTGCGGTAGATCTCGAAGTTCTTCTCGGGGGTGTGACCCAGCAGCTCGCCCATCTCCTCGGGGGTCAGGCCGTTGGGATAGTGGTCAGCGGTCAGGACGATGACGGTGTTGTCCAGGACACCTGCCTCCTCCAGCCGCTGCAGCAGCAGACCCATGGAGTGCTCCAGCTCCAGCTGGGTGGCAAGGTAGGCCCGGACATTGCTGCTGTAGGGCAGCTCCTTGTTCTTCGCGGCGATGGAGTTGCCGCTGAAGTTGAACTCCCGGTGGCCGGAGATGGTCATGTAGTAGACGGAGAAGGGCTCCTGTCCCACAAAATCGCCGGTGGACAGATCCACGACCTCCACATCGGACTCGGGCCACTGCTTCTTGACCTCCAGACCGTTGCCCAGACCCTTGTAGTTGTAGCCCAGATTGGTCAGGTACTTGTCGCGGCTGTAGTAGGTGTAGGTGTGGCCGTGGTAGGCGTAGGAGTTGTAGCCCAGCGCCATGAGCTGCTGGTTCATGGTCAGGGGCATGTAGTTGTCGGCGGAACGCTTGAAGCTCCAGACGCCGTCCTTGGGGATGGTGCCGGTCAGGTGGGCGTACTCGCCGTCGGTGGTGCTGACGCCCCAGTCGGGGACGTAGTAATTGGTGAAATAGAAGCCCTCGTGCATCATCATGTAGAGGGTGGGAGTCAGCTCCTCGCTGACTGCCAGATGGGAGAAGGCCTCGGCGGTGATGAGGATCAGGTTGCAGCCCTCAAACATGCCGGTCTTCTCGTTTTTATTGGAGGGCTGACGGCTGGCGAAGTACTGGTGCACCTCCTTCACCGCATCCTTGTCGGCGGACTGGATCAGCGCGTCAAAGTCGATGGACAGGACGTTGGGGCTGGTGTCATACGTGGGTGCGGGTTGTGTAGTTTCCGGGGGTGCGGTGGTCTCCGGGACGGTGGGGGAGACGGGCTCGGTGCCGGTGGGATCCTCCGGGGTCAGGAACTGGTTGTCCTCCACGGGGGCGGTGGTCTCCATGGGGATGGGGTCACTGAGGACGATGGAGCCCTCAGCGCCGCTGCCGGTGAGGGTGCGGGTCATATCCAGCCGGAAGGCGGTGACGAGACCCAGCTTGTTCACGCCCAGATAGGCGTCGGAGGCGTTGTGGTACAGGCCGTAGGCGGAGGTGTCGTCGGTACCCCCCAGCATGGGCAGGGCGGCCACGGCGGCGAACTGGATGACCACGCCCACCAGGATCAGAGCCACCTTGGGGGCGAAGGCCCGGCGGCGGTGGAAGTAGTACCGGCGGCTGCCGCCCAGAAGGAGGGAGAGCAGAGGGATCGCCATGAGCACCAGGGTCAGCAGATTCTCCACGATGGCGGCTTTGATGGTGGCCACGAACTGGAAGGCACCTGCACCGTTGGTCATGGAGTAGAAGGTGTAGAAGGTGCCGAAGACCCGGTAGTACACCAGCTGGCTGGCGCAGAGCAGGAAGGTCACGAAGCTGTAGAGCACTGCGGCAAGGTAGTTGCCGCCACGGCTGCGCAGGGAGGTGCAGACCGCGAACATCAAAAAGGCGGGCAGCACCGCGAACACCGGGCCCAGAAGCAGTCCGGAGTTCAGCAGCAGATCACTGGATTTTGCAGTGGACAGATGGAGCACCAGCTCGGGAAAGGCCAGGGCGATCCACAGGTACAGCAGCAGGGAGCTGTAACGCCGCTGGGGCTGCTGCACCTGCTTTTTGGGCTGTACCGGCTTTTTCTTCTGGGGCGGCCGGGACTGCTGGGGATGGGCGGCGTGGCGGGTGGGCTGGCTGGGCTTTTTCTTTGGCGCGGGGGTGCGCTTTTTCTGCCGGGGCGGCTGGCGGCGGTCGTCGGGATATCTGGACATGGGCATGGCCTCGTTTCAGCGAAATTTCTTCCATTATAGACTACTTTTGCCGTAGTTGCAAGCATTGTTGAAAAATAAAGAACGTGTAAGTTAAACAATCTGGACTGGTTCGTGAAAATGACCGGGGCGCAGCCCCAATCGCTTCCCCCGGGGGTGGTGCTCCGCGCAGCGAATCAAAAATCCAATGATTGCCGGGGGCAATCACACCACAATTCCTAGCTGTCATAGAAATCGCCCAAAGCGATTTCTATGACTGAAGAGGAATGCGGGCGGCAACGTTCGATCATCTGAAGCGTACAGACTTACTGTAACGTTGCATTCCACATCCAACCTTTCCATAGGTCTGATATGTTGTACTGCATTTCAGGCTTTCGCCCGCATTCCTCTCCCGACCCGCTTTTCCGTGCTTCGCACGGGCGGGCCACCCTCTCCCCGGGAGAGGGGATCGGAGCTGACCGGAACGGCTTTTGCGCATGTTTACCTTATTTTTGAATCAAGTCCAATTTGTTTTACGAACACCATAAAGAAAAGCCGCCGGGATTCCGGCGGCTTTGGGATTTGGGATTACTCCTTGACGGTGCGGATGACGCCCATGGGGGTCTGCTGGTTGTCCTGGCCCAGGGGGTTGTCCTTCAGGATCTTGACATACAGCTCACGATCCATGCTGGGATCGGAGGTGCCCAGGATCTGGCCCTCCAGGTCGTTGATGTCGACGATGATGACCCGGTAGCCCAGCTTCTCGGCGCATTCCTTGGCGACCTTGTCGGGGTTCTCGGGGCCCAGAACCACGTAGTGGTTGTAGGGGGGGATGGTGTTGTGGCAGGGGCCGTCGATGGAGCGGGCCTTGTAGCCGGCCACGTCATAGAACCAGCCCTTCTTCTTGAAGATCTTCTTGCCGATGACGGAAACGGCGGCGGCGAAGAGGATCCGGGGGGTGCCGACCTCCTGCAGAGCCATCTCCATGGTCTCGGGCATGCCCAGGCCGATGCCGTGGGGGGTCTTGGTCACGTGGCCGCTGAGCCAGGTGGCCAGCTTGCGGGGGTGGATGTCCTTCAGGGGGATGGCGCGGCCCTGGGAGCAGGCGACGCACTTCTCGGAGATGAACAGAACGTCGTCCTTGTCGGTCATGACGGGGGCGCCGTACTGGCAGGCGACCTCGACGATGTCGTCGTCCTTGGTGATGAGGTGGGTCTTGATGGGCAGACGCTGGTAGCTGACGCCGTTGATGACGGTAACGCCCTTCTTGCCCTCGTTGGGCTGGAGCTGCTGTGCCATATATGGAAACCTTCTTTCTTCAGTCTTTGGTTGTGTTATCATAGTATACCAAATTCGGCAGGAAACCGCAATACAGTTTTCCCGGAATTGGGGAAATTATCGTATTTCTTCCAACGAAAGACATTATACCACATCTGTCAAGGGGTTTCGGAGCTGTCGGACTGCTTATTTTTTTGCTTTTTCCTGCTCTGCCGGGTGGCCAGGGCGATGATGGCACCTGCCACCGCGCCGGTGACCACGAGGTAGGGGGAACCGGCGATCAGATAGACGAAGATGTCCACAAGACCGTTGCCGACACCCTCCAGGGACTCCATGAAGCCAGTGGAAATGCGGCTCCAGACCGTGGGCTCCTCCACGGGGGTCAGGATCTCCACCTCCTCGATGGTCAGGTGGACGGTGGCGTAGGAGACCTGGTTGTCGTAGCTGCGCTTCTGGGAGGCGTAGCGCTCCAGCTCGTAGGTCACATCGCTCAGACGCGCTTCGATCTCCAGGATCTCGCCCAGGTTCTGGGCGTTCTCCAGCAGCTCCAGAAGCCGGGTCTGTTCCGTCTCCAGGGCGGTGAGCTTGGCCTCGGTGTCCACATATTGCAGCGTCACATCCTCGGTGGTCTCGGAGGTGGACAGGACGTTGGCGCTTTCGCCCACGTGGGACACGAAGGCGGAGAGGTTCTGGGCGGGGATGCGGATGGTCATATTGCTCCAGCGGCGGGTGCGGCCATAGGTGCCGGTGCGGCGGGTCTCGGTGTAGCCGCCCAGGGCGGTGACCTTGTCCTCCAGAGCGGTGATGAGGGCGTCGTAGTTCTCGGTCTCGGCGTCCATGGAGACGGTCTTGATGAGCTTGCGATCCGTTATGACGGCATCGGTCAGGGTGGCGGAGTCGGTCTTCAGCTCCGCTGACGCCATGGTCTCGGCGGGGGACTCGGTTCTGCCGTACTCGACCCGGTCGTAGGCGGCACTGTTCTCCATGGGAGCCGATGCGCCGCAGGCGGTCAGCAGCAGGCAAAGGCTCAGGAAAACGGCGAGAAAGCTGGTTCGTTTCATGGAAATTACCTCCTTTTTTATTCAGTATACCAAAGGAAAAAGACCTGCGCAAGTAACTCGCGCAGGTCTTCAGAATTTTTAAGGTTCTCTGGCAGACTGGAGGGTGGAGGCCTTGTCGAACTGGATGATCTGGCTGGCGTAGAGACCGCTGTGGCCGGAGAGGACGAAGCAGATCACGCAGACCAGGGCGAAGAGGTGGATGTTGGCACCGCCGAACATCTCGATGGAGAGGACGATGGAGGCCAGGGGGGAATTGGTGGCGCAGCAGAACAGACCCACCAGGCCCAGGGCACCGGCGATGCCCGCGTCCAGTCCCAGCAGACCGCCGACCACGCAGCCGAAGGTGGCGCCGATGCAGAAGGTGGGCACGATCTCGCCGCCTTTGAAGCCAGCGGCCAGGGTCACGGCGGTGAAGAGCAGCTTCACGGCGAAGGAGTACCAGTCGGCGTGACCGGCGACAGCCTCCAGAGCCATGTCCATGCCCGCGCCGTTGAACCGGTGGTCGCCGACGAGCTGGGTCATGGCGGCGATGAGGACACCGCCTGCGAAGATCCGTACCCAGGGACTCTTGACATGGTGGGCGGCCAGATGCTCGGCGGTGTGGAAGACCTTGCACATGGTGATGCCCAAAATGGAGATCAGCACAGCCAGCAGCAGGTACGCCCACAGGTTGCCAAGGCTGATGACGGCGGCGTTCTCCAGCAGGTAGCCCTCGGCGTGGACGCCCATCATCGAGGACACGGAGCTGGCGGTGAAGGCGGCGATATAGCTGGGCAGCAGGGCGGGGGAGAAGATGGTGCCCACGCTCTCAAACTCCATGCAGAACAGTGCCGCAGTCAGGGGGGTGCCGAAAAGTCCGGCGAAGACGGAGCTCATGCCCGCCATGATGAGCACTCGGCGGTCGTCCCGCTCCAGACGGAAGAGCTTGCTGAGCATGGAGGCCACGCTGCCGCCCAGCTGCAGTGCCGCGCCCTCCCGGCCGGCGGAGCCGCCGAAGAGGTGGGTCAAAGCCGCCGCGCCGAAGATGCCGGGGGCGATCTGGGGCTTGAGCTCCTCGCCGTCCAGGACGGCATCGATGATCTCGTTGGTGCCCCGGTTCTTGTTCAGCTTCAGAAGCCTGTACCAGGCCACGCTCAGCAGACCGCCGATGGGCAGCAGCAGCACCAGCCAGCTGTGCTCCGTGCGCAGGTGGGTGACGAAGTGGAGGGCGTGGTGGAACACCGCGCCCAGAACGCCGCCGATGGCGCCCATCAGTGCGCCCAGCACCGCCCATTTGCAGAACCAGAAAATATATTTTTCGGGATGATGGATCTTGTCAAGCCATGCCATGATGTATCGATTCCTTCTCTCTTTTGTTGGGATATGGATATTTTACCACAGGTTTTGGGGATTGGCAATGGCAGATGCAGGAAAAGCCCCGCCGGAGCGGGGCTTTGGGATCAATGCTTGCCGGAGGTCATCTTCAGCTTGGGACGCTGGAAGCTGGAGCGGCGCTCGTGCTTGGTGCGGAAGTGTTTTTCCAGACCGGGAACGATCAGCAGGCAGACCAGAGCCGCAGTGAAGCCGCCGTTGTACAGGCACATACCGCCGTGGAGCTGGGGGGTCGTCGTGACCAGACAGAAGTGGAGGGCGGCCACCAGGATGCCGTAGCGCCAGCCGTACTCATTGGCGATGGGGCTCAGGCCGTTGGCGTAGCAGATGCCCACGATCAGGGACTGGGAGTTCAGATACTGGGTGAACTCACCGCCGGAGAAGGGGGTCATGGCCTGGAAGAAAAATTCCGCAAAGCCGTAGCCCAGCACGATGGGGATGGCGTTGAGGGGATGGGAGCCGGAGTTGCAGGTGGAGAGCATGCAGAAGACGCTTCCGAAGACGATGCCGTTGAACTCAGCCCCCACCAGGTTGAAATAGCCCAGGATGAAGAAGCCAAAGACACCGGCATTCATCAGCATGGCGGCGTTGCCGTAGGCTGCGCCGAAGTGCACCACGTGCTGGGGGTTGGTGATGGCACGGAGGTAATCCATGGGCGTGCAGCCCATGACCAGAGCCGCGAGGATGAAGAGGGAGAAGAGGACGATGCAGAAGGTGTTGCAGATCACGGGATCCATCACCGTCAGATCGGACACCGGGTCGGGGACGGGCACGCCCATGGCCTTGTAGAGGAAGCCCATGAGGCCGAAGGCAGTGATGCCAATGGGCAGGGCGGCGGAGTAGAGGGTGAAGCCCTTGTGGATCTTGGGGGAGTTGTCCAGACCGGCGGGCAGGAAGTAGCCCACAGCGATGCCCACTACCAGAGCCAGAGCCACGCCGGAGGGATGGATGCCCACCACCTCGGGGTTGGGGTAGCGAACCATCAGCTCGGACATGAAGGGGGCCAGGCCCGTGGTGAAGAGCATGGCGTTGGTGCGGGAGCCCAGATGCTCGCCCTTGACCAGGCAGTGGAGGGCAACGCCCAGAATGGTGGGCCACATGTTCAGAATGTGGATGCCCCAGGAGCCGAAGCCTACGGTCAGCAGGGTCACCAGGGTGGCGGCGTTGTTGGCCTGACGGCCGGGGATGCAGTAGAGCCCCGTACAGATCAGACCCACCAGACCCATGTTCAGGAAGGTGGCCGCGTAGCCGCCGATGGAGAAGAAATTGGTGGCGGCCTTGGTGGGGTTGTTCAGAATGCGCCACAGGCCCGGCAGCATATCAGCCCGGTCTGGCATGAAAAAAGCGGCGAGCAAAAAGCTCAGGCTGAAGCAGGTGAAGAAGAGCTTCAGGAAATGATCCTCGGGCATTTTGTTCAGTCGTTTCATAGGGGGATGCTCCTTAAAAAAGTAATCATTACTATTTAACCATATCTTTGCCAAAATGTCCAGAAAAAAGTAAATCGGCCGGAAACCGGCCGATTCGAGGTGGGATTATTTGGAATTCACCGCTCTGCGCTCGTTTTTGGTGCGGAAGAACCGCTCCAGGCTGGGCAGCATCAGCAGGCAGACCAGTGCTGCCGTGAAGCCGCCGTTGTACAGACACATGCCGCCGTGGAGCTGGGGCACCGTCGTGACCATGCAGAAGTGGATCATGGCGGCCACGAAGCCGTAGAACCAGCCGTACTTGTCCGCGATGGGGCTCAGGCCGTTGGCGTAGCAAAGGCCCACGATGATGGACTGGCTGTGCAGAAACTGGGTGAAATCACCGCCGGTCAGGGGGGCCACCAGCTGGAACAGCTGGGAGGCCATGCTGTAGCCCAGGGTGATGGGCCAGATGTTGCCGGGGTGGGAGCCGGAATTGCAGGTGGAGAGCATGCAGAAGATGACACCGAAGGTGACGCCGTTGAACTCCGCGCCGATGATGTTGTAGTAGAAGAGGATGTACAGACCGTACAGACCCACATTCATCAGCATGGTGGCGTTGCCGTAGGTGGCAGAGAAGTTGACCACCGGGTCGGGATCCGTCATGAGCCGCCAGTAGTCCCGCCAGGTGCCGCCCATCAGCAGGGCCGCAAGAATGAAGCTGCCGAAGAGGGCGATGCAGAAGCCGTTGACGATGACGGGATCCGCCACATGGAGCTCCGACACCGCCTCGGGGATGTCGATGCCCATGGCCTTGTACAGCACGCCCTGGAGCAGGAACGCGGTCATGCCCACGGGCAGGGCGGCGGAATAGAGGGCGAAGCCCTTGTGGATCTTCGGGGAGTTGTCCAGACCCGCAGGCAGGAAAAAGCCGGTGATGAGACCAACGACGATGGCGGCGGTGATGCCGCCCGGGGTGAAGCCCACCACCTCGGGATTCGGGTAGCGCACCATCAGCTCGGAGATGAAGGGGGCCAGGCCCGTGGAGAAGAGCATGGCGTTGGTGTGGGAGCCGATCCGCTCTTTTTTTACGATGCAGTGGAGCACCACGCCCAGCATGGTGGGCCACATGTTGACGATGTGGATGCCCCAGGAGCCGAAGCCGGTGGTCAGGATGGTGACCAGGGTGGCGGCATGGTTGGGCTTCTGGCCGGGGATGCGGTAGAGGGCGGTGCAGACGAGACCGATCAGACCCATGTTCAGAAAGGTGGCCGAATAGCCGCCCAGGGAGAAGAAATTGGTGGAAGCCTTGGTGGGGCTGCTGACGATGCGCCACAGACCCGGCAGCATATCCGCCCGGTCGGGCATGAGGAACGCCGCCAGAAGGAAGCTCATGCTGAAGCAGGCGAAGAAAAGGGCGAGAAAGTCGTTTTCGGACAGTCGGTTCAATCGTTTCATGGAGGAACCTCCCATTTATGTATTCTAAAACCTAATTAACTATATTTTCGCCGGAATGTCCAGCGTTTATCAAATAACAAGGAGTAAAAGCGAAGGTGGTTATTTCTTGCGCGTAAATCTGCATTTGGGGTAATTCTTACATCCATAAAATTCGCCGTTCCTGCCCTTTCGCAGCACAAGCTCCGTTTTGCAGTAAGGACAGAGATACTGCTTCTCCAGCTCGTCCAGATCATCCTTGTAGGAAATGACCTGCTGCTTGTGGTTCCGGCGGGCGTCCTTTCCTGTGTGCTGGTTGTTTTGGATGTAGTCGAAAATGGCCTGCTTTTGGATGTCGTCGATGACCTTCGGCTTATCCTCTGTCATGAGGCGCATCCCCCGTCTCATGCCGGAGAGGGAGCTGCACAGGACGGTATTTCCGTCCAACTCACCGCTGACCTTGAAATCCTCACAGATCATGGTGATGATGGAGAAGAAGGGAATGTCACCGAAGCTGCCAAGGAAGTTCTTAAGGTATTCCACATGCTTTCTGTTTTGGTGCAGCGGGCTGTATATCTCGTACTTTTTACCGTGCTTGTAATAGTACCATTTGGACTTGTGGGTATCGCCGTAGATTTTTGCATCGGAGAAGGTTTTGACCTCGACAACATAAATACCCCTGTTGCCGACCAGAACAAGGTCGATCTGGGAGGTATAGCCGTCCTTGCCATCGATCAGAACATCGTGCAGCACAAGTGCGCCGGGAAGGGTTTTGGAATAGAATGCAGTCAGCCACTCGCCGATGCTGCCGGTGATCTCATTGCGGGTGGGCAGCTCGTTCAGAAAATCGAAAATTCCCATTGGTCGTTCCTCCGTTTATCGCTTATCTTGAAAATGATACCATTTTGCGGCACATTTTGCAAGTAATACCATTTAAGGAAAGAAGCTGTATAAGCATCATACGAAAAAATGCGGGGAGGGCGATGCCTCCCCGCAATGATGCGCACAGAATCCTTATTTGGCAGCGGCCTTCTCGGCCTTGGTCTTCAGGAACTTCTCCAGCACGGGCACCAGCAGGACGCAGATGACCGCGGCGGTGAAGCCGCCGTTGTACAGGCAGAAGCCGCCGTGCATGTTGGGCACGGAGGTGACCAGCAGGAAGTGCATCACGGCACTGACCATACCGGCAAGCCAGCCATACTTGGAGCAGATGGGGCTCAGGCCGTTGGCGAAGCACAGGCCGATGGCGATGGCCTGGGCGTTGATGGCCATGGCATAATTGCCGCCGGCGAGACCGGACAGGAAGCTGAAGCCGAAGGAGCCCACCACATAGCCCAGCATGATGGGCCAGACGTTGCCGGGATGGGAGCCGGAGTTGGCGGTGCAGAGCATGCAGAAGATGATGCCGAAGGTGACGGAATTGAAGGAAGCACCGATCAGGTTGTAGTAGGCCAGGATGAACAGGCCGAAGACGCCCACGTTCATCAGGTAAACCTCCTTGCCCATGGTGCCGGAGATGTTGCCCACGTGATCCTTGGCGGTCAGCAGCTTCACGTATGCGCCGGGCTTGCAGCCCATGGCCAGGGCCAGGATGACGCAGGCGCCGAAGACCAGGATGCAGAAGATGTTGACGATGGCCTGATTGGCGACGGTCATGTCGGTGGCGGTGCCGGGCAGGTCGACGCCGATGGTCTTGTACAGGGTGGCGTTCAGGAAGAAGGCCAGGAAGCACACGGGCACAGCGGCGGAATAGATGTCGAAGCCCTTATGCACAGCGGGGGCGTGGCCCAGGCCTGCGGGCAGCATGAAGCCGATGAACAGGCCCACCAGCACGGTGACGAGCAGACCGGCGGCGTTGAAGCCGACGACCTCGGCGCTGGGGTAGCGCACCAGCAGGTCGGTAATCAGGGGGGCGATGCCGGTGGAGAACATCATGGCATTGCAGGCACCGGAGAGCTTCTCCTTCTTGACCAGGTAATACAGGATCACGCCCGCGAAGGTGAACCAGACATTCAGCACGGTGATGCCCCAGGAGCTGAAGCCCACGGTCAGCAGGAACGCCAGAGAGGAGACATTGTTGGCATTGCCCTTCAGGACGATAAACAGGCCCAGGCAGATGAAGCCCACCAGACCCATGTTCAGGAAGGTGGCAGCGTAGCCGCCCAGGTGGAAGTAATTGGTGGTGATCTTGCCGGGCTGGCTCATGATCTGCCACAGGCCGGAGAAGGCGTTGGCCCGGTCGGGCATCAGGAAGGCCGCGATGACAAAGCAGGCGCTGATGAAGCCCATGAACAGCTTCAGGAAGCTGCTCTCGTTCATGTTTTTGATTTTGTTCATTTGCTACACCTCTAAGTAGGGTAATCTCTTGGCCCCCTCTCAGAGGGGGCTGTCAGCGGAGCTGACTGGGGGAGTGTCCGATCAATAGAAGTACACTCCCTCCACCGCTGCGCGGTCCCCCTCCCTCAAGGAGGGAGGCAAGAATTTGTGGTAAAAAAGGGCGATTCAGCGCTGTGATAGTCACTGAATCGCCCAGACGGTCGGCATTTACGCTCCCACACTCCACAGCGATGCTTCGCTTGATCCGTCAGTCATGTGGGAGGAATGTGAAATTAGGCGCGCTCGGCGGCCTCGACCACGTGCTTCATCAGCACGGAGGTGGTGACGGCACCGACGCCGCCGGGAACGGGGGTGATGGCCTCGACGATGGGCTCGACTTCCTCGAACACGGCATCGCCGGACATGCCGCCCTTGCCCTTGGAGGTGATCTTCTCGGGGTTCCAGTTCATGGAAACGTCGATGACGACCTGGCCCTCGCGGACGAAGTCCTTGGTCAGGGAGTTCAGGACACCGGCAGCGGAGATGATGATGTCGGCCTCGCGGCAGATGGCAGCGGGATCCACAGTGCGGGTGTGGCAGACGGTGACAGTGGCGTTCTTGCCCATCAGCATCATGGCAGCGGGCTTGCCGACGACCAGGGAACGGCCGATGACGACAGCCTTCTTGCCCTTGCAGTCGATGCCGTAGTGATCCAGGATCTCCATGCAGGCAGCGGGGGTGCAGGGAGCGAAGCCCAGACCCTTGGCGCCCTCGAAGACACCGGCGTTGGACAGGTGAGTCATGGAGTCCACGTCCTTGGCGGGAGCCAGACGGTTGCAGATCTCCTCCTGGTCGTTCTTCAGGTGCTTGGGCAGGGGACGGAACATCAGAACGCCGTGGACGGAAGCGTCAGCGTTGATCTCGTCGATGACAGCCAGCAGCTCTTCCTTGGTGGTCTCCTCGGGCAGGATGTAGTTCTTGATGGCGACGCCGACTTCCTCAGCGCGCTTGGTGGCACCCTTCTCGTAGCTCAGGTCGGAGGGGTTCTCGCCCAGACGGATGATGCCCAGGGTGGGGACGACGCCCTTCTCACGCAGGGCAGCGGTACGGGTCTGCAGGGAAGCGACGAGAGCCTCATTAACTTCCTTACCCAGTAATCTCTTAGCCATATCAGTTATTCTCCTTTTGTAGATAAAGTGCTGAGTTCTGAGTGCTGAGTGCTGAGTGTTGGCGCGTCATTCAGCACTCAGCACTCTGCACTCTGCACTTTTACTTACACGCCGAAACCGGCCTTGACGGTATTGAAGATCTCGTCGGCGATGGCGCCGTACTCGGCCATCATGCCCAGAGCCTTGGCGTTCATCTCCTCGGCGACGGCACGGTTCTTCAGGGTCTTGGTGTTGATGAAGACGTTCAGGGAAGCGGCCTGCAGGGCGGCCTTGCAGCAGACGGCACCGCAGCCGGCATCGGAGACGGCCAGGCGGGAGCCCTTCTCGGCGAAGACCTTGATGTAGCCGATGGCCTCGCAGCACAGCTCCATGATCTTCATGGGGGTGGAGCAGGCGATGATGGTGGCCTCCTCCATGACGGCGTCCCGGTTGGGATCGTCCTTGGGGATGCCGTAGGCCTTGGCCAGAGGCAGGAAGTTCACTTCGTCAGCCTCGACCTGGTTCAGGAGCTCGGTCTGCAGAGCGTCGCACTTGGCCTTCAGCTCGATGATCTCCGCCTCGACGGCGGCATACTTCTTCTTGCCGACGGTCAGGGAGCCGACCATGTTGCCCAGAGCGGTGCCGATGGCACCGACCAGAGCGGCAGCACCGCCGCCGCCGGGAGCGGGAGCGTCGGAGGCCAGGACTTCCACAAACTTGCGGCAGGATTCCATAGTCATATCCATAGGTAGTGTCTCCTTTGTTGTTTGATCGGAATATAGATTGGAGATTGGAGAGTGGAGAGTGAAGATCAGGGTGGGGAATCTCCACTCTCCACTCTTAAATCTCCAATCTCAGGAAAATGCCATGAAAGGCACAGGCAGTTGCCTGCCTGTGCCTCGGGGATTACGAATTAGAACAGGCCGGAAACCTTGCCGGTCTCGACGTCGATGTCGACACGGCGGTAGGCGGGGTCAGCAGCGGTGCCGGGCATCATGGAGATGGTGCCAGCCATGGGGCACAGGAACTTCGCGCCGCCGTACTCCAGGATGTCGCGGACGAACAGACGCCAGCCGGTGGGAACACCCTTCTTGGTGGGATCGTCGGACAGGGACAGGTGGGTCTTGACCATCATGGTGCAGTAGTCAGCGTACTTGGGATCGGACTCGAAGCGCTTGGCCTTCTCGACAGCCACGGGAGCCCAGTCAACGCCGTCGGCGCCGTAGACCTCGCGGGCGATCAGATCGACGCGCTGACGCAGGGGCATCTCCAGATCGTACAGGAACTTGATCTCGTTCTTGTCCT
>SVLP01000007.1 GCA_015067895.1 Oscillospiraceae bacterium | reverse complement strand
CGGCGTGCAGGGCGTACTTGGTGCCGTTGGCGGCGTAGGTTGCGCCCAGAGCCATGTTGCCGGGCAGGGCGGTGCCGGAGCCCAGACGGTAGACGGAGCCACCCTCCTGGTCGGCGCAGATGATGAGAGCCAGACCGCCGTCCTTGGTGGCGGCTTCCTGCATGGCGTAGACCAGATTGAAGGACTGCTCGGTCTCCTTGATGTTGTTGGCGAAGAGGATGATGGAACCGAAGTTGTAGTCCTCGATGATCTTGCGGACTTCGTCGTTCATGACGGTGAAGTCGGTGGAGGAAGCGGCGGTTGCGCCCCACTTGCGGAAGTCAACCATCATCATCTGGGTGACCTTGTCCCGCAGGGACATCTCGCTGACCAGAGAGCTGACGCGGCCAACCTTGGCGTCGTAGGTCAGGCCGTAGCCGCGCTCGTAGACCAGCTCGTCGGTGTAGGCATTGGCCTCAGCGTCGTAGACGGGGACGTTGACGGGCAGCTTGCCCTGTGCGCCGTAGGTGCCCAGAGCGACCTCGACAGCGGCGATGATGTTGGGGCCGTAGGCAGCGGCAGAGCCGGTGGCACCGCCGATGATGGCCTCGGTGGGATCAACGCTGGAGCCCTTGCAGCCGTAGGCGGCCAGGATGGCGTTGGCGTTGGGGTACATCTGCACGTCGTAGGGCTTGTCGCAGGAGGCGATGACAGCCTTCTTGCCGTTCTCGGCGGCGTAGTCGCAGAGCTTGTTGGGCATGGCGGACAGCCAGTGCTTGTAGTTCATGCGGGCGGTGGAAGAAACCTCGGTGATGATGATGTAGGTGTCAGCCCAGTCGAGCTTGGCCTGCAGCTCCTCGTTGATGGTGGTGGAGCTGAAGCGGTAGTAGTCAACCTCGGCACCGGCGGGGATCAGACCGGCCTCGGCGGCGCGGTTCCAGCCCATCAGCATCTGAGCGCGCTCGTTGTTGTAGGGGCACAGCATCAGAACCTTGGACTCGGCGGTCAGATCCAGGGGCAGAGTGCCGTCGTTCTTGACGACGGTGACGGCGGCAGCGGCGATCTCACGCTCCATGGCGCGGTTCTCGTCGGAGCCGACAACGGCCAGAGCCTTCTCCAGGGTATGCTCGGCGGGATCATAATCCAGGATGCCCCGGTTCTCCTTGACGGTCAGGATGCGCTTGCAGGCATCGTCGATGCGCTCCATGGCGATCTCGCCGGACTCGACAGCGGCAATGACACCATCGATGATGGCATCCAGATCCTTCAGATCGTCCTGGCAGTACAGACGGCAGGGCATGCAGAACAGGTCAACACCGGCGTTGATGGCGATGATGACGGACTGAACCTGATCCCAGGTATCAGCGATACCGGCCATGTTCATGGCGTCGGTGACGATGATGCCCTCGAAGCCCATCTGCTCCTTCAGCAGGCCGGTCAGGATGTCGTCGGACATGGTGGCGGGCAGGGACTCTTCCTTCTTGGTCTTGTTGGAGTAGATCTTGTCGCTCTCCAGCTGGGGGTACAGGATGTGAGCGGTCATAATCATCTCGATGCCCTGATCGATGGCAACGACATAGGGAGCCAGCTCGTTCTCCATCAGGACTTCCAGGGACTTGTCCACGGAGGGCAGGCCGTAGTGGGAGTCGGTGGCAGTGTCGCCGTGGCCGGGGAAGTGCTTGGCGCAGCCGATGACGTTGTACTCGGCCATGCCGGCGATGGAGGCAGAGGCCAGCTCACCGACCATGGTGGCGTCATCGCCGTAGGAACGCAGGCCGATGACGGGGTTGTTGGCGTTGTTGTTCACGTCAACGACGGGGGCCAGGTTGCCGTTGATGCCGACGGCATCCAGCTCGGAGCCGATAATCTTACCGGCCTCCAGGGCGTACTTGGTGCCGTTGGCGGCGTAGGTGGCGCCCAGGGCCATGTTGCCGGGCAGGGCAGTGCCGGAGCCCAGACGGTAGACGGAGCCACCCTCCTGGTCGGCGCAGATGATGAGAGCCAGGCCGCCGTCCTTGGTGGCGGCTTCCTGCATGGCCATGGTCAGATTGTAGGACTGCTCGGTCTCCTTGATGTTGTTGGCGAACAGGATGATGGAACCGAAGTTGTAGTCCTCGATGATCTTGCGGACTTCGTCGTTCATCTCGGTGAAGTCGGTGGCGGAATCGACGGTGGAGCCCCACTTGCGGAAGTCAACCATCATCATCTGGGTGACCTTGTCGCGCAGGGACATGTTCTCGACCAGCTCAGCGACCCGGTCGGTGGTCTGTGCAGAGACAAAGATCGCGGGCATCATGCCGATGACCATGACCAGTGCCAGCACAAGGGCTAACATTCTCTTCATTTGTTTTTCCTCCATAAAAAATTTGCGCCGTGACTTATGGTGCACGGCAGACCATTACCCCATCCCAATTATACATGGAACAAGTCTTTGATGCAATACAATTTTAGGAGAAATTGCTAAAACTTTGTTCCGATAACACGTGATATTGTGGGAGGTGACAAAAAACCGCCCCGGAATTTCTTCCGGGGCGGAACCGTATGTTACTGCGTGGGCCGCAGCATCAGGCGGGAATTACTTGCACAGCTTCTTGAACTCGTCGGCCACGAACTGAACCTTGGGTCCGATGATGACCTGGACAGAGGTCTTGCCGGGACGGATGACGCCAGCAGCGCCGGAGGACTTGATGACCTTCTCGTCAACCAGCAGACGATCCTTGACTTCCAGTCTCAGACGGGTGATGCAGTTGTCGATGGAGGTGACGTTCTCCTTGCCGCCCACGCCTTCCAGGATGATGGCAGCCATGGCGGTGAAGTCGTTGTTGGCCAGCTCGATCTTCAGCTCGGCCTCGCCGTCGTCCTCACGGCCGGGGGTCTTCAGGTCGAACTTGGTGATGGCGAAGCGGAACACAACGTAGAACACGATGAAGGCAGCGATGCCCATGGGAACGATGACCCAGTAGTTGTTGGCAGCGGGCAGAGCAGCGCCGAACAGCAGGTCAGTAGCACCGGCGGAGAAGCAGAAGCCAGCGCGGAAGCCCAGAGCGACGGTGATGGTGGTGAACACGCCGTACAGAGCAGCGTAGACGATGTACAGGGGGAAGGCCAGGAACATGAAGGCGAACTCGAAGGGCTCGGTAACGCCGCAGATGAAGGCGGACAGAGCAGCGGCGCCAACGATACCGATGGTAGCCTTGCGCTTGTTGTCCTTAGCGGTCTGGATCATAGCCAGAGCAGCGCCGGGGATACCGAACATCATGCAGGGGAAGAAGCCAGCCATGTACATACCGACGGACCAGGTGATCTCGGTGCCGTTGGCCATGGTGCCGCCCTGGGTCAGGCCGGACCAGTAAGCAGACAGGTCGCCCAGGCCGATGGTGTCGAACCAGAACACGTTGTTCAGAGCGTGGTGCAGGCCGACGGGAATCAGCAGACGGTTCAGGAAAGCGTAGATACCAGCGCCGATGGCATCCATCTTAACGATGGCCTGACCAACAGCAACCAGAGCACCGAAGATCACGGGCCAGACGAACAGCAGGGCCACGGAAACAACGATGGAGATCAGAGCGGTGATGATGGAAACGAAACGCTTGCCGGAGAAGAAAGCCAGGAAGTCGGGCAGCTTGGTGTCCTTGTACTTGTTGTAAGCAACAGCACCGATGACACCGGACAGGATGCCGGTGAAGGGGTTGGCGATCTTGCTGTAGGCCAGGCCCCAGTTGCCGATGGCGGCCAGCTGAGGAACGATGGAACCGGCAGCGCCGATCAGGTTGGTGATCATCAGCCAGGAGACCAGACCGGCCAGACCGGCGGTACCATTGTTCTCCTTAGCCAGACCAACGGCAGTACCGATGGCGAACAGGATGGCCATGTTGTCGATCAGAGCGCCGCCGGCCTTGATCAGGAAGAAGCCAACGGAGTAAGCCAGACCGGAAGTAGCGTAGCCCAGGCTGGCAGCCCAGTCACCGCCCATCATGTAGGCGGGGCAGAGCAGGTAGCCCAGACCCATCAGGATACCACAGATGGGCAGGGTAGCAACAGGCAGCATCAGGGCGCTGCCCAGCTTCTGAAGATGTTTCATCATAGAATATTTTCCTCCTATAATTCTCTTTTGCCTTTATTAAAGACCGCCGGCCCACGACGGTCAATGGGGCCTAAAACAGGGGTGATTACTTGGCGACGGAGATGACCACGTCGTCGTTGGTGACGTCCTTACCGGTGACGGTCTCGAAGGTGGGGTAGTCGTCGGTGTTGCAGACCAGGACGGGGGTGATGATGGGCAGACCGGCAGCCTTGATGGCGTCCAGATCAGCCTCGAGCAGCAGCTGGCCCTTCTTGACGGTGTCGCCGTTCTTGCACTTGACGGTGAAGGGGGCGCCGTTCAGACCGACGGTCTCCAGACCAACGTGGATCAGGATCTCAACGCCGGTGGTGGAGGTCAGAGCCACAGCGTGGCCGGTGTCGAACATGGTCTCGACGGTGCCGTCAACGGGGGAGTAGACCTTGCCGTCGGTGGGGATGATGGCGATACCGTTGCCCAGCAGACCCTCAGCGAAGGTGGGGTCGGGAACCTCGGTGACGGGAACGGCCTTGCCGTTCAGGGGAGCGTAGAGCTTGTTGCCATCGAAGGCGGGGGCCTTCTCGGACTTACCAAACAGTTTGCTGAAGAATCCCATAGTGATGACTTCCTTTCCGATTATAAATACAGTGTGCCAGTATGCAGATCCAGAAGCAAAAAATGGCCCTCTCCGATAAAAAAGGCTCCAATTCCACAAAATATTCCGCTATTTTGCAGATTTGGTGCCCCACCGATTTCCATATGCTTCCTTTTAGACCTTCATACTTACTATAAGAATACCTGTTCGTTCACAGTTTGTCAACAAAACCGTTTCCATAATCCGTAAATTCGGCATACCGTCTATGCCTGAATGCAAATTTTTAGTCAAAGCGTCAATTGACAATTTTTCTCGACACCCATACATTTTTTGGAAGGGGAGCTGATTGTCCGCTCCCGCTGCGTGGTATACTATATTTATGGAGGACTGATTTATGAGACGTATCATCGACTGCCGCTGTTCCGATTTTCTGAATATGACCCGCCAGGATCTTCTGGATTCCATCGCCGGATGCGAGGGCCGCACCGTCTGCTGTGAGACCGTTGGCGCGCTGCAGCCCATGCTGGGCGACGTGACCAACGCGGAGTTCGCCGCCGCCATGGGCGCAGACCTGCTGCTGCTGAACATGTTCGACTGCAACGATCCCATCATCAACGCCCTGCCCAAGTGCGAGCCCATGGAGCGGGTGCGGATGCTGAAAAAGCTGACGGGCCGTCCCATCGGCATCAACCTGGAGCCTGTGGAGCAGGTGCTCTCCAGCGAGGATCCCGAGGAGAACATGTGGGCCATGACCGCAGGCCGGAAGGCCACCCTGGCCAACGCCAGGCGGGCGGCGGATATGGGTGTCAACTTCATCCTGCTCACCGGCAACCCCGGCGTGGGCGTCACCAACGAGGCCATCGAGCAGACCCTGCGGCTTTACAAGAAGGAGCTGGGCGACCGGCTGGTGCTGGCTGCGGGCAAGATGCATGCCGCCGGCATCCTCAGCGAGGGCGCAGAGAAGATCATCACCAAGGCCGATGTGAAGGCCTTCGCCGAGGCCGGTGCGGATATCATCCTGATGCCCGCTCCCGGTACTGTCCCCGGCATCACCGTGGAGCTGATCCGGGAGCTGGTCATCTATGCCCACTCCCTGGGCTGCCTGACCATCACCGCCATCGGCACCAGCCAGGAGGGCGCGGACGTCGCCACCATCCGCCAGATCGCCCTGATGGCCAAGATGACCGGCACCGACATCCACCACCTGGGCGATGCGGGCTACGGCGGCATGGCCCTGCCCGAGAACATCACCGCCTATTCCGTGGTCATTCGGGGCATCCGGCATACCTATCGGAGAATGGCAGGCTCTGTGAACAGATAAGTGCTGAAGGCTGAGTGCTGAAGGCTGAGTGAAAGGAAAACGACCGATCCCATGTTACCGGGATCGGCCGTTTTTTAGTGATTCAATTCAGCACTCTGCACGCAGCACTTACGGATTCCAGCCGGGAACCTTGGAGAAGGCCCAGTCCTCAACGTCGGTGCCCTCGGCCAGCTCCACGTTCTCCAGACCGGTGCAGCCGTAGAAGGCACCCTCGCGGATGTACTCGGCGGCGGTCAGGTTGATGGCAGTCAGGCTGGTGACGTTCTTGAAGGCGTAGTTGCGGACTTCCTCGATGGACTCGGGCAGGAAAACGGTGGTCAGGTTGGGGAGCTCGTAGAAGGCCATCTGGCCCACAGCGTGGACGCCCTCCTCAATGACGACGGTCTCGATCAGATCAGCGTACTCGCCCCAGGGCAGGGTCAGGACACCATTGATCTTATGATAGTTGGCCATGTTGCACTTGCCGTTCAAATGCTCCTCGGTGGGGGAGACGGTCAGGACGCCGTCGTCGGTAAGCCTCCAGGTGGTGTAGCCGCTCCAGCCCTCTGCGATCAGCACAGGCTCGGGCTCGGGCAGCACCTCGGTGCCGTAGGCCCGGATCTCGTTGACATGGAAGGAGGAGTTGGCGGAATCGTAGAGGCCCACCAGCTTCAGCTGGGTGGCGCGGACGTTCTGGCCCCGCAGGTCGAAGGTCTCACCCAGGACGGTCTCGGGGGTATCCCAGTCCTTGGAGGCGATCTTCGTCCAGCTTTCGCCGTCGGTGGTGGCGTAGAGGTCGTAGTGGTAGTAGCGCTTGTCGGTGCGCATCCAGTAGGTGATGATGTTCAGCTCGTCGAGCAGGTACTCGCCCTCCAGGTCAACGATGATCCAGGGCTGGTTGGCGTACTTGCCCGCATCCCAGTAGGTGGTGCGGTCGCCGTCGTTGACCCTGGTCTCCACCGCGCCGGAGGAGGAGGACGCACTCTGGTCGGAGCCGCTGGAGAAGACGGGCTTGTACAGGGCGATGTTGTCGGACTCCGTGCCGAAGACCTGCAGCTCGATGATGTGGATGTTGTTGATGTCGCTGCGGCCCTCCACATAGGTCTCGATGCCCACCAGCTTGATGTAGGCGGCGGTGGCATCCACCTCGTGGGTGATGCCCTGGTCGGTGATGAAGTCGTCGGAGACGTTTTCTGCGATCTTCTCCCAGTTCTCGCCGTCGATGGAGCCGAAGAGCGCATACTTGTAGATGCGCTGGCCGCCCCAGTAGGGGTAGACCCGGATGGCCTCCAGGTCGTGGACGCCGTCCAGATCGAGGATCAGCTCGGCCTCATTGGCGGGAACGTTGCCGGCGCTGTTGGTGCTGGCCCAGTAGTTGGAGGTGGAGATGGTGCCGTCGTTGACCTTGTAGGCGTTGTTTTCGTTGCAGTTGGCGGTGACGGGCAGCTTGTAGGCGATGTTGACCAGGGTCTTCAGGTTGGCGATGGCCGCGCGGAGGGCGTCGTAGGCGGCATTGATCTCGTCCAGGGTGGCATCGCCCTGCTCCAGCAGGGTTTTGGCATGCTCCAGGGCAGCGAGCATCGCGGCGTAGGATTCCCGGGTGTAGGCGGCGGGGGAGATGGCCTCGGCCTGGGCGATCAGAGCCTCCAGATGGGCGGTGGAGAAGAAAATTGTCTCACCCTCGGACAGATCGAAGGTGCCCTCCAGGGTCAGGCCGTTCTCGGTGTAGCTGACGGTGACGGTCTGCTCGGCACCCAGGGCGGGATCGTAGCCGGAGACGACGGCCTTGGCGGTGACATCGCGGCTGTAGTCGGTGTCGTAGCCTGCGGTGACGGTCAGCTCGCCATAGTAGGAAACGGTCAGGGTGACTAGCTTGCTCAAGGCGAGGTTGGAGCTGGCACTGACGCCTGCCACGGAGGCGACACCGCTGGCCTGCAGGGAGATGGACTCGTAGCCGTTGGAGCCGGTGTAGAAGCCTGCGTTGGAGATCATCTCCAGGGGCTCGCCGCCGGAGGCATAGGCGGCCAGCAGGCACTTGGAATAGAAGAGGATGCAGCCTCTGGGCACATGGTAGTCGCTGGTGACCATGACAAGAGACTTGACCTCGGGGTACTCCTCGGAGAGGATCTTGTAGGTGTTCTCGGCATTGCCCACGGTGTTGGGAGCCTTGTTCTCGACGATCAGACGGTCTTCACTGAGACCCTGCTCCAGCAGCCAATCGCCCATCAGACCGCCCTCGGTCACGTTGGGGTTGTTGGCAGCGGTGCCGCCGCCGGTGACCACCACGTAGGACTCGGGGTAAGCTTCGGCAATGGCGAGGCCGGTCTGGAGTCTGCCGATGAGCTCGTCCTTCATGGTGCCGTCGGCGTTCAGGGCGAAGCCCAGGATGACGATGGCCACGGAGGCATCCTCGGGCAGACCCTCGGGGACGGTGCCGATGTTGACCACCATGTCGGTGTTCACATGGCTCCAGTAGGCCATGATCTGCTCCCAGGCCTCGGCCTGCTCTGCATCGATCAGGGCCAGCTCCTCCAGGGTGCGCTGGATGTCGGTCTCGGCGGCTTCCTGATACTGCTTGTAGTAGCCGATCAGATCCGCGATGCATTCTTTGGCGCTCTCTGCCGCCCGGACGGGGGCAACTGCCAGTCCCAGGATCATCACCAGGGCCAGGAGCATCGAGAGCCACTTCTTCGGGGTTCTTTTCATGGTTGCATCTCCTTTTTGTTTCATTGGGTTTTCCGCAATTGTATTGTAGCATAGGGGCGTACCGATTTACAACCACTGATTTGCGCGATTTGCACGATAAATTGGATGAATCCGGTTGACTTTTCGTTTATTTTCGGCAATAATGGGGAAAACAGAAGAGGAGGGCTCTATATGAACAGGAACTTGCGCTCTGATGTGGAGCAGATCGTCCGCTCTGCCATCGCCTCGGTGCTGCCCGACCGGGCGGTGGAGCGGGCCTTGGAGGGAATGACCTTCCCCGGACGGGTCTTCGTCATTGCGGCGGGAAAGGCGGCCTGGCAGATGTGCCGGGCGGCGGTGGATGTTTTGAAGGCGCCCATTTCCGGCGGTGTGGTGGTGACCAAGTACGGCCATGTGCCGGGGCCCATCGAGGGGATCACCTGCGTCGAAGCGGGCCATCCGGTTCCCGATGGGAACAGCTTCCGGGGCACGGAGCTGGTTCTGGAGCTGACGAAGGACTTGTGTGAGACGGATACGGTACTGTTTTTGCTCTCCGGCGGCGGCAGTGCCCTTTTCGAAAAGCCCCTGATCCCCGGGGAGGAATTGCAGGATATCACGAATCAGCTCCTGGCCTGCGGCGCGGATATCGTGAAGATCAACACCATCCGCAAGCGGCTCTCCGCCGTCAAGGGCGGAAAATTCGCAAAGTGGTGCGCCCCTGCCAGAGTGGAGGCGGTGGTGCTGTCGGATATTTTGGGGGATCCTCTGGACATGATCGCATCGGGCCCGGCGGCGGCGGACAGCTCCACCTGCACCGAGGCGGTGGAGATCGCAAAAAGCTGCGGCCTGCGGCTGGGTGACCGGGCGTGGGAATGCCTGAACACGGAAACGCCCAAGGAATTGTCCAATGTCCACACCCAGGTCATCGGCAGCGTCCGCCAGCTCTGCGCCGCTGCGGAAAGGGAATGCCGCGCGCTTGGCTATGAGACGGTATTTCTGACCGACATGCTCTCCTGCGAGGCCCGGGAGGCGGGGCGGTTTCTGGCGTCCATCCTGCGCAGCCACGCGGGGAGCGGGAAGAAGCTGGCCTTCCTGGCGGGCGGCGAGACGGTGGTGCATCTGACGGGCAGGGGAAAGGGCGGACGGAACCAGGAGCTGGCCCTGGGTGCCGCCGAGGGCCTGGCGGGCCTGAACGCCTGCGTCATCAGCGTCGGCTCCGACGGCACCGACGGCCCCACCGACGCGGCGGGCGGCTATGCCGACGGGGACACTCTGGCGCAGCTGGAGGAAAAGGGGCTGCGGCTGTCGGAAGTCCTGAAAAACAACGATGCCTACCATGCCCTGAAGGCCGTGGACGGCCTGATCTTCACCGGCCCCACGGGGACGAACGTAAACGACGTGGCGGTGGGACTTATCCAGTGCTGAGTGCAGAGTGCTGAGGGCTGAGTGAAAAGAGGATCCGCCCATTTCCGAAGGTTTGGAAATGGGCGGATTCTTTTCGCATTTTTATAGTATAGGAATTAATTCAGCACTCGGAACTCAGAACTCAGCACTTCTCAGCAGGCCCTGCGGTGTCGGAGCCGTCGCCCACCAGTCCCAGCTTTTTGGCGAAGTCCTGGCGCATCTTGTACTTCAGGATCTTGCCTGCGGCGTTCATGGGGAAGCTGTCCACGAACTCGATGTAGCGGGGCACCTTGTGGCGGGCCATGCTGGCCTTGATGTAGGCGGTCATCTCTTCAACGGTCATGGAGCCGGGCTCCTTGAGGATGATGCAGGCCATGATTTCCTCACCGTACCGCTTGTCGGGGACGCCGATGACCTGGACGTCCCGCACCTTGGGATGGGTGTAGACGAATTCCTCGATCTCCTTGGGGTAGATGTTCTCGCCGCCTCGGATAATCATGTCCTTCAGGCGGCCGGTGATCCGGTAGCAGCCGTTCTCATCCTTGCAGGCAAGGTCGCCGGAGTGGAGCCAGCCGTCGGCGTCGATGGTGTCGGCGGTGGCCTGGGGCATCTTGTAGTAGCCCTTCATGGTGTTGTAGCCCCGGGCGCAGAACTCGCCGTTGACACCGGCGGGAACCTCCTCACCGGTCTCGGGGTCGATGATCTTGCACTCCACATGGGGGAAGTCGTAGCCAACGGTCTCGGTGCGCACCTCGATGGAGTCTGTCCAGGAGGACATGGTGTTGCCGGGGGCACACTCGGTCTGGCCGTAGACGGAGACGATGCCCCGCATGTTCATCTCGTCGGGCTGGGCGGCACGCCGCATCAGCTCGGGCGGACAGCCTGCGCCCGCCATGATGCCGGTGCGCATATAGCTGAAGTCGGTCTTGCGGTAGTCCGGATGGTTGAACATGGCGATGAACATGGTGGGAACACCATTGAAGCAGGTGATGCGCTCCTGATTGATGCAGGCAAGGGAAGATTTCGCGGAGAAGTAGGGCATGGGGCACATGGTGGCTCCGTGGGTCATGGAGGAGGTCATGGACAATGTCATGCCGAAGCAGTGGAACATGGGCACCTGGATCATCATGCGGTCGGCGGTGCTAAGACCCATCCGGTCGCCGATGCACTTGCCATTGTTGACCACGTTGTAGTGGGTCAGCATGACGCCCTTGGGAAAGCCCGTGGTGCCGGAGGTGTACTGCATGTTGCACACATCGTCGGGATGGACGGCGGCGGCCATGCGCTGCACCTCCTCCAGGGGAGTCAGGTCGGCTCTTGCCATGGCCTCGTCGAAGGTCAGACAGCCGGGCTGCTTGAAATCCACGGTGATGACATTGCGCAGGAAGGGCAGCCGCTTGCAGTGGAGGGCCTGGCCCGGCTTGCTCTTTGCGATCTCCGGGCAGATCTCATTGATGATGTTCTTATAGTTGGAATCCAGGGCGGATTCGATCATCACCAGGGTGTGGGTGTCGGACTGGCGCAGCAGGTACTCGGCCTCGTGGATCTTGTAGGCGGTGTTGACGGTGACCAGGACGGCACCCAGCTTGGTGGTGGCCCAGAAGGTGATGTACCAGGCGGGCACGTTGGTGGCCCAGATGGCGACCTTGGAGCCGGCCTTCACGCCGAGAGACACCAGAGCCCGGGCGAAATTGTCCACATCCTCCCGGAACTCCTCGTAGGTGCGGGTGTAGTCCAGGGTGGTGTACTTGAAGCAGTACTGGTCGGGGAATTCCTCCACCAGCCGATCCAGCACCTGGGGGAAGGTCAGATCGATCAGGTCGTTCTTCTTCCAGATGTACTGGCCGGAGCCGTCGTGATTATAATAGAGGGACTTTTTGCGCTTGCGGGGGTTGTCGAAGCGGGACATGTAGTTGACGAAGTGGGGGAAGATGATCTCCCGGTCGGTCAGATCCTCCATCCACTCGGGCTTCCACTCCAGGGAGATGAAGCCGTCGTAGTTGATGGAGCCCAGGGCCCGCATCATCTCGGAGACGGGCAGGTTGCCCTCGCCGATCAGGTTGTAGGTGTCCGCGTCATCGGAGTCCCGCAGGTGGACATGCTTGACGTAGGTGCCCAGATTCTTGATGGTGGCGTCGGCACTCTCGCCAAAGTCCCGGTAGGGATGGTGCATATCCCACAGGGCACCTAAGTAGTCGCTGGCGTAGCGCTCCAGGAAGGAACGCAGACAGGCGGTATCGGCGAAGATGCCGCTGGTCTTGAGCAGGATGCAGACATTCAGCTCCTCGGCCAGGGGCAGAAGCTGATCCATGCTTTCCCGGATCAGGGCCTCCTCGTTTTTGGATGCCCAGCAGACCACGTAGGGTACCTGCAGGTCATGGGCGGCGGCCATGACGGTCTTGAGGGTTTCGGCATGCTCCGCAGACTCGCTGAGATCCAGAGAGGTGTCCAGACAGGGGAGCTTCAGCTTCAGATCCCGCAGCTGCCGCAGGGTGGCTGCGATCTTGTGTTTGTGGAAGGGGCCGCCCCGGTCGGTCAGCCCGGGGAACTTGAAGAGGTTGTAGACCTCGATGCCGGTGAACTTCATATCGAGGGCGACCTCCAGCAGAGCTTCCCAGCTCATGTCGCCCCAGCCGCGGGTGGAAAAGGAGAGATTCATACGTTGTCCTCCTCATAGACGATCTTGTTCAGTGCGCTTAAGTAGGCGTGGATGCTGGCACCGACGATGTCGGTGGAGATGCCCCGGCCGGAGTAGACCTTTCCAGCGGAGCGGAGCTTGACCACGGTCTGGCCCATGGCCTCCCGGCCCTCGGTGACGGCCTGGATCTGGAAGTCGTCCAGCTCGTAGTGCTGGCCGGTGATCTGCTCGATGGCCAGGAAGGCGGCATCGATGGGGCCGTCGCCGATGGAGACACCCTCCAGCACCTTCTCATTTTTGTGGAGCTTCAGGTGGGCGGTGGCGGAGATGGTGTTGCCGGAGGTGACCACGTAGCTGTCCAGAACATAGGTGGGGGGCACCTGCATGGCGGCGGAGGCCACGATGGCATCCAGCTCCTTTGCGGTTACCTTCTCCTTCTTTGCGGCGATGGCCCGGAAGGCATCATAAACCTTGGCACCATCCTCCTCGCTCAGGTCGTAGCCCAGATGCAGGGCCACCTTCATGACTGCGGCGAGGTCGTCGTGGGCGGTCAGGTACACGCCCGCATCATCCTCCTGGACACCATTGTCAAAGGGGGAGCTCTTCTTCCGGCCGGTCTGGCACATCCAGGCGATCTGGTTGGTGATGCGCTTCATCTGGGTGAGCTGAACGGAGCAGGCGGCGTTGTAGATGTCGCCCTTGGCCCGGAGGATCCTGGCCACGTTGGGCAGGGAGACCATGTTCAGCCGGTAGGCTGCGGCCTTGATCTCGCCTGCGCCATAGCGGATGGCGGCAAAGGCGCAGGAGTCGGCCATGGACAGGTCATCGGCGCAGGAGATGCCGAGACACACGGTCTCCAGCTGGGGCACATTGGCGTACAGCTCCCGGAGGAACTGGGTGAACTCGTTGGGCAGCATGGCACCGGCGGTGTCGCAGACGGTGACGGTTTTTGCACCGGCGGCGATGGCGGCGGCGATGATCTCGTAGAGGAACGCCGGGTCACTGCGGGTGGCATCGTCAGCCACGAATTCCACATCGGGGCAAAGTGCCAGACAGTCGGTGATGGTCTGCTTCACGGCGGCGATCATGGCATCGGGCTTCTTGTGGTGCAGATATTCCATCTGCACGGGGCTGACGGGGGCGCAGACCTGAAGTCTCGGATGCTTCGCGTCCTTCAGGGCGTTCCAGGTCAGCCGGACGCTCTCGCTGTTCAATGCCACGGGCACGGCCACGGCACTGTGCTTGACGGCGGCGGCCACGGACTTGATGCGCAGGCTGTCGATCTTGGGCTGGATGATGGGCTCCAGCTCAATAAGGTCCACGCCCAGCTTATCGAGCAGCTTCGACATCTCGATCTTCTCCCGGAAGGACAGGGAGATCTCGGGGCCAGACTGCTTCATGGTCACATCACTGATTCTGATCTGCTTCATAATGATTACTCCTTGCTGAAAATAAGAAATCCCCGGAGCCCTTCGGCTCCAGGGACGAATCGTTGATCCGCGGTACCACCCTGATTATTTCCCGGTGGGGAAATCTCTTCGGGCTCCAGTAAGCCCTATCCCGGTAACGGGGGAACCCGGGTTCCATTACTGAGGCCCATGCCCGTTTACAGAACCGACTCAGGAACCAGACCTCCGGGCCCAATCCACCGGCTCGCACCAGCCGCCGGCTCTCTGAAGCATGGAACAGGGAGGATTTTTCCTTCAATGTCTTTGCGATGTATACACATGACATTTAAGCACAAACAGACCCGTTTGTCAACCGCTGAAACGCCGAAAATGTATACAGATATACACCGCGAAATTTCCTTTCAATTTGTGAAACATGAGGATTGACTTTTTTTGGCTGCCGTGCTAAAGTGGGTGCACATCGCAAATATCACCGAACGGCTGTGACGAAGACGGTTCGGCCAAGACACTTGCAGAGAGTCAGCGGCTGGTGGAAGCTGACAGTGTGAAGCCATGGAACCCATCACTTCCGAGCCGGTGCGCCGAGCGAAAAACGCCAGGCGTACCCGTCTGCCCGCGTTAAGGGATAGGACTTGCTGGAGTCTGAAGGGACGGCGAAAGCCGTAATTTGAGTGGTACCGCGGGTATTGTTGTTACTCGTCTCAAAATGATCGCGCGAAGCGCGGCGTTTTGGGGCGTTTTTTATTTTGTATTGAAAGGAATGATCGTATGAGCAACCAGAATCCTGCAACCCAGCTGATGGAGGTGGCGAACCGAATTAGGGACATGCGCGAGCTGCTGGGATACAGCATGCAGAAGATGGCTGAGCTGACGGAAGTTTCCGAGGATACCTACAAGCTCTATGAGACCGGTACCACAGACCTTCCCTTTACGTTCCTGCATAAATGTGCCAAGGTCTTCGGTGTGGAGATCACCGTTCTGCTGGAGGGCCGCAGCGCCAAGCTGTCCGGCTACACCGTCACCCGCAGGGGCAAGGGTCTGGTCACCGCCAGCGAGGATGGCATCACCATCCAGGATATGGCTCCCATGTTCCGCAAGAAGCTGGCCACCCCCTACTGGGTCACCTACCAGTATGACGAAAAGCTTCAGGATCAGCCCATCCACACCACCACCCACTCCGGCCAGGAGTTCGATCTGGTCATCAAGGGTGCCATGAAGATCAAGGTGGGCGACCACGAGGAAGTCCTCCACGAGGGCGACTCCATCTTCTACAAGTCCTCCACCCCCCACGGCATGATCGCTGTGGAAGGTCAGGACTGTGTGTTCCTGGCCATGATTATGGCCTCCGATACCACCGACCAGCCCATGTTCATCGCCCACAGCGGCAAGGCCGACCCGGCCAGCAAGCTGCTGTGCGAGAAGTTCCTCCATGCCGAGGAGGACGAGCACGGTGCATTGAAGGGAATGACCTTCGACGGCGCGGAGGAGTACAACTTCGCCTTCGATACCGTGGATGCCATCGCCCGCCGCAGCCCCGACAAGCTGGCCATGGTGCACATCGCAAATGACATGACCGAGCGGCGGTTCACCTTCAAGGACATCAAGGATGCCTCCTCCCAGGCTGCCAACTATTTCAGCTCCCTGGGCATCACCCGGGGCGACCGGGTCATGCTGGTGCTCAAGCGGCACTACCAGTTCTGGTTCTCCATCCTGGGCCTGCACAAGCTGGGTGCCATCGCCATCCCCGCCACCAACCAGCTGGTGGAGAAGGACTTCGTCTACCGCTTCCAGGCGGCGGATGTCAACGCCATCGTCTGCACCGCCGACGGCGACACCGCCCGTCAGGTGGAGCTGGCTCAGAAGACCGCCGGCATGGAGAATCTGACCAAGATCCTGGTGGGCGGCTCCAGAGAGGGCTGGCACGATTTCGACAACGAGTATCACTACTTCTCCCGCCGCTGGGTGCGCACCAAGGATGCCCCCTGCGGCTCCGATCCCATGCTGATGCTCTTCACCTCCGGCACCACCGGCTATCCCAAGATGGCCATGCATTCCTATAAATATGCCCTGGGTCACTATGTGACCGCCAAATACTGGCATATGTGCGAGCGGGACGGTCTCCACTTCACCATCTCCGAGACCGGCTGGGGCAAGGCTCTGTGGGGCAAGCTCTACGGCCAGTGGCTCTGTGAGGGCGCGGTCTTCGTCTATGACTTCGACCGCTTCGATGCGGAGAAGATCCTGCCCATGTTCGCAAAGTACAACATCACCACCTTCTGTGCGCCTCCCACCATGTACCGGATGCTCATCAAGAAGGATCTGAGCAACTACGACCTCTCCTCCATCCGCCACGCCACCACCGCAGGCGAGGCCCTGAACCCCGAGGTCTTCTACAAGTTCGAGCAGGCCACCGGCCTGCGCATCGCCGAGGGCTTCGGCCAGACCGAGATGACCCTGGGCATCGCCAACCTGGTGGGCACCCAGCTCAAGCCCGGTGCCATGGGCAAGCCCGTCCCCGGCTACGGCATCGATCTGGTGGACGCCGACGGAAACCCCGTCGCCGACGGCATCAATGGCGAGATCGTCATCCGCACCGACCCCAAGCCCACCTGCGGCGTGTTCCTGGGCTACTACCGGAACAAGGAAGCCACCGACGCCGTGTGGCATGACGGCATGTATCACACCGGCGACCTGGCCTGGCGGGACGAGGACGGCTACTACTGGTACGTGGGCCGTGCCGACGACGTCATCAAGTCCTCCGGCTACCGCATCGGGCCCTTCGAGATCGAGTCCACCATCATGGAGCTGCCCTACGTTCTGGAGTGCGGCGTCTGCGCCGCCCCCGACGAGGTGCGAGGCCAGGTGGTCAAGGCCTGCATCGTCCTGGTCAAGGGCACCGAGGGCACCGACGAGCTCAAGAAGGAGATCCAGAATTACGTCAAGCAGCGCACTGCACCTTATAAGTATCCGCGCATCGTGGAGTTCCGGGAGGAGCTGCCCAAGACCATCAGCGGTAAGATCATCCGCAATAAGCTGTAATATTTGACTTTCTCATAGGGCGGGGGCATAGGAATCAAGGTGTGATTGCCTCCGGCAATCATTGGATTCTGGATTCGCTGCGCAGAGCACCACCCCGCCGCCCAGGTTGGTTGATTGCTGTGTGTAGAAATAGAAGGAACAGCCTTCGATAACCATGTCATCGCGAGCCCCAACGGGGCGCGGCGATCTCCTGGTACAATGTGCAGATTCAGATGCAGTACCAGGAGATTGCCGCGGCCTTCGGCCTCGCAATGACAGAAGTAGCTTTGGGCGGCTTCTTCAGTTGTCCAGGCTGGTCGGGAGGGTCATGACTCTCCCCTACAGGGTATCTTGACAGCCGTTCGTCTGGTGATGACATTTTTCCGCGCGGGGCACACTTTTTTGTTGACAATTTCAAATTTGAGTGATATGATTCTAGCAAATTGAACGAAAGGCTCAGACGGAGAGGGTCGTACGCAGTTGTTCTCCCAGAGAATTGGCGGTTGGTGCAAGCCATGAGACAAGCGGGCGGCTGTCGCTCCCAAGCCGGAGAGAAGAAAACCGCCCAGGCGGTGAGTAGAACCCTCCCGCGTCAGCTGCGTCAGTGCTTAGGGCTTGCTGGAGCCCGATGAGTGGTATCGGCTGAGAGGCCGGTGCAATTTGAGTGGTACCGCGGGTATTTATGCTCGTCTCAAAGGATCATTTCTTTGAGACGAGCTTTTTTGTCATCATCGGATTGGAGAGATCATTTATGGAACAAACAATGACCGGCATGGATTTTAAGATCCGGGAGGTCGCGGCTCGTATTCGCGAGCTGCGCGAGATCTCCGGCTTTACCGTCGAGGAGATGGCGAAGCGGACGAACCTCTCTGTTGAGGAATACATGGACTGCGAGTCCGGTGCGAGAAACCTGAGCATCGCCTTCCTCTACCGCTGTACCCTGAGCTTCGGCGTCGACATGGGCGATCTGCTGGAGGGCCGCAGCCCCAAGCTGCGCAGCTATGACCTGACCCGCAGGGGTGAGGGCCAGCGCATCGAGGAAGCCCACCACATGGTCGGCTACAACCTGGCCGCCGATTTCCGCAACCGCATCGCCCTGCCATTGTACATGGAGATGAAGTACCGGGAGGGTGCCGAGTACGAGGACATCGAGCTGGTCACCCACGAGGGTCAGGAGTGCGACATCGTGATCTCCGGCCACATGAAGATCCAGATCGGCTCCAAGACCGAGGTGCTCCACGCCGGTGACACCATCTACTACGATTCCTCCACCCCCCACGGCATGATCGCCGTCGGCGGCGAGGACTGCGCCTTCTACGCCTTCGTGCTGTCGAATTCCGCCGCCCGCGAGGGCGAGCAGCCCGCCGTCATCGAGACCCCCGACACCAAGTGGCGGGCTCCCGACAAGCAGCCGAGAATTTACCGCAAATTCATCGACAAGAAGTCCGAGGGCGGCGTCATCACCGAGATCAGCTTCAAGGGGCAGGAGCAGTTCAACTTCGCCTTCGATATCGTCGATGAGCTGGGCCGCACCCAGCCCGACAAGCTGGCGATGCTCCACGTCTCCGACGACATGACCGAGCGGCGGTTCACCTTCCAGGATATGAAGAAGGAATCCGCCAGAGCCGCCAACTACTTCAAGAGTTTGGGCATCAAGCGGGGCGACCGGGTCATGCTGGTGCTCAAGCGCCACTACCAGTACTGGTTCAGCGTTCTGGGCCTGCACAAGCTGGGCGCGGTGGCCATCCCCGCCACCAACCAGCTGCTGGAGAAGGACTTCACCTATCGCTTCGAGGCGGGCAAGGTCAAGGCCATCCTCTGCACCGCCGACGGCAATGTGGCCGACGCGGTGGATGCCGCCGCTGCAAAGTGCCCCGGCCTTCAGCATAAGATCCTGGTGAACGGCTCCCGGGAGGGCTGGCACGACTTCAATGAAGAATACACCATGTTCTCCAGCCACTTTGAGCGCAGGGAGGAGACAGCCTGCGGCTCCGATCCCATGCTCATGTTCTTCACCTCCGGCACCAGCGGCTATCCCAAGCTGGCGGCCCACAATTATAAGTACCCCCTGGGTCATTTCATCACCGCAAAATACTGGCACCGGGTCAACCCCGACGGACTGCATCTGACCATCTCTGACACCGGCTGGGCCAAATCCAGCTGGGGCAAGATCTACGGCCAGTGGCTGTGTGAGGCGGCCATCTTCGTCTACGACTTCGACCGGTTCGATGCCGAGAAGATCCTGCCCATGATCGGCAAGTACCGCATCACCACCTTCTGCGCACCCCCCACCATGTACCGGATGCTGGCGAAGCAGGATCTGACCCGGTTTGACCTTTCTTCCATTGAGCATGCCTCCACCGCCGGCGAGGCCCTGAACCCCGAGGTTTACCAGCAGTTCAAGAAGGCCACCGGCCTTCCCATCCTGGAGGGCTTCGGCCAGTCCGAGTCCACCCTCATTATCGGCAACCTGAACGGTGCCAGCCACAAGCTGGGCTCCATGGGCAAGCCCGTGCCCCTGTACGATGTCCACCTGCTGGATCCCGACGGCAAAGAGGTCGCCACCGGTGAGACCGGCGAGATCTGCATCAATATTTCGAACGGCCTGCCCTGCGGCCTGAGCTACGGCTACGAGGGCAATGACGAGGCCACCGCCCAGAACTGGCGGGACGGCTTCTACCACACCGGCGACGTGGCCTGGCGGGACGAGGACGGCTTCTACTGGTATGTGGGCCGTGCCGACGACGTCATCAAGTCCTCCGGCTACCGCATCGGGCCCTTCGAGATCGAGTCCACCATCATGGAGCTGCCCTACGTGCTGGAGTGCGGTGTCTCCGCCGCCCCCGATCCCATCCGCGGTCAGGTGGTCAAGGCCTCCATCGTCCTGGTCAAGGGCACCGAGGGCACCGAGGAGCTGAAGAAGGAGATCCAGAACTACGTCAAGAAGCGCACCGCTCCTTATAAGTACCCCCGCATCGTGGAGTTCAAGGACGAGCTGCCCAAGACCGTCAGCGGTAAGATCATCCGCAAGAAACTGTAAAACCAATATTGGAGCTTCGTGTAAAAAAGTATGTCATTCCGAGCCAGTGCGCACACTGGCGTGGGAATCCCCTGGATAGAAGGAAGCACCAATTAGGCATCCCGAAGAATTAGGAGATTGCCACACCAGTCTGCGGACTGGTTCGCAATGACATATTCTCTTTGGGATTGATTCGCAACGATTCTCAGGAGCAACTACCATGGAACACAAACGCTTGACCCTCTTCGCCGGTCATTACGGCAGCGGCAAGACCAACATCGCCGTCAACTACGCCCTGCACCTGGCCGCAGAGGGAAAGAAGGTCTGTATCGCAGACCTGGATATCGTCAATCCCTATTTCAGAACCAAGGACAGCGAGGCTGTCCTGGCGGCTGCGGGCATCGATCTGATCTCCCCCCAGTACGCCAACACCAATGTGGACTTGCCCGCCCTGCCCGCCGCCAGCTACCGGCTGGTTCAGGACTTCTCCGCCTACGGCATCATGGACATCGGCGGCGATGACCGGGGCGCCTATGCCCTGGGCCGGTTCGTCCCGGCGATCCTGGCGGAGAACAACTATCGCATGGTCTTTGTGGCCAACGCCTGCCGTCCCCTGACCCGGACGCCGGAGGACGCCATGGAGGTCATGGGCGAGATCGAGGCCGCCTGCGGCCTGAAGTTCACCGATCTCATCAACAACACCAACCTGGGCTCCGAGACCACCCCTGAAACGGTTCTGGAGGCCGTCCCCTATATGGAGGAGCTGAGCAGGCTTTCCGGCCTGCCCATCTTCGCCACCACCGCAAGAGCCGATGTGGCGGCAGAGCTCGACGGCAAGGTCGACGATCTGCTCCCCATGCAGCTCCAGGAAAAATACTTTGATTTACCTTCCCAGAAGCCGGGCAACCGACCTCTGTGGGGATAAAAATAACCACAGGAGGAATAGACATGGCAAAAGTTACATTCAACACGGATCTGTGCAAGGGCTGCGGCCTGTGCGTCAACGCCTGCCCCAAGAAGATCCTCGCCATCGATACCAACCAGATCAACAAGAAAGGCTACTCTCCCGCTGTGATGACCGATCAGGAAAAGTGCATCGGCTGCGCCTTCTGCGCCACCATGTGCCCTGACTGCATCATCACCGTGGAGAAATAAGGAGGTTTCATTATGGCACAGCGTGTACTCATGAAGGGCAACGAGGCCATCGCAGAGGCTGCGATCCGGGCCGGCTGCCGTCACTACTTCGGTTACCCCATCACTCCCCAAACCGAGATCGCCGCTTACATGGCGAAGAAGATGCCCAAGATCGGCGGCGTCTTCCTCCAGGCCGAGAGTGAGATCGCTTCCATCAACATGGTCTACGGTGCGGCCGCTGCCGGCATGCGCGTCATGACCTCCTCCTCCTCCCCCGGAATCTCCCTGAAGACCGAGGGTCTGAGCTACATCGCCGGTTCCGACGTGCCCGCTCTGGTGGTCAACGTCCAGCGCGGCGGCCCCGGCCTGGGCGGCATCCAGCCCAGCCAGTCCGACTACTTCCAGGCCACCAAGGGCGGCGGTCACGGTGACTACCGGATGATCGTCCTGGCTCCCGCCTCCGTCCAGGAGATGGCCAGCCTGACCATGAAGGGCTTCGACCTGGCCGACAAGTACCGCATGACCTCCATGATCCTGGCCGACGGCACCATCGGTCAGATGATGGAGCCCATCTCCTTCGAGGACTGCGAGGTCCAGCAGTACGAGAAGCCCTGGGCCCTGACCGGCACCAAGTGCCAGCGCAAGCACAACATCGTCAACTCCCTGTACCTGCAGCCCGACGCTCTGGAGAAGACCAACATCGCCCGCTTTGAGCGCTACAAGGTCATCGAGGAGAACGAGCCCATGTGGGAGGAGTACATGATGGACGATGCCGAAATCTGCGTCGTGGCCTTCGGCATCGCCTCCCGCGTTGCCAAGAACGCCGTCGTCGCTGCCCGGGCTGAGGGCATCAAGGTCGGCCTGATCCGTCCCATCACCCTGTGGCCCTTCCCCAAGGCTCCTCTGGCCGCCGCTGCCGACAAGTGCAAGGCATTCATCTCCGTGGAGCTGAGCATGGGCCAGATGATCGAGGATGTTCGCCTCGCCACCTCCTGCAAGCGTCCCGTGACGCTGTGCAGCCGCACCGGCGGCATGATCCCCAGCCCTGACCAGGTGCTGGAGTCCATCCGCAAGGCACAGAAAGGAGAGTTCTAACCATGGCTGTTGTTTTTGAAAAGCCCAAGGCACTGACCGATGTGCCTCTGCATTACTGCCCCGGCTGCCCCCACGGCATCATCCACCGTCTGGTGGCCGAAGCCATCGACGAGCTGGGCATCGAGGGTGAGACCATCGGCGTCGCCCCCGTCGGCTGCGCCGTTATGGCCTATGACTATTTCGCCTGCGACATGATCGAGGCCCCCCATGGCCGCGCCCCCGCCGTTGCCACCGGCATCAAGCGCTGCCGTCCCGAGAACATCGTCTTCACCTACCAGGGCGACGGCGACCTGGCCTCCATCGGCATGGCCGAGACCGTCCACTCCGCTGCCCGTAATGAAAATATCACCGTCATCTTCGTCAACAATGCCATCTACGGCATGACCGGCGGCCAGATGGCTCCCACTTCTCTTCCCGGCCAGGTGACCCAGACCTCCCCCTACGGCCGTGATGTCAACCACTGCGGCTGGCCCATCAAGGTCTGTGAGATGCTCTCCACCCTGGAGGGCCCTGAGTTCGTCGCCCGCGTGGCTGTGAACAATGTCAAGAATGTCAACAATGCCAAGAAGGCTATCAAGAAGGCCTTCCAGAACCAGATCGAGGGCAAGGGCTTTAGCCTGGTCGAGGTGGTCTCCGCCTGTCCCACCAACTGGGGCATGACTCCCCAGAAGGCTCTGGAGTGGGTCGAGAGCGACATGCTGCCCTACTATCCCATCGGCGTCTACAAGGATCGCACCGCTGCAAAGGAGGACAAGTGATATGGCTACTACCCAGATCATGATCGCCGGCTTCGGCGGCCAGGGCGTCCTCTTCGCCGGTAAATTCCTGGCCTACAAGGGCATGGTGCAGGACAAGCAGATCTCCTGGCTGCCCTCCTACGGCCCTGAGATGCGCGGCGGCACCGCAAACTGCTCCGTGGTCATCTCCGACAGCCCTGTCGGCTCTCCCATCATCACCAGCCCCGATGTGCTGATCGCCATGAACCTGCCTTCCCTGCAGAAGTTCGTGGATGCCGTCGTCCCCGGCGGTACCATCATCCTGGACTCCACCCTGATCGATGCCAAGGTCGAGCGCACCGATGTGAAGGTCTTCTACATCCCCGCCACCCAGATGGCCAAGGACGCGGGCTTCTCCACCCTGGCCAACATGATCCTTGCAGGCAAGGCCCTGAAGGAGATGGACATCGTCTCCTGGGAGGGCAACCGGGAGACCCTGGAGAGCTTCATCCCCGCCAAGAAGGCAAACCTCATCGACATCAACTGCCAGGCCCTGCAGACCGGCTACGATTTCTGATTTTACCTCAATAAAGCTTGCCTCCCCTATTTATAGGGGCACCCCAGGGTGGCTTCTCTTGCCCCTGCGGGGCAATTCACCTTCAGGTGGCCCGGTGGATTCGGGCAAAGCCCGGAGCCGCCGGGGCGGAGGGGTTCTGCCCGCTTTTGAAAAAAGCGGGTATTTCCGAATATTTGCTTTGCAAATATTCGGACTCCCCCCGGCCTGCGGCCACCCCCCTCATAAATGCGGGGGGCAAGAAACCACCTTTTCCGATATATTGAAAGGAAGCGATTTCCATGCTGGATATCAAGATTGAAAGAACCACTACCCCCAAGGCCAAGCCCGCAGCGGGTCAGAAGCTGGGCTTCGGCAAGATCTTCACCGACCACATGTTCGTCATGAACTACACCGAGGGCCAGGGCTGGCATGACGCCCGGGTCGTGCCCTTCCAGAACATCTCCCTGTCTCCCGCCGCCATGGTCTACCACTACGGCCAGGAGATGTTCGAGGGCCTGAAGGCCTACAAGGGCGCCGATGGCGAGGTCTATCTGTTCCGTCCCGACATGAACGCCAAGCGCACCAACGCCTCCAACGAGCGTCTGGTGATCCCCGAGCTGCCCGAGGAGGACTTTGTCCAGGCCGTCAAGGCTGTGGTCGATGTGGATCGGGACTGGGTTCCCACCGAGCCCGGCACTTCTCTTTACATCCGCCCCTTTATCATCGCCACCGATGAGTTCCTGGGCGTGGCTCCCTCCAAGACCTACCTGTTCATGATTATCCTGTCCCCCTCCGGTGCCTACTACGAATCCGGTCTGGCTCCCGTGGGCATCTGGATCGAGGACGAGTATGTCCGCGCCGTTCGCGGCGGCATGGGCTTCGCCAAGACCGGCGGCAACTACGCCGCCTCCCTGATCGCCCAGCAGAAGGCCCACGACGCGGGCTACTCCCAGGTGCTGTGGCTGGACGGCGTGGAGCGCAAGTACATCGAGGAGGTGGGTGCCATGAATATCTTCTTCAAGATCAGCGGCACCGTCATCACCCCCATGCTCAACGGCTCCATCCTGCCCGGCATCACCCGCAACTCTGTCCTGGAGCTGTGCCGCAGCTGGGGCTACCCCGTGGAGGAGCGCAAGATCTCTGCCGACGAGCTGATCGAGGCTCAGCGCAACGGCACTCTGGAGGAGTGCTGGGGCACCGGCACCGCCGCTGTCATCTCTCCCGTGGGCAAGCTGCGCTATGTGGACGAGGTCATGACCATCAACGGCGGCCAGATCGGCGAGCTGAGCCAGAAGCTCTACGACACCATCACCGGCATCCAGACCGGCGTCCTGGAGGATCCCAGAGGCTGGCGCGTCACCGTCTAAGCTATGCAAAAAGAGTCATCCGGTTTCGGATGACTCTTTTTGCATTCAGTGCTGAGTTCTGAGTGCTGAATGCTGAGTTGTGAAAACACAATTCACTCAGCACTTTTTATAGACCTAGAATTCTCTCGGCAGTGCGGTGGCAGATCTGGTCGAACTGGTCGTTGCTGAGATCCAGCTTCAGGAAGCGATCCACCTCCTGCACCGGATCCCAGAGGGGATAGTCTGTGCCGTAGGCCATGCGCTCTGCGCCGTAGCTGTTGATGTATTTTTCCGCCTGGCCCCGCTCCATGAACATCAGGGAGCTGGAGACGTCGAAGACGCAGTCCGTGTCCCACAGGAGCTCCCTGGCGGTGTGGTACATGGAGTAGCCGCCGAAGTGGGCGGCAATGACCTGGAGCCGGGGGAAGAGCTCCAGAACTTTGCGCAGCCGGACGGGGTGGGAGAAATTGTAGCGGGGATCGCCCATGTGGAGCATGACTGGAAGATGATCCTGCATGGCGTCGTAGACCGGGAAGAGCCGGGGATCGTCGATGGGGAAGCGCTGGGAGTCGGGATGCATCTTGATGCCGTGCAGGCCCATATTCCATATCCGCTCCAGCTCGTCCATGAGACCGTACATTTCCGCGTGGAGGGTGCCGAAGCCGATGAAATCGTCGTAGAGCTTCGTCTGGGACTCGATGAAGTCGTTGATGCTCTGCACATGCTGGGGGGTATTGGATACGGGGAGCACGACATATTGCTCGATGCCCGCCCGGGCGCCCCGATCGCGGAGCATTTCGACGGTGCCGTCCATGCCGCCGCCGTCGATCTGGTAGAAATCCCGGACGGAGTCGGTGGCCTTCCGGGCGATTTTGGTGGGATAGATGTGGGTGTGGATGTCAATGATCTTCAAGGATGGTCGCCTCGATTATTTGGGATAGAAGCCTATTATACGCCTCTTTTCCCGGAATTTCAAGGTTTTTCCTTTGTGATTTCATCACAGAAGGATCGAAGAAAACAGGGTATACTGTAGTCACAAAAGAAAACAAGGAGGACTACGATATGTCTGCTGTGAACATCGATCTGAAGAATTTTGGTCAGGAGATCATGAACTCCGATAAGCCCGTGCTGCTGGACTTCTGGGCCCCCTGGTGCGGCCCCTGCCGGATGGTGGTGCCCATCGTGGAGGAGATCGCCCGGGAACGCTCCGACATCAAGGTCGGCAAGGTGAACATCGACGAGCAGTGGGAGCTGGCGAACGAGTTTGGCGTCATGTCCATCCCCACGCTGGTGGTCATGAAGGAGGGCAAGATCATCAAACGGGCCACGGGCGCCAGACCCAAGCATGCGATCCTGGAAATGCTGAATTGAGAAAATGCTGAGTTCTGAGTGAACGGAAAACGACCGATCCCATGTTACCGGGATCGGCCGTTTTTTTAGTAATTCAATTCAGCACTCAGCACTCTGCATTCAGCACTTACGGCTGATAGCCGGGAACTTTGGAGAAGGCCCAATCCTCGATGGTGACATCCTCGGCCAGGTCGAACTCGTTCAGGCCGGTGCAGCCGTAGAAGGCACCCTCGCAGATGGTCTCCGCGACCTCCAGGTTGATGCTCTGCAGGGTGGTGACATTCTTGAAGGCGTAGTTGCGGACTTCCTCAATGGAGTCGGGCAGGACAACGGTGGTCAGGTTGGGCAGCTCGTAGAAGGCCATCTGGCCCACGGCGTTGACGCCCTCCTCGATGACGACGGTGGTGATGAGGTCAGCATACTCACCCCAGGGCAGGGTCAGGACGCCACCCACCTTATGGTAGTTGGCCATGTTGCACTTGCCCTCGAAGCGCTCCTCGGTGGGGGAGACGGTCAGAACGCCGTCGTCGGTAAGACGCCAGGTGGTGTAGCCGCTCCAGCCGCTTGCGATGATCTCAGGCTCGGGCTGCTCGGCACCGACGATGTAGGCAGGATCGAAGGCGGGAGCCAGGTCGGCGGTGTTGACGGAGATCTCCACAGCCTTGTCGGCGGGAACCAGGATGACGCCCCGCAGACCGGGCACGGTTCCGGTGTAGGCTTCGCCGGTGACCAGGTCGATGTAGTCGCCCTCAACGGCGTAAGCCTTGGGGGCGGCGGCGTTGTTGGCGATGACCAGGATGTCATTGCGGTAGTAGCCCATCAGGTTGGAATCGTGGGTGTCGACCACATCCACGGCACCGGTGCGCAGGGCGGGGTAGGCCTCGCGGATGGCAGCCAGCCGGGCGTACCAGGTGACCAGCTCCTCGTTGCCCTTGCCCCACTCGAAGGCGCGGCGGTCGTCGGGATCGTCGGAGCCGACCATGCCGATCTCGTCACCGTAGTAGATGGTGGGAGCACCGGCGTAGGTGAACTGCAGGAAGGAGACCAGATACTGGCGATCCTTGGCAAGCTGGGAGGTCTTCTCGTAGGTGGGGAAGGCGGAGTCGAAGTCCTTCTGGTTCCGGTCATCGCCGATGCCGTCCAGGTAGCTCAGGATGCGGGTGGTGTCGTGGGAGCCCACCAGGTTCATCATGGCGTAGAAGGCTTCCTCGGGGTAGCGCTCGCGGATCTTCTCCATGGCCCGGGTGGTCTGCTCGGAGCCGGTGCCCATGGCGTAGGAGGTGACGGCGTTGCGGAACATGTAGTTCATGACGGAGTCGTACATGTCGCCCATCAGGTACTTGGTGGCGTCGTCCCAGATCTCGCCGATGATGACGGCCTCGGAGTCCAGAGCCTTGACGCTGTCGCGGAAGTTCTGCCAGGTCTCGTCGGAGACCTCGTTGGCCACGTCCAGACGCCAGCCGTCCATGCCCTTGCTGATCCAGTAGGCGTTGACGGAGTTTTCACCGGAGATGATCTCCTGGGCCCAGTTGCCGGTCTGGTACTCGGAGCCGTTGGTGGAGTAGATGACGGGCATGGAGTCGTAGCCCCACCAGCCCTCGTAGGAGTAGACAGCCTTACCGGCCCGCAGGCCGATGTTGTCCACGGCGGCCATTGTGGTGGAGGAGACGGCGAACCACTCGGTGTAGGAGTAGTCGGTGATGCCGTAGTTCTCGCCGAAGAAGGCCACGGCGGCGGCCTCAGCCTCCAGCTGGGTCAGACCCTGCTCAGCCATGGCGTCATAGACATAGGCCCAGTAGGGGTAGGCACCGATCTTCTCGGAGGTGCCCAGGAACTTGTAGTAGCGGTCGAAGTAGACGGAATCATCGGAGACGTGGTTGAACACGCCGTCGAGGATGATGTGCATGTCGTTGGCTTCGGCCACGGCCACCAGCTCCTCGAAATCGCCCAGGGTGCCCAGGATGGGATCGATCTCGGTGTAGCTGACGGCGTCGTAGCGGTGGTTGGAAATAGACCAGAAGACGGGGTTCAGGTAGATGACATTGACACCCAGAGCCTTCAGGTAGTCGATGCGCTCGATGATGCCCCGCAGGTCGCCGCCGTAGATCTCGTTGCTCCACTGGCCGTCGCCGTACCAGGCGCCGGAGGACAGATACTCCTCCTCAGTCAGCAGACCCTCCTGCTCGGGGTTCTCGGGCAGGGTGTACCAGTCGGTGATGAACTCGTAGTCCACCTCGCCGCGGGCCCACTCCCGGGCGCGGTCGTTGGACTCGTCGCCGTTGAAGAAGCGGTCGGGGAAGATCTGGTAGATGACGGCATCCTTCATCCAGTCGGGGGTCTCGTAGCCATTTTCGTAGACCACCAGGTCGTAGGGCTGGACGCCGCTCAGGTCGGTGACCTTGCCGGGGCCGTAATAGCCGTCGTCGTCGCCGTAGATGGCAACGGTGGAGCCGTTGGACAGAGCGAAGTAGTAGTCATACTCGCCCATGGCGGGGATGGAGGTGGAGGAAGTCCACAGGCCGTCCGCACCCTTGACCATGGGCACGGAAGAAACGCCCTTGACCACCAGCACGGCGGAGGTCACATCCTCGCCTGCGGCGATGGAGAAGCGGACTTCCTCACCGGCGGCCACGGCACCGAAGGGAGCCTTGTAGGTCTCATCCTGGGAGTCGAAGAAAACGGCGGCGGTGTCGATGGGGGTGTCGGAGGCGTCGCAGTAGTACAGCTCCGTCACGGGATCCATGAAGAAGGTGACGTTCTTACCGGACTCCACCACGATCTCGGCAAAGGCGTACTCCTGACCATCCATGGTCAGCTTCACATCGGTGTAGGTACCGGCGGCCATGTAGACGGAGCCGGAGTAGATGCCGGTCAGGCCGGTGTCGGAGAGCTTGACGGACTCGATGCCGGTGCCGGACAGGGTGATGTCGGCAAAGACATAGGTCAGGGAGGTGACGGAATTGTGGGTGGTGTGGTTGTAGTAGATGGTGACATCCATCTGCTGGGGCACGGTGACGGAGTAGTTGGCACCGTCCCGGACGCCGCCAACGCCGTAGTTCTCGTCCCAGGAGCCATTGATGGCGATCTTGTATTCATAATTGGCGGCGGGGACATTCTTGAAGGTGTAGACGAACAGACCCAGCTCAGAGTCATAGGTCATCTGGTTGGAGCCGGGATCCCAGCTGGGGCCGGGGAAGGAGCCGGGGACGAAGATGGGCAGATTGGTGTTGCTCCAATCGGCGGGCATCTCAGCGGTGACGGTCTGGTCGGCGTAGACCCACAGCTCGTTCTTGAACTTCAGCTTGCCGGTGGTCAGGTCACCGGTCTGGTTGGAGCCGTCGTTGAAGATGAAGCTGAAGGCTTCCGCAGTCTCGACGGTCAGGTCATACCAGCCAGAGTTGTCGGTGTTGGCGTTGACGGCGGTGCCGGGCCAAGCCCCCAGCAGCTGGGTGCCGTTTGCATCCCAGGCGTAGGCGTTGATGGTGTTACCCCAGTCGGTGGGCTTCTGGAAGTGGATCAGCACGGTGTTCAGGGGCTGCTCGGTAAACACGTCGTTGCCCACGATCCACAGCTCGGTGTCGCCGGTGATCTCGCCGGTGGTCAGATCACCAGTCTGGCTGGAGCCGTCGTTGAAGATGAAGTAGAAGGCCTCCTCGGTGACCACGGTCAGGTCATACCAGCCGTCGGCATCCATATCGGAGATGGCCTTGCCGGGCCAGGTGTTGTAATCGCTGTAGCCGGGGATCGCACCGCCGGTAGTCCACAGATAGGCATTGACGGTGGCCCAGGCATCGGGCTTCATGAAGTGCAGGGTAACCTCGGTGCCCTCGGGGATCTCGGGCTCCGTGGGCTGGGTGGGCTCGGTGGGTTCTTCCTCGGCGGGAACCATGCCGATGGAATACTTGGCACCGTTCTTGGTGTCGTACTTGAAATTCGTCAGATCCAGCGTCAGGGTCACATCGGAGACTTCCTTGACGGTGAACTTGATGTTCTGGCCATTGTAGACGGCCTCGGCACTGCCGCTGGTGTAGGAGCTGCCGTTGCTGCCCCAGTTGTCGTTCCAGCTGTCGTTGGCGGCGAACTTGACCTCGTAGGTACCGGCGGCCACATCGGCATAGGTGATGGTGTAGACCTTGCCGTTGGCGGTCATGTGGTTGACGGCGGCGGCAACGTCCCAGCTCTTGCCGTTGAGGAAGCTGCCCTTGCCCGCGCCCACGGCGGTGATGGACTTGATCTCCAGGCCGGTGACCTCGCCCACGCCGTCGCCGCTTGCATTGACGGCCTTGGAGCCGGCATCGAAGGTGATGGTCACATCGCAGGCGGAGGAGACCAGGAAGGTGTAGTTCTGGCCATTGTCGCCCCAGGCGTTGTTCCAGGTGCCGTCGGTGATTTTGAACTGGTAGGTACCGGCGGCCACACCCGTGTAGACCTTCTCAAAGAGGCCCGTGGTGCCGTTCCATTCCAGACGGTTGGCGGGGTCGGCGGCACTCCACTCGCTGCTGCAGAGGGCGGCCACACCGGCCACATAGTAGGTACCGGCGGGAGCGGGCTGGGTCTCGATGGGCTCGGTGACCACGGGCTCGGAGGGCTCGGGCTCCTCACCTGCGCTGGTGTAGGTGCTCCAGGTGCCGCCGCCGTTGTCCCAGGTACCGGCCTTGACGGTGTAGCAGTTGGTGCCGTCGGTGGGTACCTTCAGGTCGGCGGTCTGGTTCCACTTGTTGTTCCAGTTGTTGGCGGCGGCATTGGGGTTCATCCGGCAGAAGATGATGTTGTCATAGCCTGCGGGAACGGTTCCCTCATAGACGCCGTCGCTGTCGGAGTCAGCCATGCTGACCCAGTTGCTGGTACCGGAGGCATTCCAGTAGTAGATGGCGAAGCGGGCGTTGTCATTCTTCCAGTTGCTGTTGGGCACCAGATAGAGCGTCGTCCCCTCGGCGGCCCGGACGCTGGGGAACATGCCCAGCACCATGACCAATGCCAGCAGGAGACAAAGGGCTTGTCTGATGCGATGGTTGGTAAGTTTCATCAATATCCTTCCTTTCTGTTGCCTGAAGGCAATTGCTCCCCTCTATTATAAGGATAAACGGTTGCGCAGACAACTGTCACTTTCCATAAATTTCCCATTCCCGCTCCGAGCAAAATGACAGACAGAGAAAAGGGGCTGTTGCAAACTGCAACAGCCCCACAGCGTGTCGAAAAAGGTGTCATTGCGAGCCAGTGAGCACACTGGCGTGGCAATCTCCCAGATTTTCGAATATTTTCAGTTGATAATCCGGCGTTATTTGCTCTTTTTAGGGGATCGCCACACCAGTCTGAGGACTGGTTCGCGATGACATCCTAATTTTGAGGTTTTTCTACAGTCTGAGGGGCTGTTGCAGTTTGCAACAGCCCCAGAGGGTTAGCGATTATTCGTGGTGATTGTGCAGCAGCTCGTGGGCCTTGGCGGCCATGGGGCTGTTGTAGAACACGTCCATCAGGGGGTTCTCGTTGGACTTCTTGATGGCCATATCGCCGTCAGCGGCGTACAGGCCGGTGGTACGGGTCTGGGCACGCTGAACCTTGGTGCCGTCGGTGGGCTGACCGCCGCCCATGACACAGCCGCCGGGGCAGGCCATGATCTCGATGAAGTGGTAGTTCTTCTCGCCGGACTTGACGGATTCGAGAACCTTGCGGGCATTGGCCAGGCCGGAGGCCACGCAGATGCTCACGTCGATGCCGTTATAGGGGACGATGAACTCCTTGATGCCGTCGCCGCGGACACCGCACTGGGCGATGGATTCCAGGGTGGCAACATCGTGACCCTCCACCAGACGGCGCAGGACAGCCTCGGTGACGCCGCCGCTGGCGCCGAAGATGACGCCGCCGCCGGAGCCGATGCCGAAGGGCATGTCGCAGGTCTCGGAGGGCATGTTCTCGAAGCTGACGCCGTGTGCCTCGATCATGCGGATCAGCTCATGGGTGGTCAGGACGACGTCGGTGTCCTTCTCGCCGAAGGTGTAGGCGTCGGGACGCTCGGCCTCCATCTTCTTGGCGGTGCAGGGCATGATGGAGACGACCTTGGTCTTCTTGCCCTTGGCGTTGTTCTCGTCCCGGTAGTACTCCTTCAGGATGGCGGAGAACATCTGCTGGGGGCTGCGGCAGGTGGAGATGTTGGCCTTGAACTCGGGGAACTCGTTCTCCACGAACTTGACCCAGGCGGGGCAGCAGGAGGTCAGCAGAGGCAGCTTGCCGCCGTTGGCCACGCGATCCAGGAACTCCGCAGACTCCTCCATGATGGTCAGGTCAGCGGTGTAGGTGGTGTCATAGACCTCGTCGAAGCCCATGCGGTGCAGGGCGGCGACGATCTTGCCCATGGAATTCTCGCCCTTGGGCAGGCCGAAGGCCTCACTGACGGCCACGCGGACGGCGGGAGCGATCTGGGCCACCACACGGGTGTTCTTGTCGCCCAGGGCGTTCCAGACCTCGGTCATGTTGTGGTGGATGGTCAGGGCGCCGGTGGGGCAGACCACACGGCACTGGCCGCAGGAAACACAGTTGGTGGCGGCCAGCTCCCGGTTGAAGGCGGGGGAGACGTTGGCCTCGGTGCCGCGGTGGGTGAAGCCCAGGACGCCGATGCCCTGGATCTCAGAGCAGACGCGGACACAGTTGCCGCAGAGGATGCACTTGTTGGGATCACGGACGATGGAGGGGGAGGAGAAGTCCACCGGCATCGTCTCGCGGTGATTGTCAAAACGGACATTGTTGATGCCGTGCTGGTAGGCCAGCTTCTGCAGGGTGCACTTGCCGTGCTTGTCGCAGGTGGTGCAGTCGCGGCAGTGGGCAGCCAGCAGCAGCTCGATGATGAGCTTGCGGTGCTTGCGCAGGCGCTCGGTGTGGGTGTAGATGACCATGCCGTCCCGGGGCTCCTCGGAGCAGGAGGCGAAGCAGCGGCCGCGATCGTCCTCGACGGTGCACAGACGGCAGGCACCGAAGATGGACAGCTCGGGCTGATAGCACAGGGTGGGAACCTCGATACCCGCCTTGCGGATGATGGTCAGCAGATTTTTCTCATTGGTAAATTCGACCTTTTTGCCGTTGATGGTAATAGTACCCATGTTGTCCCCTCCTTATGCTTCGACGTAGATGGCACCGAAGGCGCAGTTCTCACGGCAGGCGTTACACTTGATGCACACGTCGGGATCGATGGTAAAGGGCTGCTTGATCTTGCCGGAAATGGCGTTCACGGGACAGTTCTTGGCGCACTTGGAGCAGCCGATACACTTGTTGGCGTCGATGACGTACTTGCGCAGGGCGGTGCAGGTCTTGGCCCGGCACTTCTTGTCGACGATGTGCTCGATGTACTCGTCCCGGAAGGTCTTCAGGGTGGAGATGACGGGCAGGGGAGCGGACTTGCCCAGGCCGCACAGAGCCATGGTCTTGACCATAGTCGCCAGCTCCTCCAGGGTGTCCAGATCTTCCAGCTTGCCCTGGCCGTTGACGATGCGCTCCAGGATCTCCAGCATCCGCTTGGTGCCCTCACGGCAGGGGGTGCACTTACCGCAGGACTCCCGCTGGGTGAAGGACATGAAGAAGCGGGCGACCTCGACCATACAGGTGTCCTGGCCCATGACGACCATGCCGCCGGAGCCGACGATGGCATTGAACTTCTTCACGGAGTCGAAGTCCAGAGGCTCGTCCAGGTGCTGCTCCGTCAGACAGCCGCCGGAGGGGCCGCCGATCTGAACGGCCTTGAACTCCTTGCCGTCCTTCAGACCGCCGCCGATGTCGAAGATGATCTGGCGGAGGGTGGAGCCCATGGGAACTTCGATCAGGCCGGTGTTCTCGATGGCGCCGGTCAGGGAGAAGGTCTTGCAGCCGGGGGAGCCGGGGGTGCCGATGGACTTGAACCAATCCGCGCCCTCAAGGATGATCTTGGGCACGTTGGCGTAGGTCTCGACGTTGTTCAGGACAGTGGGCTTCTCCCACAGGCCCTTCTCAACGGTTCTGGGGGGCTTGGTACGGGGCATACCGCGGTTGCCCTCGATGGAAGCGGTCAGCGCAGAGCCCTCGCCGCAGACGAAAGCACCGGCACCGCGGTTGATGTGCAGGTGGAAATTGAAGTCGGTGCCCAGGATGTTGTCACCCAGCAGGCCGCGCTCCTCCATCTGGGCGATGGCATTGCGCAGACGGGCGACGGACATGGGATACTCGGCACGGACGTAGATGTAGCCGTTCTCGGCACGGCAGGCGTAACCGGCGATCATCATGCCCTCGATGAGCTTGAAGGGATCGCCTTCCATGACGGAGCCGTCCATGAAGGCACCGGGGTCGCCCTCGTCGCCGTTACAGACGACATAGCGCTCCAACTCCTTCTGGCGGGCGACCTGCTTCCACTTCTTACCGGCGGGGAAGCCGCCGCCGCCGCGGCCGCGCAGACCGGAGGCGTCCACCTCGGCGATGACGCCGTCGCGGCCCAGCTCGAACATGGCCTTGCGCAGGGCCTCAAAGCCACCGGCAGCGATGTACTCGTCCAGGGACTCGGCATCGAACTTGCCGCAGTTCTCCAGAACGATGCGGGTCTGCTTGGCGATGAAGGGGATCTCGTCGGGCTGGACATAGGCAGTCTCGCCCTTGTGGTACAGCAGCCGCTCGATGACCTCGTCGCCCAGGATGCTCTGCTCCAGGATCTCCTGGCAGTCCTCGGGCTGAACCTTCACATACTGGATGGTGCGGCCGTTCTTCTGGATGCGAACCAGGGGGCCCAGCTCACAGAAGCCCTGACAGCCGGTCTTCTTGACGCCCACGACCTTCTCGTCGTCATGGCCGCCGCAGGGGGAGAACACCAGCTCGATGCCGGGGGTCTCCTTGACCAGATCTTCGAAGATCTCATGGATCTTATTGGAACCGGTGGCGATACAGCCGGTGCCGGAGCAGACCAGCACACGGCAGGCATACCGGTTCAGGTCGGCAGTTGCAGTCTGCCGAGCCACATTCAGTTCATCAACAGATTTAATCATCAGCCTTTACCTCTCAGTTCCGCGATCACAGCCAGTGCCTTTTCCGGGGTCATGGAGGGATAGACCTGCTCATTGACCATCATGGTGGGGGCCAGACCGCAGGCACCCAGGCAGGACACGGTCTCAACGGTGAACAGCATATCGTCGGTGGTGTGCTTCTTCTTGCTCAGGCCCAGCTCCTTCCACAGTGCTTCCAGCACGGGGGTGGAGTGGCGGACATGGCAGGCGGTGCCGTCACAGACCTTGATGACGTACTTGCCCTTCGCCTCGAAGGAGAAGTTCTCATAGAAGGTGGCGACGGAGTAGGCCTTGGCCTCGGTGATTCCGATCTCCTTGGCCACATAGCTCAAGAGCTCTGCGGGCAGGTAGCGGTATTCCGCCTGGATATCCTGCATGATGGGGATCAGGGATCTTGCGTCCCGGACGTACCGGGAGATGATCTCATCCGTTTTGCGGTAGTAGGTTTCGTCCAGCATAGTGTCAGTTTACCTCCTTGCGTATGGCAGATAGAGTCCTAACGGATTCATAGGTGTATTATATATCGATATAAACGATTTGTCTACCCTTTATCGATAAAAATTTGTGCACAATGTACCGAATCCCATCGAACGCGGCAAAGATTGAAACGAAATTGTCAAAATCGGGAAAGCTTGACAGAAGGAGGCCTTTTACAGTAAACTAAGGTAAAAACGGGGAGGATAATGCCATGGAACAGAAAACGCGGATCTGTGCAACAGACCGGATCGGATATTCCATCGTGCTGGGGATCTTCGGGTTATTTTTGATCCTGAGCTTTTGGGTATACTTTGGGGAATCGGCCAGGCATGGGCTGACGGGCGCGGTCGTATCCCTGGCGGGCATGGGACTGTGTGCCTGGCACCTGATCGATCTGCGGTATCTGGACGAGGACGGCATCACCTGCACCCGGTTCGCAAGGGTGTACCGGCAGCTGCCCTGGTCTGAGGTGGCGCAGGTGCACAAGATCCGCCGCCACAACGTTGCCGCGAAAACCAGCAGCCAATGGGTGATCGTGGTCACGCCGGTGGGCTGCCCGGCCTATGTGCCGGGGAAGTCCTGCAGTGGCCATCTGGCAGACTGCGGCGGAAAGGCGATCCTGCTGGACGACTCCAAACAGAACCGGGCGTACATCGCCAAGGTCTGGGGCAGGGTCATCGTCATGGACGCCAGGGGCAGCATCATCGAATAACGCGCAAAAAAGCACCGGCCTGGCCGGTGCTTTTTACAGTTATCGATACATTTCCATAAACTCCCCATGGGCCTCGATGAGCTCCAGGGTCATCTTTTCGATGTCGTCCAGACTCAGCTCGGCGGCGGTGTGGGGGTCGAGCATGGCGGCGCGGAGGATATCCTCCCGTTTTTTCGTGCGGGCGGCCTCGATGGTGAGGAGCTGGACGTTGATGTTGGTCATGTTCATGGCGGCGCAGACCGGGGGCAGGGCACCTACAAAGGTGGGATGGACACCCGCCGCGTCCACCAGACAGGGGACTTCCACACAGGCGGTCTCCGGGAAGTCGGAGATCAGGTGGCCGGTGTTCAGCACGTTGCCGCCGATGCGGATGGGGGAGTCGGTGTAGATGGCCTCCATGATGTAGGAGGCGTATTCGCCGGTGCGCGTATGGGTCAGGTTGGGATCGGTCAGCAGTCCCTCGGACATGTCCTTCCAGCCCTGGATCTGGCTGATGCAGCGGCGGGGATATTCGTCGAGCGGGATGTTGAACCGGTCGATGAGCTCGGGGTAGTTCTTTTTAATATAGAAAGGGTTGTATTCGGCGTTGTGCTCGCTGGACTCGGTGCAGTAGTAGCCGAGCTTTTCGATGTAGTCGAAGCGCACCATGTCCCAGTGCTTTTCCTTCGCGTTCAGCTCCCGTGCACGGCGGCGGATCTCGGGATAGAGGTCGTTGCCCTCCTGATCCCGGATGTCCAGGAGCCAGCCCATGTGGTTGATGCCCGCGATCAGCTCCCGGTGGCCGGGGAGCCTGTCCGCCATGCCGAGGTGCTCCAGAAGGGAGCTGGTGCAGACCTGGACGCTGTGGCAAAGGCCCACGGTCTTGACCTTCGTATAGCGGAGCATGTAGCCCGTCAGCATGGCCATGGGGTTGGAGTAGTTCAGCAGCCACGCGTCGGGGCAGACGGCTTCCATGTCTCTTGCGAAGTCCTCCATCACCGGGATGGTGCGCAGGGCCCGCATGATGCCGCCGATGCCCAGGGTGTCGGCGATGGTCTGGCGCAGGCCGTACTTTTTGGGGATCTCGAAGTCGATGACCGTGGCGGGCTCGTAGCCGCCGATCTGGATGGCGTTGACCACGAACCGTGCACCTGCCAGGGCCTCCCGCCGGTTTTCCACACCTAAGTAAGAGCGGATGAGGGCCCGGCCCTCGTTGATGTTCCGGTTCAGGGTCTGCAAAATCTGCTCGCTCTCCCGAAGCCGGACGGCGTCGATGTCATACAGGGCGATCTCGCACTGGCGCAGGGCGGGGGTGCACATGACATCTCCGAGGACGTTCCGGGCGAATACGGTGCTGCCCGCACCGAGGAAGGTGATCTTCAGCATGGAAAAAGCCTCCTGTTTCCTGTGATAGTGCCAGTATAGCACAGGTTCCGGGAATTACCAATTGCAAAATGTGCTTTCGTGCTAAGAAATGGGGATCGTGCTTGTAATCCGAAAAAGAAAATGATAAAATGAACGGTAGAAATTCGGGGAATTTCTGGATAAAAACAAAGGAGGAAACTGTATGAAACGTACCCACAGCAGAGCGCTGTCCCTGCTGCTGGCGGTGGTCATGGTTCTGTCCATGCTCCCCGTCACAGCACTGGCCGCAGACTCTGCCACCACCTGGACGAGGGTGGATTTCAGCGCCATCACCGCTGAGGACACCGTCGCCATCACCATGACCAAGGACGGCACGACCTACGTGCTGCCCACCGTCGGCAACGGCGGAAGCGGTCAGCCCCTGGCCGATGCAGCCACCGTCGAGGGCGACACCCTGACCACCGCCGGCGACGGCTATGGCTGGACGATCGCGCCCACCGAGGGCGGCTACACCATCAGCACCGAGGCAGGCTACCTCTACACCACCAACACCAACAACGGCACCCGCATCGGCGAGACCGTCAGCGTGTGGAACGTGGATGCCGAGAGCGGCTACCTGGCCACCACCGTCTCCGACACCGTCCGCTATCTGGGCGTGTACATCGGCGGCCTGGACTGGCGCTGCTACAAGACCTGGGCCACCGGCAACACCGCCGGTCAGACCCTGGACTTCTGGGTCAAGGGCGGGTCTGCCCCCGTGGCCCCCACCGAACCCACGGAGCCCAGTGAGCCCATCGAGACTGAGCCCACCGAGCCCGTGACGCCCTCCGAGGGTGAGGCCATCCTGGCCACCGAGCTCTCTGACGGCATAAAGGTCTACATCTACAACCCCGGCAACGCCCGCGTCCTGACCTCCACCGTCAGCGGTGCCGTCCTGGCTGCCGCCCAGGCCACCGTGGAGAATGAGACCCTGACCGTCTCCGGCGACATGGCCGAGCTGACCGTCACCGCCGACGCCTCCGGCTCCTGGCTCTTCGCCAACGCCGAGGGCCAGTACCTGACCGCAGGCACCTCCAGCAACGTGCTGACCTTCGAAAGCGAGGCCACCGAGTACAGCCTGTGGAACGTGGAAGCCACCGAGGGCGGCTTCCTGGTGGCCAATGCGGCCGCCACCTACAACGGCAATCCCCTGTATCTGGAGTACTATAAGGAGAACTTTACCACCTACACCCTCCAGCAGTGGAACCAGAAGCCCTATGTGATGCAGTTCTTCACCTCCGGAACCGCCACCTCCGGCGAGTTCGTCGCTTCTCTTGCCACCGGCGACCGGGTGGTCATCTACAATCCCACCTACTCCATGGGCCTGAGCAATGAGATCTCCAACACCGGAAAGAACTACGACTTCGTCGGCACCCCCCTGACCCTGGAGGGCGACGACACCCTGTCCGGCTACTCCGATGCCAACATCTGGACGGTCACCGCCAACGAGGATGGAACCGTTTCCTTCACCGATGCCGCCGGTCAGAAGCTGGCTGTGGTCAGCCGCACCCACCTGGGCTTCGCGGAGGAGGCCACCAACTGGAGTCTGAGCCTGGTGGAGGGCAAGACCGACGAGTTCTATGTCGGCAGCGGCCAGGGCACCTACCTGGAGTGGTACGCCGCCAACAACTGCTGGGCCGCCTACTATAACCCCAGCGAGGCCATGTACGCCATCCGCTTCTATGCGGTCGGCTCCGGCTCCGGCGTCCAGCCCAGCAACGTTGTCGCCACTCCCAAGGCCGCCGTCAAGGCCGGTGAGGTGGACTCCGGTACTGAGATCTCCTTCACCTGCGCCACCGAGGGTGCAACCATTCTCTACCACACCGGCGACGGCGTTTGGGCCGAATACACCGGCCCCATTGCCATTACCGAGGACACCACCTTCACCGTCAAGGCCGTGAAGGAAGGCATGGAGGACAGCAAGGAAGTCACCTTCGCCTACACCATCTACCATCCCCCCGTCCTGGGCGAGGATCAGGCCAAGCTGGTCACCGATGTCTCCGAGCTCCAGTCCGGCGACCGGATCCTGATCGTCACCAAGGATTACAACTACGCCATGGGCACCACCCAGAAGGACAACAACCGTGACCAGGCCGAGGTCATCAAGGCCTACGATCTGCTGAGCTATGATTCCTACGCCCAGATCATCACCCTGGAGTCCGGCGTGGAGGCCGACACCTTCGCCCTGTACGCCACCAACGGCGACAACACCGGCTATCTGTACGCATCCTCCGAGAGCGGCAACCTGCTGCGCACCCAGGAGGGCAAGGATACCGCCGCTTCCTTCTCCATCACCATCAATTCCGACACCACTGCTACCATCCAGTCCAAGCTGGACAAGAAGGCCAACATCATCCAGTACAACACCGTCGGCATCTTCTCCTGCTACAGCGGCACGCAGAAACCCGTGTGCATCTACGAGCTGATCGAAGAGGGCAGCGAGCGTCCCGGCCTGCCTGCCGAGGGCGACCAGGTGGTCATTTATAACCAGGCCGCCAAGGGCGTCCTCTCCGGCATGGAGGGTGACCCCGCCGATCCCACCTCCTGCTCCGTGCTGGTGGCCGATGCTTCCATCTCCGGCGGCAAGGCCATTTGCTCCAACGGCGCCGTGGTCTTCACCGTGGAACGCAATGGCGACTATTACCGCCTGTTCAATGAGTCCTTCGGTTACCTCTGCTCCACCGGCGGCGGCAACAACACCTTCTACTCCTTCGACACCACCGACGCCGACTGGCTGGTGGAGGAGTACAACGGCGGCTGCCGCCTGGGCAGCCGTACCGCGGTGTTCGACGGCAATATGCAGTTCCTGCAGTATTACGCCGGTCACTTCACCACCTGGGGCATGTACGCGGTCACCGACCGGGATGTGTTCACCTACCATTGCTACCCCTGCGCCAGCGATAAGATCACGGGCGGCGTGGTCAACGAGCCCCAGGCCGTTTTCGGCAACCTGGCTCCCGCCTACGCCGGTCAGCGTTACCTGCTCCATTTCACCGTGGACGCCCTGTTCGGCGTGAAGGAGCTCGCAGCCTACCTGGGCAACACCCAGTTGGAGCTGACCCTCTCCGGTGACCGCTACACCGCCGCCATCCCCGCCGACCTGATCGAGGGCGAGCACCTGACCGTCCGGATCCTGGGTCTGGACAACAAGGATGTTGTCATCGACTCCTCCGTGGTCATCGAGGTCAGGGACGAGCCCGTCATCTCCGATATGGCTCCTCTGGCCAACTCCCAGACCCGGGAGAACAAGCGTCCCACCATTTCCGCCAAGCTGACCAACGTGGGCGAGAATCCCGCCATCGAGATGGTCGTGAACGGCGAGACCGTGGAGGTCGTCTATGCCAATGGCTATGTGACCTACACCCCCGCCGCTGACATGGCCGACGGCCGCGTCACCGTCACCCTGACTGTGAAGCGTGCCGACGGCAAGTCCGTCAGCAAGTCCTGGAGCTTCACCGTGGGCGAGAGCAGCTTCACCCTGTATTTCGGTCAGCTCCACTCCCACACCACCTACTCCGACGGCTCCGGCACCCTGGAGTCCGCCCTGGACTACATCGGCAGCCTGCCCGAGGATGCCAACGTGGACTTCGTGGCCTTTACCGACCATTCCAACTACTTCGACAAGTCCGGCGAGGCCAACCCCGAGGGTGCCCTCTATGACATGAGCCTGGCCACCGCCTACTCCCAGGAGCTGTGGGCAGCCTACAAGGGTGCCATTGCCGACTTCAACGCAAAGGATACCGGCGTTCTGGCCCTGGGCGGCTTTGAAATGACCTGGTCTGGCGGCCCCGGCCATATGAACACCTTCGCCACCCCAGGCATCGTCTCCCGCAACAATACCGCCCTGAACAACAAGACCAGCGATGCCGGTATGAAGCTGTACTACAACCTGCTGGGCCAGGAGGAGGGCAAGGACTCCATCACCCAGCTGAACCACCCCGGCAACACCTTCGGCAACTTCACCGACTTCGCCTACTGGGATCCTGCATATGATGCAGTCGTCCAGCTGGTGGAGGTCGGCAACGGCGAGGGCCAGATCGGCGCCGGCGGCTACTATCCCAGCTATGAGGAGTACACCCTGGCTCTGGACAAGGGCTGGCATGTGGCTCCCACCAACAACCAGGACAACCACAAGGGCAAGTGGGGCAACGCCAACGATGCCCGCGATGTGGTGCTGGCTGAGGTCTTCACCGAGGAGGGCATCTACGACGCCATCCGGGCCCGCCGGGTCTACGCCACCGAGGACAAGAACCTGGAGCTCCTCTACACCGTCAACGATCTGCCCATGGGCACCGTGGTCGAGTCCGTGCCCGAGAAGCTGAGCTTCAACATCTCCGTCCAGGATCCCGACTCCACCGATTCCACCGCCAGGGTGGAGCTGATCGTCAACTCCGGCAAGGTCGCCTACACCTGGGACGATGCTTCCGTTCTGGCCACCGGCGAGCTGACTGCCGAGCTGGATCCCAGCTACTCCTACTACTATGTCCGCGTGACCCAGGCCGACGGCGATCTGGCCGTCACTGCCCCCGTCTGGGTGGGCGAGAGTCTGATGCTGGGCGTCGACTCCCTGACCGCCAGCTCCCTGACCCCCGTCACCGGCGAGAATGTCACCCTGACCGCCAAGCTGCACAACGGCGAGCTGTCCGACGCGCTGGTCAAGTCCGTCATCTGGAGCATCGGCTCCCAGGTTCTGGGCGTGGACAACACCGTCCGCACTTTGACCGCCGACTCCGAGCTGGAGCTCAGCTTCGACTGGATCCCCGAGGTCGCCAAGCAGACCACCGTCACCGTCACCGTGGTGGTGGAGCTGGAGAGCACCGAGTACACCTTCACCGCCTCTGTTGACCTGGATGTCCGGGACGAGAGCGAGCTGGCCTACCTGCTCATCGACGGCAGCCACGCCAACGAGTATGTCTCCGGCTATAACAAGGATCTGATGGGCAACTTCGCCGCTCTGGCCAATGCCTCCTCCGTCCGCACCGAGATCGCTGCCACCTCCGAGGCTCTGATCGCTGCCTGCGGCAGCGGCAAGTATGCAGCCATCGTGCTGAACGTGCCCTCCCGCCGCCTGAGCGAGGGCAAGGTCTACTCCGATGCCGAGCTGGCCGCTCTGAAGGCCTTCCACGACAATGGCGGCATCCTGATCGTCACCGGCTCCGGCGACAGCAACGACAAGCTGTCCGGCGTGCCCCACATGGCCGCCACCCAGAATGCCCTGCTGGAGTACATCGGCTCCGACCTGCGCATCGCCGACGACGGCACCTATGAGGATTCCTCCTACTCCCTGAGCTTCAACACCTGGGGCGATAACGCCCTGACCGAGGGGCTGACTGAGAATGATGTTCTGAGCTACTACGGCGGCTCCTCCATCTACACCGTGGACGGTACCATCCCCGCAACGGTTTCCCCCGTCATCTTCGCCAATGAGAACACCATCTCCAAGGATGCCGACGGCGACGGCAGCACCACCGCCGCCTACGATGGCCGCCTGATGGTCATGGCGCTGGAGCAGCGTGAAGGCAAGGGCGCGGTCATCGTGGCCGGTTCTGCCTTCATGAACGACTACGACCTGACCATCCCTGCTTCCAACGCAAACTCCAAGGTCGCCGAGAACCTGATGAAGCTGGTCAACCCCGTGAAGGTCGCTCCCATCGCCGATGTCCACGCCGCCGAGGAGGGCATGACCTTCACCATCGAGGGTGTCATCACCTCCAACGCCTCCGGCTATGACAAGGACACCGCCTTCTTCGACTGCATCTACCTGCAGGACGAGACCGCCGGCATCAACGCCTTCCCCGTGGCCGGCAACTTCAAGATCGGCGACAAGGTTCGCATCACCGGCACCACCTCCAGCTATCAGGGTGAGCGCCAGATCTCCGTCACCGAGATCACCCTGATCTCCGAGGGCAATGAGGTCGCTCCCATCGAGATCACCGCTTCCGAGCTCAACGACGGCTCCGTCCTGGGCTCCCTGGTCACCCTGAAGGGCACCGTGGAATCCTTCGAGTACGCCAACGGCCTGATCCAGACCATCATGGTCAAGGACAACGACGGCAATGTTGGCCGCGTCTTCATCGACGGCTACATCACCACCTCCTACGATGTGGAGAATCTGACCGTCGGCTGCGAGATCACCGTCACCGGCCTGGCCTCCTACGACAACTCCTTCGACGGCCCCGCGCCCCGGATCCGCGTCCGCGACCGTAAGGACGTGGTCTGCACCGCCGCTGCCGAGCCCACCGTCATCGCAAGCGGCTGGTCCGGCTACACCACCTGGACGCTGACCAGCGACGGCACCCTGACCGTGTCCGCCACCGAGGAGCGCTACAACGGCAAGTGCAACATGGCCAACTACCACTGGAATTCCAACCCCGACATGCCCGGCACCCTGGGCCGTCCCTGGGAGGCCTACACCAATGACATCACCAGGATCGTCATTGAAGCCGGTGTCAACTCCATCGGCCAGATGGCCTTCTACGGTCTGCCCAACCTGACCGAGGTCGTTCTGGCGGACTCCGTGGATGATATCCGCAACTACGCCTTCAAGAACTGCACCAGCCTGACCACCATCGATCTGAACAAGGTCGTCGTCCTGCGCGAGGGTGCCTTCTACGGCTGCTCCAGCCTGACCGACGTGGACTACTCCAACGTCGTGGTCATCGCAGAGTGGGTCTTCTCCCGCACCGGCGTCACCTATCCCTGATGCTCCATAATCCCTAAGCACCGGGCGGCCCTTTCGGGCCGCCCTTTTTGCGGCGGCAGGGAAGCCCCTGCGGGCAAACTGTAATCGGTGCGTTGGGAATCGTTATGTGGTACGTGGGGTCTTTTTATGGTACGTCAAAACTTCGGAAAACCCGTATGGAACGGTCATGGCCGGTTCTCTGCGGGATATGTCTTTTTGCCTTCGAAAAAAAGCACTTGATTTTTTCCTCAAATGGGTGTATCCTTAATTCCGGAGAGACTGGAAACGTTTCCAAATGAATCGGAGGGGGATCACGGCGCTCGAACCTCCGACAGAGATACCCCAACAGGAGGAATCCATCATGAAGCGATTCGAACACACCATCCAGGAATCCACCGGCATCCACGCCCGGCCTGCCATGCAGATCGCCCGGATCGCCCGGCAGTTTGCAGATACTGCCATCACGGTCACCCGGGGCAGCAAGTCCGTCCGGGCCGACGCCCTGCTGCGGCTGTTGACCCTGGGCGTCCGCAGGGGCGACACGGTGACCATCACCTGCGACGGCCCCAATGAGATGGCCGCCACCGTTGCCATGCAGAGCTATTTCTGGAACCATCTGTAAGTATTTACCGGTTGACAACGGCCCATAAACCGTTTATACTGAACCATGACAAGGGGAGTCCGAATCGACGGGCTGAGAGGCGGGTATTCCCGCGACCCAATAACCTGATCTGGATCATGCCAGCGTAGGGAGCATAGCAAAGTGCATTGTCGGGCCGCGTGTATACGCAACAACCAAAATGTACTGACCATTGCCTTCGCTGGGTACTTCCGGCGAAGGCAATTCTATTTTGGAGGTATTTTCTATGAAAGCAAGTATCGCGATCCAAGTCCTTCCCGTGGCACCCAACCAGGATGAGCTTCTCCGCATCGTGGATGAGGTCATCGCCTACATCAAAAGCACCGGCCTGCACTGCCACGTGGGCCCCTTCGAGACCACCATCGAGGGCGACGACTACGACCAGCTGATGGACATCGTCAAGGAGTGCCAGCACGTGGCCATCCGCGCCGGTGCCGAGAAGGTCAGTGCCTATGTCAAGGTCGTCTACCGCCCGGAGGGCGAGATCCTGACCATCGACGATAAAATTACCAAGCATGCTGAAGCGTAATGTTCCCTCGATCCTCGCCGTGGCGGTGCTGCTGACCGTGTGGCAGACGGTCTGCGGCCTGGGATGGGTGCCGGGGTACATGCTGCCCAGCCCCCTGGAGGTGGCGCAGGCCTTCCTTGCGGAGCTGCCGCTCCTGTGGGAGAATTCCCTCATCACCCTCCAGGAGGCCTTCATCGGCCTGCTCCTGGGCGTGGCCTTCGGATTTTTGGTGGCGGTGCTGATGGACGCCTTCGAGCTGCTGTACAAGGCCTTCTATCCGCTGCTCATCATCACCCAGACGGTGCCCACCGTGGCCATCGCGCCGCTGCTGGTGCTGTGGTTCGGCTATGAAATGACCCCGAAGATCATCCTGATCGTCATTTCCACCTTTTTCCCCGTCACCGTGGGTCTGCTGGACGGCTTCCGCAGCGCGGACAAGGATGCCATCGGTCTGCTGCGCTCCATGGGCGCGAACCGCTTCCAGATCTTCCGCCACATCAAATTCCCCTCGGCACTGCCCCAGCTCTTCTCCGGACTGCGGATCGCCGCCGCCTACAGCGTGGTCGGCGCGGTCATCAGCGAGTGGCTGGGCGGCTTCGGCGGCCTGGGCGTGTATATGACCCGGGTGAAGAAGGCCTTCGCCTTCGACAAGATGTTCGCCGTTATTTTCCTGATCTCCGGCATCTCCCTGGGCCTGATGGCGCTGGTGGAATTCGCGGAGAAAAAGTGCATGCCCTACCGGCATCTGGACAAACAAGACTGAAATGGAGGAACCGATATGAAAAAATGCATCGCAATGCTCCTGGCATTGACCATGGTGCTGACCCTGACCGCATGCGGCTCCGGAGCGCAGACCGCCGATCAGATCACCGTCGTCCTGGACTGGACGCCCAACACCAACCACACCGGCATCTATGTGGCCCTGGCCAACGGCTATTTTAAGGAAGCCGGTCTGAATGTCGAGGTCGTGCAGCCCCCCGAGGACGGCGCCGTCACCCTGGTGGCCTCCGGCAAGGCCCAGTTCGGCGTGTCCTTCCAGGATTACCTGGCTCCCGCTTATGTGGGCGAAGAAAAAATGCCCGTCACCGCCGTGGCGGCTGTGATCCAGCACAACACCTCCGGCATCGTCTCCCGGGCCGGGGAGGGCATGGACACCCCCGCAGGCCTGGAGGGCAAGAAATATGCCACCTGGGATCTGGATGTGGAGAAGGCCACCATCCGGGATGTGATGACCGCCGACGGCGGCGATTTCGATAAGGTGGAGCTGATTCCCTCCACCGTCACCGACGAGGTCTCCGCCCTGCAGTCCGGCAGTGTGGACGCCATCTGGATCTTCTACGGCTGGGCCGGTGTGGCCTGCGAGGTGGCGGGTCTGGAGACCGACTATTTTGAATTCGCAGACATTGATCCCGTCTTCGACTACTATTCCCCCGTCATCATCGGCAACGATGCCTGGCTGGAACAGAACCCCGAAGCCGCAAAGGCCTTCGTCGGCGCCCTGAGCAGGGGCTACACCTACGCTGTGGAGCACCCCGCCGAAGCCGCCGACATCCTGATGGAGGCCGCCCCCGAGCTGAAGTCCAACGCCGAGCTGGTCTATGCCAGCCAGGAATACCTGGCTGGGGAGTACATTTCCGACGCCGCCCGCTGGGGTGAGTTCGACGCCGACCGCTGGGCCGCCTTCTTCAGCTGGCTCAACGAGAATCAGCTGATGGAGGGGGAGATTGATCCCAACCACGGCTTCACCAACGAGTATCTGCCTTAACCGTATGGAAAAACTGCAAGTAAAGAACGTCAGCAAATCCTTCGACGGGAAGCTGATTTTGGATGATATCACCGTGGAGCTGAACCGGGGGGAGCTGGTCTGCCTGCTGGGTGTCAGCGGCGGCGGCAAGACAACGCTCTTCAACATCATCTCGGGTCTTGTGAAGCCCGATGCCGGACAGGTGCTGCTGGATGGCGCAGATATCACCGGAAAGCCCGGCTCCATCAGCTATATGCTGCAGAAGGATCTGCTGCTGCCGTACCGCACCATTGCCGACAACGTGGCCCTGCCGCTGATCCTGAAGGGCGTGAAGAAAAGGGAAGCCCGGGAGCGTGTCAGCCCCCTGTTCGCCCAGTTCGGTCTGGAGGGCACCCAGCGCAAATACCCGGCCCAGCTCTCCGGCGGCATGCGCCAGCGGGCGGCCCTGCTGCGTACCTACCTCTTTTCCCAGGATGTGGCGCTGCTGGACGAGCCCTTCTCGGCCCTGGACACCCTGACCAAGAGCGCCATCCACCGCTGGTATCTGGAGGTCATGGAGCAGATCCGGCTCTCCACCCTGTTCATCACACACGACATCGATGAGGCGATCCTGCTGTCCGACCGGATCTACCTCCTCTCCGGCCAGCCCGGCCGGATCGTGGAGGAGATCGTCATCGACGAGCCCAAGCCCCGCTCTGCGGACTTCAACCTGACCCCCGAATTCCTGGAATACAAAAAACGGATCCTGGCGAAGCTGTGATGCAGAGCCGGGCACAGACCACGCTTGCGCCCTGCAAGCGTGGTTTTTGTGTTCGCGGGACAGCCATCCGGATACAGAAACCATGGGTTTTGGTATTGAAAACGGAGTGAATATGGTGTAAAATAATCCTAAGACGGGGATAAAATCGTCCACCGTCAAAAACAGAAAAAGGAGAGAAACACATGGCAAAAATCGACAACTCCGTGCGCCCCTTCAGCGGCAAGGACGAGTGGGGCTATATCTTCGGTGATATGGCCGGCAGCTTCGTCAACCTGTATGTGGATGCCTACTTCCTGACCTTCTGCACCTACTGCCTGGGCATCAGCGCCACCTGGATGGCAGGTCTGTTCCTGTTCGCCCGCCTGTGGGATGCCATCAACGACCCCATCATCGGTTCCTTCCCCGACCGGTGGCACCTGGGCAAGAGCAAGGACAAGTTCACCCCCTGGATCAAGCTGTTCATGATCCCTCTGGCGCTCAGCGGCGTCCTTTGCTTCAGCAAGGTTCCCTTTGAGGGCATCGCCCTGCACGCCTTCGTGGCCTTCGCCTATGTCTTCTTCGGCATGAGCTACACCGGCACCTCCATGCCCTTCGGTGCCATGGCCAACGTGGTCACCGTGGATCCCGTGGAGCGTTCCAAGCTGTCCCGTGCCCGTTCCGTCGGCGGCGGCCTGGTGGGTGCCGTGGCTCTGGGCATGGTTCCCGTGATCTGCTACAAGGACAACCAGCCCATCCCCGGCCGGTTCACCCTGCTGGCTGCTGTTTTCGGCGTCTGCTCCATCGTCAGCTACCTGCTGCTGTGCACCCTGACCAAGGAGCGCGTCCGCGAGGAGAAGGCTGAGGGCGAGAAGTTCGAGTTCTTCAAGGTGCTGAGGATGGTTCTGAAGAACCGTCCCCTGATCGGCGTCATGGTCGCCACCATTGGCTCCATGCTGGTCATCACCGGCTCCAGCCAGACCTATGGCTACATCTACAAGGAGGTCTACGGCAATGCCTCCCTGGCCACCATCTCCATGGCCTGCTCCATGCCCTTTATGATCGTCATCTTCCCCCTGATCCCCAAGATGGTCAACAAGTTCGGCAAGCGGGACGTCATTCTGTACACCGCCCTGCTGAGCTTCGTGTTCAGCGCCGTGAGAATGTTCATCTACATCGAGAATGTCTGGGTCTATACCGCCCTGAACATCATGACCCTGCTGGGCCAGACCGCCTTCACCATGCTGATCTGGGCACTGGTCTCCGACTGCCTGGACTACTCCGAGTGGAAGACCGGCTTCCGCTCCGACGGCTCCATGTACTCCATGTACACCTTCAGCCGCAAGATCGGCTCCACCATCGCCTCCTCCGGCCTGGCCTTCAGCCTGGGCCTGGTGGGCTATGTCTCCGGCGAGAATGTTGTCCAGACTGCTGAGGCCGTCAAGGGCATCTACTACGTCTGCAATGCCATCCCCACCATCTGCTATGCCCTGATCCTCATCGGCATCGGCCTGATCTTCAACCTGGACAAGAAGAAGACCGACCAGATGTACGCCGAGATGGCCGCCAAGCGGGACGCCGCCCAGCAGTAAGCCTATGAAAAAGATCGACCTGCATCTGCATCTGACGCCCTTCCAGCTTCCGAAGCTGGGCAAGCTGAACCTGACCAGCGGAAAGAATATGCTCCCCCACTTGGAGGAGCTGGGCATCGAAAAGGGTGTTCTGATGTCCTCCTCCGAGGGGGGCCTGCCCTTCGGCACCAACAAGGCCAACCGGAAGCTCTGCCGGCAGTTCCCGGATCGCTATGCCTGGATGTGCGCGGTGGATCCCAGGGGGAAGGAGCCGGTTTACGACCGGCTGGCCCGGTTCCAGGCCCAGGGTGCCATCGGCGTGGGGGAGCTGACCACCAACCGCCGTCTGGACGACCCCTTTTTACAGGAGCTCTTCGCTGCGGCGGAGAAGCTGGGTCTGCCTGTGACCATCCACATGAGCCCGGAGGTGGGCTACAGCTACGGCGTGGTGGACGATCCCGGCCTGCCGATGCTGGAGGAGGTGCTGAAGACCCATCCCAAGCTGAAGCTCCTGGGACACAGCCAGACCTTCTGGATCGAGATGAGCGGCGACGCACCCAGGGACAGGGAAGGTCGCAACAGCTGGGGCGAGGGCCCCATCGTCCCCGGCGGACGGGTACCGGAGCTTTTTGCGAAGTACCCCAACCTCTACGGCGACCTCAGTGCCAACAGCGGCAGCCGGGCCATCATGCGCGACCCGGACTTCGGCCTGGCCTTCCTGGAGGCATACGCCGACCGGCTCTTCTTCGCCACGGACATGGTGAACAAGGACATGGTCTTCCCCCTGGGGGCGTGGCTCGACGAGATGCGCGCCGCCGGAAGGCTCCGGGAGGAGACCTACGAAAAGATCGTCCGGGGCAATGCCCAACGGATCTTCGGATTGTAAAGCGAAAACGCAAAAGGGCCGCTGCGAAAGCAACGGCCCACAGACTGTAGAAAAACCTCAAAATTAGGATGTCATCGCGAACCAGTCCTCAGACTGGTGTGGCGATCCCCTAAAAAGAGCAAATAACGCCGGATTATCAACTGAAAATATTCGAAAATCTGGGAGATTGCCACGCCAGTGTGCGCACTGGCTCGCAATGACACCTTTTTCGACACGCTGAGGGCCGCTGCTTTCGCAGCGGCCCAAATTTTATGGACGATCAGAGGGCAGGGACGTTCTTGGTGGCGACGACACTCACGCCGGTGCCGCAGACATCGGCGATGATGACGTCACCGATGGCCACGGGGGCGGGGATGTCGATGGCCTGCAGCTCCTTGACGCAGTCAAAGATCTTGCCCTTGGGGATGTCGGCGGAGGTCTTCACGGAGACCATGCCCAAAGTACCGCCAACCACCCGGACGGTGGAGGTGACGATCCTCGTGGGGTTGGTCAGCTCCTTGCGGGCGTACTTTTCGCCGTTTTTACAGGTGTTGCCGGAGACGGTCAGAACTTCCTTGCCCTCCATCTCCACCTCCAGCGGGCAGCCCAGAGGACAGCCGATGCAGATCAGGTTCACTTTTTTCATATCAGGCATCCTCCAGTTTCACAGTGATGCTGTCGGCCTCGGGGCAGTCCAGCAGCGCGTTGGTCTTCAGGTTCACGGTCTCCATCTCGCCGGGAGCCAGGACGTTACGCTTGCGGGTGAAGATGGGCTTGTCACCGGCCAGGACGACGATGCGCTTGTTGGTGTAGACGCCGCCCACGCGGAAGCGGATGGTGACGGTGGAGTCGGGCTCCAGGGCTTCGGGACGGATGGCCACGGGAACGGTGTAGCGGACGCCGTCGATGCCGGTGATGGGCAGCACCTTGCCGCCGACCTCCTTACCCTCGCGGATATAGGCTGCGGCGTTGCGGCCTGCGGCGGCGGCCTCCTCGGAGACGAAGTCCACCAGGTCGTGGACGTGGAGCACGTTGCCGGCGGCGAAGACGCCGGGGACGCTGGTCTCCAGGGACTCGTTGACCTTGGGGCCATTGGTGATGGGGTTGATGTCCACGCCTGCGGCGCGGCTGAGCTCGTTCTCGGGTAGCAGACCGCAGGAAAGCAGCAGGGTGTCGCACTCGTATTCGATCTCGGTGCCGGGGACGGGCTTGCCGTTCTCCACCCGGGCGATGGTGATGCCCTCGACGCGCTCCTTGCCCTTGATGTCGACCACGGTGTGGCTCAGCTTCAGGGGGATGCCGAAGTCGTCCAGACACTGGACGATGTTGCGCTTCAGACCGCCGGAGTAGGGCATCAGCTCGGCCACGACCTTGACCTCGGCTCCCTCCAGGGTCATGCGGCGGGCCATGATGAGGCCGATGTCGCCGGAGCCCAGGATGACGCACTTGCGGCCGGGGAGATAGCCCTCCATGTTGACCAGACGCTGGGCGGTACCGGCGGTGTAGATACCGGCGGGACGGTAGCCGGGAATGTTCAGGGCGCCCCGGGGACGCTCCCGGCAGCCCATGGCCAGGATGACGGCCTTGGGCTTCAGCTGGAACAGGCCGTCGGTGCGGTTCATGGCGGTGACGGTCTTGTCCGCAGCCAGATCCAGAACCATGGTGTTGAGCTTATAGGGGATGCCCAGCTCCCTGACCTGCTCGATGAACCGACCGGCGTATTCGGGGCCGGTGAGCTCCTCCTTGAAGGTGTGCAGGCCGAAGCCGTTGTGGATGCACTGGTTCAGAATGCCGCCCAGCTCGTTGTCGCGCTCCAGGATCAGGATGTCGGTGATGCCTGCCTTGTGTGCGGCGACGGCTGCGGCCAGACCGGCGGGGCCGCCGCCGATGATGACAAGTTCATATTCTCTCATAGGGCAGCCCTCCTTAGACATTGTCCTTGTTGACGCCGACGATCAGGCGGGAATTGCCGCCTGCCTTGGTGATCTCGCCCATGGGAATGCCCAGCTCCCGGGAAAGGATCTCCAGCACTCTGGGGCTGCAGAAGCCGCCCTGGCAGCGGCCCATACCGGCCCGGGTGCGGCGCTTGACGCCGTCGACGCTCTTCGCGCCGGGGACACGGCGGATGGCGTCGATGATCTCGCCCTCGGTGACGGTCTCGCAGCGGCAGATGACGGTGCCGTAGGCGGGATTCTCACGGATCAGGGCGTTGTACTCCTCGATGCCCAGCTCCTGGGGGTTCAGGATGCCTTTGCGGGTGCCGTCGAAGGTGGGATCGGCCTCCAGACCCAGGATCCCCGTGACGATGTCGGCCACCATGACGCCGATGGCGGGAGCAGAGGAAAGGCCGGGGGACTCGATGGCGGCGCAGTCGACAAAGCCGGGGGCGATTTCGCCGATGAAGAACTCGTGGCGGGGCTCATGGGCGCGCAGACCTGCGAAGGAGGTGATGGTCTGACGCAGGGGCAGGTTCTTGACGGCCCGTCCGGACTTGGCGCGGATGTCGTCCAGGCCCGCCTGGGTGGTGGCGGTGGCGTCGGGATCATCCACATCGATGGCGGTGGGGCCGACGATGGTGTTGCCGTGGACGGTGGGAGCCACCAGGACGCCCTTGCCATACTTGCCGGGGAGCTGGAAGATGGTGCGCTCGACGAAGCCGCCGGTGGTGCGATCCAGCAGGAAGTAGTCGCCCCGGCGGGGGATGATGGTCATGGGCTCGTCGGAGACCATGTTGTGGAGCTTGCCGGAGTAGACGCCTGCGGCGTTGACCACCACCTTTGCCTCCAGGTCGCCCTTGACGGTCTTCACGCGCCAGCCGCCGTCGATTCTCTCGATGCCGGTGACCTCGGAGTCGAACCGGAACTCGGCACCGTTGCTGGCGGCGTTCTCGGCCAGGGCGTAGGTCAGGCCGAAGGGGCAGACGATGCCGCCGGTGGGAGCATAGAGGGCGGCCACCGCATCGTCGGAGATGTTGGGCTCCATGGCCACCAGCTCGTCCCGCTCGATGATCCGCAGATCCCGGACGCCGTTTTTAACGCCGTTCTCATAGAGCTTGATGAGGTTGGGGCGGTCATTTTCATCCAGCATCACGACCAAAGAGCCGTTTTGTCTGTAGTGGAAGTCCAGCTCCCGGCTAAGGCCCGGCATCATTTCGCTGCCCAGGACATTGAGCTTGGCCATCAGGGAGCCGTGCTTGGCGTCGTAGCCTGCGTGGACGATGGCCGAGTTGGCCTTGGAGGTGCCGCAGCAGACGTCCTCCTCCCGCTCCACCACCAGGATGGATGCTTTCTTCCGGGACAGCTCCCGGGCGATGGCACAGCCGCTGACACCTGCGCCGATGATGATGATATCAACCAAGATACTTCACTCCTTTGTTGAATTGGAGATATTTTCAGGGAAAAAGTGAGAAAAGACCCACAACGGAAGGGCTCCCCTCGCCCGGAAATTCGGACGAGGGGGCCGGGAAAACGGGTTTATGTCAGGGATTTCCGAAGTTCCTCATGGAAAAGCGTTGGTAAATTTTTCAATTACCAGGGGATGACGGCGTACAGGGCCACGGCGATCAGGGCACCGATGACGGGGCCCAGCAGGGGAACGATGGCGTAGCCCCAGTTGGAGGAGCCCTTACCCTTGATGGGCAGGAAGGCGTGGGCGATACGGGGGCCGATGTCACGGGCGGGGTTCAGGGCGTAGCCGGTCAGGCCGCCCAGGGACATACCGATGGCAACGATGATGCCGAAGACCATGAACTTCTCGACACCGGCGACGGTACCGGCGGGGATGCCCTTGATGGCGAAGACCAGAACGAAGGTGGCGACGGCCTCGCAGAAGATGTTGCGGGGCAGGTTGGGGACGGAGGGGCCGGTGGAGAAGACGCCCAGCTTGGTGCCGGGATCCTCAGTGGCGTCGAACTGATCCTTGAACATCAGGTAGACGATGACAGCGCCGACGATGGCGCCTGCGAACTGGGCGATGATGTAGCCGGGAACCAGACCCCAGGCCAGGGAGCCGTCAGCGGCCAGAGCCAGGGTCAGGGCGGGGTTGAAGTGGGCACCGGAGGCGGCGCCGAAGATGAAGGCGGGAACCATGACGGCAAGGCCCCAGGCCAGGGTGATCTGGATGGAACCGGCACCCTTCATGCCGGACTTGTTCAGGGTCACGTTGGCAACGACGCCGTCGCCCAGGATGATGAGCAGCATGGTGCCCAGAAATTCCGCGATATAAGGTAACATAGCTTTTTCCTCCTATTGAATTTAATCAGATGGATACGGCTGGATGTAGGGAACGGTTATGACCGTTCCGCAGAACAGTCCGATTTTACCGATCCTTTCGGCGAATTCGCAGGATCTCACCAATTCGCCCAAGATCGTACAAAGCAGCAGTGCATCCTGCGGAACGCGGGGGTTATTTGGCCCAGCCGTAGGAGCACTTCACAGCCTTGTTCCAGCCTGCGATCCGCTCGTCACGCTCAGCAGCCTCGATGTTGGGCTTGAAGGTGCGGTCGATGGCCCAGTTCTTGATGACGTCTTCCTTGCTCTTCCAGTAGCCCACGGCCAGACCTGCCAGATAGGCGGCGCCCATGGCGGTGGTCTCGACACACTGAGGTCTCTGGACGGGAGCGTCGATGATGTCGGCCTGGGTCTGCATCAGGTAGTTGTTGGCGGAAGCGCCGCCGTCCACCTTCAGGGCAGCCAGCTCGATGCCGGAGTCGGCCTTCATGGCCTGCAGGACGTCGTTGGTCTGGTAGGCCAGGGAGTCCAGGGTGGCGCGGATGATGTGATACTTGTTGACGCCGCGGGTCAGACCCACGATGGTGCCGCGGGCGTACTGATCCCAGTGGGGTGCGCCCAGACCGGTGAAGGCGGGAACCACGTAGCAGCCGTTGGTGTCCTTGACCTTTCTGGCCATGTACTCGGAGTCGGGGGAGGAATCGATGAGTCTGAGCTCGTCGCGCAGCCACTGGATGGCGGCACCGGCGACGAAGATGGAGCCCTCCAGGGCGTACTCGACCTTGCCGTCCAGGCCCCAGGCGATGGTGGTGACCAGACCGTTGTTGGAGAAGACGGGCTTCTCGCCGGTGTTCATCAGCATGAAGCAGCCGGTGCCGTAGGTGTTCTTGGCCTCGCCGGGGGTGAAGCAGGTCTGACCGAACAGGGCGGCCTGCTGGTCACCGGCAGCACCGGCGATGGGGATCTTGGCACCGAAGAAGTGGGCGACGGACTCGCCGTAGATGCAGCTCGACGGCTTGGCCTCGGGCAGCATGCACTTGGGGATGTTCAGCTCGGCCAGGATCTCGTCGTCCCACTGGAGGGTGTTGATGTTGAAGAGCATGGTGCGGGAGGCGTTGGAGTAGTCGGTGACATGAACCTTGCCGCCGGTCAGCTTCCAGATCAGCCAGGTCTCCACGGTGCCGAACAGCAGCTCACCGGCCTCGGCCCGCTCCCGAACGCCGGGAACGTTCTCCAGGATCCAGCGCAGCTTGGTGCCGGAGAAGTAGGCGTCGATGACCAGGCCGGTCTTGGCCCGGAAGGTGTCGGTCAGGCCCTTCTCCTTCAGGGAGTCACAGTATTCGGAGGTACGGCGGCACTGCCAGACGATGGCGTGGCTGACGGGCTCGCCGGTCAGCTTGTCCCAGACGATGGTGGTCTCACGCTGGTTGGTGATGCCGATGGCAGCGATGTTGGCAGCGGTGGCGCCGATGTTGTCCATCGCCTTCTTGGCCACCTCCAGCTGGGTGTCCCAGATCTCGTTTGCGTCGTGCTCGACCCAGCCGGGCTTGGGGAAGTACTGGGTGAATTCCTTCTGGGCCACGGAGACCATCTCGCCCGCCTCATTGAACAGGATGCAGCGATTGGAGGTGGTGCCCGCGTCCAGCGCCATGATGTACTTTGCCATAGTGAATTCCTCCTCTGGAAATTGTATTACGAAAGCTCCGCTGGGCATTTTGCCCAAAGCGGAGGGACTTCCACAAGGTTAGTTTATCAATGTTGCCGCAAAAAGTCATTTGACACATTGGATGATTTGTAAAAAAACGTCGATTTTTTATCCGCTGCTTATCCGGATGACCCCAAGCAGACCGGCGATGTGCTCCCGGGCGACCTGCCTGTCCAGGGGAGCACGGCCCGCGGCGAAGCGGAGGAACTGGCCCAGGATGGCCTGGACGAAAAAATCCACCACATAGCGCTGGGTGGCGTCCAGCTCCGTATCGGGGAGCTGTCCGTAGAGGAGACATACGGTGCGGTGCCAGAGCACCTGTGTGCCGAGCTCCCGGACAAAGTCCGGATGGGCGGCGGCCAGAAGCTTGCGGTAGAAGGCACGATCGCGCTCCACGATCTCCAGAGCCAGCATGACCCAGTCGGGAAAGGCCAGCTCGCTGCGGCGCAGGGGCTCCACCAGCTCCTGCCGACAGATCCACAGCAGCACATCCCGGGTATCCCGGAAGTGGTAGTAGAAGCTCTGGCGCTTCATGCTGGTGGCGTCCATCAGGTTCTGGACGGTGATCCTGTCAAAGGGCCGCTCGTTCATGAGCAGACGCAGTGCCGCGCCGATGCGCTGCTTGGTGGTGTTGCCGCACATAGGGGTGCTCCTTCCGTTATCAAATCTATGCGGGCCCGGGGACAAGATGCGCAGGGGTTCGCTGTTGTGAATAATGTACCATATAAGCTGAGATGTTACAAATGGATTTGTCGAAAATGGAAAAAATCTCCAAAAAGCACAGGGGAGAACCTTGCTTTTTGGAGATTTCGTTCAGTCGCGGTATTTGCTGAGCAGACCCGTCAGCTCTGCCATGGTCTTGCCGCCGGGGTACTGCCTGCTGCCGTTGACCACGGTCAGGGGCACCCGCTGGAGCTTCAGCTCCTGCACCAGCTCCGGGTAGAGATTGGCGTCGATCATGTGGGCGGTGACCAGCTCGTTTTCCCAGGCGATGCGCTGGGCGTGGATCACCAGCTGGCAGCAGTGCTGGCAGCTCAAGGAGACGCAGACCTGGAGCTTCAGGGGGACTTTGATTTTGGCGATATCCTTCAGCGTGAACCTGTCCAACGGCTTGGCGGCCCCGCCCGTGTTCAGGATGGCGGCGGCGAAGGCGGTGATCTCCTTGCCGCCGGGGATGCCGTGGAAGACCATCCGGCTTCCGCCGACGGCGGTGGCGGGCAGGAGGGAGGCGTCCAGGGCCTCGTCCAGCGCAGCATCCTCGCCGGGGGCCAGGAAGCGCACAGACAGCTTATCGCAGAGGGAGACCAGGTGGTTCAGGAACGCACCCATCTCGGCGGATTTGGCGTCATCGCCCGCGATGCAGATCAGCTCCACATCGGCAGTCAGTTTGGAAAACAGCATCTTCAGCTGCTCCTCCAGTGCGGGAGCGATCAGGGGACTTTTTTCGGCAAAGGTCATGGCGTCCTCCTTACAGCAGGCCCACCAGATCCAGGCTGGGGGTCAGGGTCTCCTCGCCGGGCTGCCAGGCGGCAGGGCAGACCTGGTCGCCGTGCTCGGCGACGAACCGGGCGGCCTGCACCTTGCGGAGAAGCTCGCTGGCGCTGCGGCCGATGCCCAGGTCGTGGATCTCGTAGAGGACGACCTCACCGGCGGGATTCAGCACGAAGGTGGCGCGAAGGGCCTGGCCCTCCTCCTCCAGCAGGACGCCGAACTGGCGGCTGAGCTTCCCGGCGGGATCGGCCAGCATGACGAAGGGCAGCTCCCGGATGGTCTCGGAGGCGTCGGCCCAGGCCTTGTGGACGAAGTGGGTGTCGCAGCTGACCGAGAAGATCTGGCAGTCCTCCTGTTCGAAGCCCTCGAAATGCTCGCCCAGATCCTTCAGCTCCGTGGGGCAGACGAAGGTGAAATCGGCGGGATAGAAAAAGAGTACGGCCCAGTGCCCCAGGAGATCCTCCTGGGTGTAGATGCGGCTGTCCCCACGGCAGTAGCCGTGGACGGTGAAGGGCTCCAGGGATTTGCGGATCAGATGGCTCATGGCGATGCTCCTTTCAGATTTCTTGTAACTATATTGTATCCCATGAAGCGCAGAAAAGCAACAGTAAATAAGAATGATTCTTATTTGACAATCTTCTCCCAGTGTCAAAATCCCAGCGCAAATCCCTTGAATTTTTCCGCCCCGGTTGGTATACTCGATACAAAGGGGATCTATATTCGCGGCCCTTCCGGCAATGCCGGAAAACACGCATTGACAGGAGTAATGTACGATGGCAAAGGAAAACAAGACCGGCCTGGGCTGGGGCAATGTGAACGGCATTTCCGCTGAAGACGATCGCACCTGTGCTCTGAACGATATGAACTGCCTGGACACCCAGGAGGAGAAGACCTACGCGCTGACGGACATGAACGCCGCCGCCGGTGACGACAGCACCTGCGCTCTGGTGGACATGAACTGCCTGGGCGAGGACAAGTAACAGATACGACTCACTGCCAGCCGAGCGATCGGCTGGCATTTCTGATCCCATAACGGGCGTACTGCGGTACGCCCTTTCCAATTGTCGAATCTATAGTTTCAAACTATGAATAAAATTTCGAAACTATATTGTTTTGGATACACAAAAGCTGTAGAATTCATATAATTATTGATATGCTGCTCATGCAGCCTTCCCATCGGGCTTAAGGCCCCGGTTTTGTCAGCAGTACCGCTTCCGCCAGGCGCGGAAGCAATGAAGCATTGGAGGCATACACAATGGAATCCAAACAGGTCTCAAAAAAACTGCTGGTCAGACTGCCTGTTTATCTGGAATATCTCAGGTCTCTGCCGGAGGATGTGGAGAACATCTCTGCCACACGCATTGCCGAGGCTCTGGAGCTGGGCGATGTGATGGTGCGCAAGGATCTGGCCAAGGTCTCCAGCGGCGGACGCCGGAAGCTTGGCTATCCCCGGGCCGCGCTGATCCGGGATATCGAAAAAGTCCTGGAGCTGAACACCGGAACCGGTGTCGTTGTGGTGGGCACCAACAGATTGGGACGGGCGCTGCTGGATTACGAGGGCTTTGAGGAGGCTGGGCTGGATGTGCTTGCAGGCTTCGATCCGATGCCGCCCAGAGGGAAGACCCAGACCGGCAAGCCCATCTACCATCTGGACGGTCTGGAGGTCTTTTGCCGACTGTATCATGTGCGCATCGGCATCCTGACAGTGCCGTCAGAGCAGGCCCAGCAGGTCTGCGACCGGCTGGTCGACTGCGGTGTCGGAGCCGTCTGGAATTTCACCCCGGCGGAGCTGACGGTGCCCGAGGGGATTCTGATGAAGCAGGACGATCTGGTGCGTACCCTGGCTGTGCTGCATACGCAGCTGGAGCAGCAGGAAAGCTGAAAAAGTAATTTGATATGCTCCCCGCAGTGCGATCCGAAAGGGATGGCGCTGTGGGGAGCTTCGCTATATACACAGGTCGTTTTTTGTGGTATGATACCATCAAAAAAGAGAAGGGATGATGCACATGAAGCTCCTGATCGTAAACGACGATTCCATCCATGCCCCCGGCATCGAGCTGCTGGTGAAGGCGGCTCTGGAGCTGGGGGAGGTGACCGTGGTGGCCCCGGCCCGGCAGTGCAGCGCCATGTCCCAGCGCATCACCATCCGCGGTGCCCTGACTGTCAGTAAAGCGGAGGATTTTCCCCTGCCGGTGGATGCCTGGCAGGTGGACGGGACACCGGCGGACTGCGTCAAGGTGGCGCTCCAGTACATCCTGGCGGAAAAGCCGGACTTCGTCCTCTCCGGCGTCAATGCGGGCTGGAACGTGTGCTACGACATCGCCCACTCGGGCACTCTGGGCGCGGCCTTCGAGGCCCGGATGTACGGCATCCCTGCCATCGCCGTCTCCAATGCCCACGGTGCATCATTGGAGCTGGCGGAAGCGCAGCTTGTGGAGATCCTGAAGGAGCTGACGGCCCAGCTGCCCCCGGCCGGAGCCGTGTGGAACGTCAACTTTCCCGGCTGCGATAGGCATGCGCTGAAGGGCATCCTCCGGGATCGCACCGTTGCCCCTGTGCCGTTGTTCCGGGAGTGGTATGTTCCTGCGGAGCTGCCCGGCGGCTCCGTCAGCCTGACCATCGACGGCACGCCCCTGACCGATGCCGACGGCATTCCCGCAGGCACCGACCTGGAGGCCGTGCTGACGGGCCACATCTCCATCGGGCCCGTCCGATGCGTCGTACTGTAAAGGAGGAACAGGATGTTTGAGAAGATCACCGAACACGTTTACATCCGAAAATACCAGCACTACACCGACCGGCCCAACATCGGCTATATCCGCGGTGCGAGCAGGGCATTGCTCTTCGACGCAGGAAATTCCGAAGCCAACGTGGAGCTTCTGAAGCGGGAGCTGACCGAAGCGGGGGTACCCATGCCGGATCTTGTGGCCTTGTCCCACTGGCATTGGGATCACAGCTTCGGCGTGGCCTTCTGGGGCGTTCCCGTCATCGCAGGCCGGGAGACGGACGAACAGCTGAGAAAAATGATGGCCTGGAAATGGGACGATGCGTCCATGGAGCAGCGGATCGATGGGGGAGAGGACATCGTCTTCTGCTCCGAGATGATAAAGCGGGAGTATCCCGACCGCTCCAAAATCAAGGTCGTGGGGGCGGACATCGTCTTCGATGGGAAGCTGACCATCGACCTGGGGGGCGTGACCTGTGAGCTGATCCACGCCAAAGGCCCCCACTCCTCCGACTCGGTCATCTGCTACATCCCCGAAGACCGCTTTGTCTTCCTGGGCGACAGCAACTGCAAGGATCTCTACGGCCTGCCCTGGCATTTCGACATCGCCCATGAGGAGGACTTCGTCCCCACCACCGACGCCCTGCCCTACGACCGGGAGAAGGTGGACGCATTCATCGCTTTGCTCGACACCCTGGATTTCACCCACTGCGTCAGCGGCCACGCGGATCCCAAGACCAGACAGAAGCAGTATCAGTCCCTGGAGCGCTGACCCCGGCCCAAAGCCGCACTTGACATTTTCGTGCCGTTCCAGTAAAGTTTACAGTAATCTATGGAAACGGAGTGGTTTAACATGGGATACGAGATCGTTCGTGGGCCCTTTCTGCTGATGGAAACAGTGGCGATGCTCCATAAATATGTCAACGGCATTTCCTTTCAGTCCGCCATCAGCCGCCAGCGGTTCTTTATGAGCGATCCCGCCTATCAGGCCCAGAGTAAGCGGATGGCCCGGCTCCAGCGCATCATGGAGGAGGTCTGCACCGGCGTGGATGTCCGCGACGGGCGGATCCGCCACTATTTCGCCTCCGCCGGAGAGGATCCGGAGACGGTCTGCCTGGCCCAGCTGATGACCCACCCCTTCTGCACCCTCCGGGAGCCGGGCCTTCGGGAGAACGCCCGGGAGATCTGCGGCATCTGGCAGGACTTGCAGCGGCGGGGCTATTGGCTGACCTCCCGGAACGAGGAGAACATGGTCTTCGCCTTCACCAACGACCCCGGCTGCCCCGGCGACCTGTTCATGCAGATCAAGGCCATGCGCTTCCCCGGCGCCTTTCAGATGGAGATGTACGAGTGCTTCCGGGATTTTCAGCGGAGCATGGAGGAGCTGGTGGCGCTGATCGAGCCCTATGCCCTGGCGCTGGAGGCGCATCTGGGCCGGGAACGGGAGCTCTTTGAGGAGACGGAGACATACTGGAACGACACCTTCCGCAAGAGAAGCCTGGAGAGCTTCGTGGCGACCTTCGCCAATGAGGCCTTTCTGGCGAAGATGAGCGAGCACACCCGGGTGGCGGTGCTGCTGATGGACAGCGACCTGCTGACCGCCGTGGCAGCCCATTCCCCCCTGGCGCTGGACTACAACATCCTCTACATCGGCAGCGCCATCCCCGCCAACGGCCTGCCCCGGAGCCGGGGCGGCGATGTGGAGACCGTGGGCAATATGCTCAAGTGCATCGGTGACAAGAAGCGGCTGGAGATCCTCCGGCGGCTGAGCGGCGAGCCCTCCTACGGTCTGGAGCTGGCGGAGATCATGGGCGTGGATTCCGGCCATATGTCCCGGATCCTGAGCCAGATGCACGGCTACGGCTTCCTCCGGGAGGAGAAGGATCGGCTCCGGGTCTACTACCAGGCCGACCGGGAGGCCATCCACAACTTCCTGGAGCTGGTGGAGGACACCATCTTTTCCAACTGAATCGAAGCACCCCTGAAGAATGGGCTTCAGGGGTGTTTTTTTGTGCTGAAATGGGTGGAATTTGTTGACACGCTATGGTGCGTTTGCTATAATGCGTTTTAAGTCAGAACGTTCTGCAAAAAATACAGTGACCTTGCGGACAAATGTTTTCGGCGAAACGGTCTGACGCTCCGCGCTGAGGGATCAGCAAACCAAAACAGGAGGTAACAAACATGAAAAAGCGTCTACCCGAAAGACTGCTGTCTCTGCTTCTGGTGGCCGCTCTTCTGGTCGGCATGGTGCCCGCTGCCAATGCCGCCAGCCCCAAGAGCACCGTCACCTTCACGCAGGTGGACAACAGCGCAGTTTCTGTCAGCCCGCTGGAGCGTGACGACGAGAAGCTGCACACCATGGATGAATATGTCGACACCGACATGGTTCGCGTGTCCATCATCCTGGAAAAGGCCTCTACGATCAAGGCCGGCTTCGACACCGTGGACATTGCAGACGACCGCGCCGCGATGACCTACCGCGAGGCCCTGAAGAACGACCAGGATAAGCTGGTCAGCCGGATCGAGGGCGCCACCAGGAACGAACTGGATGTGGTCTGGAACCTGACTCTGGCTGCCAACCTCATCTCTGCCAATGTGCGCTACGGCGACATCGAGGTCATCGAGGGTCTGCCCGGCGTCAAGGCCGTGGTGCTGGAGAACCGGTATCTGGCTGAGCCCGTGGAATCTGACAAGGTCAGCCCCAGCATGGCCACCTCCGGCGGCCAGACCGGCTCCAGCCTGGCCTGGGATGCAGGCTACACCGGCGCAGGTACCCGGATCGCCGTCATCGACACCGGCACGGACTCCGATCACCAGAGCCTGAACGCCGCTGCCTTCGAGTATGCCCTGGCGAAGCTCGCCGAGGAGAAGGGCATGAGCTATGAGGCTTATGTGGAGACTCTGGATCTGCTGACCGCCGACAAGATCGCCGCCGTGGCAGGCGAGCTGAACGTGGTTGTGGATCCCGAGACCGCCTACCTCAACACCAAGCTCCCCTTCGCATACAATTATAAAGATGCGGACTACGACATCACCCACGACAACGACGACCAGGGCGAGCACGGCTCCCACGTGGCCGGTATCGCCACCGCCAACACCTATATCGCAGATGGTGAGGGCTTTGTCGAGGCACTGGACGCGGTCTTTGTCCAGGGTGTGGCTCCCGAGGCCCAGCTGCTGACCATGAAGGTCTTCGGCAAGACCGGCAGCCCCTATGACTCCGACTACTTCGCGGCCATCGAGGACGCCATCGTCCTGGGTGCCGACTCCGTGAACCTGTCCCTGGGCTCCCTGGCCCCCGGCCGCACTACCCACGACAACCCCGTCTTTGAGACCGTCATGGACGATCTGTCCGAGTCCGGCGTGGTGGTGTGCATCTCTGCGGGCAACTCCGGCCCCTGGGCGGAGATGGCGGAAAACGGCGGCTATCTGTATGCCACCGACGTCAGCCAGCACACCGTGGGCCAGCCCGGCTCCTTCACCAACTCCCTGGCCGTGGCCTCCGTGGAGAACGACGGCATGGTGGGCTATTACATCACCGTCGGCGGCGAGATGATCGTCTACAACGAGGACAACAACGGCGGCGAGTTCACCAATAAGCTCTTCCGGGAGATCGCCGGCGAGCACGAGTACATCTTCATCGACGGCGTGGGCAAGGAGGAGGACTGGAAGGCCGTTGCCGACCTTCTGCCCGGTAAGATCGCCCTGTGCTCCCGTGGTGAGACCAACTTCGTGGAGAAGGCCACCCTGGCGGTGGAGGCCGGTGCCTCTGCCGTGTTCATCTACAACAACCAGAGCGGCATGATTACCCTGGATCTGACCGAGTATACCTACACCAACCCCGTCGCCGCCCTGAGCCAGGTTCAGGGCCAGCTCATCCGGGAAAAGTCCACCCCCGTCCTGGATGACAGCGGCAATGTGCGCTGCTACACCGGTACCATGACCATTTCCGACACCATCGGTCTGGGCCAGTTCGACAGCGAATACCACACCATGTCCACTTTCTCCAGCTGGGGCGTCCCCGGCAGCCTGGAGATGAAGCCCGAGATCACCGCCCCCGGCGGTAACATCTACTCCCTGAACGGTCTGGATGCCTCCGGCGAGGGCTACGAGATCATGTCCGGCACCTCCATGGCCTCTCCCCAGGTGGCGGGCATGTCCGCACTGATGGCCCAGTATGTCCGGGAGAACGGTCTGGCAGAAAAGACCGGCCTGAGCGAGCGTCAGCTGATCCAGAGTCTGCTGATGTCCACGGCCACGCCGCTGCTGGCATCCGAGGGCGTCTACTGGCCCGTCCTGCAGCAGGGCGCCGGTCTGGCGAACGTCCATGACGCCATCACCGCCGACTCCTGGGTCACCATGGCCCCCGGCTCCTCCGCCGGTGACGCCGACGGCAAGGTCAAGGTCGAGCTTTTCGACGATCCCGACCGCACCGGCTCCTACAGTGCCTCCTTCACCGTCCACAATCTGGAGAGCGAGGAGAAGGTTCTGAATCTGAACGCCGATTTCTTCACCCAGGCCCTGCTGTCCGACGGTGAATTCGACTACATGGACTACACCACCGCGCAGCTTCCCATGGACGTCATGTGGACGGTGGACGGCAGCCGTGCCCGTACCCTGAGTCTGGAGGGCCAGGACTTCAACGGCGACGGCGTGGTCAACACCGCCGACGGCCAGGCCCTGCTGGACTACGCCACCGGCGTGCGTTCCTCCCTGAACGACATGGACAATGCGGATGTGGACGGCGACGGCGATGTGGATTCCTATGACGCCTATGTCTTCCTGCGCAGTCTCTCCACCACCACCGCCACCCTGCCTGCCAACGGCAGCGTGGACATCACCGTCCGCTTCAGCCTGACCGATGGCGCCCGGAGCTGGATCGAGGAGAGCTTCCCCAACGGTACCTATCTCCAGGGCTTCCTGTATGCCCAGGTGGAGGACGGCACCTCCCACTCCATCCCCGTGCTGGGCTTCTACGGCAACTGGTCTGATCCCGGCATGTTCGACGTGGGTGAGTGGACGACCTTCGCCACCGGCGAGGATACCCGGATCCCCTACATCGGCCGTACCCGCGGCAACGACTTCAAGGTCATCTACGAGTGGGATCCCGGCTACAACTACAGCTTCGGCGGCAACCCCGTCATCGCCGACGCCAGGTACATGCCCGAGCGCAACGCCATGAACTCCAACGACACCATGGACGGCGTCAGCTTCATCGCCATCCGTCACGCCGACCAGTCCCGGGTCACCGTGGTCAACGAGACCACCGGCGAGACCATCATGGATCAGCTCACCGGCGCGGTCAACATGGCCTACTACTACGGCGCCCTGGGCTGGCAGAACAGCGGCATGATGCTGACCACCAACTTCTCCCTGAAGTCCGCCGCTGAGAATGACCGGATCACCATGGACTTCTCCCTGGTGCCCGAGTATTACATCGACGAAAACGGCAATGTGGACTGGGACGCTCTGGGCCAGGGCACGAAGCTGTCTACCAGCTTCGTCATCGACAACACTGCCCCTGAGCTCTTCAGCGCCAGCATCGATGTGATGAACAACACCATGACCGTCAAGGCCAGCGACAACAACTATGTGGCTGCCGTCGGTCTGTACAACAAGACCGGCACCCGGTGCCTGGCTCAGACCGGCGCCAAGCAGGACATTGAAAAGGGCGAGGCTGCTGAGTACACCTTCTCCCTGGACAAGGTCAACGGCAAGAAGTTCCTGCTGCAGGTCTTCGACTACGCCATGAATGCCGCCACCTACATGATCGAGATGCAGATCGGCGAGTCCACCGACCTGCCCGAGATGATGGCCTTCGATCTGGTTTCCCGTCACTGGGCCGGTTTCGACAAGACCTTTGAGTACGACTACAAGGTCGGCACCCCCCGCGTGGCCTACTCCGACCACACCTTCTTTGCCGCCACCATCGCCGAGCACTATGTCTTCGCCTCCACCGACTGCGGCGAGCTCTACGTCATGCCCGAGGACGACCTGTCCGACACCACCTTCATCACCGACCTGGAGATGGTGCTCTATGACATGGCCTACAACGTGACCGATGGTGAAGTTTACGGCGTCACCGAGACCGGCGAGCTGGTCTCCATCCACAAGCTCTCCGGCGAGGTGACCCGGATCGGACAGATCGGCGTCAATACCAACACCCTGGCCTGTGATCTGGACGGAACCTTCTACTGCAACGAGCTGGGCACCGGCAAGGTGTATTCCTTCACCCTGGACACCCTGGATGCTCCCGAGCTGCTGATGGAGGATCCCTACCTGACCCATGTGGATCCCATCATGGGCGCAGACATGGGCGGCACCACCGGCAACATGGGCATGGAGTACAACCCCAACACCGGCATGCTCTGCTGGAACTCCCACTGTGAAGTCCTGATCGGCAGCTACATCACCTACGCCTACTACTACGAGATCGATCCCGAGAACGGCGAGTTCACCCGCTACGCCGATTTCTGGCACGAGATGTCCGGTCTCATCATCCCCGTCCGCTCCGGAAATGACAACAGCTGGGCCAAGCCCACCGACAAGGTCATGGGCGTCAAGCTGAACAAGAGCGAGATCGATGTGATCTGCGGCACCTCTGCCCAGCTGACCGCCAACGTTCAGCCCTGGACGGCCACCGACCGCACCGTCACCTGGACGAGCTCCGATGAAGCCATCGCCACCGTGGACAAGCGGGGCGTTGTTACCGGCATCAAGGAGGGCACCGCCACCATCCGGGCCACCTCCAACCTGGATCCCGCCAAGTACGCCGAGTGCACCGTGAACGTGGAGATCCTGGACGTCACCATCCACGGCACCGTCACCGACGCGGACGCCAACACCACCTTCTACGACTGGGATATGTCCACGGGCGAGAGCTGGAAGCCCTGCGCGGCCATCGACCATGTCATGACCTCCGCCACCTATTCTCCCGCCGAGGATGCCTTCTACATGATGGACGCCGACGCAGGCTGGCAGATGCACAAGGTCGGCCATGACGGCAAGACCATCGCCTCCGCCGCCAACACCAATGAGATCCCCCTGTGGGATATGACCTACAACCCCTACTTCACCGAGGTGCACGGGGTCGAGCAGGTCAGCTCCATCTACTATTATTATCTGCTGTCTCCCAAGAATCCCATGGCGCTGGATGCCGTTGGCTTCAATCTGGGTGACCTGGCCGACTACCTGGTGGGCATCACCTCCGCCGGCTACGAGCAGGTGGCCGATGAGGACGGCGTCCTCCACGACACCGAGCACCTGATCCTGCTGGACAACGACGGCTACGTCTGGGACTTCTGGATCTATGACCGGGCGGAGGGCGGTATGGATGCCCTGTATGCCATCTCCAAGAGCGACCTGCCCTGCGAGTTCCCCGGCGACGAGACTCTGGACAATATGTACACCTCCCTGATGGCGGGCGAGGACGGCAACCTGTATCTGTCCACCTTCAACGGCACCACCAACGAGGTCTGGCACCTGTCCTATGACGAGGATGTCCGGCAGTATGTGGCCGTGATGATCGGCACCATGGGCGAAAATGTGTGGCCCGCCTCCATCACCTCCGTCACCGTCAACGGCACCGCTGCCGCCAAGGCCGCTTCCCCCGCGCCCATCGGCACCATGTCCGCCGAAGCCATCTCCGAAAGCGAGCTGAAGGCCGCTTCTGCGAAGGCCTCCTTCTCCGTTACCGGGGAAGAGCGTTCCTACAAGACCAACGCCGCCGGTACCGAAGAGGATCCCGCGCCCTTTGCCATCGGTGACAACACGGTCACCGCGCCCAAGACCGGCTACTTCTTCTCCTACACCGCTGCCAGCGACGGCACCGCCACCATCGCCTCCGAGGGCACCGACTGGCGTGCCACCGTCTATATCAACGGCGAGCTCAGCGGCAACAGCATCCACAACCCCAAGTACGACGGCAGTGAGATCACCAGAGAGCTGGTCGCCGGTGATACCCTGGTCTTCAAGGTCATTCCCTACTCCGGCTGGAGTGCCGTGGAGCGGGAGATCACCGTGCGCTTTGCCTACTCCGGCGAGACCGGCTCCGAGCCTGACCCCACCGATCCCACGGAGCCTGATCCCACCGATCCCACTGAGCCCAGCGAGCCCGACCCCACCGAGCCCGAGGTTCCCGCGCTGACCCTGGGCGAGAATGCCCTGACCTCCGGCAATGTCTACACCTACACCGCCCAGGCCGATGGCCGTCTGGAGTTCGACTTCGTGGTCAAGGATAGCACCGGCAAGACCATCTACCAGTATGCCTACGGCAAGGGCGACCGGGTGAAGATCCTGGTCAACGGGGAATACGTTCCCAACCTGGCCGACACCAAGCTGACCGTCAAAACCGGTGATACCGTCACCGTGGAGCTGTCCGCCGTGGACACCGACACCTATACTGCCACCCTGACGCTGACCGCCCTGGAGCCTGCCGCACAGCTGGCAATCGGCGACAACGCCATCGCCCGGAAGACCGACTACTCCTTCATCGCCGAGCAGGACGGCACCCTGTACACCACCATCAAGGAGCTGTGGTGCGACGGCACCTACTGCTCCGAGGCATCCCTCAGCTCCTCCGTGATCTTTAAGATCAACGGTGTCACCGTCTACGGCTTCCGCAACAGCTATGACGTGAAGGCCGGTGATGAGATCACCGTGCTGCTGAACTCCCAGTTCGGCGAGAGCGTCAACGCTGTGCTGAACCTGAGCTGGGAGGGCTTCTACGAGCATCCCCAGGGCTCCAGAGGAAATCCCTACCTGCTGACCTACGCCCAGTGTCCCACCGAGACGGTTGAGATCCCCGCAGGCGAGGCCGTGTGGTACAAGCTGACCGGCTTTGGCTCCGGCTACAAGCTGATCGTCCGGGGCACCGGTGCTTACGTGGTCATCGGCGGCACCCGTTATGATGTGCCCGCCAACGGTCTGATGATGCCCGCCGTGTCCAGTCTTCAGATCGGCAACTCCGGCACCGCTCCCGCTGTCTTCCAACTGAGCACCATCATCGAGGAGGGCTATCCCGACAACCCCAAGGATCTCGTGGAGGGCGAAAACACCGTCACCATCGAGGAGTCCGACAATTACTACTACGACTTCGTGGCAGAGCAGGACGGCACCGCCACCTTCACCGTTTCCGGTGACAACTGGCGCTTCTGGTACTCCCTGTTTGATGCCAACGGCAATGCAATGGTCGACAGCGAGGATCACCAGGCCAAGCGCGGCGATGCCGCTGCCGTCACCGTGGATCTGACTGCCGGTCAGTCCATCCTCCTGAAGCTGGGCACCCTGAACGCCAGCTGGACTGCCCCCGGCGGCGACATCACCGTGGACTTCCGCTTCGAGCCCGATGAGGTCGTGACCCCCGACAACCCCCTGGTTCTGGGCAAGAACGACCTGGAATCCGGTGTGGAGTATACCTATGTTGTCCCCGCCGATGGTCGTATGGAGTTTGCTGTGGGCAGCGTCTACAACAGCGCAGGCAGCAAGCAGTATTCCTGGTACAATGGCTCCAAGCTGCAAATTCTGATCGATGGCAAGGCCATGACCGCCAGCTCCGCCAAGCGCAATGTCACCGCCGGTGAGCTCATCACCGTTCAGATCGTCTCCCTGGACGGCGACACCTATACCGCCGATATGACCCTGAAGGAGATCGCCGCCGCTGAGACCCTGGTGCTGGGCGAGAACGACATCGCCCAGGATCTGGAGCATGTGTACGTGGCCGAGCAGGACGGTACCCTGTATATCTCCGTGGTGGAGCTGCTCTACAACGGCGCACCTGCCGCCGAGAGCGACCTGGGCAGCAGCATCCAGCTGACCGTCAACGGCGCCTCCGTCTCCAGCTTCAACAAGTCTGTGGAGCTGAAGACCGGCGACGAGGTGGCCATTGTCCTCAAGGACTACAGCTGGGATGGCTCCGGCATCGTCTCCGGCGTCATCAGCCTGAGCTACGAGGGCTTCTATGAGCATCCCCTGGGCTCCATCGCCAACCCCGTGGAGCTCCTCTACGCCGACTGCCCCGCCAAGACCATCGAGATCGCGGCTTCCTCCGCCGCCTGGTACGAGCTGGAGGGCGACCCCGGCGATTACATGACCCCCGCCAATTATCCCTTCAAGGACAAGTACCTGGTGGTCACCGGCGAGAACGCCTGGGTGGATGTGGACGGTACCCGCTATGACGCCGTGGACGGCGTGGTAAAGGTGCTGATGGACGACACCACCCTGATCCAGATCGGCAACGCAGGCTCCAATGCCGCCATCTTCGACATCGCCGTCGAGGTTCCCGAGGGCCACGTGGACAATCCCCAGGATCTCGTCGAGGGCGACAACAAGGTCACCCTGCCCAGCTACGGCACCCACTACTATGACTTCGAGGCCGCTGTGGATGGCACTGCCACCGTCACCGTCTCCGGCGAGAACTGGAAGTACAGCTTCACCCACTACGACGCCGAGGGCAATAAGCTGTCCGGCAAGGACTATTACGCCAAGAACGGCGACAGCGATACCGTGACCCAGGAGCTGAAGGCCGGTGAGCGGATCGTCGTCATGGTCGGCACTTCCAAGGGCTACTCCCAGCCCGGCGGCGACATCACCGTGTCCTTCCACTTCGAGCCCGCCGAGGCTCCCTGCACCCACGAGAACACCGAGCTCCGGGATGCAAAGGAAGCCGACTGCACCGAGAGCGGCTACACCGGCGACACCTACTGTCTGGACTGCGGCGAGCTGGTCGGCAAGGGCACCGTCATCCCCGCCCTGGGCCATGAGTATGTGGAGGGTGTCTGCACCCGCTGCGGCGAGACCGACCCCGACTACAAGCCCGACACCACCTTTGTCGCGGAGATCGTCAACGATGTGGACGCCACCAACGGCGTTGTCCAGGTCACCTGGGATCCCGCACTGCTGACCCTGACCGACATCACGATCGATGCTGACTACACCTCCGTGCTGGAGGCTGACGGCTCCGTGACCTTCGGCTATGTGGCCCTCAGCGGCATCCGCGCTGGCAGACCCGTGGCGAAGCTGACCTTCGAGGCTGTGGATCCCGAGACTGCCGCCGTGACCATCGAGGTCAAGCAGATCAACAACGAAAACGGCGAGACCAAGGTCAATCCCTTCGTGGATGTGCCCGAGGACAGCTTCTACATCGATCCCGTGCTGTGGGCGGTGGAGAATGGCATCACCAAGGGCATGGACGATACCCACTTCGGCCCCACCCTGGACTGCAACCGGGCCCAGGCCGTCACCTTCCTGTGGCGGGCCGCCGGTTCTCCCGAGCCTGAGTCCACGGTCAATCCCTTCGTGGATGTGACCGAGACCGACTTCTTCTACAAGGCCGTCCTGTGGGCCGTGGAAAATGGCATCACCAACGGCATGGATGCGACCCATTTCCAGCCTCTGCAGACCTGCAACCGGGCTCAGATCGTCACCTTCCTGTGGCGCGCCGAGGGCAGCCCCGCCGCCACCGGCGAGAACCCCTTCACCGATGTGGAGGAGGGCTCCTTCTATGAGGATGCCGTTCTGTGGGCCGCCCAGAAGGGCATCGCCACCGGCCTGACTGCCACTACCTTCGGCCCCAATGCCGTTTGCAACCGGGCCCAGATCGTCACCTTCCTCTACCGCACCTACGCATGATCCGTTTCCCTGACTGCGCAATAGCATAACCCCGGGCCTGCTGCAAGATCCCGTTTTTGCAGCAGGCCCTTTTTGCGTCTTCGGCAAAATCCCGGCATGTAACAGAATAATCGAACAAGTTGTGGTTGACAGCGTTCTATATTGGTGGTACAATTGTTCCACATTCGTTGTAGGACGCTCATTTGTACACGAGACGCGGACGAACGATGCAAAACGTCTGCGGCTTGTCTGCCTTTGCGCCCAGCCGGATGAGAAAAAGAAAGCGAGGAATACCCATGAAGAGAAACGATTGGTTCAGAAGAGTTCTGGCCCTCGTGCTTGCGCTGGTGATGGTCATCGGCGTGAGTCCCATGGCGGCTGCCGCTCCCGCTGGCGGAGAACGGAAGCTGACCCTGGAGCAGGTCGATGGTGTGAACGCCAGCGTCCTGATGGAGACCTCCGGCTACGAAAAGCCCGAGGATCCCAACGATCATGCCGACACGGATGTTGTCCGTGTCTCCATCGTGCTGGAGGATGCTCCCGCACTGAAAAAGTTCCGCACCGAGGCCATCGGCACCAATCTGGCTGCCCAGGCCTACCGCCGGGAGCTGAAGGCCCGGCAGACTGCCCTGACCTCCGCCATCGAGCGTCAGGCTCTGGCAGGGGAGGAACTGGATGTGGTCTGGAACCTGACCCTGGCTGCCAACCTGATCTCCGCCAACGTGGCCTTTGGCTCCATCGAGGCCATCGCCCAGGTCAAGGGCGTCAAGCAGGTGGTCATCGAGGAGCGTTATGATCCCATGACCGCCCTGGATGCCGCCCAGCCTTATCAGTCCATCGCCTCCGGCATGGTGGGCGCGGGCACCGCCTGGTCTGCGGGCTACACCGGCGCAGGCAGCCGCATCGCCGTCATCGACACCGGTCTGGATACCGACCACCAGAGCTTCGACAACGGTGCATTCCTGTATGCGCTGGAGGAGCTTGCTCAGCGCAAGGGCATGGAGGCCGATGCCTACATCGAGAGTCTGGATCTGCTGGACAAGGCCGAGATCAATGTCGTGCTGCAGGATCTGAACATCTACCCCTTCATCGAGTACCTGTCCGGTACCGCTCAGGGTGCGTACTATATCAATGAGAAGATCCCCTTCGCCCTGAACTACGTGGATCGAAATTACCAGGTGACCCACGACCATGATGCCCAGGGCGAGCATGGCTCCCATGTCACCGGCATCGCCGCCGCCAACCGCTACATCCCCAACGCAGAGGGCGGCTATGACAACGCCCTGGATGCCGTCTATACCCAGGGTATCGCCCCCGATGCTCAGGTCATCGTCATGAAGGTCTTCGGCCAGGGCGGCGGTGCCTTCGAATCCGACTACATGGTCGCCATCGAGGATGCCCTGTGGCTGGGCTGTGACGCGGTCAACCTGTCCCTGGGTGCCAACAAGGGCTTCACCAGAAGCCAGCTCTACCAGGATATCCTGGATTCCCTGGAGCAGAGCGGCACCGTGGTCGCCATCGCAGGCGGCAACTCCGGCTCCTGGGCCGACTACAGTGCCAACGGCGTGGGTCACCTGTACGCCGACGATGTGGACATCTCCGTCATCGGCAGCCCCTCCACCGTCACCAACTCTCTGGCTGTTGCCTCCGTGGACAACACCGGCGTCACCGACTACTACTTCAGCGTCGGCGACAGCATCCTCTACTACCAGCCCGGCGTTCTGAACAGCGCCTACCTGCCCGGTCTGGAGATCCTGGGGGCAGGGGAGTACACCTATGTCGTCACCGACGGCCTGGGTACCGCTGACGATGTCGCCGCCGCTGCCGCAAAGGTTTCCGATCCCGCCAGGGCCATCTTCGTCTGCGCCCGGGGCGAGATCAACTTCGCTGAGAAGGCCGGCAACGCCGCCGCCGCTGGCTTCGCCGCCTGCATCGTCTACAACAATGTGGACGGCAGCTTCAACATGAACATGGAGGGCTACGAGGGCTCCGCTCCCTGCGTCAGCATCACCATGGCCGACGCGGAGATCCTGAAGAAGGCCGCCGAGAACGGTGTGGGCACCATGTTCGTCTCCGATACCGTCCTGCCCAGAGAGGGCGACGGCGATGTCACCATGTCCGTCTTCTCCAGCTGGGGCGTTCCCGGCTCCCTGCAGCTGAAGCCTGAGATCACCGCCCCCGGCGGCGAGATCTACTCCGTGGACGGCTCCGTGTCCTCCGGCGATGCCTACAAGAATCTGTCCGGCACCTCCATGGCCTCTCCCCAGGTGGCCGGTATGGCCGCCGTGGTCATGCAGTACATCCGGGAGAACGGCCTTGTGGAGAAGACCGGCCTGACCGCCCGGCAGCTGACCACCGCGCTGCTGATGGCCACCGCTGAGCCCGTCATCGACGCTGCCACCGGCAACCCCTATCCCGTCCTGCAGCAGGGCGCGGGTCTGGCCAACGTGTCCAACGCCCTGGAGGCCGACGCCTACATCCGCATGGACGAGGGCTCCACCTCCGGTGCCGCCGACGGCAAGGTCAAGGTCGAGCTGGGCGATGATCCCCAGCGGGAGGGCAGCTACAACTTCGGCTTCACCATCCACAATTTCTCCGACACCGCGCAGACCTACAGCCTGAGCAGCGAGTTCTTCACCCAGGGCCTGTTCGAGCAGGACGGCGTCATGTACATGGACAAGCAGACCGTGGAGCTGCCCGTTTCCGTCAGCTACACCGTGGGTGCCGAGGAGCTGGCCGTCAGCGCTGCCTACGCCTGCGACCTCAACGGCGACGGCCTGACCAACGAGGCTGATGCCCTCCTCATCCTGGAGTACGCCGCAAAGAAGCTGGATGCCATCGATGAGATCGCCGACCTGAACGCCGACGGTCTGGTCAATTCCTACGATGCCCACCTGCTTCTGGCCTCCATCGAGTCCGACTTTTTCCAGGTCAAGCCCGGCGAAGACGTCCATGTTCAGGTGAGCGTCTCTCTGGCCGACACCGCTTCTCTGGATGAAAACTATGTCAACGGCGCCTACATCGAGGGCTTCGTCACCGTTCAGAACGCCCCCAGTGCCGAGGGCGAGGTGGATCCCGACCATTCCATCCCCGTGCTGGGCTTCTACGGCAACTGGTCTGATGCCAGCATGTATGACCGCGCCAACTACGAGGATTACACCTACGGCGATTTCATCTACCCCTACACCGGCGGTCTGAACTACCTGAGCGTGTTCTACGATGAGATCAACGAGTATTTCTACGTGGGCAACCCCTACCTGGTGGAGGACACCTATCCCGCAGGCCGCGAGGCTCTGAACAGCAAGACCGAGCTGGGCGACATGGCAGTCACCCTGATCCGTGACGCAGGCGGCTTCCTATTCTACGTGCTGGACGGCGAGGGCAATATCGTCGATGCCCGCGGTGCCGAGCAGCTCCAGGCGGCCTACTACTATGAGGCCTACAGCACCTGGGTCAACATCACCAACGTGGGCCTGAGCATCTGGGAGACCCCCAAGCAGATGGGCTTCCAGGATGGCGACCGGTTCACCATCGGCTTCATGGCCGTTCCCGAGTATTATGAAGAGAACGGCGCCCTGACCACCGAGGAGCTCACCGCCCTGATGACCTCCGGCAAGATCGGCCCCGGCGCCTTCCACGAGTATTCCTTCACCGTGGACGATGTGGCCCCCGAGGTGCTGTCCGTCACCAAGGACGAGCTGACCGGCGACCTGACCGTCACCGCAAAGGACGGCAACCACATCGCCGCCCTGGCCATTCTGGATGCCAAGGCCACCAACGTGATGACCATGCTGGTGCCCGAGCAGACGGAGGCCGGTGAGACCACCGAGACCGTCATTGACATGTCCGAAATCGCAGACCTCATCAACCGCGACTGCATGGTCATGGCCGCCGACTACGCCGGCAATGAGACCTACTACCTGGTCAAGGATTACAACGAGGGCTGGTCCAGCTTCGAGGGCCGCATGTACGGCTTCACCGACACCGCAGCCCGGGGCACCGTCAACAGCTGGATGGAGATCATCCCCGAGGATCTGTACTACGCCACCAACGAGATCGGTGAGCCCATCACCAGCGGTACCGTGGACGTGGCAAACATGCCCTTCACCGTCACCGCAGCCGAATACGTGGGCGGCCATGTCTTCATGATCGCCGATGACGGCCGCATGTATGTGGCCGAGCAGGGCGACTGGGAGAACTGCACCGTTGTCGGCAAGCAGAGAGTCTACGCCTCCGTCAGGGATCTGGCCTACAACACCCTCGACGGCAAGCTCTACGCCCTGGTCAGCGGCAACGCCATCTACTCCGTGGATCTGACCACCGGTGCCATGACCAAGGAGTATACCATCTCCCTGAGCTTCCCCAGAACCGTCGCCGATGCCAACATGTCCCTTCTGACCCTGGCCATCGACGATGCGGGCAACTTCTACGCCGTCAACAATGGCGACACCAACTATAAGCGCGTCTACCTGTTCAAGTGGTCTGCCGAGGATGTCGTCAGCGGTAAGATCACCGATCTGGCTCCCGTCAACAACACCGCCGACGGCTACGCAGGCGACTATGTTTACAATGACGACGTCAACTACATGGGCGTTGCCTGTATGCAGTCCATGGCCTGGGATCATGACGCGGATGTGCTGTATTGGGCAGCCGCGCTGAGCAATACCAGCCCCTCCAACATCCTCTACGCCTTCAACACCGAGACCGGCAAGGCCGTCGTGGCCACGCCTCCCATCTCCGGTGTGGCGGACTATGAGCTCGGCGTGCTCTCCGGCAATGTCTCCGGTCTGTACATCGTTCCCGCCGAGACGGCGGAGCTGCCCACGGAGGACACCGCCACCGGCATCGAGATCAGCCGCAGCGAGCTCAACCTGCTGCCCGGTGCCGAGTTCCGGCTGAGCTGCAATGTCTATCCCTGGAACCTGGCTGACAGCGGCCTGACCTGGACTTCCTCCAATGAGCGGGTCGTCACCGTGGACAGCAGCGGTCTCCTCACCGCCGTGGGCGTGGGCGATGCCGTCATCACTGCCACCACCAACTCCGCCCCCAACCTGTCCGCCGCCTGCCAGGTCACCGTCTCCGAGGTGCAGAGCATTGACCTGAAGGCCCTGGCCTACAATGCCGAGGGCATCCCCCAGTGGATCGACTTCGAGCTGACCGATCCCGCCGGCTACACCATCCAGCAGGGCGGCGACGATGCCGGCAGGGAGTTCATCGCCGGTACCAATCTGGGCGATATGCTCTACCTCCACGACGGCACCAACATGTACCGGGTGGATGCCAACACCTTCGAGGTCACCGACTGCGGCTACGTGGACATCACCTGGCAGTGGTCTGACGCTGCTCCCGCTCCCAGAAACAGCGAGGGCAACTTCAACAAGATCGTCGGCATCATCAACGGCGGACTGGTCTTCGGTGTCATGGACATCAACACCGGCATGGGCTACGATCTGCCCCACATGAGCACCTTCAAGAAGGATCCCATGGCCGTCATCGCCTACAAGGGTGAGACCACCTTCACCGACGAGTACGGCACCTATCCCGCCTATGAATACTATGTGCTGACCGAGAGCGGCGAGCTTTGGGTCATGACCACCTTTGCCTTCCAGGATGCCGACATGGGCTCTGCCATGTACGACGATGCCATCGAGCACATCGGCTCCACCGGCATCCGTCTGACCGGCATCAGCGATGTGACCAGCGGCTGCTACGGCTCCATGTTCTATGACGAGGAAAGCGACCAGCTGATCGTCTCCGCCAGCCTGGGCAGCGGCAACCAGATGTATGTCTTCGATCCCGATGTCTGTGCGCCCGTGAAGATCGACTCCTTCTTCGGTGAGGGTGTCTGGCCCGTCACCGCGCTGTACACCTACGACAATTTCGACGGACTGACCGTCAAGGTCACCCCCGAGGAGGCCGAGCTGTACCAGGGCGACAGCCTCCAGCTGAAGGCCAAGGTCTACCAGTATGCGTCCGACGATTCCGTGATCTGGTCTTCCTCCGATGAGACCATCGCCACCGTGGACGAAAATGGTCTGGTCACCGCCCACGCCCCCGGCCAGGTCACCATCACCGCCACCTCGGTGGAGGGCGATGCCAGTGCCGAGGCCCGGCTCACCGTTCTGGGCCTGTATGGCATCGACGAGTGGTTCCACGGCTACCGCACCACCGACGAGGGCGGCCAGTGGATCGCCATCAACGGCAATGATCTGAGCACCACCGTCCTGGGCACCTCCGACGCCGTCTACACCGGCGCGGGCGTGGCCGACGGCAAGATCTACGCCACCGACAGAACCAACTACTTCCAGATCGATGCCGCCGACGGCTACAGCGTCGTCACCGGCGACGACTTCACCAATGGCAGCGGTGCCCCCTTCATGTACATGCTGGATGCATCTGCCGCACCTGTCACCGAGGTGACCCTGCCCGACTTCGCCACCGGCGAGGAGGTCACCGTCACCATGGGCGGCCAGGTCGTCTACCTCAGCGGCTACGACGGCGACGTCTGCCACTATCTGACCGTCCTGGACGACTTTGAGACCGGCGTGTTTTCCGCCGCCATGGTGGACTACACCTACAACCCCGCTGCCGTGGCCTACCGCTCCAGCGAGATCATCGAGGGTTACTGGTTCGACTTCTACATGATCCTGGGCTATGACGGCATGCTGGAGACCTACTCCCTGTACACCGCCATCTCCAACGGCGAGAAGGTCGTGGCGGGCGGCTTCGAGAGCGACTATGTGGACACCGGCCTTCGCTTCGCCGACGGCGATGACGTCTCCATGACCTGGGTCAGCAGCGATGCCTTCAACGGCGTGGTCGTCTCCCATGCAGGCGACAACGGCGTGGAGCTGTGGAGCTTCGACTGGGATACCCAGGAGCTGAACAAGCTGGGCAGCATCGAGGGCACCGACCTGGTGGGTCTGAGCCTGCTGAGCGAGGTGGGCCTGGAGGCTCCCTCCGAGCCCGAGATCCCCGATGTTCCCGTGGCTGAAAAGTACCTGCTTGGCTATCTGGACATGGGCGACAGCTATGCCTGGGCCAGGATCGACGCCGCCGACGGCTCCTACGAGACCCTGGCCACCGATACCATGGCCTTCAACGGCGCAGGTGCGGTCGACGGCAAGGTCTACGCCACCTATGCCGCCTCCGCCTGGGGTGCCAAGGACTTCTACATGATCGATCCCGAGGCCGACTATGCCTCCACCAAGGGCTACAGCGGCTACGCCGTCTACCACATGTACGATGGCGCAGGCGCACCTGCAATGGACGGTCAGGACGGCTATCTGGCCTACATCTCCTGGCAGTACTCCAGCTACTACGTGTTCCTGATGAATGATTACGCCAGTGCCTACGGCACCACCCAGCAGAGCGTCCAGCCCAGCCTGCCCGCCAAGCCCCTGGGCATCGCCTACAGAAGCGGATCTGTTGACGGCACCACCCGTACCGACAGCTTCGTGATCCTCTGCGCCAACGGCGCTCTGGTGGAGCTGACCACCACCGCCAGCAGCGGTGTCCTGGGCAAGGATGCCGCCACCCGGACGCTGGCCACCGTCTCCATCGACGGCCTGTCCTCCGCCACCAACGTCTCCATGACCAAGACCGGCGAGGATGTCTACACCATCTCTGTCGGCACTCCCGAGGGCGTCCAGCTGTACACCTACGACCTGACCGCCGATACCCTGACCGCCGGTGCCCTGATCGATGCCGACACCCTCATCGGCCTGACCGATTACACTGAGATCACCGGCGAGACTCCCGTAGAGCCCACGCCCGATCCCGAGCCGGAGGTTCCCGAGGTGGATGATTCCCTGATCGGCTATCTGGACATGGGCGACAGCTATGCCTGGGCCAAGATCGACGCCGCCGACGGCTCCTACGAGACCCTGGCCACCGACACCATGGCCTTCAACGGCGCGGGTGCGGTCGATGGCAAGGTCTACGCCACCTATGCCGCCTCCGCCTGGGGTGCCAAGGACTTCTACATGATCGATCCCGAGGCAGACTACGCTTCCACCAAGGGCTACAGCGGCTACGCCGTCTACCACATGTACGATGGCGCAGGCGCACCTGCCATGGATGGTCAGGATGGCTATCTGGCCTACATCTCCTGGCAGTATTCCAGCTACTACGTGTTCCTGATGAATGATTACGCCAGTGCCTACGGCACCACCCAGCAGAGCGTCCAGCCCAGCCTGCCCGCCAAGCCCCTGGGCATCGCCTACAGAACCGGCGCAGTGGACGGCACCACCCGTACCGACAGCTTCGTGATCCTCTGCGCCAACGGCGCTCTGGTGGAGCTGACCACCACCGCCAGCAGCGGTGTCCTGGGCAAGGATGCTGCCACCCGGACGCTGGCCACCGTCTCCATCGATGGCCTGTCCTCCGCCACCAACGTCTCCATGACCAAGACCGGCGAGGATGTCTACACCATTTCTGTCGGCACTCCCGAGGGCGTCCAGCTGTACACCTACGACCTGACCGCCGATACCCTGACCGCCGGTGCGCTGATCGATGCCGACACCCTCATCGGCCTGACCCTCTACTCCGAGGTCGCTCCCGGGGAGGAGACCGCCAACCTGTCCACCGGCAGCCTGATGTCCCTGTCCCTGAACGAGACCACCGACGAGACGGCCGACCTGAGCTGGCGTCTGGATCTGACCGAGACCATCGACGTCACCAACGGCGTCGTGGAGATCACCTATGATCCCGAGCTGCTGCACTACGAGGGAACCAACAGCGGCAACGTCCTGCTGGCCGTCAACGACGCCGAGGAAGGCAAGCTGACCGTCGCCTACGCAGCCGCCTCCGCCGTTCCTGCCGGTGAGCTCATTGCCTCCGTCCTCTTCCACGCCACCGAGGAGTATGTGCAGACCGCTGTGACCGTCACCGTCACCGAGCGGAACCTGGACACCGGTCTGAGCGAGTCCGAGACCACCGAGATTACTCTGGGCGAGAAGAAGGTGCTGCCCTTCGTGGATGTGCCCGAGGGCTCCTGGTTCTACGATGCGGTCTATGAGATCTACTTCGACGGCCTGATGGTCGGCATGAGCGACACCATCTTCGCTCCCGCGGGCACCATGAACCGCGCCATGCTGGTCACCATCCTCCACCGGATGGCAGGGGAGCCTGAGACCGCCTACACCGGCTCCTTCTCCGATGTGCCCGAGGGCACCTGGTTTACCCAGAGTGTGGAGTGGGCCGCCGCCAACGGCATCGTCAATGGCTACGACAACGGCTGCTTCGGCCCCGGCGACAGCATCACCAGAGAGCAGATGGTCACCATCCTCTACCGCTACGCGGGCTGGATCGGTGCGGACACCTCCGCCCGGGCCGACCTGAGCAGCTTCGCCGACGCCGACACCGTCTCCGTCTGGGCGAAGGATGCCATGCAGTGGGCCGTGGCCGAGGGCCTCATCAACGGCATGACTGCCGATCATCTGGGCCCCACCGGCCTGACCAACCGCGCACAGGTCGCCGTCCTTCTGCAGCGTTACTGCGAGAAGCTCAGCTGATCCCCCAATAAACCCGAGGCCGTCCGGGCAACCGGACGGCCTTTTGTGCGGAGGAAAAGTGTGAAAAGTATGAAAAATGTGATTGACAGCGGAGACCGGATGTGATACATTGAATGCGATCAATTTTACAATGGGTGGTGAGACCATGGAACACATCAAGACCATCGAGACCCGCAACCTGTGCGAGAGTGCCAAGAACGGCGGCTGCGGCGAGTGCCAGACCTCCTGCCAGTCTGCCTGCAAGACCAGCTGCGGTATTGCGAACCAGCAGTGCGAGAAGTAATGGAACAATCAGAAATGCCGCCGGAAACGGCGGCATTTTTACGCAAAGGAGAAAGAAAACATGATCCATCAATACAAGCTCGGCGGCTTCAACATCGTGCTGGACATCTGCTCCGGCGCAGTCCACGTGGTGGACGAGGTCGCCTATGACATCATCGCCCTGTTCGAAACCAACAGCCGGGAGGAGATCCTGACGGCCATGGGGGAGAAGTACCCCGCCCTTTCCGCCAATGAGCTGGCGGAGTGCTATGACCAGGTGGCGGGCCTGCGGGACGCTGGGAAGCTCTTCACCCCCGACACCTTCGAGTCCATGGCGGGTCAGCTGAAGCAGAAGACCTCCGGCGTGGTCAAGGCCCTGTGCCTGCACATCGCCCACACCTGCAACCTCAACTGCTCCTACTGCTTCGCCAGCCAGGGCAAGTACCACGGCGAGCGGGCGGTCATGAGCTTCGAGGTGGGCAAGCGGGCCCTGGATTTCCTGATCGAGCACTCCGGCACCCGCCGGAATCTGGAGGTGGACTTCTTCGGCGGCGAGCCGTTGATGAACTTCCAGGTGGTCAAGGAGCTGGTGGCCTATGCCCGGAGCATCGAGAAGGAGAAGGGCAAGAACTTCCGCTTCACCCTGACCACCAACGGCGTACTGGTGGACGACGATGTCATCGAGTGGGCCAACCGGGAGTGCAGCAACGTTGTCCTGAGTCTGGACGGCCGGAAGGAGATCCACGACCGGTTCCGGGTGGACTACGCGGGCAACGGCAGCTGGGAGAAGATCGTCCCCAAGTTCCAGAAATTCGTGGAGGCCCGGCAGGGAAAGAACTACTATATGCGCGGCACCTTCACCCACGCCAACCCCGACTTCCTGGCGGACATCCGGCAGATGCTGGAGCTGGGCTTCACCGAGCTGAGCATGGAGCCGGTGGTCTGCGCCGCCGGTGATCCCTCCGAGCTGACCGGGGAGGATCTGACCATCGTCATGGAGCAGTACGAGGAGCTGGCCCGGCTGATGCTGGAGCGGGACAGGGAGGGAAGGCCCTTCACCTTCTACCATTATATGATCGACCTGACCGGCGGCCCCTGCATCTACAAGCGGATCTCCGGCTGCGGCAGCGGAACGGAGTACATGGCCGTCACCCCCTGGGGCGACCTGTATCCCTGCCACCAGTTCGTGGGCGAGGAGCGGTTCAAGCTGGGCGATATCTGGACGGGCGTCACCAACACCGAAGTCCAGGCCGAGTTCGCCGCCTGCAATGTCTACGCCCATCCCGAGTGCCGGGACTGCTGGGCACGGCTCTACTGCTCCGGCGGCTGCGCCGCCAATGCCTGGCATGCCACCGGCTCCGTCACCGGCGTCTATGAGACGGGCTGCAAGCTCTTCCGCAAGCGCATGGAGTGCGCCATCATGGTCGCCGTGGCCCGGGCCCTGGGCGCATAAGATGGATACCCCCATCTGTGATTTCGCCCGGAACTATGCCGCAAGCGATGCCCTCCGGCTCCATATGCCGGGTCACAAGGGAAGCTCCTTCCTGGGGATCGAGGGGCTGGATCTGACGGAGATCGACGGAGCCGACAGTCTCTACGAGGCCGACGGCATCATCCATAGAAGCGAGGAGAACGCCAGCCGCCTCTTCGGCTGCCAGACTTTCTACTCCACCGAGGGCTCCTCCCAGTGCATCCGGGCCATGCTGTATCTGGCGATGCTCCATGGGAAGGAGCAGGGGAGAGAGCCCCTCATCGCCGCCGCCCGGAACGTCCACAAGACCTTTCTCAGCGCTGCCGCACTGCTGGATCTGGAGGTCACGTGGCTGTACCCGGAGGAGCGGGACTCCTATCTCACCTGCCGGATATCCCCGGAGCGCCTGGAGGAGATGTTCCGCTGCACAGAGAAGCCCACGGCAGTCTACCTGACCAGCCCGGACTATCTGGGGCAGCTGGCGGATATTGCGGGTCTCGCCGCCGTCTGTCACCGCCACGGGGCGCTGCTGCTGGTGGACAATGCCCACGGGGCATATCTGCGGTTTCTGGAGCCGTCCCAGCACCCCATCGATCTGGGGGCGGATCTTTGCTGCGATTCGGCCCACAAGACCCTGCCGGTGCTGACCGGCGGCGCCTATCTGCACATCGGACGGCATGTGGATGCACTGGCGGGACATGCGAAAAACGCATTGGCGTTGTTCGGCTCCACCAGCCCCTCCTATCTGATCCTCCAATCCCTGGACGCCGCCAATGGGTATCTGGAAACCCATCGGGAGCGGCTTGCGGCCTTTCTTCCCCGGCTGGCGGAGCTGAAGAAGACCCTGGACGCGGCTGGCTATCCCCTCGTCGAACAGGAGCCGCTGAAGCTTACGATCCGCACGAAGGCCTTCGGCTATACCGGAACCGCGCTGGCAGGGATCCTTTTGGAACAGCACATCGTCTGTGAATTCGCCGACCCGGATCATCTGGTTCTGATGCTGACCCCGGAAAACGGGGGAGAAGACCTGGATCGGCTGCGGGCTGCGCTGCTGCGCATCCCGAAACGGTCAGCCCTGCCGGAGCTGCCGCCGCAGCCCTCCCCCGGCGAGCGGGCATGCTCCCCCCGGGCGGCCATGCTGTCACCGCATGAGACCATCCCGGTGGAGCAGAGCCTGGGCCGCATCCTGGCGAGCCCCTGCGTGGGCTGCCCACCGGCTGTGCCGATCCTGGTCTGCGGCGAGCGGATCGACCATCAGGCGATCCGCTGCTTCCGGTACTATGGCATCGAAAGCGTCAGCGTGGTAAGGGAAAAATAAATGCAATCGTCCCGCAGGGACACCACAGCTGCCGCGTAAGCGGCAATTTCACACGCCGTCAGGCGTATTTCATCGGGCCTGTTGCATTTCGCAGCAGGCCCGTCGTGCGTTCCGGGCTGTATTGTTGACAAATGTGGAAACCTATGGTAAAATCATCGTGGTATTTTACAAAATTCGCTGATAAAACAATCGGAATTTGTAAAATACCAATAAAAATAAGGAGGAAACATATGAAAAACCTGTCATGCAAAAGACTGCTGGCCTTCGTGCTGGCAGCTGCCATGATCCTTTCTCTGGCTCCTGTCCGTGCCGTCGCGGCGGAGAACGAGAATCTGGCTCTTGGCAAGTCCGTCACTGTCAGCAGCTATGAGGCTGGCACCAATTTCGACGGCAGCAAGATCACCGACGGCAGCCACGAAGCTGCCTCCCGCTGGGGTACCGGCCAGGACGCCGGTGCCGGTGAGTGGGCCGAGATCGATCTGGAGAAGGCTGAGTCCATCAAGCAGATCGACATCTACTTCGAGCGAACCGATGCGGAGCAGAACATCCTGGCCTACCAGGTGGAGTTCTACGCAAACGGCGCCTACACCACCGTCTACACCAAGTCTGAGAAGGCCCTGCAGCACGAGAACATCGTGCTGGAGGAGGCTCAGGCCGCCGAGAAGGTGAAGCTCACCATCCTCGACGCCGACGGCGGCACCCTGAACTGGGTCAACGTGGGCATCGTTGAGGTGGAGCTCTACGGCGATACCCATGCCGAGGAGCTGCCCGCCAACCCCAACATCGCCCTGGGCAAGCCTGCCACCGCCAGCAATGTGGAGGGCGGCACCAGCTTCACCGCCGACAAGGCCGTTGACGGCAGCACCACCACCCGCTGGGCCACCGACCAGAACGTGGTCGATCCCTGGATCGAGATCGATCTGGACGACGGCTCCGTCATCAAGCAGGTCAACTTCATGTTCGAGCGCGCCGGTGCCAACCAGAACATCCTGGCCTTCCGGATCGAGGCCGAGAGCAACGGTGTCTACGAGACCGTCTATACCTACAACGGCGGCAGACCCGACCAGCGTCTGAAGGTGGTTCTGGACGAGACTGTCACCGCCGACAAGATGAAGGTCGTCATCACCAATTACGACGGCGGCACCGCCGGCTGGGCCTCCGTCTCCATCTTTGAGATCGAGGTTTACAGTGCTGAGTCCGTCAGTCTGGGCGATATCGCTTCCAGCCTGAATGCCTTTGCCGGCACCGTCATCACCGGCGACACCTTTGAGATGCCCGAAGCTCCCGCCGGCACCACCATCGAGCTGAACGGTGCCGACTTTGCCCAGGTCATCGGCAAGGACGGCTCCGTCCATCAGCCCCTGACCGACAAGACTGTCAACGTCTCCTTTAAGGTCAGCGACGGCACCAACACCGTCACCACCGGTGATATCCCCGTCACCGTCCAGGGTCTGTACACCGAGAATGAGAACGGCAATGCCAAGCCCGCCGTCATTCCCGAGATCCAGGAGTGGTACTCCGATTCCACCGAGAAGCTGGCCATCGCCGATGTGACCAAGGTCACCTATGATAACGCCGCCCTGGAGGCCGTGGTGGCAGAGTTCGTCAATGACTACAAGGCCTTCACCGGCATCGAGCTGACCGCCGTTCAGGGCGCAGCTCAGGCGGGCGCCTTCAACTTCTCCCTGACCGCTCCCGATGCCCTGCTGGGCGACGAGGGCTACACCATGGAGATCCTGTCCGACCGGATCAACGTGGCCTCCGTTTCCACCACCGGCAACATGTACGGCATGCAGACCATCCTGCAGATGGTCAAGCTGGATGCCGAGGGCTTCGTCATCGGCCAGATGCGCGACTATCCCCGCTACACCGTCCGCGGTCTGCTGCTGGATATCGCCCGGAAACCCATCGCCCTGACCATGGTCGGCTACATTTCCCGCACCATGCGTTACTACAAGATGAACGACCTGCACGTCCATCTGAACGACAACTACATCTGGCTGGAGGACTACGGTACCTACGCCACCGAGGACGAGGGCTTCAACGCCTACGAGGCCTTCCGTCTGGAGAGCAGCCTGACCAACGCCGCCGGTGAGGATCCCACCGCCGAGGACTACGCCATCTCCAAGGCCGATTTCCGCGCCTTCATCCAGGATCAGCGCGCCATGGGCATGAACATCGTCCCCGAGATCGACGTTCCCGCCCACGCCATGGCCTTCACCAAGGTCTGGCCCGAGCTGAGCATCGACAACGAGGTTCGCAGCGGCCACTCCCTGATCGACCACTTCAACCTGTCCATGCCCGAGTCCATCGCCAAGATCAAGGAGATCTTTGACGACTATACCAAGGATACCGACGAGATCCCCGCAACCTTCGATGCCGACACCACCGTCCATATCGGTGCCGATGAGTACTACCTCAGCGGCAAGCTCTATCGTGAGTTCTTCAACGAGATGGTGCCCTACATCAAGCAGACCAACACCGTCCGTATCTGGGGCTCCCTGACCCAGATGAACGACAACAACCAGACCAAGATCCTGCCCGAGGCCATCGAGAACGTCCAGATGAACATCTGGAGTGCCGGTTGGGCCAACTTCCAGGATATGTACGACATGGGCTTCCAGCTCATCAACACCATCGACACCTACGGCTACATGGTTCCCAACGGCAACGGCAATCGCGGTGCCTACGGCGACTACCTGAACCTGAACAGTGTCTTCAGCAGCTTCCAGCCCAACCAGGTCGGCGGCATCACCCTGCCTTCCTCCGATGAGCGCGTCCTGGGTGCCGCCTTCGCCATCTGGAACGACAACATCGACCGCCGCTCCAGCGGCCTGACCGAGTCCGACATCTTCACCCGCTTCTTCGATGCCCTGCCCTTCTACGCAGAGAAGACCTGGGCCGCCACCGGCCAGGAGAAGGGCAGCGCAGAGGCTCTGACCAAGCTGTCCAAGACCATCGGCATTGCCCCCAATGTCGATCCCTACTTCCAGATCGAGACCGAGGGCGAGACCCATGCCGCCTACGCCTTCGAGACCATGCTCGATGCCACCGGCAACGGCCGCGACCTGATCGCCGGTACCGCCACCGTGGCTGACGGCTTCCTGACCCTGACCGGCGGCAACAGCTACGTCGGCACCCCCATCAAGAAGCTCGGCAACCTGAACAGCCTGTCCTTCGACATCACCCTGACCGAGGAAGCTCAGCCCGGCATGATCCTCTTCGAGACCGACGCTGAGTACTACACCCACGACATCCGCATCATGGACGACGGCACCCTGGGCTTCACCCGTGAGCTCCATGACTACTCCTTCGGCTATACCCTGCCCGTTGGCGAGACCGTCTCCATCAAGATCGTTGCCGAGCAGCAGGTGACCTCCCTGTATGTGAACGGCGAGCTGGTCGGCACTGCCACCGGTAAGTTTGTCCACGACGGCGTGGTGAAGAAGACCGGCATCGGCCACTCCACCTTCGCCCTGCCTCTGGAGCGCATCGGCTCCGAGACCAATGCCATCAAGGCCACCATCGAGAATCTGAGCGTGGACAAGGTCATCGTCAAGGATTACAGCGACGATTCCCGTGATATCCCCGTGGAGGTTCTGACCGCCACCGCCGGTGACTGGCAGACCGGCTACGAGGCCACCGAGGGCCCCGCAGAGCTGGTTCTGGACGGCAACCCCAACACCATCTGGCACACCAACTGGTACGGCACCAGCCGCGAGAACCACTGGATCCAGTTCGAGCTGAGCGAAAGCTACACCGTGGACGGCCTGCGCTGCCTGCCCCGTCAGGGCGGCGGCTCCAACGGTGTCATCACCCAGTACGAGATCCAGATCTCCAACGACGGCGAGAACTTCGAGACCATCGCCTCCGGCAACTGGGCCAACAACAAGAACTGGAAGGCCGCCGAGTTTGAAGGCGTCCAGGCCAAGTACGTCCGTCTGGTGGCCGTGGATGCCATCACCGACAACAATTACGTCTTCGCCTCCGCCGCCGAGATCCGTCTGACCGGCGTCAAGGCCGGTGAGGAGCCCCACGAGCACAGCTACACCGCTGTCGTGACCGAGCCCACCTGTACCGAGGGCGGCTACACCACCTACACCTGCGAGTGCGGCGACAGCTATGTTGCTGACGAGACTCCCGCTCTGGGCCACACCGAGGAGATCATCCCCGGCAAGGCCGCCACCTGCACCGAGCCCGGCCTGACCGAGGGCAAGAAGTGCTCTGTCTGCGGCGAGATCCTGGTCGCCCAGGAGGAGATCCCCGCTCTGGGTCACACTGCTGCTGAGCCCGTGATCGAGAACGAAAAGGCCGCCACCTGCACCGAGGCCGGTTCCTATGACTCTGTGGTCTACTGCTCTGTCTGCAACGAGGAGATCTCCCGCGAGACCGTCACCGTTCCCGCTGTCGGCCACACCGAGGAGATCATCCCCGGTAAGGACGCCACCTGCACCGAGCCCGGCCTGACCGAGGGCAAGAAGTGCTCCGTTTGCGGCGAGATCCTGGTTGCCCAGGAAGAGATCCCCGCCCTGGGCCATGACTGGCACGGCACCGGCTGTACACGCTGTGACGCCACCCGTGAGAATCCCTTCGTGGACGTTCCCGAGGATAGCTTCTACATCGATCCCGTCCTCTGGGCGGTCGAGAAGGGCATCACCACCGGCGCTACCGAGACCACCTTCAACCCCAACGGTGTCTGCCAGCGTGCCGCTGTCGTCACCTTCCTGTGGCGTGCTGCCGGTTCCCCCGAGCCCACCACCACCGTCAATCCCT
>SVLP01000045.1 GCA_015067895.1 Oscillospiraceae bacterium | reverse complement strand
AAGGTCGTCAAGAACGGCAAGGGCAAGAAGATCACCATCCTGAAGTACAAGCCCAAGAAGAACGAGAAGAAGAAGATGGGCCATCGTCAGCCCTACACCAAGGTCGAGATCACCAAGATCGCTCTGTAAGCTATGACCAGATGTGAATTTTTCACCGAAGGCGAACGAATCACCGGATTCTCCGTCTCCGGACACAGCGGCTACGCGGAAGCGGGTGCGGACATCGTCTGTGCCGCCGTCAGCGCCGTTGTCACCATGGCCGAGGCCACCATCAACGATGTGTGCGGCGCCAAGGCCAAGGTCAGAGTTAAGGACGAGCAGGCTCGCGTGACTCTGATGCTTCCCAGCTCCTGCGATGAGGAGGAGACCGTGCAGGCCGTGTTGGCCGGTATGATGCTCACCCTTTGCAGCATGCGGGACGACTATCCTGATTATATCGAAGTTTTGGAGGTGTAACACCATGCTGAAGATTGGTATTCAGTTCTTCGCTCACCATAAGGGCGGCGGTTCCACCAAGAACGGCCGTGATTCCGAGGCCAAGCGCCTGGGCGTGAAGCGTGCTGATGGTCAGTTCGTTCTGGCCGGCAACATCCTGGTTCGCCAGAGAGGCACCCACATCCATCCCGGCGTCAATGTCGGCATCGGCAGCGATGACACCCTGTTCGCTCTGGTTGACGGTACCGTCAAGTTCGAGCGCAAGGGCAAGGATCGCAGACAGTGCTCCGTTTACGCTGCACAGTAATTTGCCCCAAAAACTGCCGCAGTTCCTGCGGCAGTTTTTTTAGTGCTGAATGCAGAGTGCTGAATGCTGAGTTAAGGGTATCCTAATTCAGCACTCAGCACTCAGCACTCTGCATTTTGTATTCCCCCATTCCTTAGTTAAAGGAGGATTTTTTGAGATGTTTGTAGATAAAGTACGAATTACCGTCATCGGCGGTCGCGGCGGCGATGGTGCGGTGGCCTTCCACCGGGAGAAGTATGTGGCCTCCGGCGGCCCCGACGGCGGCGACGGCGGTCATGGCGGCAGCGTCATCCTGCGGGTGGACGACAACCTGACCACCCTGCTGGACTTCCGGTACAAGCGCAAGTATCAGGCCGGCTCCGGCGTCAACGGCATGGGCCGCAAGATGGCCGGCAAGCGGGGCGAGCCCCTGGTCATCCACGTGCCCCGGGGCACCGTTGTCCGGGACGCGGAGACCAATCAGATCATCGTGGACATGTCCACCGGCGAGGATTTCGTCATCGCCAAGGGCGGCCGCGGCGGCTGGGGCAACAGCCACTACGCCACCGCCACCCGTCAGGTGCCCCGGTTCGCCAAGTCCGGCCGCAAGGGCGAGGAAAAGGACATCATCCTGGAGCTGAAGCTGCTGGCCGACGTGGGTCTGGTGGGCTTCCCCAACGTGGGCAAGTCCACGCTGCTGAGTGTGACCTCCAACGCCCGGCCCAAGATCGCCAACTATCACTTCACCACATTGTTCCCCAACCTGGGCGTGATCTACGTGGAGGAGGGCGTCAGCTTCGTCATGGCCGACATCCCCGGCATCATCGAGGGTGCCGCCGAGGGCGCGGGCCTGGGCCACGATTTCCTGCGCCACATCGACCGCTGCCGCCTGCTGGTGCACGTGATCGACGTCTCCGGCAGCGAGGGCCGTGACCCTGTGGAGGATTTCGACGCCATCTGCGCCGAGCTGAAGAATTACAGCGTGGATCTGAGCAACCGGCCCATGATCGTGGCGGCCAACAAGACCGACATCATGGATCCCGAGTCCGACAATCTGGAGCGGCTCCGGGAGCGTGTGGCCCAGGAGGGCATCGAGCTGTATGAGATCAGCGCCGGTACCACCCAGGGTACCCGGAACCTGATGCGCGTTGTGGCGGAGAAGCTGAAGGAGCTGCCCCCCGTGACCATCTACGAGCCCGAGTACGTGGCTCCCATGCCCCTGGCGGGCGATCCCACGGAGCTCACCATTGAGCACCTGGGCAACACCTGGGTCATCACCGGCCAGTGGCTGGAGAACCTGATCCAGGACATCAATTTCGACGATTACGAGGCGAGAAACTACTTCGACCTGCTCCTGCGCCGCTCCGGCCTGTTCCAGCGGCTGGAGGACATGGGCATCCAGGACGGCGACACCGTCGACATCTACGATTTCGAGTTCGAATATCAGCGCTAACCGGGCAGGGCCCGGAGCCAAACTGTTCTTGGTTCGGTGGTGGTCGTTATGGGTCGCGTGGGGTCGTTCTGTTATACGGCGGATCCTTGAGATCTTTTCAGAGTGTCAAAAAACGCTTGTCTCCCCCACAGGGGGAGGTGGCCGAGCGCAGCGAGGTCGGAGGGGGTGTCGTTGGTTTCCTCTGAAACTGTAAATTACAGAAGGTTCCGTTCGCAAAAGACAGGAGGACACCCCCTCAGTCACGCTGTTCGCGTGACAGCTCCCCCTAGGGGGGAGCCAAGAATCAGGTTCTTTGACAGTCTGGAAAGCCCCGATGCGGAAGCATCGGGGCTTTTGCCGTGAGGAGAAGGCCCGTTCCCTACATTACGTGGGCTGTCACGACCACACGTAGGGCGAAACCCATTCCGCCGACGTGCGACAAGTTTGTCAGCGGCGACTCGCCGCCCGCCGCAACCGTTTGCGCAGGATAGGACAAATTTTGTAAAAAAAGTAAAATAACCTTTGCATATTTCGACTTTGTTTGGTATAATAGCAAAGACCGATTGTGTCCATTTTGTTTTATGTTTAACGGAACCGTGGAGGCGACAGATATGATAAGCAACCTCAATCAGCTTTCTTTTCAGACCTACGGCACCATCGAATCCGAGCGGGTGCGGGGCCGCGACCTGGCCCAGAAGGCCGATCGCCGCCAGGTGCAGGAGCTCGCCCGGGGCGAATGCCCGGTGTTCGTATGTCAGTCGGAGATCTGGCTGTGCAATCATTCCAATATGACCGTCCTGTCCGTGGCTGACGAGGGCGAGAATTTCCGACATTTTTATCTGGACAAGGCAGTCTGCATCAAGCCCGGCATCCGCTTCGCCGTCCACCCCTACCAGGAGCACTCCTCCGTGGAGCTGGCGGGCAACGAGGTTCCCCAGGAGGTGGGCCGCCTGAACGCCGGTGACGAATTCCGGCTCCGCCGTCAGATCCAGATCGGCAGCATCTACACCTTCTTCTATCAGGAGAAGGAGAAGGGCTTCACCTTCCCCGGCGAGGCCCACGGGCCCCTGGAGCTGACCTACGTGGACAAGGGCGCGCTCCACTCCGTGGCCGACGGCCGGGATATCCTGCTGGAGCAGGGCGACCTGGTGCTCTATGGCCCCAATCAGTGGCACATGCAGTATGCCGATGTGGATATGAGCCCCAGCTTCATCACCGTCACCTTCGACCTGGCGGGCGAGTACCCCCAGGAGCTCATCAACCGCAAATTCACCATCCCCCAGTCTGCCGTGCCCGTATTGCAGCAGATGCTCCGGGAGCTGGATCGGATGGATGCCTATTCCGCCGACATGGTCATCAGTCTGCTGTCCATGCTCCTGCTGGAGCTGCTGCGGGAGCAGACCACCCCTGCCGGAACCAAGCTGCGCACCACCAACGCGGTGAACTCCGAAAATGAGATCATCCGCCGGGCTCAGCAGTTCATCTCCGAGCACGTCCGGGAGAAGCTGACCGTTCCTCTGGTGGCACGGCACGTGGATGTGTCCCCCAGCTATCTGACGGCCCTGTTCCGCAAGAACCTGCAGATCTCCCCCGGCGAATACGTCCGGCGCATCAAGCTCCAGGAAAGCAAGCAGATGATCCGGGAGGACAACATGAACTTCACCGAGATCGCCGCCGCGCTCCAGTATTCCACCGTCCACCACTTCTCCCGCCAGTTCAAGGACAAGTTCGGCATCACCCCCACGGAGTATGCCAAGTCTGTGCGGTAATTGTAGATAAGATTCACGGGCCCGCCATCCGGCGGGCCCGTTCAGCGTGTCGAAAAGCTCTTGCCTCCCCCATTTATGGGGGAGGTGGCGCGATGGGTTCGGGCAAAGCCCGGAGCCATCGTGACGGAGGGGGCTGCCCGCTTTTCACAGAAAAGCGGGCATTTCCGCATATTTGCATTGCAAATATGCGGACTCCCCCCTGGCCTGCGGCCATCCCCCCTCATAAATGCGGGGGGCAAGAAATCAACCTTTCTCGACAGTCTGTACGGGCGTCGGGGACGGCGAGGACGCCCGCCCCCGACAGTAACCGATAACGAAAAAAGGTTCGCCGCAGGCGAACCTTTTTGATGTAATTTCTCAGGCCATCTCCAGGCTCAGCTTCCTGCCGCCCAGGATGTGGAAGTGCAGGTGGTGGACGGTCTGACCGGCGTCGTCGCCGCAGTTGGAGACGATGCGGTAGCCGTTTTCCAGACCCTCGGCCTTTGCCACCTGAGCTGCGACCACCAGGCAGTGGGCCACGGTGGCGGCGTTCTCGGCGCAGACGGCGCTCATGCCGCTGATGTGCTCCTTGGGGATCACCAGGATGTGGGTGGGAGCCTGGGGGGCGATGTCCCGGAAGGCCAAACAAAGCTCATCCTCATAGACCTTGGTGGAGGGGATCACGCCGGCGATGATCTTACAGAACAGACAGTTTTCCATGTTGATTTCTCCTTTGTCAGTTGTCGGGTTTTCAGTAGCCGAACAGGTGCAGCAGGCCGGTGCTGCCAGCGGCCATGATGCAGCCCGCCAGCAGGACGCCCAGGGCCACGGCGGCGGTGGCGGACTTCCAGCCCATGTTCAGCAGGCTCGCGGCCAGGGTGCCCGTCCAGGCACCGGTGCCGGGCAGGGGGATGCCCACGAAGAGCAGCAGGGCCACGAAGAGGCCCTTGCGGCTGGCGGTGGCCACTAATCTTTGGCCGGCCTTCTCGCCCTTGTCCAGGATCTTCGTGAAGACCTTGCCGATGTGTGCCTTGTCGCTGCCCCAGACCAGGATCTTCCGGGCGAACAGATAGATGATGGGCACCGGCAGCATATTGCCGATGGCGCACACGGCGATGGCGTTCAGGGCGGGGATGCCCATGGTGATGGCAGCGGGCACGCCGCCGCGCAGCTCGATCAGCGGCACCATGGAGATCAGGAACGCCAGGATATATTGTTTCAGCATTGCTTATTTCACCTTTTTCTCAGAGTCCATACCATTATAGCACGGCTCCGACGGAAAGGCAAGATGCTTACAGGCCGTAGTGATAAAAGGCGAAGAACTGCAGCACACTGCCCAGCACCACGAAGACATGGAAGATGCTGTGGAGCCACTTGCGCTTGATGCCGAATAGGATCGCACCCACGGTATAGCTCAGACCGCCGCCCAGCAGCAGCCAGAAGCCCGCCGGGGTCATGATCTGCAGCAGCATGGAGGCCAGGGGAATGATGGCCCAGCCCATGCCGATGTAGCAGACCATGGAGAAGACCTTGTACCGCTTCAGGTCGATGGCGGTGAGCACCGTGGCGACGATGCACAGCACCCACTCCAGCGCCAGGATGCCCCAGCCCAGAGCGGGGCTGGCCCGGCGGATGGCGCCCAGGCAGACCACGCTGTAGCTGCCCGCGATCAAAAAGTAGATGGCGCAGTGATCCAATACCTGCAGCACCTTCTTGGCCATGCCGGGCCGCAGGCCGTGGTAGATGCTGGAGACGCTGTAGAGGATCACCAGGCAGCTGCCATAGATGGCTGCCCCGGCGATCTCCGCCGCACCACGGGTGATGGCGGCCCGGCGGACGCACAGGATCAGGGCGACGATGCCCAGCACTCCACCGATGAGATGGGTGGCGGTGTTGGTGATCTCCTCGCCGATGGAATAGACCGGCAGACTCCGGTCACAGAGCTTCGTTCGTTTCATCATGGGTCATACCTCCTTGGGTTTGTGGCTCCATCATAGCACAGCATCCCACAAAAGGGTCTCCACGATGCGCGGTAGAGGGGGAAACGAATGGAAGAGGGCCGATTCTACCGGGGGGAGAATTCTACCGCTTGTCAAGAGACGCAAAAGCTTTCAATACTTGACAAAGGAAACTTTCGCGAAATGCACAAAAACGGGTATGCTTTTTCGTGACGGGATTTTCCCTTTCTTTACAGATTGTTTATGTCCTGCCGGGGAGGTGGTGTGCTATAATAATACCAGCGGAACCCCTCCGCAAGAAAGGGAGACCCCTATGAACAACATCCTCTTTTTTCTGACGCCGAAAGCCATGTGCGCCCACCTGATGGCCGACGACACCCTGCGTCAGGCCCTCATCCGGATGGAGGCGGCCCGGTACGCGGCCCTGCCCATCCTGAACCGCAAGGGCGAATACTGCGGCACCCTCACCGAGGGCGACCTGCTCTGGGCCCTGAAGAACAAATGCGATCTGGACATCCACGCCGCCGAGCATATCCGCATCATGGACATCGCCCACCGGAAGGACAACACCCCCGTGAAGGTCACCGCCACCATGGAGGATCTGATCGAGCGGGCGTCCAAGCAGAACTTCATCCCGGTGATCGACGACAAGAACGCCTTCATCGGCATCGTCACCCGCCGTTCCATCATCAAGTTCTGCCAGCAGGAGCTCTTCCCCAGGAAGGAAGCTACATAAGAAAAATGCGCTCCCCCTTTGCACCATGCACAGGGGGAGCGTTTTTATTTTTTGATCGAATACCACCGTAGGGAACGGCCTCCGTGCCGTTCCCGTGGATTTTGGCCTGTAAGGGCCAAAATCCACAATTTCCGTATTCGCCGAACTTGTCAGGAAACCTGATACACAGTACTGCGGAACGGCACGGAGGCCGTTCCCTACAGAGGTTTGTTGGAAAATCAGCCCGTCGGATAGATCTTCGTCAGCTCCGGGCGGGCCTGGTAGATGTTGCCTGCCACCATGACCGTGGCCGCGCCCTTGGGCAGGGCGATGTAGGCGTGATCCAGCAGGTCGCCGCCTGCGGCGTAGGAGTTTCGGGCGGTGTAGGAATCCAGCACCTGTCCATTGGCGTCCTTGATGACGTAGACCTGATAGCCGCTGCCTGCGCCGCCGCTGTGGTCATAGGCCCAGCCGGTGACCAGGATGGCCGCGCAGTCGGAGACATCCACATAGTCGCTGACCACGTATTCCGTGGCATTGGCGGCAGCGGAAACGGACATGTTGTTCAGGATCACCCGGCGCTCCCGCAGGGTCAGGGTCACGTTCTCGTGGTTCTCCGGGGTGTCCGGCAGCTCCAGAGAGTTGGTGTAGACCCTTCCGTCGGCGCTGATGACGAAGTAGGGTTCGGAGGCATACTCCTGGGCACCCCGGAAGGTGCCCACCTCCAGGACGTTGCCGCTGGTCTCGATGGCCTCGTTCACGTCCACGATGGGGATCCCGGCATCCTCGATGTAGGCCACCAGTTCCCGCAGATCCGCTGCGTCGAACCAGCGGTACCAGGCGTGGGTCATGAAGATCAGCCAGCCGCCCTCCTGGGCCACCTGATCCACATACTGCTTGGCGGCGTGGAGGGTGGACTTGTCCGGCAGCTTCTTCACGGCCAGGGAGCTGCCCGCATGGGCGGCCTGGTTGTAGGCCACCACCAGCGTGGCGGCCCCGGCGGGGATACGCACCTTGTGGTCGGTGAGCAGCTCGCCGGAGGCGGTGTCGGGCACGTTGTACTTTTCGATGACCTTGCCGGAGCGGTCATAGATGGCGTAGCAGGCGCCCTTCCAGACGGCAGAGCAGGTAAGAATGTATTCCTCGCCCTCTTTGACGGGAATGGGCTGGGTGGTCATCCGCTGGCCCGGCGTGGAGCCGATCAGGGTGCCGTTGGCGTTGAGATAGGTGCCGTCCCGGAGGGTGAAGGACACGTTCTGGGTCTGATTGGCGAAGAGACCCACCCGCTTCATGTAGAAGCTCTCAAAGGGCATCCGGTTGATGCCGGGCTCCACGGTGAAGCCCATGCGGAAATGGGATTTGACGGCGGGCATGACCTCGTCGCTCCAGATGCCGTTGCAGTAGGCGTAGGAGAGCACCTTGCCCAGATCCAGGTCGTTGGCAGCACTGTGCCACTGGCGCAGCATGGCGTCCAGGCCCTTGAGGGTGTAGGCGGCCATGCTGGTCTCCCGCAGGGTGTGGCAGGCGACGCTGACGCCCGCGTCCACCAGCTCCCGGAGCTGCCAGGCGGACATGTAGCCGCTGCGATCGAGCTGGTCGATGGGCACGGACAGGGTGTAGGGGATGCCCAGGGGCTCGATGACCTCCGGGTAGAGCACATCGTAGACCTCGGCACGGCAGTCGTCGTCCGTGAAGCTGACCATGGCTTCCACCGGGGCCCGGCCGCCGTCGTTGAGATAGCCGCCGGAGGGGGAGACGGTGTATTCCGCGTCCTCGTCTGCGGCGTATGCGCCGATGCCCTGGGCCTCATCGGGACTGACGGGGTTCAGGGTGCTGTCGCTCCATTCGGCGTACGCCACGGGAGCCAGGGACGTACCGGCGGCGATGGCCTCCGGGTCGAACAGGGGCTCTGCCTCGGCCTCCAGCACGGGCTCGGCATGGGTCAGGCCCGCCAGCATACCGGCCGCCAGCACGAAGACCAGCAAAAGGGAAATGAGCTTTTTCATGGGATTTTATCCTTTCCTTATTTTTTGGGGATATTATAGCGGATTTTCCCGCCAAAGGCAAGGAAAAGGACTCTTGCCTCCCCTATTTATAGGGGAGGTGGCCCGGTGGATTCGGGCAAAGCCCGGAGCCGCCGGGTCGGAGGGGTTCTGCCCACTTTTCTCTGAAAAGTGGGCTAATCCGAATATTTGCTGCGCAAATATTCGGACTCCCCCCGGCCTTCGGCCACCCCCCTCATAAATGCGGGGGGCAAGATGATAGGCTTTTTCGACAATCTGAAAGGGCCTGTTGCATTCCGCAACAGGCCCTTTGGTCTTTTTAGTTCTCCTTGACCAGGACGTAGCCCTCCACCAGGTTGGCCAGCTCCAGGGTGCCCTCGACGGCCACCTGACGCTCCATCAGGTCGGTCAGGACGATGACGCCGTCCTTACACTCGATCTTCATGACGTTGCGCAGGACGATGGCATCGGGGGTCATGGTGTTCTTATAAACGGTAGACAGACACATGGTGTTCCCTCCTTACTTCAGGCTGTTGAGCACCACGCTCAGGCGCATGTTGCCCTTCTCGAAATCGGAGACGGCGGCCATGACCTGCTCGAAGGCGGCGTTGTTGCCGGCGATCTGGAACTGCTTGGCCAGCTCCGCCAGCTCCCGGGCGTGGGCGGCGTTGTGGCCCACCATGTACTGCATCAGCGCCAGCAGCTCCTCCATGGGGGTGTGCTCGCACTTGCTCTGGCAGGAGCCGCAGTCGGAGTGGCAGTGGGTGTGCTCGTGACCGTGGTCATGCAGGTGCTCATGGGTGTGAGGATGCTCGTGATCGTGGTCGTGGGCATGGGAATGCTCGTGGGTGTGGGCCACGCCGTCGTGGGTGTGCTCATGGGTATGGGCGTGGGTATGCTCATGGTGGTGATGGCCACCGGAAACGTGATCGGGATCGATATGCATGGGGTTACCTCCTTGTTGGGTTTTCTATATTATAATATCGATACGCGTCCATGTCAAAACATTTATTTTTGGGGATTATCCCCCGGGGACGGTTGCGCCCGGCTGCAAAAAATGGTATAATCCCTCAGAGAAAGGAGGCCAGACCCATGTCCGAACACGAACACGATCACGCCTGGATGCATGAGCACGGTGTGCCCCATTCCCATGGCCATGTCCACGAAAACCAGCGGGCGGTCATCAACCGTCTGGCCAGAGCCATCGGCCACCTGAGCAAGGTCAAGCGGATGGTGGAGGAGGGCTATGACTGCTCCGACGTGCTGGTGCAGCTGGCCGCCGTCCGCAGTGCCATCGACAACACCGGCAAGGTCATCCTCAACGACCACATCCGCCACTGCATGGTGGACGCCGTCCAGGCGGGGGATGAGGGGGCCATCGACGACCTCTGCGCCGCAATCGAGAAATTCATGAAATGAGCATCCCGGTCTGGCATCAGACCGGGACTTCCTTTTTTCAGGCCAGAGTGGTATAATCAATAATGCTTATCAGCTTAACGCAGCAAGCCTCCGAATTTGTCATTGCGAGCCCGTAGGGCGTGGCAATCTCCTGGTAAAATGCTACGATAACCGACGCAGTACCAGGAGATTCCCACGTCGCTCCGCTCCTCGGAATGACAGACTTGGAGCCTTGCTGAATAAAACCGATAAGCAGATAATCAATTACAAATTACGAATTACAAATTGGTTCTCCTTAATTTGTAATTAATAATTCGCAATGGTTGGTGATGTTTATGAAAACCTGCGTTATTTTCTGCGCCGCCGAATTTGACGGACTTCTTGCCCCCATTCCTGAAGATGCCCTGACCATCGCCGCCGACGGCGGTCTGCGGCATACGCAATCGCTGGGCCTGCGGCCCGATGTGATCCTGGGGGATTTTGACTCGTTGGGCTATGTGCCCGAGGATTCCCATGTCTTCCCGGTGGAGAAGGACGACACCGACACCATGCTGGCCGTCCGGCTGGGGCTGGAGCGGGGGTGTGAGTTCTTCTGGTTCTACGGGGCCATGGACGGCCCCCGGCTGGATCACACCATGGCCAATTTCCAGACGTTGGCCTACCTGGCCACCCACGGAGCCCGGGGCGCACTGATCGGGCGGGACTATATCGCCACGGTGCTTTCCGGGGAATCCATCGAATTTCCGGAGACGGCCACGGGCATTTTGTCCCTGTTCTGTCTGGGAGCCTCGGCGGAGGTGACCATCGAAGGACTCCAATATCCCCTTGACCATGGCGTCCTGACCCCCGACTTCCCCCTGGGCGTCAGCAACCATTTTGTGGGCAGGGCCGCCCGGATCACCGTCCACGACGGGCTCGTGCTGGCTCTGTGGGATCGGGGCAACGGTCTGGGGGTACGCGTATGCTGACCTATGAGCTGAAAAAGGCCCCCGGCGTACCCCTCTACGAAGCCCTCTACCGCTGCATCCGGGAGGATATCCTCTCCGGCAAGCTGGCGGCGGGGGAGAAGCTGCCTTCCAAGCGGGCGCTGGCCGCCCATCTGGAGGTCAGCAAGGTCACCGTGGAGGGTGCCTACTCCCAGCTGCTGGCGGAGGGGTATCTGCGCTCCGAGGAGAAGGTGGGCTACTTCGTGGAGAGCGGCCACCACATCCGGCCCAACCACCACACCCCTGCGCCGGTGGAAAAGGCTGCGCCCCAGTGGGCACTGGATCTGACGGCCAATGCCCCGGCCACGGGCTTTCCCTTCTCCGTTTGGATGCGGCTCCAGCGGCAGGTGATGCTGGACTACGGCGATAAATTGCTGGCCCATCTGCCGCCCCAGGGGTATCCGGAGCTGCGCACCGCCATCGCGGAGCACCTGCTCCAGTTCCGGGGGATGCGGGTGGATCCGGAGAACATCCTCATCGGCGCGGGCACGGACTTTTTATACAATCTGCTGATCCAGCTCCTGGGCCGGGACAAGCGGTACGCCGTAGAGGATCCCGGCTACCGGAAGATCCGGCAGATCTACGCCGCCGGCGGCGTGGAATGCGTCAGCGCGCCCATGGATATCCTGGGCGTCCGCCCCGACGGTCTGGAGGATGCCCAGGTGCTCCACTGCTCTCCCAGCCACCATTTCCCCACGGGCATCGTCACCCCCGCCGCCCGGCGGCGGCAGCTGCTGAGCTGGGCGGAGAGCGGGCCCGAGCGGTATATCATCGAGGACGACTACGACTCCGAGTTCCGCTTCCACGCCCACCCCGTCCCGGCCCTGCTGACCATGGATCGCATGGGGCGGGTCATCTATATGAATACGTTTTCCAAGACCCTGGCCCCATCCATCCGCATCAGCTACATGATCCTGCCCACAGCGCTGATGCACCGGTTCCGGGAGAAGCTGGGCTTCTACAGCTGCACCGTGCCCTCCTTCGAGCAGTACACCCTGGCGAGATTTCTGTCCGGCGGCTGGTTCGAGAAGCACATCAACCGGATGCGCAAATTCTACCGCACCCGCCGCAACCGGGTCATCGAGCTTCTGAACAGCAGTCCCTTCGCGGATCGGTTCACGATCCTGGAGCAGGACGCAGGACTCCATTTCCTCCTGCGCATCGATACCGATTTGACGGACGGGGAGCTGGTGCAGCTGTGCGCCGGGGCGGGCATCCGCGTCCGCTGTCTGGGGGATTACTACGAGGGCCCCATGCCCGACTGGGCGGAAAAATGCCTGGTCATCAACTACTCGGGTCTTCAGGAGGAGGCCCTTGCCGCCGCCCTGGCGCGGCTGGCCGGAGACCCGGATCTTTTGCGCAACAGTTGCAATCCTTTGCCAAAGCCGGTATAATATGGGTATCTGCACCACGTTCAAAAGGAGGAATCCCCTATGAGTCGTCAGGAAGCAACGGAAGAATATACCAAAGCGCTGAAGCTGGGTCAGAAGGAAGTCCGGGAGTGCCAGCTCAAGGGCAAGCCCGTGAACCCCGCCGTGCTGCAGCAGATCGTGGGTGACGGGGCTGACAGCAGCATCTATGTGGGTCTGGTGGAGATCCCCGCCCACCGGATCGTGGGCACCAAGACCGCAGGCCGCATTTCCGCCTTCTCCCCCAATTTCCTGCCGCTGCTGGGCAGGGAGACGGAATTCGCCACAAAGTGGGTGGATCTGTGCGCTGCCCATCTCAGCGAGGGCATCCGCGACCCCATCGTCTGCTATGAATACTACGGCAATTTCTATGTCCAGGAGGGCAACAAGCGGGTCAGCGTGCTGAAATACTACGAATCACCCCGGATCAGCGGCATCGTCCACCGGGTGATGCCCGCCCCCAGCGACGAGCCGCGATACAAGGCCTATCTGGAATTTTTGGATTTCTTCAAATGCACCGGTATGTACGATGTCCAGTTCACCGCCCCCGGCTGCTTCACCCGGCTCTGTGACGAGGTGGGCATCCCCTTCGGCGAGAAGTGGAAGACCGAGGATGTCCGCCGGTTCCGAGCCTACTTCCAGTACTTCCGGGAGGCCTTCACCGCCCTGGGCGGCGATGAGCTGGATGTGTCCCCGGAGCACGCGCTGCTGGTGTTCCTGGAGGTCTACGACTACACCGACCTGGGCAAATTCAGCGCGTCCGAGCTGAAGGAAAAGCTCCAGAAGACCTGGGACAACATCGTGGCGCGGAAATTCCGGGCCCCCGCCGTCCGGACGGATCCCCCCTCCGCCACCGTCAACCCCACCCGGCTGCTGGCCAAGGTCATCGGTGTGGATCATCTGGACGTGGCCTTCGTCCACCACCGCACGGCGGCCGCCTCCCCCTGGACCCGGGGCCATGAGGCGGGCCGGAAATATCTGGAGGAGAAGTTCGGCAAAAACGTCACCTGCCGCAGCTATTTCGGAGCCGACACCCCGGAAAAGGGCGAGGAGCAGCTGCGGAAGGCCATCGCCGACGGGGCGGATGTGATCTTCACCACCACCCCCCTGCTGATCGCGCCGAGCCTGAAGATCTCCGTCCAGTATCCCAAGGTGCGCATCCTCAACTGTGCCCTGCACATGCCCTACTCCACTGTCCGCACCTACTACTGCCGGGTCTACGAGGCGAAATTCATCACCGGTGCCATCGCCGGTGCCATGGCGAAGAACGACCGGATCGGCTACGTGGGAACCTACCCCATCCACGGCGAGCCCGCCGCCATCAACGCCTTCGCCCTGGGTGCCCAGCTGACCAACCCCCGGGCGAAGATCGAGCTGAAGTGGTCGTGCCTGAAGGGCAACCCCACCAAGGAGCTCTTCGACAGCGGCATCCGGGTCATCTCCAACCGGGACACCCCCGACGAGGATCGGATCTACACCGACTACGGCACCTATTTCTACAACGAGGAGGGCAAGTCCATCCCTCTGGGCTCCCCGGTCTGGCGCTGGGGCAAATTCTATGAGCACGTGATCCAGGCCATCCGCTCCGGCTCCTGGGACGGCGACAAGAGCATCCAGGCCGTCAATTACTGGTGGGGCATCAAGGCCGGTGTCATCGATGTGACCCTGACCGACAAGCTGCCCGAGGGTGTTCGTTACCTGGCGGAAATGCTCCGGGGCGGCCTGCGCCAGGGGCTGATCGATCCCTTCCTGCGGCCCATCGTGGATCAAAAGGGAACCCAGCGCACCGACGGCTCCCGGCCATTGACCCCCGACGAGCTGATGGGTATGGACTGGCTCTGCCACAATGTCATCGGCCACATCCCCACGCTGGAGGAGGTCATCCCCGAGTCCCGGGCCACGGTCAGTCTGCTGGGCGTGTTCCAGGAGGATGTGCCATGAAAATACTGGCCCTTTCGGACGAAGAGCTGGCCATCTTCTGGGACAACTATGTCCCCGGACGGCTCCGCGAATACGACCTGATCCTCTCTGCCGGTGACCTGAAGGCGGCATACTTAAGCTTCGTGGTCACCATGGCCCGGGCTCCTGTGCTGTATGTCCACGGCAACCACGACACCGGCTACGCTGTCACCGAGCCCGAGGGCTGCGACTGCATCGACGGGAAGATCGTCGAATACCGGGGCCTGCGGATTCTGGGCCTGGGCGGCTGCCTGTGGTATCGGCCCGGCGACCACCAGTATTCAGAGAGGGAGATGCGAAAGCGCATCCGGAAGCTCCGGTGGGATATCGCCAAATACGGCGGCGTGGACATCGTGGTGACCCACGCGCCCCCTGCTGGCGTGGGCGACGGCGACGACCGGGCCCACCAGGGCTTTGAAAGCTTCCTGGAGCTCATCGACCGGTACCAGCCGAGGTACCTCCTCCACGGCCATGTCCACCTGCGCTACGGCCCGGATCCCACCCGGGAGCGGGAGTACCACGGGACGAAGGTCATCAATGTCTGCGAAAAATATGTCCTGGAGCTTCCCGACGGGGAGATCGGGAACTGGAAGAAGCCGAACATTTTGGAACGGATCAAATACTTCTTCGGTACATAAACCAACGGCGCGGAGCTGCTGCTCCGCGCCGTGTGTCGAAAAAAATCTTGCCTCCCCCATTTATGGGGGAGGTGGCCGAGCGAAGCGAGGTCGGAGGGGGTCTGCCCGTTTTTCTGTGAAAAACGGGCTTTTCTGAATATTTGCGTTGCAAATATTCAGCCTCCCCCCGCCCTTCGGGCACCCCCCTCATAAATGCGGGGGGCAAGAAGATTACCTTTCCCGACAGACTGCGGCGCGGAGCATCAGCTCCGCGCCGCATTTGTTTGTGCTTATAAGATGACCGAAGGCCCGCACAGGGCAACCAGCACCGCGCCGACGGCGATCAGGACTGCCGTCATGATGGCGTAGATAACGGCCTTCTTCGTCAGCCACTTGCCCTCGTGGGGGTATACGTACCAGGGCTCCTTGGGGTCGTAGCCCAGCTGCACCACATCGCCCTCCTGGTAATCGCCCCGGAAGGCACCGTAGGGGCAGGAGGCGGTGACGGTCTTGCCGTCGGCGGTGAGGAACTGGTAGACGGGGAACCAGCAGTCGTAGCGGATCTCGTTCCAGATCATGAACCGCCACTGCCAGCTGCCGCCGATGCCGGGCTCCCGGGTGCCCGCGCTGCCCATGCCCGCCCGGGCGAAGCGGCCGTCGAAGCCGTGCTCCTCCAGGACAGCCAGCACCTTGCCGGTGGTCTGACCCTTCATCTTCTTCGCCCGGCGGGTGCAGGTGCCATAGCGGATGGCCATGATGCCGGGGAAAAAGCTGACCCACAGCATCAGCAGGCCGCCCACGAAGCCGATGTTGGCCCAGGGAACCTTCCAGAAGCCGATGCCCAGGGTAATGCCCACATAGTGCAGCCACAGCACCGTACCGATGATGCCCAGCACGCTGATGACGACGAATTTCCACCGGCGGGAGCCCTTGTCCGTCGTCAGCTTCCGCTCCTCCACCGCCGGCCGCAGGGCTTCGGCCAGCTTCTTAGGGTTTCCCATCTCCTCCACGTCCAGCCGGTTCAGCACCTCCTGCACCCGCTCCCGGAACTCCACCTCGATCTCCAGGCTCTCCCGCTTGGTACGGATCAGCTCCGGCAGCCGGTGGGGCTCCCGCTGGATCACCGAGATCTCAAAGATGCTGAAGCCCGCCTTGCGGAAGATGGAGATCTTATCCAGCTCCCGGACGTTGGCCTCGGTGAAGTCGTAGGAGTTGCGGTGGGTAGTCTGCTCGATGGTGGGGGTCACCAGACCGTTGTCCACATAGACCCGGATGGCCTTCTCGGTCAGGCCCGTGCGCTTTGCCACTTCTCCGATTTTCATGGTTTTCTCCTCCTTGTTTTTGGTTTGTACCCGAATTTTACACTCTGCCCCAGGGGAATTGTCAATAGTTTTTTCAAAATTCCCAAGGGAAGAAGCAAAAAAACTCTGTAGGGAACGGCTATGGCCGTTCCGCAGCAGGCACTTACCGGATCGATGCACCTGGGCGACGGGGCACAATGGTGCGAATTCGCCGGACATCGTTCCGACTGGACAGGTCGTACCGCGGAACGGTCATGACCGTTCCCTACGTTGGTGCGGCAGAAAAAGACAAGATACACAAGGAACCTCGTACCAAACCACCGGATTTTTATCACAAAAATGGTTGACAAACGAACAAAATCTGCTATAATAGACTGGTCTGCGAACGCGGACGACTCTTTGCTCCCGGCGCGACCGGGGGCCATCAAGACCATAAGGAGGTGCAAACAACATGGCTAAGATCACCGGTAAGTATGAGGTGCTCTACATCATCGACCCCACCCTGGGCGAGGAGGGCATCGCAGCACTTGTGGAAAAGTTCAAGG
>SVLP01000006.1 GCA_015067895.1 Oscillospiraceae bacterium | reverse complement strand
GTCAACCTGTCCATCATGAAGTTCCTGGGCTTCGAGCAGATCTTCAAGAACTCCCTGACCGGTCTGCCCATGGGCGGCGGCAAGGGCGGCTCCGACTTCGACCCCAAGGGCAAGTCCGATGCCGAGATCATGCGCTTCTGCCAGGCCTTCATGTCCGAGCTGTACCGCCACATCGGTGCTGACACCGACGTGCCCGCCGGTGACATCGGCACCGGTGCCCGTGAGATCGGCTACATGTTCGGCATGTACCGCAAGCTGCGCAACGAGTTCACCGGCGTTCTGACCGGCAAGAAGGTGGGCGCTGGCGGCTCCCTGGCCCGTACCGAGGCCACCGGCTACGGTCTGTGCTACTTCACCAACGAGATCCTGAAGGCCAACGGCGACTCCTTCGAGGGCAAGACCGTGGTCATCTCCGGCTCCGGCAATGTCGCCACCTACGCCAACCAGAAGGCCACCCAGCTGGGCGGCAAGGTCGTGGCCATGTCCGACTCCTCCGGCTACATCTACGATCCCAACGGCATCGACTACAAGGTCATCAAGGAGATCAAGGAGGTCAAGCGCGCCCGGATCAACACCTATCTGGACTACGTCCCCACCGCCACCTTCACCCCCGGCTGCAAGAACATCTGGACGGTCAAGTGCGACATCGCCCTGCCCTGCGCCACCCAGAATGAGATCGATCTGGAGTCCGCCAACGCCCTGATCGCAAACGGTGTCAAGTACGTCTGCGAGGGTGCCAACATGCCCTGCACCCTGGACGCCACCAAGGCCTTCCAGGACGCCGGCATCCCCTTCGGCCCCGCCAAGGCTGCCAACGCCGGCGGTGTCGCCACCTCCGGTCTGGAGATGAGCCAGAACAGCCAGCGTCTGAACTGGACCTTCGACGAGGTCGACGCCAAGCTCCAGCAGATCATGAAGAACATCTACGCTGCCGCTGCCGACGCCGCCGCCCAGGTGGATATGCCCGGCAACCTGGTCGTGGGTGCCAACATCGCCGGCTTCCTGAAGGTCGCTGACGCCATGATCTGGCAGGGCGACGCATTCTAAAAAGATCGATATAAATCCCTGACGGGATTTTCGATATGCGCTTCGCGCTCGATATGTGTGTCCACTCGATATACCCTGCGGGGTGAGAAGGGATTTCTATCATATCGAAGCGAAGCTATATCGAATGGGCGCAGCCCATATATCGAATTTGCACCAGCAAATATATCGACAAACACCCGATGCAGATGAGAATTTGCACCGGGTGTTCCTTTTTCCAATTTCTCAATTCACCTTGCAATTTTCCCCTCTATCCGCTATAATAGAATAGACTATTTACAAAGAAAGGCGGTATCTGCCTATGGATGAACAGAACCTGAACGAGCAGGAGCTCCCCGTGATCCCTGAGATCCCTGAGCACCCTGTCACCGATACACCCAGCCCCGACGAGATCGATGTGACCAAGCCCATCGTGCCCAGGCCCAAACGCCGCAAGAGCAAGCAGCAGATCTTCAAGGAGAAGTATCTGCCCTTTATCATCCTGGGCGTGGCCGGTCTGCTGTGCCTGTCCTTCATCTTCGGCTCCGTTGGCCGGGCCCGCGACCGGGCCGATGCCCAGGCCAAAAGCGACCGGATCACCGAGCTGCTGCGGGAGGAGGCCGAGACTCTGAAGTCCCGGGCCGCCGCCATGGCCGCCGAATATGACTACGAAAACGCCATGAAGACCCTGGCAGGCTACTCCGGCGGTCTGGCCAGCCACACCGAGCTTCTGAACCTGTACAACAGCTACAAGTCCGCCCTGGCGGAGCTGGTGGTCTGGGACGACCTGGCCCGGATCCCCAACCTGAGCTTCCGCACCCTGGTTGCCGATCTGGAGAAGGCCGCCGCCGATCCCGACCGGGGCAGCCGCTACAAGAAGAATTACATCACCACCGATGAATTCTCCCGGATCCTGAACCAGCTTTACGAGAACGGCTATGTGCTGGTGAGTCTCAGCGACTTCGCCGTGCCCGTCACTGCCGAGGACGGCAGCGTCGGCGTCAACCGCACCTCCATCCGTCTGCCCGAGGGCAAGAAGCCCATCCTCCTGACCCAGGAGGGCGTCAACTACTACAGCCACACGGAAAAAAGCGGCGGCTTTGCCGACCGGCTGACCGTGAACGCCAACGGCGAGCTGACCTGCCTGATGGGCGAGACCGAGGGCAGCTTCGATCTGATCCCCATCCTGAACGCCTTCCTGGCGGAGCATCCCGACTTCTCCTACGAGGGTGCCCGGGCCACCATCGCCGTCTCCGGCTATGAGGGACTCTTCGGTATGTCCCTGGATCAGGCCGACGCCATCCGCGCCGTGGCCGACAAGCTCCGGGCCCAGGGCTACGACATCGCCTGCTACACCTACGCCGACATGGAATACGCCGACTTCGGCGTGGCCGGTCTGGAGGAGGACATGACCAAGTGGTTTGACGAGATCGCCCCCGTTCTGGGCGAGACCGACATCCTGGTCTACCCCACCGGCGGCGACATCAAGGGTCAGGAGGCCTACTCCGGCTCCAAGTATGACGCTCTCCACGGCTACGGCTTCCGCTACTTCGTGGGCACCGGCTCCGGCGAGAACTGGGGCATGACCGCTCCCGAGTACGCCCGCCAGATCCGCACCGTGGTCACCGCCGCCAACCTGGCAGAGCATCCCGAGTGGTACGAGGGTATGTTCGACGCCGCCACCGTCCTCTCCTCCGAGCGCGGATGACTCAGCTGAAGCCCGGCCTTTACCGCCACTTCAAGGGCAACGAGTACCGGCTCCTGTACGTGGCGAAGCATTCCGAGACCATGGAGGACATGGTGGTCTACCAGGCCCTCTACGGTGAGCGGGGCATCTGGGTACGCCCGGCTGCCATGTGGAATGAGCACGTGGATCGCAACGATTACCACGGCCCCCGGTTTTATCCGATCGAAGAATGAATCACCCCTCTTGCCTCCCCCATTTATAGGGGCACCCCAGGGTGGCCTCTCTTGCCCCTTCGGGGCAATTCACCTTCAGGTGGCCGAGCGTAGCGAGGGCGGAGGGGGTCTGCCCGCTTTGCTATGCAAAGCGGGCTTTCCTCATATTTGCTTTGCAAATATGAGGACTCCCCCCTGGCCTGCGGCCATCCCCCCTCATAAATGCGGGGGGCAAGAATATTGCTGCACATTCCTTCCTCCACAAAAACTTAAGAATTGCCGCCCTTGATTTTGCCCCGGAAATCTGATATGATTTTGGCGTCGTTTCGGCAGCTTTTTTATCATTTTCAGCTTTTTCTCAGGAGGTTCCTCCCATGACAAAAACTGCTTCCCGGCGGCCTGTCCGCATATCCACCGCCGTCGGGCTCACCATATTGCTGGCGTTGGCCTTCGTGTGCTTCTTCGCCGCCCGGTGGTTCGTGACGGTCTACGGCCGCATCGGCTTCGACTCCATCCTCTTCACCCTCCAATCCAGCCTGTCCGGTGTCCAGTCGGATCTGGTGCAGAGCTACCTGCTCCGGGGTCTGCTGCCCGCTGTTATCTGCACGGGTCTGAGCTGTACCATCCTTCTGCTGCTGCGCAAGCTCCCGGTGCGGGGGCTGGTGTCCATCGTGACCAGTGCTGCCGTATCCATCGGCCTGCTCGGCTATGCCGCCGTGGACGTGGAGCTGACGGACTATATCTGGGACATGATCTGGCGCAGCCGCCTGTATGAAAATGAATACGTGGATCCCGACACCGTGGAGGTCACCTTCCCCGAGGAAAAGCGGAATCTGGTCTACATCATGCTGGAGTCCATGGAGACGACCTATCTCAGCGAGGAGTTGGGCGGCGCGTCCCATGTCAACCTGATCCCGGAGCTCTACGAGCTGGCAAAAGACAATCTGAACTTCTCCCACAATGACGGTGTCGGCGGCTTCCACGCCACCAACGGCGCCAGCTGGACCATCGGCGCCATCGTGGCCCAGACTGCGGGCATCCCCCTGAAGACCCCCGAGGGCATCAGCGACTGGCAAAACGGCTACGGCACCGACGGCGTGTTCCTGCCCGGCGTAAGCTCCATCACCGGCATTCTGGATGACGCGGGCTACCATACCTCCTTCCTCTGCGGCTCCGACGCCAATTTCGGCGGCCGGAAGACCTACTACCAGACCCACGGCACCGATACCATCTACGACATCTACACCGCCAGAAAGGACGGCATCGTACCGCCCAAGTACTTCGTCTGGTGGGGCATGGAGGATCTGCACCTCTTCGAGTACGCGAAGCAGGAGCTGACGGAGATTTCTCAGCAGGACGAGCCCTTCGCCTTCACCATGCTCACCGTGGACACCCACCACATCGGCGGCTATCAGTGCGCCTATTGCACCGATGAATTTGAGGAGACCTACGAGCAGTCCATCTCCTGCTCCAGCCGTCAGGTGCTGGAGTTTGTCCGGTGGCTGCAGGAGCAGCCCTTCTACGAGAACACCACCGTCATCATCACCGGCGACCACCTCTCCATGGACAATGGCTACTTCCAGCGCAATGTCGACGAAGACTACCAGCGCATGGTCTACCACTGCATCCTCAACTCCGCTTTGGAGTCGGACAACACCAAGAACCGGGAATACTGCGGCGTTGACCTCTTCCCCACCACCCTGGCGGCCATGGGCTGCACCATCGAGGGTGACCGGTTGGGCCTGGGCGTGAACCTCTTCTCCGACCTGCCCACCCTGGCGGAGCGCTGGGGCTACGATCGGTTCAACTCCGAGCTGAGCAAGGCTTCGGATTATTACATCGAAAATTTCCACAACGACCCTGATGCATAAGCAAAGCCCGCCGGATCCCCGGCGGGCTTTCAGACTGTCGTGAAAGGTGGTTTTCTTGCCCCCGCGTTTACGAGGGGGGTGCCCGAAGGGCGGGGGGAGTCCGAATATTTGCAGCGCAAATATTCGGAAAATCCCGTTTTTCGCAGAAAAATGGGCAGACCCCCTCCGTCGCGATGGCTCCGGGCTTTGCCCGAACCCATCGCGACACCTCCCCCATAAATGGGGGAGGCAAGGGGTTTTTCGACAGTCTGAAAGGTGGTTTTCTTGCCCCCCGCGTTTACGAGGGGGGTGCCCGAAGGGCGGGGGGAGTCCGAATATTTGCAGCGCAAATATTCGGAAAATCCCGTTTTTCGCAGAAAAACGGGCAGACCCCCTCCGTCACGATGGCTCCGGGCTTTGCCCGAACCCATCGCGACACCTCCCCCATAAATGGGGGAGGCAAGGGGTTTTTCGACATGCTGAAAGCCCGCCGGAACCCCGGCGGGCTTTTTGCGGCCTCATTTGCCTCTCAGCTCGATGATCTGATCCCGGAGCACAGCGGCGTACTCGTACTCCATCATCCGGGCGGCCTCCTTCATCTGCTTCTCCAGACGGGCGATCTCCCGTTCCTTCTCGGCCTTGGTCATCTTCACGCCGGTGCGGCTCTTGCGCTCGGCGGTGGGCGTGGAAATCTCGATCAGATCCCGGACGGACTTGATGACGGTCTTGGGGACGATGCCGTTTCGCTTGTTATAGGCATCCTGAATTTCCCTGCGGCGGGCGGTCTCGTCGATGGCGGCCCGCATGGAGGGCGTCACGGTGTCGGCATACATGATGACTTTTCCCTCGGCATTTCGGGCGGCGCGGCCGATGGTCTGGATCAGGCTGGTCTCGCTGCGCAGGAAGCCCTCCTTGTCCGCGTCCAGAATGGCCACCAGACTGACCTCGGGCAGGTCAAGACCCTCGCGGAGCAGATTGATGCCCACCAGCACATCGAATTTCGCCATCCGCAGATCCCGGATGATCTCCATGCGCTCCATGGCGGCGATGTCCGAGTGCATGTAGCGCACCTTGATCCCCGCCTTCTGGAAGTAGCTGGTCAGATCCTCGGCCATTTTCTTGGTCAGGGTAGTCACCAGCACCCGCTCGTTTTTGGCGGTGCGGGCGTTGATCTCGCCGATCAGGTCGTCGATCTGGCCGTCGATGGGCCGCACCTCCACGATGGGATCCAGCAGTCCCGTGGGACGGATCACCTGCTCCACGGTCTGACTCGACCGGGTACGCTCGTACTCGGCGGGGGTGGCAGAGACATAGATGACCTGATTGAGCTTGGAGTCGAATTCCTGGAAATTCAGGGGACGGTTGTCGTAGGCCGAGGGCAGCCGGAAGCCGTAGTTGACCAGCGCGTCCTTGCGGCTGCGGTCACCGGCGTACATGGCCCGGGTCTGGGGCAGGGTCACGTGGCTCTCGTCGATGAACATGAGAAAATCCTTGGGGAAATAGTCCAGCAGGGTCGTGGGCGGGGTGCCCGGTGCCCGGCCCTGGATGACCCGGGAGTAATTCTCGATGCCGTTGCAGAAGCCGATCTCGGTGAGCATCTCCAGGTCGTAGGCCGTCCGCTGGGCGATGCGCTGGGCCTCCACCAGCTTGTTCTGGGCCCGGAAGAAGGCCACCTGCTCGTCGCACTCCCGGCGGATGTCCATCATGGCCCGGTGGAGCTTTTCCGAAGAAGCCACATAATGGCTGGCAGGATAAATGGCAACATGGTCGAGGTACCGCTCGGCCATGCCGGTGACGGCGTTGATCTCGCTGATCCTGTCCACCTCGTCCCCGAAGAACTCCACCCGGATGGCCCTGCCCGACCAGTAGGCGGGGTAAACTTCCAGGGTGTCGCCCCGGAGCCGGAACTTGTTTCGGGAGAAATCGATGTCGTTACGCTCATAGCGGATCTCCGTCAGCTTTTTGAGCACAGAGTCCAGGGGATACTCGTTGCCCACGCGCAATGACACCACCATGGACTTATAATCGATGGGGTCGCCCAGACCGTACAGGCAGCTCACCGAGCTGACCACGATCACGTCCCGCCGCTCAAAGAGGGCGGAGGTGGCACTGTGGCGGAGCCGGTCGATCTCCTCGTTGACGGAGGCATCCTTCTCGATGTAGGTATCCGTGTGGGCGATGTAGGCCTCGGGCTGATAATAGTCGTAGTAGGAAATGAAATACTCCACGGCGTTGTCCGGGAAGAACTCCCGGAACTCGGAGCAGAGCTGGGCGGCCAGGGTCTTGTTGTGGGCCAGCACCAATGTGGGCTTGTTGACCTTCTCAATGACGGAGGCCATGGTGAAGGTCTTGCCGGAGCCGGTGACACCCAGCAAAACCTGCTCCCGCAGACCGATATCCACGCCATAGCTGAGCTTCGCCACCGCCTCGGGCTGATCGCCGGAGAGCTTATAGTCGGATACGAGCTTGAATCTGTCCATAATACCTCCTCACACCATCAGCCGGCAATCATCCGGGTCGTAATAATTGGATTCCCGCAGGGAAACATAATCCCTGTCCGCCACCACGATGTGATCCTCCAGCATCACGCCCACGGCATCCAGAGCCATGGCCATCCGGCGGGTGGTGACGATGTCCTCCATGCTGGGCACGGCGATGCCGCTGGGGTGGTTGTGGGCCAGGACAACGCTGGTGGCGTTCAGTGTCAGGGCCGCCTCCACCACCTTGCGGGTGCTGACCTCGGCGGAGTTGACGCTGCCCTCGCTGATGACCCGGCAGGCCAGGATCTTGCGTCTGGCGTCCAGGCACAGCAGCAGCACCGTCTCGTCCCGACGGCCCACGAACCGATCCATCAGGTAACGGCTGCATTCCTCCAGCGTCCGCAGGACTTTGATGTCCTTGTCCTCGCTGATGAGATACTTCTGCGCCAGGCCCTTGACCAGGCCCAGCAGCACGGCGGTGTGCTCTCCCACCCCGTCCACAGCCAGAAGCTGCTCGGTGGGAGCCTCCAACACCTGCCGCAGGTTGCCGAAATGCTCCAGAAGTCTGTGGGCCAGGGGATTCACATCCCCCTGGGGGATGGCGTAGAAGAGCAGCAGCTCCAGGGCGTGGACTTCGTCGAAGCCCTCCAGTCCCTCGATGCGGAACCGCTCCTTCACCCGCTTTCTGTGGGAAGTGTGGATGGACAAAATAGGCTCACCTCTTTTTTCTTGCATTTTGGAGAAAAAACGGTACAATAAGAATGACAGTGTAAGGTCGAAAAAAATCGGACAGCCGGGAAAGGACAGACCATGGAGCAGATCAAACAGATGCTGGAGCTGATGGGCCGCCCCGCCTTTTGTGCGGAGGAGGGCGTCATCCGCGCCGCCAACAATGCCGCCCTTTCCTACCAGATCGCCCCGGGCGACCCGGTGGAGCCGCTGATCGCGGCGGGCCGGGAGGATTATGCCGAGTTTCAGGATGGCTGTCTGTACCTGACCCTGGAGCTGTGCGGCCAGAGCAAGGGGGCCAGTGTCACGAATGTATCGGGCAGGCACATCTTCACCCTGGACGCCGACCAGACCGACGCCGAGCAGCAGCTGCTGGCCCTGGCGGCCATGGAGCTGCGGGAGCCCCTGGGCAATGTGATGGCCCTCTTCGACCAGCTTCGGGCGGAGTCGGAGGACGATCCCACCCACGCCCGGATCAACCGGGAGCTCTATCGGCTGCTGCGGCTGGTGGGGAACATGACTCCCCAGAACGCGCCCCGGCTGGAGATGCTGGAGCTGAACGCCCTGCTCCATGAGCTCTGGGACAAGGCCCTGCCCGCCTGCGAAGCGCTGGGCTTCCGGTTCACCTTCACGCCCCACCCCGCACCGGTCTACACGCTGGTGGACGCCGCCATGCTGACCCGGGCCATCCACAATCTGCTGTCCAATTCTCTGAAATTCGCCGCAACGGGCGGTACCATCGAGCTGAAGCTGGCTCTGAGGAACCGCCGGTGCATCATCACCCTGTGGGACTCCGGCGACAATGGCAGTCAAACCTTGGCCTCCTTCACCCGCTTCCGCCGGGAGCCGGGCATCGAGGACGGACGCAGCGGCATGGGTCTGGGCCTGAGCCTGGTTCGGGAGACCGCCGCCGCCCACCGGGGCAGCGCCATGATCGTCCAGCCCCCCGAGGGCGGGACGCTGGTACAGCTGAGCATCCCCCAGCGGCAGGATACCCAGAATGTCCGCTCCCCCCGCAAATCCCTCAGCTACTGCGGCGAGCGGGACGCGATGCGCGTCGAGCTCAGCGATGTGCTGCCCCCGGAATTCTATCAGGATTGAATCCCACGCACCCCGCAAATGCGGGGTGCTTCTACATTATAAATACGCCTTCAAATACTGACCTGTATAGCTGCCCTCGACCTTGGCCACCTCCTCGGGGGTGCCCGCCGCGACCACATAGCCGCCGCCGTCACCGCCCTCGGGGCCCAGATCGATGATGTGGTCAGCGGTCTTGATGACGTCCAGGTTGTGCTCGATGACCAGCACCGTGTTGCCTGCGTCGACAAGCTGCTGCAGAACTTCAATGAGCTTGTGGACATCGGCGGCGTGAAGACCGGTGGTGGGCTCGTCCAGGATATAGATGGTGCGTCCCGTGGCGGTGCGCGCCAGCTCTGTTGCCAGCTTGACCCGCTGGGCCTCGCCGCCGGAGAGGGTGGTGCTGGACTGGCCCAGCTTCACGTAGCCCAGGCCAACCTCCACCATGGTCTGGGCCTTTCTCCGGATCTTGGGCAGGTTTTCGAAAAATTCCACAGCCTCCTCGGCAGTCATGTCGAGAACCTGGGCGATGTCCTTGCCCTTGTACTTGACCTCCAGGGTCTCCCGGTTGTACCGCTTGCCCTTGCAGACCTCGCAGGGGACGTAGACGTCCGCCAGGAAGTGCATCTCGATCTTCACCAGACCGTCACCGGAGCAGGCCTCGCAGCGGCCGCCCTTGACGTTGAAGCTGAAGCGGCCCGGGCCGTAGCCCCGGATCTTCGCGTCGTTGGTGGAGGCGAAGAGGTCGCGGATGTCGTTGAAGAGCCCTGTGTAGGTGGCCGGGTTCGACCGGGGTGTCCGGCCGATGGGGCTCTGGTCGATGTCGATGACCTTGTCCAGGTGCTCCAGTCCCTCCACGCAGCGGCACTTTCCAGGCCGGGTGCGGGCGTGGTTCAGCCTGCCCAGCAGCGTCCGGTTGAGCACCTGGTTGACAAGGCTCGACTTGCCGGAGCCGGAGACGCCGGTGACGCAGGTCAGGGTACCCAAAGGAATTTCCACATCGATTTGCTTCAGGTTATTCTCCTCCGCCCCCCGGACTGCCAGCACCTTGCCGTTTCCGGTGCGCCGGGCAGAGGGCACGGGGATCTTCTTCACACCGGACAGATACTGTCCGGTGACAGAATTTTCACAATTCAGGATATCCTCCAGCGTACCCGCCGCCACGATCTCGCCGCCGTGGCTGCCCGCGCCGGGGCCAACGTCCACGATGAAGTCAGCAGCCCGCATGGTATCCTCGTCGTGCTCCACGACGATCAGGGTATTGCCCAGATCCCGCAGGCTCTTCAGGGTGCCGAGCAGCTTGTCGTTGTCCCGCTGATGCAGGCCGATACTGGGCTCGTCCAGGATATACAGCACACCCATCAGGCTCGAACCGATCTGGGTGGCAAGACGGATGCGCTGGCTCTCGCCGCCGGACAGTGTTCCGCTGGAGCGGGAGAGGGTCAGATACTGCAGACCCACATCTGCCAAAAATTGCAGACGGGAACGGATCTCCCGGAGGATTTGTTCCGCCACAGTTGCCATATTGCCCTCCAGGTGGAGGTTTTCCACAAAGGCCAGGGCATCCTTGACGCTCATGCGGCAAAAATCCATGATGCCGATGCCGCCCACGGTGACGGCTCTGGCGATGTCAGACAGGCGATCGCCGTGGCAGTGGGGGCAGGGGGCGGTGGACATGCACTCCTCCAGCTCCTTCCGGGCGGAGTCGGACTGGGTCTCCTTATACCGGCGGGAGATGTTGTTCATGATACCCTCGAAGGGCTGCTCCAGCACACCGAAGCCGTTGCCGCGATTGTAGGTCATGCGCAGCTTTTCGCCCTTGGTGCCGTAGAGGATGATGTCCAGAGCCTCCTTGCTCAGATCCTTCACGGGGACGCTCAGGTCGAAGTGGTACTTCTGGGCCAGGGCCTCGAAATACATCCGGAAGACGCTGTCCGTCCGGGCACTCTGCCAGCCGGAGACCTGGATCGCGCCCTCGAAGATGGACTTGCTCTTGTCGGGGATGACCAGGTCAGGGTCGGCCACCAGCTGGAAGCCCAGACCCGTGCAGTGGGGACAGGCTCCGGCGGGATTGTTGAAGGAAAACATGCGGGGCTCCAGCTCGGACATGGAGATGCCGCAGTCGTCGCAGGCGTAATTCTGGGAAAAGGTCAGCTCCTCCTCAGTCTTGGGAAGCTGGATGGTGACCAGGCCGCCGGAGTGAGCGCAGGCGGTCTCGATGGAGTCGGTCAGACGGCGGCGCTGCCCCTCCTTCAGCACCAGACGATCCACCACCAGCTCGATGGTGTGCTTCTTGTTCTTCTCGCACTTGATGCTCTCGGTCAGGTCATAGAGGATGCCGTCCACCCGGACTCTCGCGAAGCCCTGCTTCCGGGCGTCCTCGAAAACTTTGACATGCTCGCCCTTCTTGCCCCGGACGATGGGGCTCAGCACCACGAACCGGGTGCCCTCCCCCAGAGCTTCGATCCGATCCACGATCTGGTCGATGGTCTGCCGGGCGATCTCCCGTCCGCACTTGGGGCAGTGGGGCACACCCACCCGGGCCCACAGAAGGCGCAGATAGTCGTAAATCTCCGTGACCGTGCCCACGGTGGAGCGGGGGTTCTTGGAGGTGGTCTTCTGGTCGATGGAAATGGCCGGAGAAAGGCCGTCGATGGAGTCCACATCGGGCTTGTCCATCTGGCCCAGGAACATCCGGGCGTAGCTGCTCAAGCTCTCCACATACCGCCGCTGACCCTCGGCATAGATGGTATCAAAGGCCAGGCTGGACTTTCCGGAGCCGGAAAGTCCGGTAAAGACCACCAGCTTGTCTCTGGGAATGGTCAGATCAATATTCTTGAGGTTATTCTCCCGCGCACCCTTGACGCGGATGGTATCATTCATAAACGCTCACCTCGGTTTTCAGATTCTTTCGTACTCTATATTATACCATGATACAGCAAAGTACGCAACAAGAATTTTCAAACAAAATTTCGAAAATATAAATTCTTCCGACACGCAACGTAGGGAACGGGCATCGACCGTTCCGCGGTACCACCTGCCCCACGGAATGCACTCCGGCGAATCCGTGCAACACGCCGACACATGAAACGAGGGATCTTCGCACCTTCCATCTGCTATGCAGACATTTGGTACAAAGATCCCTCGGCTCCACTTTATATTATTGGAGTGGTTGGACTACCACATATACAATTATGATTTAGAAACAAGAAATTGGCATATACGTTCTTTCTATGAACTCACTTTTTCGACTCACGGATAGCATCTTTTACTGCTGCTTTAGTGAGATTGTACTCGCAATATGTATCAATAATTGCATCACTTAGGCCATATTCTTTCTCTCTGCGCCGGTACGATTTCTCCTTATCAGAGGAATCTCCCAGAACAAGGCCAAGAACACAGCCAGTAAATAGCAGAGCCCACGGTATGCTGTCGAGCCAAGTAGACACTTTGGAAAATGTGAAAATTCCTGCAATTATTGCAATAACGACCTTGACCTTATCCCATCCATTTCCATTGCGGAGCTTATCAATAATTAAAATAACCCCACCCACCAACAAGAAAATTGTTACTGCCCAAAAAGCGATGGTTAATAGTGTTCCAATTGTTTCGAACATACATAGTTCCTCCCTTTCATTAAGTATAGAAATGAATAATGTCTACTTGCTTAATTGTGTACTTATTTTGTGATCGTCCACCCCTGTTCTGATTATCATTTTAGCGAAATTTTCACTAGAAGTCAATAGCGAATTCTTCGCTAAAAAGTAATAGCGAAAATCTTTCTAGGATATAATATTGACATCTTATTGATGGTTGGTGTAGTCATGCCTTATTATCGTAGAATCCGAGATTTGAGGGAGGATAAGGATTTGTCGCAAGCAAAAATGGGGGAGATTTTGTCTTGTAGTCAACGGGTTTATAGTAATTATGAACGCGGTGACATTGACATACCTACAACGACTCTTTGTAAAATTGCGGATTTTCATAAAGTATCCGTAGATTACTTATTAGAAAGAACAGATAATCCCATAGTAAATAAATAAGAGCAAATCTGCCTACGATGTAGATTTGCTCTTATTTATTTCTTTAGGACAATGTCAATACTTGTAACTAAGGTATTCCGCCCGCGGGTTATACTGCGGAACGGTCAATGCCCGTTCCCTACAAAGGATTTGAAAAAAATGGTTGCTTTTCCAATAATTTGTGGTATTATTTATCATGAAATATTATGTGCTTAAGGAATTCATACTATGAAAGAACAGACAAACTGGCTCATCGTCGGCCTGGGCAATCCGGGCCGGGAATATGAGAAGACCCGCCACAATGCAGGCTTCCGGGCCATTGACCGCATTGCCGAGAAGCTGCATGTCAAGATCGACAAGCTGAAATTCCAGGGGCTCTACGCCCAGGTGAATATGGACGGCGGCAAGCTCTTTCTGCTGAAGCCCCAGACCTATATGAACCTCTCCGGCCGCAGCGTGCTGCAGCTGTCCGCCTTTTTCAAGATCCCTCCAGCGCGGATCATCGTCCTCTTTGACGACATCTCCCTGGAGCCGGGCCGCCTGCGGCTGCGCAAGGACGGCTCCGCCGGCGGACACAACGGCATCAAGTCCATCATCCAGGAGCTGGGCTCCCAGGACTTCCCCCGGGTGAAGATCGGCGTGGGTGCCAAGCCCCATCCCGACTTCGATCTGGCGGACTGGGTGCTCTCCACCTTCGACCCCCAGGAGGAAAAGGCCCTGGCCCCCGCCATCGACCGGGCTGCCGATGCCGCCCTGTGCATCATCGACAAGGGCATCGCCGAGGCCAGCAACCGCTACAGCGGGAAGGCTTAACCGAATATCGTCATATAATCACGGAAAGGGGAAAATTTCCCCTTTCCGCGTTCTGGCGTGGAGAAAAAGCACGTCATTGCGAGGAGCCGAAGGCGACGTGGCAATCCCGTCGATCTTGCGGTATGTTCTATCGAAGCAACTAGGTCATCCACGGGATTGCCACGCCAGTGTGCGCACTGGCTCGCAATGACGTGTTCTCTTTTTCCTGCGAGGTATACTATGGAAAAACTTCTCTCTTTTCTGAAAAACATCCCTGAATATCAGCTTCTTCTGAAATCCGTCAGCCGGAATGAGCCCGCTGCCGTCACCGGCCTCGGCCAGATCAACCGGAGCCATCTGGTGGCGGGACTGCGCCACGAGTTCGACCGGCCTCTGGTGGTCGTCTGTCAGGACGACATGACCGCCAAGCGCATCCAGCAGGAGCTCTCCGCCTTCCTGGGCGAGACCGCCCCGGTGCTGCCCAGCCGGGAATTGACCCTGTATGACACCGCCGTGGTCAGCCGCGCCTGGGAGCAGAAGCGGCTGAGCCAGCTCTATGCCCTTTCGAACGGACAAACAAAGCTTCAAATCCTGACCTGGGAGTCCCTCTCCCAGCGTACCATCCCCCCCGCCGTGCTGAACAAGGCCGCCTTCACCCTGGAGGTCGGTCAGGAGTACCCCCTGGAGGAGCTGCTGGAAAAGCTGACCCACGCGGGCTACTCCCGCTCACACCTGGTGGAGGGCCCCGGCCAGTTCGCTGTTCGCGGCGGCATCGTGGACATCTACTCCCCCGCCGCCGACCGGCCCTTCCGGGCCGAGTTCTTCGGAGACGAGCTGGACACCATGGGCTATTTCGACCCGGACACCCAGCGGCGCACCGACAATGCGGATTCCGTCGTCGTCCTGCCCGTGGGCGAGACCCAGCCCCGGCTCCACCCGGAGGGCATCTCCGGCCTGTGCGCCGATATCCGGAAGCTCATCTCCCGCCAGAAGCGGCGGAAGAACCCCAACGAAAAGCTTCTGGCCACCCTGACCGCCGACCTGGAAAAATACGAAAACGGCATGAGCCACCCGGCCTCCGACCGGTACATGGCTCTGATCTATCCCGAATACGCCACCGCCATGGACTATCTCCCGGCGGATGCCATCGTCGTCCTCTGCGACCAAAGTAATCTCCACCGCGCCGCCCGCACCCGGATCGAGGAGGTGGGCATGGGCTTGGACTCCATGCTCCAGACCGGCCTGATCGCCGGTGAGCTCTGCGACTATGTCTGCCAATGGGAGGATTTCTGCGCAAATCTCCGGGGCAGGACGGTGGTCTATGTGGACACCTTCGGCGGCACCGCCTACCCCGAGGACTGCCCGCCGAAGCAGCTGCTGCCCATGACCGCCAAGCAGCTCCCGGGCTACGGCGGCAACCTGGAGACCGCTGCTTCTGACCTTGCCCACTACCAGCGGCATGAGTTCGCCACACTGGTGCTCTGCGGCACCCGGATGCGCGCCGAGATGCTCCAGGAGATGCTCCGGGGCAAGAATCTCTCCGCCTTCCTCTGCATCCCCCTGACCTCCATGCCCAAGCCCGGCCAGATCCTGCTGGCCGAGGGCACCATCCCATACGGCATGGAGTATCCCGACGCCAAGCTGGCTGTCCTGACGGAAGGTCAGCTCCTGAGCCGGGGCGAGGTCAAGCGCAAGCCCAAGAAGTCCGGCGCGACGAACCGCCAGAAGCTGAACTCCTTCACCGACCTGGTGCCCGGCGACCTGGTGGTTCACGACCACCACGGCATCGGCCGCTTTGTCGCCATGGAGCAGATGAAGATTGACGGTGCGGTGAAGGACTACATTAAAATCGCCTACGCGGGCACCGATGTGCTCTTCGTCCCCGCCACCCAGCTGGATCTGGTCAGCAAATACATTGGCAACGGCGGCGAAGACACCACCGTCCGCCTGAACAAAATGGGCACCGAGACCTGGCAGAAGACCAAGGCCAAGGCCAGAAAAGCTGCCAAGGACATGGCCGCCCAGCTCATCAAGCTCTACGCCGCCCGGAAGCGGCAGGAGGGCTACGCCTTCGCCGCCGACACCCCCTGGCAGAATGAGTTCGAGGACAATTTTCCCTACGCCGAGACCGACGATCAGCTGCGCTGCATCGCGGATATCAAATCCGATATGGAGTCCCCCATCCCCATGGATCGGCTCCTCTGCGGCGATGTGGGCTTCGGCAAGACGGAGGTCGCTCTGCGCGCCGTCATGAAGGCCATCATGGACAACAAGCAGGTGGCGATCCTCGTCCCCACCACGGTTCTTGCCCAGCAGCACTACCAGACCGCCATCTCCCGCTTCCGCGGCTTCCCCGTGAACATCGATGTCCTCAGCCGCTTCCGTACCCCTGCCCAGCAGAAGACCACCCTCCACAAGCTCCGCTCCGGCGCGGTCGACCTCATCATCGGCACCCACAAGCTGCTGCAAAAGAGCGTGGAATTCAAGGATCTGGGTCTGCTGATCGTGGACGAGGAGCAGCGCTTCGGCGTCAGCCACAAGGAGCGGCTGAAGGAGATCTCCAAGGGCGTGGACGTGCTGACCCTCTCCGCCACCCCCATTCCCCGCACCCTGAACATGGCCCTCTCCGGCATCCGGGACATGTCCACCATCGAGGAGCCCCCCGCCGACCGCTACCCTGTCCAGACCTACGTCATGGAGCACAACACCGCCATCCTCGACGATGCCATCCGGCGCGAAGTCGAGCGCGGCGGTCAGGTCTATTATCTGCACAACCGGGTGGAGACCATCGACCAGGTGGCATCCGCCCTGGTGCGGCGGATCCCCGGACTCCAGGTGGCCGTGGCCCACGGCAAGATGGGCGAGGAGGCTCTGGGCGAGGTCATGACCGCCATGGCCGCCGGTGAGATCCAGTGTCTGGTCTGCACCACCATCATCGAGACCGGCCTGGACATCCCCAACGCCAACACCCTCATCATCGAAAACGCCGACCGCTTCGGTCTTTCCCAGCTCCACCAGCTCCGGGGACGGGTGGGCCGCTCCACCCGCCATGCCTACGCCTACTTCACGTACAAGCCCGACAAGTCCCTCTCCGAGGTGGCCGAGAAGCGTCTGGCCGCCATCCGGGATTTTGCGGAATTCGGCTCCGGCTTCAAAATCGCCATGCGCGACCTGGAGATCCGCGGCGCGGGCAATCTGCTGGGCGCGGAGCAGTCCGGCCACATGATGAGCGTGGGCTATGACATGTACCTGAAGCTCCTGGACGAGGCCGTCCTGGAAGAGAAGGGCGAAGCCCCCAAGGCACCCGAATGCACCGCCGACCTGAATGTCACCGCCAACATCGCCAAAGACTATGTGGAGCGGGGCGAGGAGCGCATGGACTTGTACCGCCGCATGGCCGCCATCCGCTCCGACGAGGATGCCGACGACCTGCTCGACGAGATCGTCGACCGCTACGGCGAGCCCCCCAAGGGCGTGCTGAATCTGGTGGACATCGCCCTGCTCCGCGCCAAGGCCAAGGAATGCGCCATCACCGACATCCGCCAGAAGAGCGGCGAAATCTGGTTCACTTTGGCAGAGCTGAACTTCGACGCCGTCAGCAAAATCTGTTCGGATGCGGACTACCAGAAGCGCGTCCAGTTCGTGGCCAGCGCCAAGGTTCCCACCCTGCGCCTGAAGCTCAGCCCCAAGGTCGACTCCCTGAAGCAGAGCAAGGTCTTCGTTGAAAAGTACCGTACGCTCTGCGGCAGCACTTAAGTTCTGAATTCTTTCTGAAAACCACAAAACAGGATTGCATTCCTGCTAATTTGTGGTAATATGATAGCGTATCTTCTCCCGCGGAGAAAAGGAGTGATCCCGTGAAAAAGAAAAAAGACTTCGACGAGAACGCCGAGCTGGAGCAGCTCTATCAGGACTCCGTCGATGCCGCAAATCCCTCCCCCGACAATCATAAAAAGATCCGCACCACCTCCCTGGTCATCGTGGCAGCGGTGCTGGTGCTCGCCATCGGGCTGGGCACCTGGTGGTTCTTCGACTATACCAAGGATGACGGCCTGATCTACCCCAATGTCTTCGTCTACGGCGTGGATCTGGGTGGTCTGACCCCCGAGGATGCCGCCGCCACCCTCCATTCCCTGACCGACCAGACCTATCCCGTTCAGACCATGGTGGTGAATCTGCCCGATGTCACCCTGGCTCTGACCCCCACCGACACCGGCGCGGCGGTGGATGTGGACGCCCTGGTGAAGCTTGCTTACGACTACGGCCGGGGCGGCAGCCGCTGGGAGAACACCCAGGCCAAGACCCAGGCCGCGCTGACCAGCTTCGAGCCGGATGTGCGCAGCTGCATGACCCTGAACGAGGATGCCATCCGGGAAACCCTGGAGCGGGCCGCCGCAGCGGCTGCCAGCTCCCTGACCCAGGCGTCCGTCACCGTCAACGGCGAGACCCCCGACCTGAACCTGACCTACAAGAAGGCACAGGAAAAGACCGATGTGGTGCACAAGCAGCTGACCATCACCCTGGGCACCCCCGAGCACAGTCTGAACACCGACGCACTGATGCAGGCCATTCTGGATGCCTATTACGCCAACGACTTTACCCCCTTTGACTTCGCCTACGATGTGGTGGAGCCCGAGGCGCTGGATCTGGACGCCCTGTATGCCGAGCATACCATCGCCCCCGTCGATGCCATCCTGGACGAGACCGACTATTCCATCACCCAGGAAGTGCTGGGCTACGGCTTCGATCTGGAGGCATTGAAGGCACAGGTGGAGGCTGCCGGTGAGGGCCAGACCGTCACCGTCCCCTTCGCCTATATCCCCGCAGCGCTGACCAAGGAAGCCATCGACGCCACCCTCTTCCAGGATGTGCTGGGCTCCGTCTCCACCAATCACACCAATGATTCCAACCGGAACACCAATCTGAAGCTGGCCTGCAAGGCCATCAACGGCAAGCTGATCCGCCCCGGCGAGACCTTCTCCTACAACGAGACCCTGGGCAAGCGCACCGAGGAGAAGGGCTACAAGCCCGCCGGTGCCTACTCTGCCGGCAAGAGCGTGGAGACCATCGGCGGCGGCATCTGTCAGGTGTCCTCCACCCTCTACTACGCCTGCCTGAAGGCCGATCTGGAGATCGTGGAGCGCACCGCCCACGGCTTCATGGTCAGCTACATGCCCTACGGCATGGATGCCACCGTCAGCTGGGGCTCCCTGGACTTCAAGTTCAAAAACAACACCGACTACCCCATCCGCATCGAGGCCAGTGTCTCCGGCGGCCAGGTGCACGTGAAGCTCATCGGCACTGACACCAAGGACTACTATGTCAAGATGACCTACGAGACCGTCGAGGGCCCCACCGAGGGCAAGGTGGTCTACCAGGACTTCAAGTACGACAACAAGGAGGGCTACAAGGACGGCGAGGTCATCCAGACCGCCTACACCGGCCGCACCGTCAAGTCCTACCGCCAGAAGTTCGACAAGGCCACCGACAAGCTGATCTCGTCGACCTACGAGGCCACCTCCCGCTACAAGTCCCGGGACAAGATCATCGCCCGGGTGGAGGCTCCCCCTCCTCCCCCCACCGAGCCCAGCACCGCAGCGGAGATGCCCACCGAGACCACACCGTAATGCAAATCCCCTGCTGCTTGCGCAGCAGGGGATTTAATGAATGATGAATAGTGAATAATGAATAATTGAGGTATTTTCTGACGAAAATGATTTAATTTTAATATGTCCCGCAAGGGACACCATAATTATTCATTCTTCATCATTCAATATTCATTATTCATTAAACCAGGCCTGCCGAAGCAGGCCTGGTTTCTTATCTTCCGCATCCGCCGCACCCGCCGCAGCAGCCGCTGTCGGGACAGCCGATACATTTTTTGCCGGCCTTTTTGGAGCGGTGGATGGCATAGCCCGCACCGCCCAGGATGGCGGCAAGGATGGCAATAATCAGAATATCCATAGGCTTATCTCCTCATTGCGCGCTCTTTTTCGCGCTTTCTGTCGGCGTTCACGCACAGGTAGCCAATGACGGCCACGATGGCGGCGACGGCGATCAGACCGGGGACGAAGGCCGCGCCCAGATGGCCCTCAGTCAGGAGCGTGCCCAGCTGGTAAACCACAAAGCCGATGGTGTAACCGGTGGCCAGCTGCAATGCGATGCCGCCGAAGAGCCACTTGCGATCCCTGATCTCGGAATTCATGGCACCGATGGCCGCGAAGCAGGGGGGCGTGAACAGGTTGAACATCAGGTAGGCCAGGGCGGCAGCCTTGGTCATGCCGAAGACGGCGGCGACCTCAGAGCCCGCGCCGGAGGCCATCTCCAGAGCCTCGGTGTCGATCAGGTTGGAGATGCCGTAGCAGACGGCCAGGGTGCCCACCACGTTCTCCTTGGCGATGAAGCCGGTGACGGCGGCGGCGGCCAGCTGCCAGGCGTGGTAGCCCACGATGGGGATCAGCACGTAGGCGAAGGGATTTGCGATGGTGGCCAGGATGGAGGTGTTCTCCATGCCCTCCTCCACCACCTGGAAGCTCCAGTCGAAGGTCTGCATCACATGGACGATGAAGTTGCACAGCAGGATGATGGTACCGGCCTTGACGATGTAGGCCCAGCCCCGGCCCAGCATGGAGATAAAGGCCCGCTTCAGGGAGGGCAGCTTATACTCGGGCAGCTCCATGATGAAGAAGGACTTGCGGTTGCGGTGACCGGCGATCCGGTTGACGATCAGCGCGCCCACCAGGATCACCAGGATGCCCACAAAGTACATCAGGGTGCCCACCCAGCTTGCATCATCGAAGAAGGCTCCTGCAAACAGGGCGATGACGGGCAGCTTCGCGCCGCAGGGCATAAAGGGAGCCAGCATGGCGGTGGCCTTGCGCTCCCGCTCATTGCGGATGGTGCGGCAGGCCATGACGCCGGGGATGGCGCAGCCGGTGCCGATGACGAAGGGGATGACGGACTTGCCGGACAGGCCCACCCGCTTGAAGATGGGATCCAGGACGATGGTGGCCCGGGCCATGTAGCCGCAGTCCTCCAGCAGGGCGATCAGGAAATACATGACCATGACCAGGGGCAGGAAGCCCACGACGGCACTGACGCCGCCGATGACACCGTCCACCAGCATGGAGGCCAGCAGGGGATTGGCACCCTCCAGCATCCCGGCCACCTGCTCGCCGAAGGCATCGATCAGCCCGGTGAACCAGTCGGCGATCCAGGGGCCCAGAGAAGACTGGGAGATATCGAAGACCAGGAACATGATGCCCGCGAAGATGGGCAGGCCGAACCACTTGTTGGTCAGGATCTCGTCGATCTTATCCTGAACACCGAAATCCCGGGTCAGCACCTTGCGGCTCTCCACCTCCCGGACGATCTTATTGACGAAGGCGAACCGCTTCTTGTCGGCCTCGACAACGGCGGCTCTGTCGGTCAGGTCGATGTCGCCCTGGACGTAGGGAGCCTTCTGGCCCCTGCCCTTGAGCTGCACAGCGGCCTTGATGACCTCCGCCAGGTCGTCATTGTCGGAATCGGTGGAGACGGTCTCGATGACCGGACAGCCCAGCTTCTCGCCCAGCCGCCTTGCGTCGATCTTTGTATTTTTCTTCTTGTTGACGTCGGATTTGTTCAGAGCCACCACCACGGGCACCCCCAGCTCCAGCAGCTGGGTGGTGAAGAACAGGGAGCGGCTCAGGTTGGTTGCGTCCACGATGTTGATGATGGCATCGGGCTGCTCTTCCCGGACGTAGGAGCTGGTGATGGTCTCCTCGGATGTGAACGGAGACATGGAGTAGGCACCGGGCAGATCCACGGCGATCAGCTCCTGGCCGCCGGAATACGCGCTCTTGATGGGTGCTTCTTTCTTGTCAACGGTAACACCGGCCCAGTTGCCCACCTTCTCGTTGCGGCCCGTCAGGGCGTTGAACATGGTGGTCTTGCCGGAATTGGGATTGCCTGCAAAAGCAATTCTCATGATTGGGGGTTCCTCCTCTTTTCAGACAGCAGTTTTGGACATTCTTCGTTAGTTTCTTCTAACCTCTCAGCAAAGGACGGCGCACTGACCGTCTTCTCCTCAGTACAGCTTGATGCACTCGGCCAGCTCGTCGCCGACGGTGTAGCGGCCGTCCTTGATGGAGACGACGCAGGTGCCCCGGCGGCGGGAGATCACCGTGATGGGCTCCCCGGCGTAGCAGCCCAGGGTGAACAGGAAGGAATCCATCTCGTCGTCATCGGTCTCGATGGAGCGGATCATGTACTCCTTACCCAGCTCGGCGTTCAACAATGTCATAGCATTCACCTGATTTCTCAAAATTCGATTAGTCTCATCTAACCCGTCTCGCAAAAAGAGGATTAGCCTTCGCTAACCGCACCCATATGATACCGCGTTTTTCCCCTTTTGTCAATACCTTCCTATCAAGTTTATAGGAGATTTTTCCGGATATGTCTCTGAAACGAATGCAGGGAACGACACACAGATCGTTCCCTACATTTTTATCCGAAGATTTTGAACACCCTCAGCACCTTCCGGTAGAGCCGGAACTTGCTGTCCTCCAGCTCCCGCTGAACGTTCTGCAGTTCCTTCCGGATCTCGATGCCCTGGGGGCAGTGGCGTTCACATTTTCCGCAGCCGACGCAGCTGCCCGCATTGGTGTGGGTCTTGCGGAAGAGGGTGCATTTCAGATACTCCCGCTTGGCTCCCGCCTTGCTTTCCGTATGGTAGCGGTTGTAGGCGGCAAAGGCACCGGGAATGTCCACATTCTTCGGGCAGGGCTGGCAATAGCCGCAGCCGGTGCAGCCCACCTTCACCCCGGCGTTGATGGCGGCGACGGCCTTCGCGATGACCTCGCGCTCAGACTCGCCGAATTCGCCCACCCCGGCTTCCGATGCCGTGCGGATGTTCTCCAGCACCATCTCCCGGGAATTCATACCGGAGAGCACCACGGTGACCTCTTTTTGATCCCACAGCCACCGCAGACCCCATTGCGCGGGCGTCCAATCCCTGCCGGAGTCCGCGAAGACCTGCTTTGCCTCCTTCGGCAGCAGCTCCACCAGCTTGCCGCCCCGGAGGGGCTCCATGATGATAACGGGTAGGCCCTTTGCCGCCGCGTGGTGCAGTCCCCGGCGGCCCGCCTGGCTGTGCTCGTCCAGATAATTGTATTGGATCTGGCAGAAGTCCCAGTCGTAGGCATCCACCAATTTGCAGAACATGTCCGTGCTGCCGTGGTAGGAAAAGCCGATCTGGCCGATCTCGCCGCTGGCCTTCTTCTGGGCGATCCACTCCTCGATGCCCAGCTTTTTCAGATGCTCCCAGGTGTCCAGGTCGCAGAGCATGTGCATCAGGTAATACTCCACATGGTCGGTGCGCAGCCGCTTCAGCTCCTCCCGGAACATCTTCTCCAGCACCGCGCGGCTTTTGATAAGGTAATGGGGCAGCTTGGTGGCGATCTTCACCCGATCCCGCAGATTTTCGGATTCCAGGATCTCACCCAGCGCGGCTTCGGAGCCGGAATAAACGTAGGCGGTGTCGAAATAGTTGACGCCCTGCTCCACCGCGAGCCGGATCTGCTCCCGGGTGGCGTCCATGTCGATCCTGCCGTTTTTCTGGGGGAACCGAAGGCATCCAAAGCCCAGCACCGACAGCTCGTTTCCGTATTTGTCCAACCGATATTGCATGGTCATCCCTCCTGTTTTCCCAATCATACCATACGGAAGCCCGCCGCGCAAGAAACACTTGCGCCCAGACCGCTTTCATTATATAATGTAGTGTGGTAATCACTGATATCTATTTAGCGAGGTCTTTATGAATCAAACCACCTACGCCATCGACAATTCCGCCATCCTCTACCTGGCTCTCATGCGCCGCACCCATACCAACGTCTACCGCTTCGCCATGACCCTGAAGCACGATGTTGACCCCGTTCTCCTCCAGCAGGCGGTGGATCACACCTACAAGCGGTTCCCCACCATCATCGCGGGCTTCCGCCCCGGCTTTTTCCAGTACACCATGGTTCCCGCCGCCAAGGCTCCCGTCGTCCGGCCCGACCCCGGGTGTCTGGTCACCATGACCCGCCAGGAGATCGAAACCTGCGCCTACCGGGTCTTCTACAGCGGCAGGGAGATCTCCTTCGAGGCCTTCCACGCGGTCACCGACGGCTACGGTGCCATCGCCTCCTTCACCACTCTGGTGGCCGAGTACCTGCGTCTGCGGCATAACATGGAGATCCCCGTCTGCCAGACCCTTCGCAGCCTGGAGGACGAGCCCATGGCTCACGAGCTGGAGGACTCCTACGTGACCCGCCACTCGGGCAAGCCCCTGCATCTGCCCAGCCGGTACTCCTACCAGCTCCCGGGCGCGTACAGCGACTCCTGTGTCCATACCTGCGTCCGCACCTATCCCACGGAGCGTGTCGTGGCCGCCGCCAGGGGCCAGGGTGTCTCCCTGACGGCCCTGCTCAGCGGCGTCATGGCATCAAGCATCATGGAAGTCCAATCCCGCCACCGGAAGAAGCTGCTGCCCGTGCGGATCATGGTTCCCGTGGATCTGCGGCGGATGTTCCGGAGCACCACCCTGCGCAATTTCATCCTCTACGCCCTGCCCACCATGGAGCCCGTGGACGCGAAGCTGCCCCTGCGGGAGCTGCTGCACCGGTTCCATGTCCAGATGAAGGAGCAGCTCGACCCCAAGCGGATGGCCTCCATCATGGCCTACAACGTCCGGGGCCAGGCATCGTTTCTGTTCCGCGCCGTCCCCCGGGCTCTGAAATGCGCCTTCATGCGCACCATCTACAAGTATTTCGGCGAAAGCAACTCCAGCATCACCCTGACCAACATCGGCAACGTGACCCTGCCCGACGAGATGGCTCCCCATATAGACGGCATCCAGTGCGTCCTGACCCCCCGGGCCGGTTCCCCCTACAACTGCGCCGTCATCGCAGCAAACGGCAATCTCACCATCACCCTCAGCCGCTTCCCCCACAGCCGGGAGCTGGAGGAAATTTTCTTCAAAAAGCTCGACGAAGTCCTATTGAAGATATAAGTTATAAGATATTGGATATTAGATAAGGCGTATCTAATATCTCATATCTAATCTCTCATATCTAACATCACATATCTCATATCTGAACAACGGAGGTATTTTATGCGCAAAAACTTTGGCCCCAATCCCCTTTCCTATCCCCAGCCCGTCTTCATCATCGCCGCCTACGGCCCCGACGGGGTGCCCAACTGCATGAACGCCGCCTGGGGCGGCATCAGCGATGACCATGAGGTCTCGGTCTGCATCAGCGCAGGCCACAAGACTACCGCCAACATCCGGCACAGCAAGGCCTTCACCATCTCCATGGCCACCGCCGACCGGCTGGCGGCCTGCGACTACGTGGGCATCGTCTCCGGCAACCGGGTTCCCGACAAGTTCGCCCGGGCGGGCTTCCACGCCACCCCCTCCGAATTTGTGAATGCCCCCCTCATCGACGAGCTGCCCATGGCCATGGAGTGCGAGCTGGTCTCCTACGACCCCGAATCCTGCCGCCTGGTGGGTAAGATCGTCAACGTTTCCGCCGACCAGGCCATCCTCAATGAGAACGGCAAGGTCGATCCCGCCAAGCTCCGCCCCATCACCTTCGACCCCATGAACAACACCTACGTTGTCCTGGGCGAAACCGTGGGCCAGGCCTTCAAGGACGGTGCCGCACTGAAATAAGCCCGAAACCCAACATCCGTATCCGCTCCCGCCCCGTGCGGGAGCTTTTTTCGTCTTTCCCGAAACGCATTTGCCTCTCCAAACTTCTATTTCCCCATTGACAAGCACCCCGTTTATGCTATACTAAAAATGGCAAGTTTCACAAATTTTATTGCCAAGAAGGAGTCAAAGCTATGCATAACGCAAAACGCCCCATTGCCATCCTGCTGGTGCTGTGCTTCCTGCTGAGCGTGCTTCCCGTCAGCGCGCTGGCCGTCAGCATCTCCACCAAGCCCGAAAACGGCACCACCGAGGGTCAGCCCTTTGCCCCCGGTACCGGCGGCAGCCAGAACTTCCGCATTCCGGGCATCGTCACCCTGAATGACGGCACACTGATCGCCGCCTGTGATGCCCGCTGGAACCACGCCGGTGACGGCGCGGGTCTGGACACCATCGTCTCCGTCTCCAAGAACAACGGCGAAACCTGGGAATACACCTTCGCCAACTACCTCGGTGACAACGGCGACACCTACAACAACCTGTCCACCTGCTTCATCGATCCCGGCATCGCCACCGACGGCACCACCGCCTACCTGATCGCCGACCTGTGGCCCGCTGGTATCGCCCTGAATACCTCCAAGTATTCCCCCGTGGCGGGCGAGAACGGCTTCGATGACAACGGCAATCTGCTGCTGCGCGCCCTGGCCGAGGACACCACCCCCATCGGCTGGAGCGGCTACAACACCATGGCCGCCGATGTCAGCCGCTACACCTACTACCTGGATCTTCAGACCCTGAAACTGCACAATGCAGACGGCTCCGAGATCGAGGGCTACACCGTTGACGCCTACTTCAATATCACCGGCAACGGCGTTGACACCAACCTGTTCTTCTCCGACTCCCCCTACCAGCCCTACCCCACCGACTACCTGTACATGACCACCTCCACCGACGGCCTGACCTGGTCTGAGCCTGAGCTGCTGAACCTGAAGGAGGAGTCCGAGCAGACTCTGCTTGTCGGCCCCGGCAATGGTACTTACCACGAGGCCAACGGCCACATGATCTTCACCGCCTACGAGCATTCCTCCGGCTACGAGCGCACCAGCCTGATCTGGATGGACGAAGACGGCAATTGGTACCGCTCCGAGGATGCCACCTCCTCCAACTGGTCCTCCGAGGCCTCCGCCGTTGTCCTGGCCGACGGCACCGTCCGCGTCTTCTACCGCGACGGCTTCGCCGTCCTGCGCTACACCGACTATGTCTTCGACGAGTCCGTCAACAACTATGTCGTTTCCGCCCGGGAGGTCAGCACCACCGCCGCCAAGGATGCCGGCTGCCAGCTGACCGCCATCAAGTACTCCGAGCAGATTGACGGCAAGGATGTCATCCTGGTCGCCACGCCCACCACCTCCCGCCGCGTCAACGGCTACATCTACGCCTTCCTGGTGGGTGAGGACAACTCCATGGAGCTGGCCTACGCCTACAACGTCACCCCCGACTTCTACGCCTACTCCTGCCTGACCGAGCTGGCCGACGGCCGCATCGGTCTGCTGTATGAGTCCGCCAGCTCCAAGATCGACTTCGTCGTCTATGATTTCGCCGACATCGCCAACCGGGACAACGATCCCCGGCTGACCGTCCGGGAGATCGAGCTGAACGAGGGCTTCAGCGAGGTCATCACCGACAACACCGGCTACTATGCCGATGCCGACATCTCCGAGCTGGATACCTCCGTCGCCACCCTGACCATGACCGGCGAGGAGGTCACCACCAACGCCGCCCAGGTTCTGGGCAGCGGCTCCAACATCGATCTGGATTCCTGCCAGTACACCTTCACCCTGCAGGAGGACGGCTACTTTGAGGTCTCCGCCACCACCCTGGACGGCGAGACTGTCTACCTGAACCACTTCTCCACCACCAACAGCAACATCCCCAACATCGCCACCCCCGGCAAGATCGATGTCCAGACCAGCAGCTACACCGATATGTTCAAGCTGGTGGCCCAGAATATCGACGGCTCCGCCAATCCCGCCCGCAGCCTGCACTTCCACATGGAGGCCGCCACTCCCTACTGGAACCGCTGCGGCAATGACTCCACCGTCAAGTGCCACGAGTACCTGTACCGCAAGGCCGCTGAGGGCGAGACCGCCAGCGTGGAGATCCCCGGCTATGTCCGCGTCACCGAGCTGGACGAGGTCGTGGACGGTCAGTACCTGATCGCCGCCAAGAACGATGCCGGCAACTGGTACGTTCTGAATCCCTCCGTCTCCACCGACAAGTTCAATCACGTTGCCCAGATCGCGGGCAGCACCACTGTTGGCTATACCGAGCTGACCTTCACCGGCACCGGCAAGGGCTACACCGAGGTCGTCGTCGGCTCCACCATCTACAAGCTGACCGTCCACGGTGCCAACGACATCTATCTGGATGTGGGCGAGTCCGTCACCGTCACCGACGACACCGGCTACTATGTGGATGCCGACCTCTCCGCCCTGGACACCTCCGTCGCCACCGTGGAGCTGACCGGCGAGATCACCGGCTATGAGAAGGTTCTGTCCGAGAATGTCACTGAGATCACCAGCGGCAGCACCTATGTCCTGTACAACAAGGCCGCCCGCAAGCTCATGGGCAACGAGTGGGCCGATGCCTCCGTTGGCGGCGGCGGCTCCGACGGCCTGTCCCTGGATTCCACCCTCAACAATTTCGACGAGAACGATCTGTGGACTGTCACCGCCACCGAGGGCGGCTGGTATGTCCAGGATCAGAATGGCAAGTACCTGTCCATCGCCCGTGGCAAGGGCCTGGTCAAGGACGAGCCTGTTGTCATCGACCTTGATTTCGACGGCTCCGACTGGACGATTGGTGAGAACGGCGAGTACGCCAACGACTTCGGCGGTGCCCACACTGCCGTTGCAGGCTGGAGCGACATCAACGACACCAACTCCCAGTGGGAGATCTACGAGGTTTCCCAGGTTGCCCTGGGCACCACCACCATCACCTTCACCGGCGTTGGCGAGGGTGTGACCTCCGTCCAGATCGGTGATGAGCTCTATGAGATCACCGTTTCCGAGCCCTATGTCGATCCCGCCGACGACAGCCGCGACATTCCTCTGAATGTCCTGGAGGTCTCCACCGGCGACTACGAGACCGACGGCGGTGCCAGCGAAGGCCCCGCCTACCTGGCTGTGGACAATGATCCCAACACCCTGTGGCACACCGACTGGTACGGCACCAGCCGCGAGAACCACTGGTTCCAGTTCGAGCTGACCGATACCTACGCCGTTGACGGTCTGCGCTACTGGCCCCGCCAGGCTGGCAACACCAACGGCACCATCACCGAGTATGAGATCCAGGTCTCCGACGACGGCGAGAACTTCCGCACCGTTGCCTCCGGCGAATGGGAGAATAACCGGAACTGGAAGATCGCCAAGTTCCCCGGCGAGACCGTCAAGTATGTCCGTCTGGTGGCTGTGGATGCCATCACCGACAACCAGTATGTCTTCGCTTCCGCCTCCGAGATCCGTCTGACCGGCGTGAAGACCGATGCACCTCCCCATGAGCACAGCTATGAAGCTGTCGTGACCGCTCCCACCTGTACCGAGGGCGGCTACACCACCTACACCTGCTCCTGCGGCGACAGCTATATTGCCGACGAGACTCCCGCTCTGGGCCATACCGAGGAGGTCATTCCCGGTAAGGATGCCACCTGCACCGAGACCGGTCTGACTGAGGGCAAGAAGTGCGCTGTCTGCGGCGAAATTCTGGTCGCTCAGGAGGAGATCCCCGCTCTGGGCCACACTGCTGCTGAGCCCGTGATCGAGAACGAAAAGGCCGCCACCTGCACCGAGGACGGCTCCTACGACTCCGTGGTCTACTGCTCTGTCTGCAACGAGGAGATCTCCCGCGAGACCGTCACCGTTCCCGCTGTCGGCCACACCGAGGAAGTCATCCCCGGCAAGGATGCCACCTGCACCGAGCCCGGCCTGACCGAGGGCAAGAAGTGCGCTGTCTGTGACGAGATCCTGGTCGCCCAGGAGGAGATCCCCGCTCTGGGCCACACTGCTGCTGAGCCCGTGATCGAGAACGAAAAGGCCGCCACCTGCACCGAGGACGGCTCCTACGACTCCGTGGTCTACTGCTCTGTCTGCAACGAGGAGATCTCCCGCGAGACTGTCACCGTTCCCGCTGTCGGCCACACCGAGGAAGTCATCCCCGGCAAGGATGCCACCTGCACCGAGACCGGCCTGACCGAGGGCAAGAAGTGCGCTGTCTGCGGCGAGATCCTGGTTGCCCAGGAGGAGATTCCCGCCCTGGGTCACGACTGGAAGGGCACCGGCTGTACCCGCTGTGACGCCACCCGTGAGAATCCCTTCGTGGACGTTCCCGAGGATTCCTTCTACATCGATCCTGTCCTGTGGGCTGTGGAGAAGGGCATCACCACCGGTGCAACGGAGACCACCTTCAACCCCAACGGCGTCTGCCAGCGTGCCGCCGTGGTCACCTTCCTGTGGAGAGCTGCCGGTTCTCCCGAGCCCACCTCCACCAACAATCCCTTCACCGACGTGAAGGAGACCGACTTCTTCTACAAGGCCGTCCTGTGGGCCGTGGAGAATGAGATCACCAACGGTCTGACCACCACCACCTTCGGCCCCTACGCCGAGTGCAACCGTGCTCAGGTCGTGACCTTCCTGTGGAGAGCCATGGAGAAGCCCGAGCCCACCGCCGCCGAGCATCCCTTCACGGATGTTGCCGAGGATCAGTTCTACTTCGTGCCCATGCTGTGGGCCGTGGAGAACGGCATCACCAACGGTCTGACCGAGACCACCTTCGGCCCCACCGCCGCCTGCAACCGGGCCCAGGTCGTGACCTTCCTGTATCGCACCTACAACAAGTAATCCCTAAGCAATTTGGCCCCCGGCTTGAAGCCGGGGGCCTTTATATCTTAAAAAATCCTCTGACAGTTGCTCCTGCCCGGGAAACATGGTATGATAAAGAAAAAAGGAGTGTTCCCCATGGCAAATGACAACCTCTGCGTCTTCTGCGGACGGAAGATTGGAACCTTCCGGAGCACCAATGTACAGTGCGGCGGAGTCGATCAGCCATCCTGCCGCAGCTGCGCCCTGGAGCTGGAGCCGCTGAACGACACCGAGCGGTGCCGCCGGGCTCTGGCGCGGGGGCTGGCCGTTCAGCCCGATCAGCTTCGATTCCGGCTTCAGGCCATCGAGGAAGCCGAGGAGCGCCGTCCCACCTGTACCGCCTGCGGCGGCAAGCTCCGCTTCCGGCCCGAGCAAAGATTAGACAACAGCCCATACCGGGACGGTCTGCTCTCCTCCACCTTCGATGTGATCCCCGCCTGCTGCTACGGCTGCGGCCGCTACGAATTCTACAACCCCAAGATCGTCCGAAAGGATCCCTTCCTGGCCTACCTGATTGAGAAGGATTCCACCAGCTTTTGACAAAATACAGCAAACCGCCGCTCCAAACGGAGCGGCGGTCTTTTCCTTTACAGAAACGCATTCATCATGCCGCCCACCAGGGAAACGGCTGCGACTGCCTGGGGGATGTACTTCCGATCCAGGAAGCGATCCAGAACCAGTGCCCCCACGCTGCCCAGAGCCAGCACCAGGGCCAGCACACTGCCGGAGCCATAGCTCATGGCATTGACCCGGAAGCCCACATAGCCCAGGTAGATGCCCAGAGCCGCGCAGGCGTATAGCCCCGCCCGCCGGGCCTTTTCACGCTTCAGCAGAAACATGGCCGCCATGGCCAGCACCCCCGCCGCCGCGATCCCTCCGCTCACGATGACCAGCAGATCCAAAAATGTCATACCTTTTACCTTCCTTTCTGTTTTTTGGGTTGGCATCAGCATAACAGAAGGTTTTGAACAAATTATGAGCGCATTCCTGAAGAATCCTTAAGATTGTTTTATGAAGAATTGCCCCCGATCCGAAATCCTTCGGACCGGGGGCTGTCGATATTTTTGCTGGCGCAAAATCGATATATCCGTTTACACGGATTCGATATATCTGCTTACGCAGATTCGATATGATCTAAATCCCCTCTCGCCCCGCAGGGCATATCGAGGGCACAGCCCATATCGAGCGCATCGGCGCATATCGAAAATCCCCGGGGGATTTATATCGATTTCTTACCGGTCAGCCTTGTAGATGCCAGTGCCCAGGTTGCCGTAGGTTTCGGGCAGCTCGGGAGCGGGCAGGCCGTCAATGACCTCGGCATTGGTGATGGTGGCGATGATGTTGCCGAAGCCGGTATCGCCCAGGTCGTACAGGGAATCGGGGGTGGTGATCTCCACGCGGTTCCAGTTCTCGTCCCAGCCGAACTCACCGGTGGGGATGCCCTGAACGTACAGGTACATCTCGTTGGTGGTGCCCTCGTGCCAGTAATCGTACAGGGACAGGAAGAACATGGGCTCGCCGTGCTCACTCAGACCTGCATAGTAGATGTCGGAGAAGTGGTAGGTGATCCGGGGCATGGTGCCATTGCGGTACAGGTCGGTCAGGGGGGTCTCCTGGATCTTGCGGATCACGAAGACGCTGTGGACACCGCTGGACACCTCCAGACTGAAGACACCGGCATTGTCGCCGGAGATCATAGAGCTGCCGTCGGCACTGACGTAGAAGCTGTTGCCGTACTCGTCGGAGACATGGCTCATCCGCTGGGTCTCATCGATGTACCACAGGCGGCCAACATTGTCCAGGATCACATGGGTGGTGACGGGGGTGTAGTTGGACTCGCCGCAGAAATTGCCCTGGTAATCATTGGAGCTGTAGTAGCTGGTGCCCTCGGTGTTGTCGATGGCGGTGATGCCGCAGAAGACCACATCCACGATGGAGCCCTGGTTGGTCTCGCCGGTCAGGAAGCCCTCGTCGGAGGCCCGCAGATGCTCAGACATGTCGAACTTGTGGTAGGTGTACTGATAGATGGACTCATCATAGCTCTTGCCCATATCCTCGTACATCTTCTCGTCCATGCTCAGGTCGGCATAGAAGTAGAAGTTCATGATGGCACTGAACTGGTCGGTGGCCTCGGAGTAGTCGAAGCCGAACATCATGTCGCCGTCGATGGGATAGTGCAGCTCCTTGACCACGCCGGTGTCCTTGTCGATCTCATAGATCATGCCCGCATTGCCGAACTCGCAGGCCCACAGGGAGCCGCGGGCCTCGATGGCGGAGGCGATGTTCAGGCCGAAGCCCTGGAACTCAGCGGGAGCAGTGATGAACTCGCCGGGCGTGTAGGAAGCCTCGCCCAGCAGCATGTTGTAGGTATAGAGCTTGGAGCCCCAGACGCTGTTGATGCCGCCCTCGGTGCGGGAGATGATGCCGTTCATGTTCAGGGTCAGGGAAGCGACGGTGACAGCACAGGTGTCGAATTTGGTCTCGTCACCGGCGGAAGCCACGGTGATCTCACAGGCGCCGTCGCCGATGGCGGTGACGTTACCACTGCTGTCAACGGTGGCGACGGACTCGTCGCTGGAAGTCCAGACCATCTCCCGGTTCTCGGCGTACCAGGGATCGCAGACATAGCTCAGGCTCTGGGTGTTGCCGACGCCCATGGTCAGGTTGTGCAGAGACAGCATGGGAGTGGGCAGGACGGTCTTGTCGAAGTCGGGCACGTTGGCGTGCTCGGCCTTGGCGGCAGTCTCGGCGGACAGGGGTGCGAACATGGCGGCGGTCTCATAGCTCAGCTCGCCCACGATCTCCGCCTGGGCAGTCTCGGGATCGATCTTGACCAGATTGGTCTCCATGCTCAGGAAGCTCTTGGGATAGAACTGGGCCCAGTACAGGGTCTCGGTGTTGTGATCCCAGGTCATGGACTGGAGGTAATCCATGCCCATGTCGGTGTCGCCAAGATCCTGGAAGGCACCCAGATAGGTGCTGCCCCACATGGTCTCCATGGAGGCCTTCCACAGGTGGGCAGTGCCCTCGACCTCCTCGGTCTCGGCGTTGTAGTTGGGGCCCAGGATGTAGACGGAGCCGGAGTCATCCACCGCCAGACCCAGGGCATAGACGCCGCCGCGCTGGGCGACCCAGTCCTCCTGGTAAGCCGCGACCTCCATCCACAGATCCTGGTCGTAGTAGGAGCCACGGATGTTGATGGAATAGATCTCGGAGTTGGGATAGCCGCCGTCCTCATAGGTGCTCAGACCGTAGAGCTTGCCGTCGGAATAGCTGTAGGCGAAGTCCTGATAGACGTTGTTCAGCTTGGTGATGAAGGTCTGCTCCAGATCCACGGAATTGGCCAGCATATCGCTGTACTTGATGCCGTACAGGTTGCCGCCGTTGTCCTGGGCGAAGACCAGGCCATTGACGTATTCTGCGGCGACCATGTCCACACCGGCGGGGAACAGGCCGGACTCATTCCGGGCCACGCCCTCGGAGAAGGCCACCCAGCTGCCGGTGTAACCGGCGGAGTCATAGCGGAAGGCAACCAGGTCGCCGTAGCTGGCACCCTCGCCGCCCAGGTTGATGGCGTAGTAGCTCTCGTTGCCTGCGTAGTCGCAGACGGCGATGGCGGCCTTCTGGCCGAAGTACTCCCGGTAGCCGGTCAGATCCAGGGTGCCGGACACGGCCTGGCCCCGCTGATCCTCGTCCATGTCGGGGAAGGCGTAGCTGATGGCACCGGAGGCATCGCCGGTCAGCAGGATGACGGAGGCGATGTAGTTGTTGTCCTTGACCTCATAATGCAGGGTATCGCCCTGAAGGGTCAGGGAGCCGGGCACCAGCTCGGGGTTGGTGTTGTCGACGTTGAAGTTCCAGCGCAGGTAAGCACCCTCACCCACCTGGCTCCAGTCCACAGTCCGATCCTCGCCCACATAGTAGTCGGGAGCGCAGGCCAGCTCAATGGTGAACTTGGTGTCCTCGGGCAGGGGGTTGCCCTGAAGGTCGGTGAACTCCCACTGAGTCAGATCCACGGGGGACTCGGTGGTGGTGTTGTACCACTGGCCGTAGTTCGTGTAGTAGAAGGAGGCAAGCATGTAGTCATCGGTCTCCTCGTAGTCGTTGAGGTAGTAGACCTCGCCGGTCTCGGAGTCGTAGACGGTCAGCTTATAGTCCGCAGCATTGCGGTTCAGGGTGGGATACACGGCGAACAGCTCCCAGATGCTCTCGCCGGTGCTGTTGACGGCGTTTCTGGCCTCGATGTAGCGGCTGTCGCCGATGGCCTCGCCAGTCTCGGTGTTGATGGAGCCGTAGATGTTGCCGGAGTAGTACATGCCGGAGCCGTAGCCGATGGGAGCCCAGCTCAGGATGTTGGTGGAGAAGTCGGCGTTGTGGCTGGGACGCTCCAGCGTGTTGTAGGCGTAGTCAATATGGTCAGCCTGCTCGTACATGCTGACGTCCGTCCAGCCGCCGTACCAGCCCAGCAGGGGGATGGAGTGGGAGGCACCCACACGGCCCTCGGCATCGGCCACGGCGTCGGCATAGACGAAGCCCTCGATGTAGAAGCCATTGACGAAGCCCTTGGCCTCCATGGAAGCGGCAGTCTCGTCGGAAATTGCGATGGTCACGGTGACAGACGCGGAGCCGCTGGCAGGGACGGTGACGGTATCGCCAGTGGAGAAGGTCACATCGGCGGGCAGATTGACCATCTCGTCGGTGGCCAGGGCATGGCCGTCGATCTGGGTAGAACCGGTGGTCATCATCTGGGCGGACAGCTTGTAAGCCTGGGCCTTGTCGGTCAGGTTGTTCAGGGTGAAGGTGAAGGAACGGGTCTCAGTGCCATCGCCCAGCTCGGCCTTGACCTTGCCGTCGGGCTGGCCGTCGACCAGGATGTAGGTGTCGGCCAGGATCATGTTCTCGATGCTGGCCAGACCTGCGCCCTGGTTCCGGACGGAGTAGGGCAGCTCGTTCTCCAGGAGCACCTCAGCGGTGGACATCATCAGGGACTGGGCCAGGACGCGCTGGCTCAGGCCGGTCAGCTCGGTCAGGCCCTTGTCTGCCAGGAACTCGCTGGCCAGCGCCACCAGACCGGCGGCGTGGGGGGAGGACATGGAGGTGCCGGACATCTGCTCGTAGGCGGTGCCGGAGGGATCCACGCCGTTGACGGAGTAGATGTTGCCGCCGGGGGCGGTGATCTCGGGCTTCAGCTGCAGATCGCCGGTGGTGCCCCAGCTGGAGAAGTCGGACATGGTGATCCTGGCATCCTCGGAGCCGTGGTTGACATTCAGGTTGTACTCCACGGTGAAGGTGCCATTCTTGCCGCCGAACAGCTCGTAAACCTCCTTCGCCTGCTCCAGGGTGATGGTGGCGCAGGGGATGGTGGCGGTGCTGCCCTCGATGGAGGCATAGATGGGATCGGAGACGTTGTTGTAGATGACGACGGCGGCAGCACCGGCCAGAGCGCCGTTTGCGTGCTTGTCGGCGAAGGAGACCTGGTTGCCGCGGGCAACCAGAACGACCTTGCCGGTGACATCGGCATAGTCCTCCACACTGCCGCCGTAGATGGTCATGTCGGTCTGCTCACCGCCGCTCAGCAGGGCGGAGGGATCGCCGATGAACACGGCCTCGAAGGTCACGCCCTGGCTCTGGGGATCCAGGGAGATCCAGGTGTTGTTGAAGCCGCCGGAGACGCCCTCCATGCGGAATTCCTTAGTGCCGAAGGAGGTCTTCAGGTCGGTGACCAGACCCACATTGTCGGCGGAGGCCACGCTGAAGGCGTTGGCGTAGGTGGCAGGCTCGGAGGTGGTGTAGGTGCCGCCCTCGTCGGCGTACATCATGTTGTAGGCCAGATCGTGGTCGGCCCAGTTGCCGGAGTTGCCGGCGGAGGTGCACATGACGATGCCGGAGTCAGCCAGGGCCTCCATCAGATTGTCGATGTAGGCGGTGTCGTAGGGCTCGATCTCATGGGCGGAGGCAAAGCCGGGGTTGGCGCCGCCCAGGGACAGGTTGACGCTGGCGCAGCCCAGGATCATGGCGTCCTCGGTGGCGGCCATGTAGTCGGAGGAGTAGGCACCGCCGGTGGCGCCGAAGACCTTCATGGTGACGATCTGGGCATCGGGAGCCACGCCGGAGACGCCCACCAGCTCGGCGGCGTCGGCGAAGAAGTCGCCGTTCACGGCATCGAGCAGGGCAGTGACATCCTTTTCATCGATGCAGCCGTCGGTGTTCAGGTCGGCGGAGTACAGGTTCTCAGCCTCGGTGCCCAGGATCACGTGATCCATCAGCTTCTGGGCATCGTCCTGATCGCAGTCGCCGTCGCCGTCCATGTCGCAGAGCTTGGCGGTGGGGATGAAGCGATTGGCGGCGGCGATACCGGCGACGTGGGAGCCGTGGGAGCCCATGTCGTCGAAGTCATGGCTGACATTGAAGTCGCCGTCCACGTAGTTGAAGTTGAAGGGCATCTTGGCATTGACGTACAGATCCTCAGCCTTCAGCTCGGGGAACCGCTTGCCAACGTTCAGCTGGGACAGGACGCCTTCGATGTGCTCCACATCGATCAGATCCAGGGACTCGATGTAGGCATCCAGCTCCATGCCGGCCTCGGCAGCGTTCTGGGCCAGGGCGTACTCAAAGCCCTCGGCAGAGAAGGACTGGTGGTCGGGATCGATGCCGGTGTCCACAACAGCGACGGAGGTGCCCGCACCATGGTAGCCGTAGGTGTTCTGGGCCACATTGGCACCGGTCATTTCCTGGGCCACGATGTTGTTGGTCTCGGCAGTCTGGGGATAATAGACGGTCTCCAGGTAGACCCGCTCAACGCCCTCGACCCTGGCGATCTCGTCGATGGAGCCGTAGGTGACGTTGGCGGAGATGGCGTTGGCCATCAGGGTCAGGTTCCAGACCACATCCAGCTTCTGGCCCTTCAGAGCCTGGGTGGAGATGGCGGAAGCCACCTGCTCCTGCTTGGCCTGGAGCTCGGCACGATACTGCACCGCCTTGATGTCGGTGACGAAGTTCTCGGTGCCCTTGAGCTCGCTGACGGCGGGCTCGTCCTCCAGGACGATCATCACGCGCACCACATCGGTGTCGGCGTGGAGGGGCTCCTTCTGCTCGATGACGGCCTCATTCTGAATGAGGTCGGCGTTGATGGAATCCAGCTTCTCAAAGCTGACATTGGTGCGGGCGGGGGCTGCCTGAACGCCGGTGACGGCCAGGCCGAAGACCATGACCACAGCCAGCAGCGCTGCCAGAGCGCGTCTCATAACGTTATGTCTCATGTTCTCGCCCCTCCTTACTGCTCAAAGAAGAACCGGTACAGCATCACGGCCACCTGGGCGCGGTTGCTGCAGCGCTGGGGAGCCAGAACGCCGTCCATGCCGTTGATGACGCCCCGGTCGATGGCCCAGGCGAATGCATCGACAGCCCAATCGCTGACGGATGCGGCATCGGGGAACCGGTTCAGCACGGCCTCGGCATCGGTGACGGTGACGTCGACGCCCTCGGACAACACGTAGCGGTACAGGAAGGTGACCATCTGCTCCCGGGTCACGGAGTTGGCGGGAGCGAACAGGGTCTCACTGACACCGTTGACGATGTCCTTCTCATCGGCCCACTTGACATAGCCGCTGTAGAAGCTGTCGGCGGGCACGTCGGTGAAGCGGGTCTCGGCATTGACCTTCTCGATGCCCTCCAGGCGGCCCAGCAGGGTCACGAAGGAAGCGCGGTTCATGTCCAGCGCGGGGCCGAAGTGGGTCTGGGAGATCCCGACGATGTAGCCCTCGGACGCCATGTACTCCACAGCCTCGTAGAACCACTGGTCAGCGGTCACATCCTCGAAGCGGTAGCCGGGGCCCTCTGCCACGACGGTCAGCTTCTCGCTGCCGCTGGTGATCTCGATGGCAGTCTCGTCCCAGTGGCCGGTCATGTCAAAGCTGACCTTGACCAGCTCGCCGCCTGCGGGAACGGCGTTGGCGGTGGCGTTGGCCAGACCGATGGTCAGCTGCTCCTCCTCGGCCTTGACGGAGTGGACGGCAAAGGCCGTCTCATAACCGGTATAGGTCAGGTAGTCGGAGTCGAAGCCCACGGTCAGCCGGGCGTTGGCGGTGGGCTCCTTGGCGGTGACCACCACCGTCACGGTGCCGTCATCGACGACCGTGGCACGGGCTTCGATGCAGGTGGTCTCTGCAGCCGCCGCGTTCACGCAGAACAGCGACAGCACCAGCACCATGCAAAGAAGCAATGATGTGAATCTCTTCATTTGTTTACCTCCTTGGTAATTTTTGAGAGCGGATTTCCAGAACCCGCCCAACCGTTTTATTATAGCGAAATAATATCTTTGATACAATGCATATATCTCCTAAAATTCTTCCTGAAAATCCCTGAAAATTTCCGATATTTCCCACCTTCCAAGGTTGATTATGGTACTTATCTATTTGCAAATAATTCTTATTCAAATTTATACAGATTGAACCTGAAAATCTCTTGACAATCCCCTGCAATACCATATAATAGAAGCAATTCCGGGAAATGTTAAGGTTTGTTTCAGAATATGGTGGTTTCTGTTGCAAATCTGCGATTTCCGCTTTCACAAAAGCAGGATTTCCTTCAAATCCCGGAAAATCACTCAAGGGAGGTAAACCTATGAGAAACACCAGAAAATGGCTCGTTCTCCTGCTGGCCCTCGTGATGCTCGTGAGTAACCTGAGCGTCACCGCCATGGCCGCGGAAAATGAGTCCCCGATCGCGCTGCGCGTCTCCTACGCAGCCGAGCCGGGTTCCCTGCAGGTTCAGATCCTTGCGACGGAATCCCAGACCGTTGCCGACGGCAAGCTGGTCGTGACCTACGACGCCGCAAAGCTGACCTATGCGGGCGCCGAGATCGGCGCCGCATGGGCAGACCCCGACCAGGTCACCCTGTCCGTCAACCCCGTGAGCGGCAAGGTCATCCTGGCCTTCGCCAACGCCGACGCCGCCAGCGAGGGTGTGCTGTTCACCCTGACCTTCACCGGCAGCGGTGACTCCGTCGTCGCCATCGACGGCAGCAGCTACATCACCGGCGTCGAGGCCGACCTGAGCCAGGAAACCAGCACCTGCCCCAGCGCCCAGTTCGTGGATATGCAGAACATGCTGCCCGAGATCCACGAGGCTGTGGACTACATGGTGGCAAAGGGCTACATGAACGGCATGTCCCAGACCATGTTCGGCCCCAACACTGAGCTGAACCGGGCCATGATGGTCACCATCCTGTATCGCATCGCAGGCTCCCCCGCCGTGGAGGGTGCCCCCGCCTTCAACGATGTCCCCGCAGGCGAGTTCTACACCGCCCCCGTGGTCTGGGCCGTTGCCAATGGCATCACCAACGGTGTCAGCGAGCATCTGTTCGCCCCCGGCAAGTCTCTGACCCGTCAGGAGCTGGTCACCTTCCTGTACCGCTTCGCCAAGTACATGGGTTACGATGTGACCAAGACCACCGACCTGTCCGCCTACACCGACTTGAACAAGGTTCAGCCCTACGCTGTCGATGCATTCAAGTGGGCCGTCGCCTCCGGCGTCGTCAACGGCACCAGCGCGACCACTCTGTCCCCTGAGAACACCACCACCCGTGCTCAGATCTGCATCATGGTTCAGCGTCTGCTGACCGCACAGGATTAATGAGGGAGGTAACGCTATGAACAAAAGATTTCTTTCCCTGATCCTGGCCGTCGTGATGGTCTTTGGTCTGATCCCCGCCAATGCCATGGCCCTCCAGTCCGGCTTCACCGCCGCTCCCAGCGAGTCCGGCTCCCTGATCGCCGCCAACCCTGCCGAGTCTCTGTCCCTGACCGGCCCCATGACCCTGGGCGGTGCCTCCGCTCCCGTGGAGCCCACCCAGACCGGCATCGCAGGCTCCGCTCTGATCCAGTCCGCCACCGAGGGCGAGCTGACCAAGTACGAGTCCCAGGGCGATACCGCCTTCAGCAAGACTGAGGAGTATGAGCTCTACGCCGCCGATGAGACCGTGACCTTCATCGTGGTCACCGAGGACGCTCCCCTGCTGTCCAAGTTCTCTGCCGGTGAGATCGCTGCCCAGACTGCCTCCGTCAATGCCCACAAGAGCACCCAGGAGACCACTCTGAATGCCGTCAAGGCTCAGGTCAAGCGCGTCCTGGGCAAGGACATGGTCATGGGCTACACCTACACCATCGGTACCACCGGCTTCTCCGTGGAGACCAAGTATGCCAACAAGGCCCGTCTGGAGGCCATGGAGGGCGTCAAGTCCGTCTATGTGGCTCCCACCTTCGCTCTGCCCGAGGACATGGGCGAGCAGGAGCTGAGCCCCCTGACCGGCAACTCCTCCACCATGATCGGTGCTGACATCCTCAACGAGTCCGGCTTCACCGGCAAGGGTATGCGCATCGCCATCCTGGACACCGGCATCCTGGAGTCCCACCCCTCCTTCCAGCCCATGTCCGAGGACAAGCTGGACGATCCCATGACCCGCGAGGGCGTTGAGGAGATCTGGGACACCCTGAATGCTTCCCAGATGACCCACATGCTCAACGTCAGCTACAAGAGCAACAAGATCCCCTTCGCCTTCAACTACGCCCGCGGCGACTTTGATGTCAGCAACACCTACGCAGGCTCCGACCACGGCACCCACGTTGCCGGTATCTCCGCCGCCAACGCCGTGGAGGGCAGCACCGTCAAGGGCATGGCTCCCGATGCCCAGCTGGTCGTCATGCAGGTGTTCCAGAGCGGCGGCGGTGCCGACTGGGCCACCATCATGGCCGCCCTGGAGGACTGCATCCGTCTGGATGTGGACGCTGCCAACCTGTCCCTGGGCGCAGCCGCAGGCTTCACCGATCCCGATGATGCCATGCTGGAGGCCATGAATCTGTTCCTGAATTCCGAGGTTCAGGTCATCATCGCCGCAGGCAATGACACCAACAACGCCTTCATGAACCTGTGGGGCGGTGACATGTCCCTGATCCGCAACCCCGACATCGGTCTGGTGGGCACCCCCTCCACCTATTCCTCCTCCCTGACCGTGGCCTCCGCCAACAACAACGGCGACGTGATGCTCTACTTCACCGTTGACGGCGTTGACTACGGCTTCCAGGACACCGCCACCTCCGCCGACACCATGTTCATCCAGAAGTTCCGCAACGAGACTCTGGAGTACGTGATGGTTCCCGGCATCGGCGCACCCGAGGATTACGAGAACATCGATGTCACCGGCAAGATCGCCGTCATCTCCCGCGGCACCACCTCCTTCCCTGAGAAGCAGGCTCTGGCCCAGGCCAAGGGTGCCATCGGCTGTGTCATCTACAACAACACCGCAGGCAACTTCCTGATGCAGATCAACGACGGCGCGGGCCATATCCCCTGTGTCTCCGTCTCCAGAGCTGCCGGTCAGGCCATGGCTGCCGCAGAGGTCAAGGAACTGACCGTCTGCGATGCAGATTCCAAGCAGTTCATCTCCGACACCATGATGTCCGACTTCTCCAGCTGGGGCGTCACCCCCGACCTGAAGCTGAAGCCCGAGATCACCGGTGTCGGCGGCAACATCTTCTCCGCCACCGATCCCGCCATCTCCGGCTCCTACTACGGCTACATGAGCGGCACCTCCATGGCTACCCCCCAGGTCACCGGTGCCATGGCCGTCCTGCTGCAGTATCTGGAGGAGACTATGCCTGAGCTGACCGGCGCCGAGCAGCGCAGGGTCGCCGCCCAGATCATGATGTCCACCGCCGACCCCATCATCCACCCCAACGGTCTGGAGTATTCCCCCAGAAACCAGGGTGCGGGTCTTGTGGATCTGGTCAGAGCCACCACTGCCCAGAGCTACCTTTCCAACCCCGCCGCCTCCGAATCCCGTCCCAAGGTCGAGTTCGGCGACGATCCCGCCCGCAACGGCGTCTACCGGTTCTCCTTCGAGATCACCAACCTGTCTGACGCCCCCAAGACCTACGCCTTCTCCAGCTCCCTGCTGACCGAGACCATCGTCTCCGAGATGTTCATCGGCAACGCGCCCTATGCTCTGGAGGCTGAGGTCACCGTCGGCACCGCGACCGACGCAGATGTCCTGTGCTACGACTTCAACGACGACGGTGCCATCACCACCGCCGACGCCCGTGTCATCCTGCGCCATGTCAGCGGCGGCCTGCTGATCGACGAGCAGAATGCCCACTATGCCTACCTGGACGTCAACTCCGACGGCACTGTGGACGCTGCCGACGCCAAGGTCATCACCGACTACTGCGCCGAGCTGAGCGTCAATGTTGACCTGCTGGCCAAGATCACCGCTCCCGCCGACCAGGTCACCGTCCCCGCCGGTGAGACCGTCAAGCTGTCCGGCGAGATCGTCCTGACCGAGACCGATAAGGCTTACCTGGAGCAGTTCCCCAACGGCATCTACGTCGAGGGCTACCTGTACGCCACCGAGGTCGGTCTGGATGCCGAGAACGCCGAGCCCATCCGCCTGACCATGCCCATCGTGGGCTTCTACGGCGACTGGTCTGACGCCGACGTCTTCGACCGTGACGATCTGGGCTCCTACAGCCTGTATCCCACCAACATCTTCGCCAACTACTCCGACATTGGCTTCAATCCCTACTTCCGCAACGGCCGCTCCGGCGAGGAGTACAACTACCTCAGCTACGCCAACCCCCTGTTCGAGATCGACTTCGGTCAGCTGCGCAACACCAAGCAGATGAACTTCACCGTCACCGACAACGAGACCGGTGAGGTCTACCATACCCTGGAGGGTGTCTACCTGGCAAAGACCCACTACAACGCCTCCTACGGCATGATTATCCCCACCTTCCTCCAGGCCGCCTACGGCGAGCTGTGGGACGGCAAGACTGCTTCCGGTCAGGCTCTGCCCGACGGCACCACCGTCACCTACAAGGCCGAGGCCTGGCTGGACGACGGCGACGACATCATCGACGACACCCTGTCCTTCCAGCTGACCATGGATAACACCGCTCCCCAGATCCTGAACGCCTCTCAGCTGCAGGAGAGCCTGGTCTTCGAGGGCGAGCGCACCTATCTGAAGCTGGACATCCTGGAGAACGAGAAGCTGGCTGCCGTCATCTTCCTGAGCAACGACGGCCGCATCATGGGCAAGTACGAGCTGGAGAACGTCCCCGGTGAGACTCTGAGCTACACCTTCGACATCACCGGCTTCGGCAATTCCTTCTCCATTGTTGCCGCCGACTACGCCGTCAACGAGACCGAGATCGACGCCTTCCTGAACCTGGGCGAGCAGAACAACGCCCGTCCCAAGCCCCAGAAGCTGGATGACAGCCGTCTGTACGGCTGCGAGACCTTCGACGCCGCGCTGGTCGAGGGCGGCTGGTTCTCCGTCAACAAGGCCGACTTCTCCGACCCCCGCAACGAGACCTTCGATTCCGCCAACCGCTACTACTCTGCCGAGTTCGTCAACGGCTACATCATCGCCCAGAGCACTGCCACCGGTCACATCGAGCTGGTGACTCCCGGCGGCTCCTACTGGTCCAGCCAGGTTCTGTGCGAGAACCGTGGTCAGATCGGCGACTACGGCGTCTGGGTGCTCTACGACATGGCTCTGGATCACTCCGGCACCCTGTCCGAAGCTTATGGCATCACCTCCGAGACCGACGCCACCGACTCCCTGCTGGCTGTGGGCTGGCTGTATCAGGGCGACCAGAACAACGACGGCCATGACGACGGCTACAACGCCCTGTTCAACATCAAGTTCACCAACTACGGTGCTGTCACCGTCCAGCCCATCGCCCGCATCGCCGGTACCGGCAAGGCCAGCGACCTGCTGACCCTGGGCATCACCACCGAGGGCGACGCCTACGGCATCGACACCAACGGCATCCTCTACTCCATCGGCAAGACCGTGGAATGGGACGATGAGCTCGGCACCAATGTCGTCCGGGTCACCGAGATCGGCACCACCGACTTCGTCTACTATCCCAATTACGGCGGCACCAACGTCATCCAGTCCATGGGCTACGACCACAACACTGACACCATGTACTGGTACGCCCACTCCCAGGTTCCCAACGGCATCTACTACGACAATGTCAATGTGACCTACACCGTTGACCTGGAGACCGCCAAGTGCACCGAGGTCGGTACCTACGGCCCCGGCGGTCAGACCGCCCTGTTCGTTCCCAACGAGCTGGAGTCCGACCTGTTCACCATGGGCGTCGAGCCCACCAACATGGAGATCCAGCCCCAGCTGCTGCAGCTGGTGGAGGGCCAGACCAAGCGTCTGACCATCAAGTGGACTCCCTGGAACGCCGAGCCCGCTGACGTGACCTGGGCCTCCGAGAACGAGGAGCTGGCCATCGTCGATGAGTACGGCTTCGTCACCGCTCTGGCTGAGGGCACTGCCACCATCACCGCCTCCGCTGACATGATGCTCGACGGCTACTGGGATGTCATCGACGGCAACTGGATCTGGGTCGATCCCGCTCCCGGCACTAAGACCGTCACCTGTCAGGTGCAGATCGTGCCCTCTGAGGATGAGCTGTACGGCTTCGTGGCTGCCAACCAGGGCAACCCCACCAACAGCTCCATCTGGGTCACCTACTCCGACAAGAACCCCCACGACACCACCACCATCGGCAGCTTCGGCTCCTTCTGGAGCGGCGGCACCTACTACAACGGCTACGTCTATACCACCCTGTCCGCCGCCTTTGAGGAGAACAACACCATCCACCAGGGCACCGAGCTGTACCGCAGCAAGGTCACCCAGGGTGCAACTCCCGCCGAGACCATCATCGGCGAGCCCGAGCGGATCGGCTTCGCCGAGGATCTGGAGATCACCGCTCTGGGCTTCGACTACAACACCGGCCGCATGTACTGTGTCGAGAACAAGTACGTCGGCGGTCTGGGCATCATCGACCTGGAGACCGGCGAGGTGGATATGCTGGGCCAGCCCAACGGCGACCTGTCCGGCGGCGTCTACATCCCCGCCCTGTGTGTCACCCGTGACGGCACCATCGTCATCTCCGACGCCGTGGCCAGCCTGTACACCATCGATCCCGACACCCTGACCACCAAAAAGATCCACATCGGCAGCGGTGATCCCTACTCCGCCTTCTACGAGGCCATGTTCTACGACTACAACACCGATGTCATCTACTGGAACCCCTGTGACGGCGCAGGCAATTCTCCCCTGTGCATGGTGCAGATGCCCCAGTACGAGTGGGAGATGGCCAATGTGGTCGACATGGGCGATGTATGCAGCAAGCAGGGTGCCCAGCAGACCGTCATGTTCGCCATCCCCGACAGCGAGCCTGAGACCAAGGTTCTGCCCGTCGAGTCCATCGACATCACCAATGGCGATGCCATCACCGGCCTGAAGGGCGGCTCCTTCACCCTGAGCACCGTCACCGTCCCCGCCCGTCCCACCGTCCGAACCAGAACCTGGACTTCCTCCGATGAGAGCGTCGTCTCCGTGGATCGCAACGGCACCATGACCTACAATGGCGTCGGCACCGCCACCGTCACTGTCTCCATCACCAACAAGGACGAGGCCACCTACGGCGGCCCCTTCACCGACTCCATCGAGGTCACCGTCAAGGAGTCCGCCGGTGCGTTCGTGGCCTTCCTGAACTCCGACGAGGGCGGCTCCCAGTACTACGACTTCTGGCTCCACGGCAACGACTACGATCTGCGTCACACCACCGTCGGTGAGAGCATGATCGCCGTCTACTCCCTGCGCACCGGCACCTACTACGACGGCTACTTCTACGCCTTCAACGACAAGGGCCAGTTCATGCGCATCAACGCCGACGTTCCCAGCGATTACAAGCTCCTGGGCGAGGCCAATCTGGACTACACCAAGTATCAGGTCACCGGCATGGCCATGGACTACACCACCGGCACCATGTACGGTCTGACCCTGCCCAGCAACTATGACCACGCCAATTCCGTCAGCGAGCAGCATCCCGGCGAGCTGGTCACCATCAACCTGGACAACGGTCAGCTGACCACCGTGGCCACCCTGGACTTCAGCACCCCCGTCTATGCCCTGGCCTGTGACGACGAGGGCACCCTGTATGCCGCCGGCGGCAGCCACGATGTCTACGCAGGTACCGCCACCATCTACACTCTGGACAAGACCTCCGGCGCACTGACCGAGTACACCACCATCAATGGCGGCGTCCATACCGGCGAGACCTACTACGGCAATGCCCAGTACAACACCCAGATGACCTACGACTTCGGCACCGACCGTCTGTACCTCTATGCCACCTCCGATGACCAGTACGTCTATCGCTCCTACGGTATGTACATGGTTCAGCTGGGTGACGAGCCTGCTGCCTCCTACCTGGACGGCATCAGCCTGGACCTGCGCGCCGGTTCCCCCATCAAGTACGGCGATGTCTACCTGGGTCTGCTGGCCTTCATCCCCGAGGCCGAGGAGATCCCCGCTGCTCCCGTCAACGGCATCATCCTCAACAAGACCGCAGGCCGCGTGGCTGTGGGTGATACCGCCCAGCTGATCGGTGCTGCCCGTCCCTCCAATGCGCTGGATACCAGCCTGTCCTGGAGCTCCTCCGACGAGACCATCGCCACCGTGGACGAGACCGGTCTGGTCACCGGCGTTGCCCCCGGCAAGGCCACCATCACCGTCAAGAGCAACCAGACCGGTGTCACCAACCAGTGTGTCATCACCGTTCTGGAGCTGACCGGCCCCCAGAGCACCGCCTACACCATCTCCGCCAAGATGGACTCCCTGATTCAGTTCAACCCCGCCCTGCCCGCACAGACCGCCGAGGTCGTGACTTCCATGAGCGGCGGCAGCACCATCAAGGCCATGACTGCCGGCGATGGCTGCATCTACTTCATCACGGATTCCAACTTCGCCTACTACCTGTACCGCTTCGACCTGACCACCCAGCAGACCACCTCCATGGGTCAGCTGTACCTGTTCAGCCCCCCCAGCGGTCTGGCCTATGATCCTGTGAACAACATGATCTACGCCACCTCCGGCTTCTACATCTTCCAGTTCCAGATGGACAAGCTGAACCCCAACGACTTCAACTACTACACCAACTACATGATGGACAGCGACTACTGCACCCTGACCGGCGTCACCTGCATCGACGGTGCCGTCTACACCTTCGGCAACGACTACTACTCCTCCGCGCCGAAGATGATGAAGTATTCCGACAAGTACCTCGATGACCGCCAGGTCATGCTGGAGGGCTTCGAGGTCAGCCTGGTCGATGGTGCCACCGATGTCAGCTACGACGCCTCCAGCGAGCTCTTCTACCTGACCGATGCCGGCCACAATATCTACACCATGGATATGGACGGCAACGTCGAGGCTGTGGACATTCTGGGCAGCGGTCTGGACATCAACGGCCTGGCCATCTTCCCCGCCGCTGAGTAAAAATCAGCGAGAAACGCACATCCCCTGACCCCAGCGACGGCCGCCCTCACGGGCGGCCGTTTTTTCGCCATCGAAAGCATCGTACTCTTGCCCCCCCTCCGACCTCGCTTCGCTCGGCCACCGCCCCCATAAATGGGGGAGGCAAGGATCATTTGTGGTTGCAATCATGCTTGGATTGGGGTATGATGGTTCCATGATTTTTGGAGGTGTCCCCCATGCTGCAAGACCTGACCTATGGCCGACTGGAAAACGAATATCGCCCCGTCCCCCCGGCGGACACGGACTATGTGATCTGCGTCCGGGGCCGGGACATCCTGCTGCACAGAAGCTCCGACGACACCCTGGAGTTCCCCACCGTATCCCGGGTGCGCCACTGGTCTGAGGATTGGACGGCCTGGGGCGCGGAGCCCCTTCGCTATGTCTTCCGGCTCCACGGTGTGGGCTACTACCTCTGGATGGGCCCCGGCGGCGATGCGGAGGAGCCCTTCCGCTATGAGCCCGCCCGAAGTCTGCGCCAGAGCGTCTCCAGGGAGGTCTGCTACAGTGCCATGACCGGCTGGCACCTGTACAACTGGTATAAAAATAACCGCTTCTGCGGCTGCTGCGGCGCAGAAACGGTGCACGACGAAAAAGAGCGGATGCTCCGCTGCCCCGCCTGCGGCAATATGATCTTCCCCCGGATCTCCCCGGCGGTGATCGTGGCGGTGACCGACGGCGACAAGCTCCTCCTGAGCAAATACGCGGGCCGGGGCTACACGAATTATGCCCTGCTGGCGGGCTACACGGAGATCGGCGAGACCATCGAGCAGACCGTCCACCGGGAGGTGTACGAGGAGGTGGGCCTTCATGTGAAGAACCTGCGCTACTACAAAAGCCAGCCCTGGGGCGTGGACGGCAATGTGCTCATGGGCTTCTACTGTGACTTAGACGGTGAAAGCACCATCCACTTAGACGAAACCGAGCTGGCTCTGGCTCAGTGGCACCACCGGGATGCCCTGCCCATTCAGGACGACGGCATCAGCCTGACCCGGGAGATGATCCGGGTTTTCGGCGAGGGCAGGGAACCGAAATGAGCAAAAGGGGCTGTAAAGAAACCTGAATAAAGATTCGGGTTATACATGAGTCAATCAGAAGAACCATCTGCCGTCTACCGCTGTCATTGCGAGGAGCCGACAGGCGACGCGGCAATCTCCTGGTACTGCGTCACAAATCTGCACATCGTACCAGGAGGTCGCCGCGCCCTTACGGGCTCGCGATGACATGGATGTGGTCACCTGATCCGATTGATCCAACATAGAAAACAGCAGCAGTGTCCCACTTGATCGTGTGTCACTGCTGCTGTATGTTGATTGGATACCTATGCGTTTCTTTACAGTCCCTCGCCTTATCCTCACTTGATGTTACCGCTGTTCAGCCCGGCCTTCGCATCATCCAGGGGCAGCCAGTCCAGGGCGAGCCGGATGTGGCGATCCCAGTAGTCCCAGTCATGCTTGCCCTCGTCGGCCACGTAATGGTGGTCGAACTCCGCCCCGTTCAGCAGCTCATGGAAGGATTCGCTGCTGGGGAACAGGTCGTCCTGCATGCCGCAGGCCAGATAGATGCCGGGCTTTTCTCCGACGAGATGCTCCGCCAGCCACCGGGGGTTGACATCGGAGTTTTTGATCTCCTCCCACTGCTCCAGAGGCTTGCCCAGCAGACCGCAGACCTGTTCCCCTTCGCCCTCGAACAGGTGGAGTGCCGGGGACAGGGAGATGATCTGAGAAAAGGTGTCCGCATACTTCAGACCGTTGCGCATGGCACCGAAGCCGCCCATGCTCAGGCCCCCGATGAAGGTATCCTCGCGCTTGTCGGACAGAGGGAACATCCGCCGGGTGATCTCGACGAGCTCCTCGCCGATCCACTTGCCGTACTCCGTGTGGAAGCCCGGGCGATCCACATAGAAGCTGTTCTCACCGGCGGGCATCACCACCGCCAGATCCCGCTCCTCGGCCCACCGCTGGATCCGGGTACCGCTGACCCAGTCCACATGGCTGCCCCAGAGGCCGTTGAGCAGATACAGGGTCTTGTACTTCTTGATGGGCATATATTCCCCCTCGGGGGTCAGCTTGTCCGCAGGCAGGATCACCTGCACGGGCACAGAGCGCAGCAGCACATTGGAGACATAGGTAAATTGGATCAGAGCCATAAGGATACCTCCCAAATTTGATTTGACTCCATTATATATCGGAAAATCCGCCATTGCAACTGTAACGTTTCCCCTTCGACCCGCTCCAACGTACAGGAGGACACGAACATGGTCAAGCTGCGAAACGCCTATTACTGCAATCTCAAGCTCCTACTCATCTGGCTGGTGATCTTCGGCCACTGGATCGAGCCGGAGATCTGGTCAGACCCGGGGCTCTACCGCATCTACCGGCTGATCTACCTCTTCCACATGCCCCTGTTCGCCTTCCTGTCGGGGCTGTTCCTGAAGGATTCCGCCGGGTGCCTCCGCCAGCTGAAGCGGATCGCGCCGGTGTATCTTGTCTGTCAGGGTGCCGCCGTTCTCCTGGGGCTGACCCCCTGGCACACCCCCTGGTGGACACTGTGGTATCTGCTGAGCCTGTCCTTCTGGCTGCTGGCCTCGGCACTGCTCCTGCGGTGGGGAAAATGGTCGATTTTCGTGCTGTCCATAGCCGTCGGATGCCTGGCGGGCACCATCGACTGGATCGGGCGGCCCTTCTCCCTGAGCCGCACCCTGGTCTTTTTCCCATACTTCTGGCTGGGGGTGCTTCTGAAGCCGGATATCCCCTGGCACCGTCTCCGCATCCCCGCCCTGCTCATCCTTTTGCTCCGTCCGGAGATATCCGCCGTCACCCTCTACCAGGCCGGGCCCTGTGACCCGGCGGTGCGGCTGGAATGCTATGGCTATGCCTTCGCCCTGTCGCTCTTCGTTCTGAGCTGGTGTCCCCGGCGGCGGTTCCCCTGGAGCCGGGCGGGGGCGGATACCCTGCCCGCCTACCTGCTCCACGCACCCCTGGTTGCTCTGCTGCGGCCCGTCCCCCACCCCGCGCTGGCCACCACCGTTTTTCTCTGCATCATCCACAAGGCCACCCAGTGGCACAGCACCTACGGCATCATCGGAAAGGAGGAATGTCCATGGCCGGTTTCGAAGACCTATACAAGACCCAGGGCAAGCCGGTCTACCGATTCCTCCTGTCCCTGACGGGGGACGAATCCTGGGCGGAGGAATTGCTGCAGGAGACCTTCTACCAGGCGTTTCTGCACATCGACCGCTTCGAGGGACGCAGCAGCCTCTTCACCTGGCTGTGCTGCATCGGCAAGAACGCCTGGCTCCGGGAATGCAAACGCCGCAGCCGCTACGCCGACACCCCCTACGAGGAGCTGACCCTGCCCGATCCCGCTCCCACGCCGGAGGCAGATCTTCTGCGCCAGGAGCAAAGCCGCCGGCTCCGCCGGGCAGTCCTTCAGCTGGAGGATCCCCAGCGGGAGGTCTTCATCCTCCACTGTTTCGGCGGATTGAAGCTCAAGGAGATCGCCGCAGCCCACCAAAAAAGCGAAAGCTGGGCCCGGGTCACCTACTTCCGGGCACGAAAAACCATCATGGAGGTACTTTCCAATGAAATGGAACTGTGAACTGATCCAGGATCTGCTCCCCCTTTACGAGGAGGGGCTCTGCTCCCCGCCCTCCCGTCAGGCGGTGGAGGAGCACCTGAGCGAATGTGAAGCCTGCCGCCGCCTGACAAAGCCCCTTCCCGTCGTCGAAGCCGAGGAGCCCCCCGCCGCCGACCGGGTCGTGGCGAAGAGCATGCGGAAGGTCAAACGCCGCTGCCTCAGCTCCCTGGTGGCCGCGCTGCTAATCGTACCGCTGGTGCTGATGTCTCTGAACCAGTACTGGGGACGGGACATCTGCTTTACCAATCTGGATGATATTTTCATCGCCCGCCGGTTCCTGACCGCCCTGGAGCGGGAAGATTGGGAAACCGCCGCAGCCATGCATGACTATTCCGGGGACTACGAAAACATCATGGACGCCCTTGGGCAGTCTGTCTCTGACTGGGATATCCACTATACCCCAATTACCCTGGAGGGCGAACAGTGGATGCTGAAAAGCTATGTGGCACAGGAGCACGGCATCCCGGAAACGGCGGAAGACCTGTTCCCCTTCCTCTACAACCGCCAGGGCAGCGCCATGCTCCCGGTGGAACTGTGGGAGCAGGTCATCGCCGTGGATCCCTCCGCCGTCCAGCAGGAGGGGGGACAGTACTGGTTGGATGGCGACCGCTATGAAAAAACTACCACTCCCTGGGGGGATTTCGTCACCGGTGAAGGCCGCCGCTATGACACCGCCGCTGAATACTGCAGCCATTTCGACCTGGTTCCCGCCTTTGTCTACGAAGAGGCAAAGCTGGATCTGGAGGCCGAAGCCCAGTACCTCTACACCTCGACCCATACCGCCTATGACTATGTGGCCGACATGACCGAGGAGGAGTTCCTAGACCTCATGGCAAAAAGCTATGCTGCCGACCTGAAGGAACTGGAAGACGTGGTCTGCTTCGATTACACCGGCTATCAGGGAGCCTACCGGCTCTGGGAGAATGACGGCTGGCACGTCCAGTTCGGTGTTACCCTCACTTATCAGGGAGAATCCCTGGACACCACTCTGGGCATCGGTGTTCAGGACGGCAAAGTGCGGATCGTCAGTCTTTCCCACATGGGTCAGGCAGACTGGCTGGACGACCTGGAGCGCGCCCTCTACCCCTCCGCCCATCCGGATTATTGACGCGCTTCCCATACTGTCGAAAAAGGTGCTTTTCTTGCCCCCCGCATTTATGAGGGGGGATGGCCGCAGGCCAGGGAGGATGTAATACTCTCTGTAAACCGTGAATATGCGACATACAAACCGTGAAATACTGGGATACGGCTAGATACGTTGGGATACGTTGGGATACTTTGGTAATGCGTGGGACTGGTCTGGGGTAAACTGGGAAAGTTTTTTACCTACTCAGCCAACACATATTTATGACAACTCAATCGAGCTTACTATGTAAGCACCACCCTGAGAAGAGTATCGGATCGCTCTGGTCTGATGCCCTTCTCTTTCTTTTATCTCAATACTGCCGTCGGTGTAAATGCGCCCTTCGATCAATTTACGTTTCAGATATCGGTCAATCGAAGATTGGGAGCATACCTCACCGCGCTGGTTGACAAACTCAGCTATTTCATGAAGTGTATAGCCTTGAATCAACATCGCCACAAGCTCTGGCTTGCACTTAAGCCTGTCAACTTGAAACATTCTCATATGTTTTCCCCCTTTCGTCCATATTGTGTCGCATTTACGCCGCTTTGTACTATGAATTACTTCTGTGAAGTGCTTCGTATGTAAGAATTACAGAAGCAGAATTACAATAAAAGCGCAAGTGCATTGCAGGAAGGTGGTTGATACCATGCTGGAAGAATGGGAAACAGAGCTCACCCTTGATATGCTGCCGGAGGGAATGTGTCGGGCAATTGCAGAAGAAATCGGGACGGACAATCTTTTGAGACTGGCTTCATTGGTTGGAGGTTCCACGTTTTATCTTCCGCAGAAAGCATCGATGCTGCGTCCGCTGCGTGACCAGAAAATCCGCGAGGAATTCAACGGATACAATGTGGACGAACTTGCTCGGAAGTACAACGTTAGTCAGAGATGGGTTCAAATCATAGGCCAGAAAGCGACGAGCTCCGCTGCTGGTCGAAAAGCAAAGGAGGATCAAGTATGATCGTAAATACAAGCTCGCTTCGGGAGATTTACAGCAGCTTCAACACGGTTTTTAACAAGACCTATGAAGAAACGACTGTTCTTTATCCCAAAATCGCTATGGAGGTTCCCTCCGAAGCAAACGACGAAAACTACGCATGGTTGGGTGCGATGCCCAGCATGAGAGAGTGGGTCGGCTCCAGAGTAATCCGCAATCTCAAGGCACACACTTACACCATCAAGAACAAATTGTTTGAGAAAACTGTTTCGGTTAGCCGCAATGATATTGAGGATGACCGAATCGGTGTCTACAAGCCCATGATTCAGGATCTCGCGGAAAGTTCCCGCAAGCATCCTGATAAGCTGGTTTTTGGCCTGCTGCCCAGGAGCTTTGTTGAGCATGGTTATGATGGTGTTCCCTTCATTTCCGACGCACACCCCTATCTGTACGCCCAGAAAGAGGAGAAACAGAGCAACAAGGGTACTGACAAACTCACGCCCGCAAGCTATGGTGCTGCCCGTGCGTCCATGATGTCTCTGGTTGATGATGCGGGTGAGCCGCTCTACATTGTCCCGGATCTGCTGGTTGTGTCTCCGCAGAATGAGGCTGCTGCACGGCGTATCGTGTATGCCGAGGAAATCAACCATGAAACGAACATCTACAAAGGCACTGCCGAGGTTCTGGTTGCGCCGGAGTTGGTGCGGAATCCTGATATGTGGTTCCTTCTCTGTACGGCGAAGGTAATCAAGCCTTTCATCTTCCAGAATCGGCGCAAGCCTGCTTTGGTCGCAAAGACCAGTCCCAGCGACGACAATGTATTCTTCAACAACGAATACATCTATGGCGCAGATATGCGCTGCAATGCAGGCTTCGGCCTGTGGCAGCTTGCCTATGGTTCTGACGGCTCGACTGGGGAGGGCTAATCAATGAATCGTACCGTATTGATTCCCGTTGTCAATGCTCTGGAATCGGATCGGGGAAACCTTCCCAAGGAGATCAAGCTCTTTCCTCTGGGACTGGTGAAAAGCCAAAAAGGGAACTTTCTGGTTGATGATGAATCGTTCCTGAGCATCCTGGGACATTTCAAGTCTCATGGTGTTGATATTCCCATTGATTACGAGCATCAGACCTTGCATAATGTCGAAGCCCCTGCCGCAGGATGGATTAAAGCCTTATCCATGAGACCCGATGGCATTTACGGGTCTGTTGAATGGACGGCACGAGCAGCACAATACCTTGCTAAGAAGGAATACAGATACCTGTCACCGGTGGTTTCTGTCAGAGAGAATGATAGAAAGGCGTTGAAGCTCCATTCTGTTGCTCTGACAAACACTCCCGCAATTGATGGTATGACAGCCATTGTCAACTCTGCGAAACCTTCAAACCGTGATGAAGTACCGAGCACCGGCATGGGCGAAGATGATAGCAAGCAGCATTCCAGCTCCGGCAACGATGAGAAGGTAGATGTAGATGCATTCATCAACACGCTGCGCGAAATGTTGAAACTGCCTAACGATGCGCCTGTTGCAGATATCGCAAGCCAGATTGCAGAGCTGATCCAGGCTCGCAATGCTCTGTCACTGGAAGTCAACTCCCTGCGGTTTGAGGCGCATAAGGATAAGGCTGATGAAGCCGTGCTCACTGCATTGAAAGCAGGAAAGATTATGCCTTTCCAGAAGGATTGGGCGTTCAGCTCCGCTATGACGAATCTGGAGAGCTTCAAGAGCTGGGTTAAATCTGCACCTCAGGTGGTTCCTATGGGGGAGATTGCTTTTGAGCCGCTGACGCTCAAGGATGGGAAAACCTGTTCCCGTGCGCATGAGCTTTTGGGTTTGACCACTGACGATGTGAAACGATATGGCGGTGGCTCCCTGTAAGCCGCTCTGAGCCACTGTGAGCCGTTTTAGAGGGCAGCGGCTCTTGCCTCATGAACACTAAAATCCCCCCGTTATCACGCGTGATAACGGGGGGATAACGCATCTTACAGGGGCTGTCCGCAGTAGGGGCTCAGTTCGCCAAATGCATCAAGCAGCTTCTCCGGGAGATCGCCGGAGCAGAGGGATTGGATCATGTCCGCACCTTCGTGCAAGCCGATGTAGTAGCCGAGAACGCTGGACGCAGACATCACAACATAGAGTTCATCTTCGATATCATCTCTCTGCGCCTGGGTCAGGCTCATGATACCCGGATTCTTCCGAACGTTCTCCATGGCCTCTTTTAGGTAAGTACTGCGCATGCTGAGCCGACCAAAAGTCTCATTAAAGTTGTCGCGCATCGAATCGATAACCAGTTTATTGAGCATTGCTAATTTCCTCCTTAGGCTGTTTTGCGTGGATGTTCTTCAAGGCTTCGATAATCTTTGAGGCTCCCTGTTTGGTGAGCCAGTGGACAAACTCCACATGACCATACTTCTTGACAAAGCGGCGCATCCGTTCATCCGTCCAACCGAGCTTGAGTTGGTATTCTGCCAGCATCCAGGCTTGCCGCTCGGTAATCATTCCAGGCCGATCCGCGCCGCCGTTCATTTCAACCAGCGCATCTATGAGCATGGCAGCTTCCCATTTCTCTAATTCTTTCAAGCTCTCCTTGCCGTGAATGCTGCGTATTAGCTCATGGAGATAATCGTTGTCGAGCCCTGCGTCACGCGCCTCTGCATATATCTTGCGAAGCTGCGCTTGCGTGACGGGCTGTGTTGATGTTGTTCCCATAATCACCGTTCCTTTCTGTTTGCAAATTAGGGTGAACCGTGCTATAATGGGGATGGCAGTGGCCAGACTGCCAAGCCCCTTTTCATTGGTTGCCGTTTCTGAGGTCGTATGCGGATTCAAGGTGCCCAACGGAGAGGGGCTCCTTTGACCCTTGCGCCATTTCCTGCGCCATGTTGAATATCTTGATACAGTTACGGATTCCGCCCCATTGCAGCCCCAGTTTATGAAGGAAACGGAGGCTTTCGCTGTCAAGATCGTAGGGGGCGAAGATGGCTTTGATATCGTCCATATCGGGATTGTCAATACACCTCCTTATCCCGATGCGGCTGTAGAGCTGGGCGAAATGTGCTTGTCCTCTGCCGTGCATTTGGTCGTAAACTGTGGGGTTTCCGCACAGCACCATCCCGGTTTCCGTTGCGTCGTTGATTGCACGGAGGTTTTCGATTGCTTTCAAGAGAAGGTGCTGTGCTTCGTCGATGATGATTAGCTTAGGATGCTCTTTGAGATAATCGATGATGGCGTTAACAAGTGCCCGGTCATTTCCCCGGCGGCTCTTGCCGATCACCGACAGGATGCGTTCACAGACGCCTTTGGTGGACTTATCGCAGTCCCGGAGTTCGATATAGATTGTATCATTCTCTGCTGCGTATTGCCGGAGGGCGAAGGTTTTACCAACCCCCGCCTCGCCGTAGATCAACGAAATGTCCCCATAAGATTGTGCATAATGGGCCGCAAAGTAGACCTCGTTTAAGCAGGTCGTTTGTGCAGCCGGTGGTTTCAACATGATATCTCCTCCTTGTTAACCATTTGCCGCTTTGCGGGATTGCTGAGATCGTTCGGCGCAGATTTGCTTGAATACATCCGCATATCGCTTCTTCTGCGAATCCTTCGCTTGCTTTGCTGCGAGCTGCTTCTCAACAGCGTCCCGATACTGCCGCTCTGCATCAGTCGTATCAGCGCGCCGGGCGGTTTCTTCGAGCTGCGGGTTGCGGATAATCTCGGTTACGTTGGGAGCTGCCTTAGGTGCCTTCTGGTGAGCCGCTGCCGCCCCTGCAACGAGTTCTTGCGCACCCTGAACTGTCCTAATACCCTTATTGGGCTTGTAGCCGCCAAGGGCTTCGTGGCGTGCCCTCTTGCGCCGACCGTTCTCATACTCGTAGTTTTTAGCGGTGGGATTAAAGGTCATTTTCTGGACTTTGGACGCGCTGAATAGATAGTTTTGATTTTCATCGAAAATGTAGAGAATATCCGGCTCTTTGGGACTATAACGGGCATATACGGTCTTACCAATGTAATTGATAACGCAATCGTTATAAAAATGAACATGGTTAAATGTAATGCCGTTTCTCTGCACAACACGGTGTCCCTTTACCCGCATCAGACTGAAATACAACACTTTCTTTGTAACCCGACGCACTGCGAAAGGTAAGGCTGCGTACATCTGATTCGGGGACTTCCCGTGCATGTAAGAACCGCTATGTGGACTTTCGTTGTATATCTCATAGACATACTGGTCATGCATTGCAATGAATTCATCCAGCGTGGGATATTCCATGATATCCAGATCATGCAGGCTTTCGGGTCTGACCTTTGCATTGCTTCCGGCGTAAGTGGGTTGTAGCTTGCCGAATTGCTGTTCAAAGGTGTCAAAGGTTCTCTCGATGGGCTTTGCTTTGGCATTATAAGGAATAGCGTAGACTGTATCAATCTGCAAATTGTTCGCCAGGGAGTCAATTACTTCCTCACATTGCTTATTGAATACGTCTTTGGCCTTGTAATCTCTGCCGTTATCCAGCAACACGGAGCGGGGAACGCCGTAGTCCTCCACGCCGATTCCGAAGCTGCACACCACTACATCAGCATCAGGGTCGTCATTTCGGACGATACTTGCAACCACTTTGCGTGTCCGCATATCCATCCAGTAGGTTCCCCACGGCCTGATTGCTCGCCACCCGCCGTCGCTATCCGGCACACGAACGAATACATCCCATAAATGGTGATCCGATACCCAACGGTCGTTGGGAGCCAGTTCCTCATAGTCCCGTTCGGAGTAGGGCATATAACGGTCTGAGAAATACTTCCCACCTTCGCGATACAGCGCAACGATGGGGGCGGGGATGTTTGCCGCTGCAAGCTCAAATGCTCGGATACCTGGGATTACGACCCCACGCCGGTTCGCTTCATATTGTGTGAGCCGGAAGCAGTTTGCAACAGAGGGTTTGCTCTCCTGCAAGTACAGATGTTTGAAGTAAGTCAACATCTCCTCCGGGATGGAGCTCTTGCCACGATTGTAGCCGCCGCGCTTGTCAACCAGCTTCTCAGGATCGCCCGCTTTACTCTTGCGCCGCCATTCATACAGGGTCTTCGTGGTGAACGTGAAGTCGGGATGCAGGGCGTTCCATTGCTCAACGAAAGACTGCATGATTTCCGTTTCTTTCGTCTGGCCTGCCCTGTGCTGCTCCCGGCGATATTTGCTGTACTGGCTAACTGCCTGGGCTCGCTGCTCTCCCTTCTCCCTTTGAGAAAGGGTGTACTGTTCCCGGTTGATGATCGGCTTGGAGGCTTCACCGTGCTGGTTGTGATAGGCCGTCTGCGCCTCAGGTGGGAGTGCTTCAAGGAGGATTTCGAGCCGCTTGCCGCCCCTGCCTGTTGAACCGTTTATGTAACGGAAACCTTCTTCACCGAAAGCACCACGATTTGCTTTTCTGCGGATTGTACTAGCGTCACAGGAGCACAGTTTTGCTGCATCCTGTGGGGTTATCCATGTCATGTTTCACCGCCTCCTCGGAATGCGCAAACATCGGCGACTTGCAGATTGAGAACATCGCAGATTTTCTTAATTGTTTGAGGATGCGGGCTGGTCGTCTTTTGGTTCTCAAGACGGTTTATCGCAAGGTAAGAAACCCCTGAACGCTGCGCTAAATCGGTCTGAGATAATCCCATGTTTAGCCTAGCAATTTTGATTTTCTTAACATTGACACAGTATTTCATGTGATTACCTCCTTGACGGAATTCAAAATCTGATATAATATATTATATATCTGATATGTATTAGTATATATCTATTTTTCGATATTGTCAATCATTATTCAGATATTTTTTTGTCGCAATTTTGATTTAGAACTAAATCAACAGGGGCACGGAGGTAACCAAATGTCATATTTTAGTGAGAAAATCAAGGAGCTAAGGCTAAAAAACGCCCTAACCCAAAAGCAAATTGCACAGGAACTTGGAATATCACAAGGTAATTATAGCGGTCTTGAAAATGGGAAAAATGACCCATCCTTATCAACTTTACAGGCTCTTTCTGACTACTACGGCGAACTGATTGATTCTTTGGTGCAGCCGTTTAGGATTGTAGAAGATGCTGACGAAATATCTTTGGCAGAGGAAGAACGCTTGCTCGTCCGCAAATTCAGGAGACTTAATCTGTCTGACAAAGTGGAGATACAGTGCATTCTTGATTTCAAACTTGGAAAGTACCCCAACGGTTCCAGCGAATAAGAACAACATCTTTTCAAAAAAGAGCCCTTTCTAAATGCCTGAAGCTGCATGGCAGTTGCATTTAGAAGGGGCTCTTTTATGTCCTTTAGGGTGGCATTTTTAACGCTTTGTGCCTTTAGTCCTAGAGCGAAAAAGGCTTGATTTTACAGGCATTTTTCGTATTTTGCGTTTTCACGATTTGCGCGGTGCATTACAGAGGAGTCCGCATATTTGCTTTGCAAATATGCGAAACTGCCCGCTTTTCTGTAAAAAGCGGGCAGACCCCCTCCGACCTCGCTTCGCTCGGCCACCTCCCCCATAAATGGAGGAGGCAAGGCATTTGAACACACTTAAGGCCCGCTGCGTCCGCAGCGGGCCTTGCTTTATTCTTCTGTCACAAAATGGTGCTCCAGCACGATGAGCCGCTCGATGCGGTTGTCATCGACCTCCTTCACCAGAATGGTGAAATTCTTATAATCGAAGGCATCGAAGGGCACCGGCATGGCACCGATGTTCTCGGTGGCCCAGCCGCCGACGGTGGCGCAGTCGGTGTCCACCTCCTCGTCATCCAGATCCAGATGGTCGAAGAAGTCGCTGAGGTTCAGGTCACCGGCGCATTCATACCGATCCTTGCCCAGCTCCTGCCAGTCGTTGACGATGTCGTCGTTCTCGTCCCAGATCTCGCCCACCAGCTGCTCCAGCACGTCCTCCATGGTGACGATGCCGGTGATGCCGCCGTATTCGTCGGCGACAACGGCCATATGGGTGCGGCGGCGGCGGAACTCGTCCATGATGGCATGGAGCTTCATGGATTTCGGGATGAACACCGGCTCCAGCAGCAGCTCCTTCAGATCCACGGCATTGCCCTCGGCCAGCTCCTGGAGCAGGTGCTTGACGTAGAGGATGCCCACCACGTGATCCACGGTGCGCTCATAGACAGGATACCGGCTGAACTGGGTCTCGCTGATGATGTTCAGGATCTCGCTGAGATCATCGTTCAGCTCGAAGCCCACCACATCGATCCGGGGGGTCAGGATGTCGCCGGCGTCCAGATCGGTGAACTCCAGGGCGGACTGCAGCAGCTCCGTCTCGCGCTCATCGATGATGCCCTCATCCTCGGCGGTGTCAAGGATGTTCTCGAACTCCTCCTCGGTGATGGTCACATCCACCCCGTCCTTCTTCCGCCAGAGCAGACTGAAGGCCTTCACCACCCAGCTGGTCACCAGCACCGCCGGGAACAGCAGGATCATCAGCACCAGCAGGGGCCAGGCGGCCCATTTGGAGATGGTGTCGCAGCACCTTCTGGCGATCATCTTGGGGGTGATCTCGCCGATGATGAGGATCAGCACCGTCATCACCACGGTGACGATGGTGGAGGCGGTGTCATCGGTGATCTTGCCGCCCAAGCTGTCCGCCAGCTTCACCGCCAGGACAGTTGCCAGGGAGGTGGCACCGATGTTCACCAGATTGTTGCCGATGAGCAGGGTGCTCAGGGCATTGTCGAAATGGTCATAGATGAAGAGCACCAGCCGTTGGATGCCCCTGGGATTCTCCCGCTCTTTTTTGATCTTGAGCTTGCTCAGGGATGTATAGGCAATCTCCGTGCCGGAGAAGAAGGCGGAGCCCATCAGCAGCAGGGCAATGAACAGATATTCCATCGCTTCGCCCTCCTTACAGCAGCTCCAGGCCTTCGCCCAGATCGGACTCGTCCTGGATCTCGCCCACCAGCTCCTCCAGCAGGTCTTCCATGGTGATGATGCCCAGCTTCTTCCGGTTCTCATCCACCACGAAGACCATGTGCAGCTTGTTTAAGCGCATCCGCTGGAGCAGCGTGGAAATTTCTGTGTTGCTGTCGAAGACGTAGGGCTTCATCAGCAGCTTGCGCAGGGGCACGGGCTTGCCCGACACATAATAGCTTAAAAACAGGTTCACCGGCAAAATGCCCACGATGTTGTCCCGGCTGCCCTCGTAGACAGGGAGACGGGAGTAGGACAACGTCGTTGCCATCTTCACCAGCTCGGCAGTGGGGATGGAGCTGGAGACGGCCTCGACGAATTCGATGGGGATCATGATATCCTTGGCCCGCTTGTCCCGGAACTCCATGGCGGAGTTGACCAGCTCCATCTGCTCCGGCTCCAGGACGCCCTCGTCCTCGATGGTCTCGATGATAGAGATCAGATCCTCCTCGGTGACCGTGCCGCTGCCGTCATCGCTGAGGAATTTCGACAGCATATTGGAGATGCCGGAGAACACGGCGGAGATGGGCGTCAGCACCCGAACCAGCGTCTGCATACTGCCCGCAAACAGCAGGGCGATCTCCTCGGCCCTGGCCCGGGCCAGACTCTTGGGCAGCATCTCCGCGAAGAGATAGACGATGACGGTGGTGACCACCGTGCCCGCCGCCACATACTGTTCGCCAAACTGCCGCAGCACCAGCAGCGCCGACAGGGACGCACAGGCCGCGTGGAAGACATTGTTGCCCACCAGAATCGTGGTCAGGGTCTTGTCGAATCGGTCACAGACCCACAGGGCCTTCTGGGCACGCTTGTTGCCCTTATCCGCCATGGTGCGCAGCCGCACCTTGCTCACGGCGGTATAGGCCGTCTCCGAACAGGCAAAATAGGCCGAACTCATCAGAAAAAACACATACAGGAATAAACTCGCCGGGTCCAAAGAAAACCAACTCCTTAACAATCGTTCCGGCACACAGCCGGACATATAACGACATTGTACAACGAAGGCGGGCAATAATCAAGGGAATTTATCGAAAAAGCCAAAAGCGGAGAACGCAGGCGTTCTCCGCTTTCATACGACCCGGCAGCAATGGACGCCGGGGACGGGTGTCCCTACCGAAGCAGCTCCTCGGTCAGCTTCAGGATCTCCGGCGCGATACGCTTCTTTTCCCGTTCGGTGATCCGCCTGTATACGGGATAGGCGGCGGCTACCATGGCGATACCCGCGATCCCCACCGGGATCCCCGGCAGATACTGCTCCCATACCAGGCACAGGCTCATGCCTGTCCCCAGGATCAGGGAACCCAGAATACCCAGCAGCAGCGAAACCATGGTTCCCTTCCGGGTCACACTTTCATCCAGCTCCCGGAGCTGCTCCAGCTTCGTCTTGCGCTGCGCAGGGCGTTGGTATTTCTCCCGGATCCGGCGGATCTCCTCCTGCTCCGGAGCGGAATAGGTGAATTCAAAGGAATCATTCGGCTGCATACGCATCCCTCCCGATCTCGTTTCTTCTCTTTCTCCCGTGGAGCATCATGCCCAGGGCACCCAGCAGCACGAGCGCACAGACTCCACCGCCGGTGAGACAATTCATCAATGTCTGGTGCGCAAAATCCTGTCCGAAGGCGGCGAAAAGGCCCGTCTGTAGGCTGAACAAGCTCATCATGGCTTCGATCAGATCCATATTCCGGGCGATCCCCAGGATGGGCGACCGGTTTTTCCGGCACTGGACGACACGGATGACGGCAATGGTCAGCTTGTAAAAGGTATACGCCGCCACTGCGAAGATCAGCAGACCGGGGTACTCCTCCCCCTGGCCCTGCCAGATGATCTGAAAGACCATCACTGACATACACAGATTCAAGCTCAGCAGCAGACCCCCGCAGAGCTCATAGACCCGCCAGCCTGTGCGCAGCCGCCGGTAGTCATTGTCGATGACGGCGATCTTCCGTTCATAGCCCACCAGCACCCCCATGATAACCGCATTGACCAGATAGTACCCGCCGTTGCAGGCCATCCAGTTGGAGCGCATCCAAACGCCTGCGAGGAAGTGGAACAGCGCGTAGCCGATATTGATCCACAGGGTCATTCTCAGTGACAGGACGAGATCCTTCTTCTTCTCCGGTGGGAATCGGAATCGCCGTTCCTCCCGCGGCTTTTTCCCCCAGGCGATGACCTTGGGCACCACATGGATGCACACCACTGTCAGCGCATAGAAGGACAGCACATAGACAGGATAGGCAAACCAGGCAGCTTCATAGCCCTTGAGGAATACCCATCCCAGGGCGCAGAACGCGGCCGCTCCCACGAGCCCCGCCAGGGCCCCCGGCAGGAACAGCAGCCGTTTTGCGATCGCTCTAGCCTTTTCCATCGCTTACCCTCCCCAGCCGCACGGTGAAGGTGCTGCCTTTGCCCAGGGTGCTGGACACCGTAATGGCACCGCCGGTGATGTCTACCACCCGTTTCACCAGTGCCAGTCCCAGACCGTTGCCCCGGGTGGCGTGGGCGGTATCCCCCTGATAGAATTTTTCAAAAATGTGCCGCCCGGTCTCCGGGGTCATGCCGCAGCCGGTATCCGCCACGCTGACCACCGCCCAGCTGCCGTCCACTGTCAGCCGCACGGTCAGCTTCCCCCCTGTTGGGGTAAACTTCACTGCGTTGGAGAGCAGGTTGTCCCAGACCAGCCGCAGCAGCTCCGGATCCGCCTCCACGCTCACTCCCTCAGCCAGATCACACTCCAGCTCCAGGGACTTTTCCTCCCAGGCGGACTCGAACTGAAGCATCGACCCCGCAATTTGCTCTCCCAGGTCGAAGATCCGCACCTCCGGGAATATCTGCTGGTTTTCCAGCTTGTTCAGCTTCAGGATGTTGCTCACCAGCTCCGCCAACCGGGAGGAGGTATCCATGATGGCCTGGGTGTAAGCCTGCCGCTGTTCGGAGGGCAGCGTATCGTCCCGAAGCAGAACCGCGTAATTCTTTATCACCGCCAGGGGCGTTTTCAGCTCATGGCTGACATTGGAGATGAAATCTGTTCTCAGAGTCTCCACACCGCCCAGCTCCAGGGCCAGATGGTTGATCCCCTCACAGATCTCCCGGAAACCGACCTGTGAGAAATCCCGATGCTCGATGTCCAGCCGGTAGTCAAAATCCCCCCGACCGATCCGCTCCAGAGCGCCGATGATCCGCAGCAGCGGACGTTCCACGGTCATGTGCCGCCGAAGGGCGTCAATGAAACAGCCGATCAGCGCCATAAGCACCGTCCAGACGAAGGTCTGGGGGGCATTGCGCCGCACCAGTGTCTCGTCCAGGAGCATTCCTTCATTGAATCGCATGATGGTGGTGGAGGTCACCAGGCCGATGACCAGATAGAAAGAGAAAAACCGACTGACATTGAAGATCAGCCGCTCGCCCAGCTCCCGGTGCTTCATTTGATCACCGCCTTGTAGCCCAGGCCGTGTACGGTGACGATCTCAAAATCATCACAGCGGTCAAGCTTGCTGCGCAGCTTGGTCATGTACACATCCACCGCCCTGGGCCCCGATGCCGTGTCCACGCTCCAGAACTCGTCCATGAGCTGGGTGCGGGTGAAGGTCTTCCTGGGATACGACAGCAGCTTGAACAGCAGGCTGAACTCCCGGTTGGTCAGGGGGATCTCCTCCCCATTGAGGGATGCAGATCGCTCGTCGGCATCCATTATGAACTGCCCCACAGTCAGCCGACGGCTCGACGCGATCTTCGCCCGGCGCAGCAAGGCGCCGATCCGCAGAAACATCTCATCCAGATCCACAGGCTTGACCATATAGTCGTCAGCCCCCACACGATAGCCCCGCTGCCGGGAAGCAAAATCCTCCCGCGCGGTCATAAAGAGGATGGGGATATTCTCATTCAAGCTGCGCACTGTGGCAGCAAACTCGTAGCCGTCAATGCCGGGCATCATCACATCCGTGACGATCAGATCGAAAATCGTTTCATACATGGCATCATAGGCCGCTTCGGCGCCATGGCAGCCGGTGGCAGCATAGCCGCTGCGGTTCAGGAAGTCGCAGACCGTCCGGTTCAGATCCGGATCATCTTCAACCACTAAAATTTGGAACATAGCAATCCCTCCTGGGTCGTTTTCACTATTATAACACAGAATGTTTCCGAATTGTTTCAAAAATCCCGGAAGCGGTGCTTCCGGGATCCTCGTTATTCTTCGCCCTTCAGGCGGGCCTTTGCATCGTCGACCGTCTCGCCGGGCTTGGTGAGGAACTTCTCCACAAAGGCGTCCTCCACCTTCTGATAAGTACCGACCACAGTATCCTCCACAGCCTTGTAGGCGCCGACGACACCCTCCTCGATGGCCTTGTAGGTATCCACAACAGTTTCCTCGATCTTCCTGCTCATAGATCCTTCCTCCTTTTTATTTCAGTCCCACGAACAAGGGGATCAGCATCAGCAGCATGACGATGCCCGCAACGCCGATGGCGATACCCAGCAGCAGCTGCTCCCACACCAGCACCAGACACATGCCCACGCCCAGCACCAGGGTGCTTACGATTCCATAGAGCGCCTTTCCTGCAAGTCTCCAGTTGATCTTTGCAGTCTTGCGGCCCTTCAGCATCAGGCCTGCCAGGATCAGCAGCACGAAGCCGCCAACGGCGGTCACAGCCACGCCCTCCCGGAACGCATTCCACTCAGGGAGCAGGCACATGCACAGACCCACGCCGAACAGCAGCCCACCCACAATCCCCAGCACCAGCCGGACAAAATCTTTTTTCTTCATTTCGGGTTTCCTCCGTTTGTTTTGGTTTACAGACATATCATACAGGCAGGTTGTGTTCGAAATGATGGAGAAATGTTTGAGAAATGTTAATTTCTCCGCAAACAACAAAAAACCGCGATCTTTCGATCGCGGCCTGAATATCACATTTTTTGCGTAGACAGCCATTGCAGAAAGCTCTTTGCAAGACTCAGCTGTCCAGGACTCATGTTGTGGAGCATCTCTGCCACATCCCGCCATGCATCGTCCTCATAGCGGACAGTCCCGGTCAGGAATTCATCCGGGGTTGTATCCAATGCAAGCGCAAGCTTCATCACCACTTCCAGTGACGGGATCGATGTCGCCCGCTCGATGCAGGAAAGATACTTGTCATTGATGCCAGCCCGTTCACAAACCTGAACCTGACGCAGTCCCAGTTCCTTCCGCCGCCGTGCGATTCGCTTTCCGATCTCAGAATAATCCAGTTCCATACAATCCCCTCCTGAGCTTATAGTACCGATTCCAGGAGAAATGAAAACAACCGTAAAGTCGTATTTCCGCTTGACAATTTATTTTTCGTAGCTATAATTGAATTATCAACTTACAGACAGAATAATACCAGAATCTTACTGTGAAACCAAGTTTCATCGTACTGCATGAACAGGAATCAGCTAAACAGCGAAGAATACATCTACTTGAGGTGGCGTATAATTATGATTGAACAGTCACATTGGTACAAGGACTATATTCGAGCAACAGATGATACGTCCTTTATCATGATGCATTTTTTGCGAGACTTTCTGTTTCAGCATAGACTTCGCTATATGGTTTATTTTCGGACCGCACAAAATACACGCAGCAAAATTGTAAAGCTCATGTGCGAATATAAGCTGTATAAGCTGTGCCGGAAGTATGGAATCGAAATCAAGACAACCACCCAAATTGGGCCGGGATTTGTTATGACGCATCCGTACAATATCACTATTTCACCATTTGCCGTGTTGGGTCGCAACATCAATATCATGAAAGGTGCTACAATAGGGCTCAGTGCCGGAAAACAGCCAGGCGCACCCCGAATTGGTAACTGCGTTTACATTGGTCTTAATGCCACTGTTTTAGGCGGCATCGAAATTGGTGATGATGTCATGATTGCGCCAAACGCATTTGTAAATCAAAGTATTCCAAGTCACAGTATCGTGATTGGAAACCCGTGCAGAATCATACATAAGGAAAATGCAACAGCCCAATATATCTACTACAAAGTATAATATTCATTTTGATACGTGTAAGTTAAGCATATTGGATCTGAAAGACCAAGAGCCAATGCTCTATACCAACACTTAAAGAATCATCATATACAAAAAGCCCGCAACCATGACGGTTGCGGGCTTCGATTTGCTTGTTAACCCGAAATTACAGGGCAGCCTGAGCCTTCTCGACCAGAGCCTTGAAAGCGGCGGGATCCTGGATAGCCATCTCGGACAGGCTCTTGCGGTTCATCTCGATACCGGCCTTCTTGACGCCGTTCATGAACTTGGAGTAGTTCAGACCGTAGGGAGCGACAGCGGCACTGATACGAACGATCCACATGCGGCGGAAGTCACGCTTCTTCTGCTTACGGCCAGCGAAAGCATAGTTGCCGGACTTCATGACCTGCTGCTTGGCCATCTTAAAGTGGCGGGACTTGGAACCCCAGTAGCCCTTGGCCAGCTTCAGGGTAGCATTTCTTCTCTTGCGCGTCATCATCGCGCCTTTAACTCTTGCCATTTCTTAATATCCTCCTTTGGCCTTCTTCTTACTTGTAGGGAATCATTTCCTTGATGGCGGAAACGTTGGTCACGTCAGCGTAAGCGGTGGTGCGCAGACGGCGGGTACGCTTGGTGTCCTTCTTGGTGAGGATATGGCTCTTGTAAGCGCGGGCTCTCTTAACCTTACCGGTCTTGGTCAGGTTGAATCTCTTCTTTGCACCGCTATGGGTCTTCAGCTTGGGCATAGTAGGTTCTCCTTCCGATTTCTTTGGTTACTTGGTATTCTTGGGGGACAGGAACATCGCCATGAAGCGGCCATCGAGCTTGGGATTCTTCTCCATGTTGGCCACTTCGGAGCATTCCTCCGCGAAGGTCAGCAGCAGCTTTTCGCCGATGTTGGTGTGGGCCATCTCACGGCCGCGGAAGCGGACGCTTACCTTGACCCGGTTGCCGTCCATCAGGAACTTCTGTGCGGCCTTGATCTTGGTGTTCAGATCGTTGGTGTCGATGCTGGGAGACATGCGGATCTCCTTGATTTCCACGACCTTCTGATTCTTCTTTGCATCCTTTTCCCGCTTCTTCTGATCGTAGCAGAACTTGGAATAGTCCATGATCTTGCAGACAGGGGGAGTAGCATTGGGAGAGATCTTCACCAGGTCCATGCCCTGCTCTTCGGCGAGCTGGTTGGCCTGTGCAGCGGACATGATGCCCAGCTGAGCGCCGTCGGCACCGATGATGCGCAGTTCCTTGTCACGAATCTCTTCGTTGAGCTGATGGTCAAACTTGGCTATGGTAAGCACCTCCAATAATGAAAAAAGCGGATGCCAAGCATCCGCACAAACTCCGTACTTCTCCCGCAGGGGGGGAAAGATGGGGAATGTTGACCTCTTTGCGTCAGCTTGAGGTGAGGCGGATGTTCAGCCTTCTTTGTTACCCGTGAATCATACCACAGGGTATCCCCTTTGTCAAGAGCTTTTTTCAAACTTTTTACATGATTTTCCTTCCGATGAATATTCTATTCCCGGATGGGCAGAATCATGCAGTAGGGAACGGCCTGTGTGCCGTTCCCCCGGATCCGCATATATTGGTTCGTCAGCCCGCCAGAACGTCGGCCTTGATGACGCCCTTGGTCTGGCCCAGGTCGGACAGGAACTCCTCCAGGGAGGTGGTCATCTCCGCGGTCTCCGCGCTGACGGTGACCAGGGCGCAGGCGTTGGTGGGGATGGTCTGGTTGATGGTCAGTATGTTGGCGTTATGCCGGGCGAAGCAGCCCAGGATGGCGGACAGGACGCCGGGCTCGTCGTGGAGCATCAGGTGGAAGGTGATGATCCGGCCGATCATCATGTTGTGGAAGGGCAGGATGGCATCGCGGTACTTGTAGAAGGCGCTGCGGCTGATGCCGGTGCGGCGGGTGGCCTCATTGACGGTGGCGACCTCGCCGGTGTCCAGGAGGCGCTTGGCCTCGGCAACCTTCAGAAACACATCGGGCAGAGCAGACGCTTCGATAATATAATACTTCGGATTACTGGGCATGTTTGGAAATCCTCCTGAAACCTTTGTCAGTTTGAACGAAAAATAGCGGGATTCGACCCAACATATTGTAACACATATTCCCAAAAATGCAAGTAGTAAGTTAGGAGGAAACAAGTGTCTTTGAATCACGGATGGAAGCGGAGTGCTGCTGTCATCGCCGTCTTTGTAGGAGTTTGGCTGGCTTTGCGGTATTTATTCCCGCTTTTTCTCCCCTTTTTGTTGGGACTTGCTGTAGCATTGGCATCCGAGCCGGCGGCAAAGATTTTGCAGAAAAACCTGCATTGGCGGCGAACGATTGCCGCCTTTGCCGCCGTGACCGCCGCACTGGGGACACTTGCGGGGAGCATCGCGCTGGCGGTGACCATTCTCGTGCAGCGCACAGCCTCCCTGGCCCGCTCCTTCGGCGGTGCGGCGGAGCAGGTGACGGCGGGTCTGGAGACCCTGCGCAGCTGGGCCGTGGGCATGGCGGAGCGGGCCCCGGCGGGACTTGCCCAGCCCCTGAGCCGATCCGTCAACGACCTGTTCACCGACGGCGGCGGACTCCTCGACCGGGGTGCGGAGGCGGCCTTCGACCTGGCGGGCCACGCGGCCCAGCACCTGCCGGGCACACTGGTGACTCTGGGCACGGCGGTGCTGGCGTCCTACATGATCGCCGCCCAGCTCCCGGCCCTGACGGCCCGGATCACCGCCCTGCCCGCCTGGCAGAACCGGTGGAAGCCCACCCTGCTTCGGCTGAAAACGGTCACAGGCGGCTGGCTGAAGGCTCAGCTGAAGCTGTCCGCCGTGACCTTCGGCATCGTGCTGGGCGGACTGTTCCTGCTGGGCATCCAAAACAAGCTGGCTCTGGCGGCCTTCACGGCCCTGGTGGACGCAGTCCCCCTGCTGGGCTCGGGAACGGTGCTGCTGCCCTGGGCGCTGGTCAGCGTTCTCAACGGCGAGCCGGTGCGGGCCGTGGGACTTATGGGGGTCTATGTGACGGCGTTGGTGACCCGCTCCTCCCTGGAGCCCAGGCTGGTGGGCCGTCAGTTGGGGCTGAATCCCCTGGCCGCCCTGATGGCCCTGTACGCCGGCTACCGGTTCTGGGGCTTCGGCGGCATGATCCTGGCTCCGATTTTGACGGTCACAGCCCGGGAGCTGTGCCGGAGTGATTGAAAAATCTCCGAAAATCTGCTAAAATATATGTTCGAGGATAAGAGACATAAGATACAAGCTTTATCTAATATCTCATATCTAACATCTCATATCTCAGGTGAACCTATGAAACTGAACCATACCGCTCTGAAAGATGGTCGTTTATCTGATATCTTAAAAAACGAAATGCACGTGTCCACGGGGCTGATGAACCGGCTGAAGGTCTGCGACCGGATCCTGGTGAACGGCGTATCCCAGCGGACGAATTTCGCCGTGAAGGGCGGCGATACCGTGACGCTGCTGCTGGACGAGCCGGAGCCGGAATACCCCGGCGAGGACACGCCTCTGACCATCCTCTACGAGGATGACCACATCCTGGCCGTGGACAAGGCTCCCGGAGTCCTCATCCACCCCTCCCGGAGCCGGGACACCGGCACCCTGGCCAACGCGGTGGTGGGCTACTATCACCGAACCGGGCAGAAAGGCGCCTTCCATCCCCTGACCCGGCTGGATCGGGACACCTTCGGCGTGGTGCTCATCGCGAAAAATTCCCACATCCACGCCCTATTGCAGCAGACGCCCCTGCAAAAGACCTACCAGGCCCGAATTTTCGGCTGTCTTCCGGAAACCAGCGGCATCATCGATGCCCCCATCGACCGCCGTCCCCTGCCCAGCCTTCTGCGCTGCATCTCCCCCACCGGCAAGCCCTCCCGGACACGCTACCGCATTCTGACCCGGTTCGACGGCTATTCCCTCGCAGAGCTGGAGCCCCTGACCGGCCGCACCCACCAGCTCCGCCTCCACTGTGCCCACCTGGGCTGCCCCATCCTGGGCGATCCCCAGTACGGCTCGGAGGAGAGCGCAGCCTATTCGGAGCAGTTTGGATATACATACCAGCGGCTGTGCGCCAAGCGGGTGGAATTTGTGCATCCGCTGACGAGCGAGAAAGTCGTGATTGAATCAAAGCTGGAGCCCTGAAATGTTGAACGCCCCTTTTGCCAAGGCAAAGGGGCGTTGTTCGTGAAGTATGCCGCCATGCGGCAAGTGAAGCAACGGCTGCGCCGCCGTGAAGTATTTGCTTGCGCAAATGTGAAGCGAAGTGTGCCACTCACGTCCGCAGACACTTCACGATGCGAAGCATCACTTCACTGCATCAGCAACTTCACGTGCCGCCAGGCACACTTCACTTCCAGAAAAAAGAAGGACATCCGTTTGGATGTCCTTCTTTTTTCTGGAGCGGGTGACGAGGCTCGAACTCGCTACCTCCACCTTGGCAAGGTGGCGCTCTACCGGATGAGCTACACCCGCATTTGGGGTTTGTTCCCTCGGAACATGATGCATTATAGCGCAGGTGTTCCGATTTGTCAACCCCTTTTTTCATCTTTTTTCAAATTTATTCTGCGGCCCCATCCGCGGCGGGATATGCTGCCCGATCCCACTCGTAGCCGACCATCATGTCGTCGGTCAGGGGCTCGAAGCTCCGGGAAGCCAGCAGATCCAAATGGTACCACACGTCGCCCGTCTTCACCAGATTCCACCACCGGCTCTCCCCGTTCAGGGTACCGCTGACGACTCTGGCCTCCAAATCGATGCGGCTGCACATGGCGGCGTAGACCTGGGCGAAGGCCCGGCTGTCGCCGATGCCCTGGCACAGCAGTGACCAGGCCGGGGTGACGGTGCTTTCGATGGTATAGTGCTCGAACCGCTCCGTCAGGAAGGTATGGAGCTGATGGAATTTCGTCCGATCCTCGGCCTGTCCGCTGACATACAGCGCCGCCGAGGAAAACACCGGCTGCACCTGCTCCCGCATGGCGCGAAGCTCCTGCCGGTCGGTGCGGTAGTGGAAGCTCAGCTCCACCACCCGGGTGTCGCCCTGTTCGGGGAAGACCCGGACGGTGACACCGGGAACCTCCATGACCCGGTCGGGATTGCGCTCGGCATAGTCCCGGATGATGCCGTTGTAGTCCGCCTCCTGATAGCCTGCGATCTGGAGCACCAGACTGTCGGTGCACTCGTCCAGGGCGTCCTCCACCTCTTTCCGTGCACCGGAGACCCAGCGCACCGTGCGGATGCCCTCGATCTGCTCCCGGCTGCGGCGGTAGGTGATGCGGACAGACAGGGCACTGGCACCAAGACCCGTACCGAAGTCATAGTCGATGCTCTCCACGGCGTAGGCACCCACGGGGTACGTCCCCAGGGCATACTCCACCGCCCGATCCATATCCCGCAGGGCCTCGTCCCTGGGGTACTCCGCCAGGGAGAAAAGCCCCTCCTCGGTGCCGCTGTCGATCATGCCGATCAGCGCGCCCCGGAGCTCCGTGTAGCTGCTCACCGCCCGGGCGCTGCCCTCGGCGGTCTGATCCAGACCCACCTGATGGGGCTGCACAGACACATAGCTGCCGTCCATCCAGCCGCAGCCGCTGAGCACCAGCGCGGCACAGAGCACCAGTGCCCCGATCCGCCGCCTCACAGGGCGTCCTCGGAGTGACGGGCGAAGCCGTCACCCAGCACCTGGTGGGCGTCCTGGACGATGATGAATGCATTGGGATCGATGCGGACGACCAGATCCTTCAGATCCGCCAGCTGGCCCTGCTTCACCGCGCAGAGGATGACCTTGGTGTCGTCGCCGGAGTAGTAGCCCTGGGCGTAGAGATAGGTCACGCCCCGGCGCAGGTCGTAATTGATGGAGTCGGCGATGCGCTTGTGCTCCTTGGAGATGATGTAGGCCACCCGGGAGAAGTCGAACTTGTAGACCATGGCGTCGATGAGCTGGCTGGTGGCATAGACCGTGATGAGGGAGTAGAGCATATTGGAGATGTCGCCGAAGACGATGCCCGTGGCCGCACAGACGCAGAAGTCAAAGGCCAGGGAGATCTGGCCGATGGGCATGTTCCGGTGCTTCAGCTTCAGCAGCCGGATGACGATGTCGGAGCCGCCGGTGGAGGCCTGGTTGACGAACACGATGCCCAGACCCGCGCCGCAGATGACGCCGCCGTAGAGGGCCGCCAGCAGTGGCTCCGTCTCCGGGGCAGGGATGCCCGCGAAGAGATCGATGAACACGGAGAAGAAGACGGTTCCGATGATGGAGCCGATGAAGAAGCGCATGCCGATCTTCTTGCCGCCAAAGAAAAACAGGGGGAAGTTCATCAGCGCCGTGGCCACACCCACGGTGGTGATGGGCGCGATGTGGATCAGGATCAGGGCGATACCGGAGATGCCGCCGGCGGTCAGGCCGTTGGGCTCCAGGAACAGGTCGAAGCCCAGGGCAAAAATGGCGCAGCCCAGGGCGATCATGAAGACCCATCGGGCATTACGGGCAAAGGATTTCATGGGGAGTGTCCTCCTTTATATCTGTAGGGTGATCTGCTGTTCGGGCGCCTCCTCGGGCTTCAGCACCGCGCCTGCGGCGGGGATAGCCTTGGCCCGGTAGCGGGACTCATTTTTGATGTTGCTGCCCGCCAGGGGCGCGGCAAAATCCAATGCCGCCTTCTTGCGCAGGGTCAGCACCGCCACGCCCTGGGTATTGCGGGTGGTCTTGGGCAGCAGCAGCGCGGTGGAGAAGATCATGGCGCGGCCGTCGGTGGAGTAGGCCACCAGCTGCTCGTCCTGGCTCAGGGCCAGCACCGTGCGCAGGGGGCTCTTGTCAGAGTAGGCGCCGGTGAGCTTCCTGCGGTTGGTCTTGGTCTCATAGGCACTCAGCGGCACCTTCGCCGCCTTGCCGTTTTCGAAGAAGAAGAGGACGAAACCGGAATAATCGCCGGGCAGCACCACGGATACCACATTCTCGCCGGGCTCCATGCCCAATTTCTGGGGCAGGTAATCGCCCAGCAGGGACGCCTTGGAGTCGTCAAACTCGCTCAGGCGGCTCTTGTAGCACTGGAATTTATCGGTGAAGACCAGCAGCTCCGCCCGGGAGGTGGTCTCCACGGTGAAGCTGAGGCTGTCGCCCTCCTTGAACTTCTGCTCGCCGGACATGCGCAGGGACTGGGGGGTGATCTTTTTCAGATAACCCTGCTTCGACACGAACAGGTGGACAGGGGTCTCAGGAATCTGCTGTTCCTCCTCGGCTTCCTCCACCGCGTCGGCGGCGTCGTAGAGGATCTCGGTGCGGCGGGGCTCGCCGTACTTCTTGACCACCTGGTTCAGTTCATCGATCAGCACCTTCTGGAGCTTCCGGGCGGATTTCAGGGTGGCCTCCAGCTCGGCGATGTCCTTCTCCAGGTCGGCGATGGCCCGGGTGTGCTTGAGGATGTACTCCCGGTTCAGGTTGCGCAGCTTGATCTCCGCCACGAAGTTGGCCTGGATCTCGTCGATGCCGAAGCCGATCATCAGATTGGGCACGACCTCACTCTCCAGCTCCGTGTGGCGGATGATGGCAACGGCCTTGTCGATGTCCAGCAAAATCTTTTCCAGACCCTTCAAAAGGTGCAGCCGCTCGGCCTTGCGCTGCTTCTGGAAGTAGATCCGCCGCCGGACGCACTGGGTGCGCCAGGCCGTCCACTCCTGCAAAATCTCCTTCACACCCATGACCCGGGGCATGCCCTCGATGAGGATGTTGAAGTTGCAGGCGAAGCTGTCCTGCAAGCTGGTGGTGCGGAAAATCTTTTGCATCAGCTTCTCGGGATCCACGCCGCGCTTCAGGTCGATGGTCAGCTTCAGGCCGCCCAGGTCGGTCTCGTCGCGCATGTCCGCGATCTCCTTGATCTTGCCCGCCTTGATGAGGTCGGCCACCTTGTCCATGATGACCTCGGTGGAGGTGGTGTAGGGGATCTGATAGATCTCGATCAGATTTCCCTCCTTCACATGCCGCCACTTGGCCCGGAGACGGAAGCTGCCCCGGCCGGTCTCATAGACGGCCCGGGTCTGCACCTCGTCAAAGAGGAGCTCTGCACCGGTGGAAAAGTCGGGGCCCGGCAGGGTCGAGAGCACGTCGTGCTCGGGATCGCGCATCAACGCGATGGTGGTCTCGCAGACCTCCTTGAGGTTGAAGGAGCAGATGTTGGAGGCCATACCGACGGCGATGCCCTGGTTGGGATTCACCAGCACATTGGGATAGGTGGTGGGCAGCAGGGTGGGCTCTTTCATGGTGGCATCGTAGTTGTCCACCATGTCCACGGTGTCCGAGTCGATGTCCCGGAACAGCTCCGCGCAGATGGGCTCCAGCTTGGCCTCGGTGTATCGGGGCGCAGCGTAGGCCATGTCCCGGGAGTAGACCTTGCCGAAGTTGCCCTTGGAGTCCACAAAGGGGTGGAGCAATGTCTCGTTGCCCCGGGCCAGACGCACCATGGTCTCATAGATGGCGGCGTCGCCGTGGGGGTTGAGCTTCATGGTCTGGCCCACGATGTTGGCAGACTTCGTCCGCCCGCCGGACTGGAGCCCCATCTTATACATGGTGTACAGGAGCTTCCGGTGCGACGGCTTGAAACCGTCGATCTCCGGGATGGCCCGGGATACGATGACCGACATGGCGTAGGGCATGTAGTTGAGCTCCAGGGTCTCGGAGATGGGCTGCTCCGTGGTGGAGCCAACAAGACCCATCACGCCGTCGGTGTTCACTTTTTTCTTCTTTTCAGGTTCTTTTTTTCGTGCCATAAAGGTTCCTCTCATTCATGCCCTCCCCTTTGGGGAGGGTGGCCCCGAAGGGGCCGGGTGAGGGCGGTACTGCGTTTCGTTTCCTGCCATGTTCCGGCGAATCCGTACCGCGTACCAGCCTCATCCGCCCCTGCCGCGCTTTGCGCGTTGGGGCACCTTCCCCAAGGGGGAAGGCCTTTTTCCGTCTATCTGCAAAAGAATCACTTCTGGACTCTTCGCTCCACTGCCATATCGATCATTTGACAGACTCCGCGTAGGTTTTGCAACACATCTTTATTGGAAAAACGCAGTACTTCAATACCAATGCTATTGAGAAAAGCCGTTCTTTGATTGTCATACTGTTGTCCTTCCGGTTCATAGTGCTGCGAGCCATCCAATTCAATCGCCAGTTTTGCGGACGCACAATAGAAATCCAATATATAGTTTCCGAACGCAACCTGTCTGCGGAATTGCTTAGGATAGTTTCGGAGGTACTCATACCACAATCTTCGTTCTTCCTTCGTCATATTCTTACGAAGTTCCTGCGCTCGTGCGGTCAGCTTTTTATTATGATACATCGTATCACCTTTCGCCGTTATTGTCGAAGAAAGTGCGCACACATGCCCTCCCCTTTGGGGAGGGTGGCCCCGAAGGGGCCGGGTGAGGTGCGGCACTGCGTTTCGTTTCCTGCCATATTCCGGCGAATTCGTACTACGTACCAACCTCATCCGCCCCTGCCACGCTTTGCGCGTTGGGGCACCTTCCCCAAAGGGGAAGGCTTTTTAGGAAATATCCGCAAGCTCCAGGTACTTCGCGCCATTCTCCGCGATGAAGTCCTTCCGCTGAGCCAGCTCGTCGCCCAGCAGGACGTCGAAGTACCAGGCGGTGCGCTCTGCGTCCTCGGGCATGACCTTGATGAGACGGCGGGTGTCGGGGTTCATGGTGGTCATCCACATCATCTCCGGGTCGTTCTCACCGAGACCTTTGGATCGCTGGATCTTGACCTTCTTGTCGCCGAGCTTTCGCAGGATCTCGGTCTTCTCCGCCTCGTTGTAGGCGAACCAGGTCTTGTCCTTGCAGGTGATCTCGAAAAGGGGGGATTCTGCGATGTAGACGTAGCCCTCCTGGATCAGCGTGGGGCAAAGCCTATAGAGCATGGTCAGCACCAGGGTGCGGATCTGGAAGCCGTCGTAGTCGGCATCGGTACAGATGATGACCTTGCTCCAGCGCAGGTTATCAAGATCAAAGGAGCTCAGCTCCTTCATTTTCTTGCCGGTGATCTCCACGCCGCAGCCCAAGACCTTCATGAGATCCGTGATGATGGGGCTGGCGAAGATGCGGTTGTAGTCCGCCTTCAGGCAGTTGAGGATCTTGCCCCGGATGGGCATGATGCCCTGAAATTCCGCGTCCCGGGACATTTTGACGGAGCCCAAAGCGGAATCACCCTCGACGATGTAGAGCTCCCGAAGGGCGGTGTCCCTGCTGCGGCAGTCCACGAATTTCTGCACCCGGTTGGCGATGTCCACGGAGCCGGAGAGCTTCTTCTTCACATTGGACTTGGTCTTCTCGGCGGACTCACGGGCCCGCTTGTTGACCAGGATCTGCTCCGCCGCCCGGTCGGCCTCCTGCCGGTTCTCCAGGAACCAGACCTGCAGCTGCTCCTTGAAGAAGGCGGTCATGGCATCCTGGGTGAACTTGGAGTTGACGGACTTTTTGGTCTGGTTCTCAAAGCAGCCGATGGTGGAGAAGCAGTTTGTGATGATGACCAGGCTGTCCAGCACATCCTGGATGGTGATCTTGCTCTCGTTCTTGGTGTATTTGTTGTTCTCCCGGAGGAACTTGTCGAAGGCGGCGGTGAAGGCGGAGCGCACCGCCTTGTCGGGACTGCCGCCGTACTCCAGCCAGGAGGAGTTGTGGTAATACTCGGTCTTGCTGAATTTCTTGCTGAAGCAGAAGGATGCGGTGATCTTCAGCTTCATCTCGGGACGGTTGGCCGCGTCCCGTCCCCGGCGCTCGGCCTCCCAGAAAACAGGCATGGTGAAGGCATCGTCGCCCACGATCTCTTCGAGGTACTGCCGGATGCCGTTTTCGTAGCAGTATTCCTCGGTCTCGAAGGACTTGCCCACCTGGTTGCGGAACTTGAAGCGGATGCCGGGATTCACCACCGCCTGCCGCTTCAGCACATCCCGGTAGTAGTCGGCGGGGATGCGGATGTCGGTGAAGACCTCGTCGTCGGGCTGCCAGCGGAAGATGGAGCCGGTCTTTTTGCGGTCAGCGGGCTCCTTGTGGAGGCCCCCGATGTTCCGGCCCCGCTCGAAGTGGAGGGTGTACTTGAAGCCGTCCCGGCGCACCACCGCGTCAAAAAACCGGGAGGCGTACTGGGTGGCGCAGGAGCCCAGACCGTTCAGGCCCAGGGAGTACTCGTAGTTCTCGCCGTTTTCACCGTACTTGCCGCCTGCGTACATCTCGCAGAAGACCAGCTCCCAGTTGAACCGCTTCTCCTTCTCGTTCCAGTCCACGGGGCAGCCCCGGCCGAAGTCCTCGACTTCGACGGAATTGTCCTCGTACCGGGTGACGATGACGGTGTCGCCGTGTCCCTCACGAGCCTCGTCGATGGCGTTGGAGAGGATCTCGAAGACTGCATGCTTGCAGCCCTCCAAGTCGTCGGAGCCGAAGATGACCGCCGGACGCTTCCGGACACGCTCCTCGCCCTTCAGCATGGAAATGCTGGAATTATCATATTTTTGCGTCTTTTTTGCCATAATTCAAAACCTGCCGATAGTAGTCCTATAATAACAGTATAACATTATACGAAAAATAAATGCAAAAGTCAATTCTTGGGAGTTCATTCCAGAAGCTCCCCGCGATCCAACGTAGGGAACGGTCATGACCGTTCCGCAGCATGCACTTAAATCATGTACGCAGTTGGGCGAAATGGCAGAATGTTACGAATTCGCCGGACATCATCCAAATTTATCAGCCTTCACTGCGGAACGGCCATAGCCGTTCCCTACGGCGGCACAGCGAGCATGGAGAGAACGAAAAAATCCCCTCCGGCGAACCGGAAGGGAATGATTTCGTTTTTTGCGACTCAGATGAAGCTCAGGCACAGCACGACGATCAGCCAGGCGGCAGCCAGCCACTTGGTGGAAGAAGCGATGAAGCTCTTGCCGTCCTTGCCGGTCTTGTTCATGTAGGAGTCAGCGTTGCCGGCCAGAGCACCCAGACCCTGATCCTTGCCGTCCTGCAGCAGGACAACGGCGATCAGTGCAATGCTCAGGATAGCCACCAGAACAGACAGAACGATTTCCATAGACTTAACCTCCCTCCGCTATACGGGATAAAATTCGATCCCGTTTTGCGGGATGTTATTACATAAGCCCGATTATTCTATCACAGAAAAATGGGGTTGGCAAGAGGGATTTTTGAATTTATGGTAGAAAATTCGCCAGGATGGGGCAAACGACAGCGGTAAGAACGCCCGCCACGGCGATAGACAGGCTGCTGACCGCGCCCTCCACCCGGCCCATCTGCAATGCCCGGGAGGTTCCCACCGCGTGGGAGCCGGTGCCGATGGCCACGCCCCGGGCGACGGGGTCGCGGAGCCTGCAGACCCGGCACAGGGTCACCGCACTCAGGTTGCCCACGATGCCCGTCAGGATGATGAGCGCGCCCGCCAGGGAGCCGATGCCGCCCAGCTCCTGGGCCACCTCCGCGCCGATGGCACTGGTGACGCTCTTGGGCATCAGACTGGCGGAGATGACGGGATCCAGCTTCAGGATCCAGCTCATGGCGATGACGCACAGCACCGAGGTGAAGGTGCCCGCCGCGATACCGCAGAGCACCGCCACCGCATTCTGCTTCAGCTTCTGCCACTGCTCATACAGCGGCACAGCAAGGGAAACCGTGGCCGGCAGCAGCAGGTAGTTCAAAAAGCTGACACTCTGCTTATACTCCCCGAAGGGGATCTGCACCAGCGACAGAAACACGATGACGAAAATGCTGCCCAGCAGCAGGGGATTGAAAATCGCCTTGCCGGTCTTCTTGTTGATCCAGGTGCCCAGAGCGAAGGCTCCCAGGGTCAGGGCCACGCCCCAGACGCCGATGCTCTGAATAAATTCACTCATGACCGTTCCTCCTGTCCATGATGCTCTGGGTCACCCGGCCTGCTGCGGCCATGACGGCCCAGGTCACCGGGATCAGCGCGATGAGGATGGGCAGCCAATTGGCGGCGATCTTGTCCCAGACCTCCATGACGCCCGCCACCGTGGGGATGAACAGCAGTGGGAACAGCGAGGACAGAAAATCTCCCGTCTGCTTCACCGAGTCCAGCTTGACGATGCCCGTCAGCAGCGCCGCCGCCAAGAGCACCAGCCCGTAGATGCCCGCCGGGACAGGCAGGGGCAGGGCCGCATGCAGCACCTCGCCCGCAAGACAAAAGCCCATGATCCGGGCAAATTGAAAGACGTACTTCATAATACCTCCCATTGTTTTCCTTTTATCGCCACCATTCTACAACAACCTGGAAAAGATTGCAAACGGTATTGTGTTTCATGGATATTTCAGAATTCTTTATAATTGTATCTGTTGACATGGGCACCGAAAAATCGTATCATTATGATGATATCGTATGGGAACAAGAAGGAGGATCCTCCCTATGAAGATGAAGAAAACTGTGATCGCCCTGGGTGCTGCCCTGATGCTCGGCCTGACCGGCTGCGGCGGCCAGACCCAGATCAACGTGGAGCAGGCGGGCATGCTGGCCACCGCCGTCACCAGCTCCGATAAATTCGCCGGTGTCGTGGTCAGCGAGAACGTCATCGAGATCGAGCGGGACACCGAAAAGCAGATCGACGAGCTCTACGTGGCCGCCGGTGATGAAGTCCGCGTCAATGAGAAGCTCTTCGAGTATGACACCGATACCCTGAGTCTGACCGTCGACAAGCAGGAGCTGGAGCTGGACAAGCTGGAGCAGCAGATCAAGGATCTGAACACCCAGATCAAGGATCTGGAAAAGCAGATCAAGACGGAAAAGGCCAAGAAGGAAAAGAACCAGGACAAGCAGCTCCTTGCCACCCTGGATCTGCAGCTGCGCTCCGTCAAGGCAGATCATACCCAGGCCACCTATGACAAGACCTCCCTTCAGGCCGAGATCACCTACAACAAGAACATGCTCAAGAACGCCGTCGTCCGCAGCCCCATCAAGGGCACGGTGCGCTCCATCAATGAGAACGGCTCCCCCTACATCACCATCCAGCAGGCCGGCGCCTACCAGGTCAAGGGCATCCTCAACGAGCTGAGCCTGAACGCGGGCATCATGGAGGGCGTGGGCGTCACCATCCTCTCCCGCACCGACGCCACCGCTTACTGGACGGGCGTGGTCAGCATGGTGGACTACAACAACGCAGCCTCCAATGAGTACGACCAGATGTACGGCGGCGGCGGTGACGGCATGTCCACCTCCACCAGCTATCCCTTCTACATCACCCTGGAGGACACCGACGGTCTGCTGCTGGGCCAGCATGTCTACATCCAGGTCTCCGCCGCAGCCGTCCCCGACGACCTGCTGCGCATCCCCGCAGGCTACGTCATGGATGTGGCCATGGACGAGGAGACGTATCTCACCACCGGCACCGTCTGGGGCGTGGATCTTCAGACCCTGAAGCTGACGAAGGTCACCGTCACCCTGGGCGAGTACGACCCCACCTACGACACCTACGTGATCCTGGAGGGCATCACTGCTGAGGATTACCTGGCCGATCCCGCCGCCCCCGGCGTCAAGGAGGGCGCAGCCGTCCAGCTCCGCAGCGAGCTGGAGTACATGGGCCAGACCGAGCCCACCGAGTCCACCGCTCCCGCCGAATCCGGTGAGACCGGCGAATCCGGCGGCGACGCCGAGTTCATCCCCCCTGCAGGCGGTGAGCCCGGCGACCCCATCGAGGATCCCGTCAACAACGGCGGCTCCCTGGTCATGCCCGAGCCCGACCCCGACAAGCCCGACGCATAAGGAGGAAGCATGATCGTTCAGCTTGAAAACGTATTTAAGGACTATTCCCAGGGCCGGGAGCCCGTCCATGTCCTCCACGATGTGTCCATGTCCGTGGAGCAGGGTGAGTACATCGCCATCATGGGCCCCTCCGGCTCCGGCAAGACCACGCTGATGAACCTGCTGGGCTGCCTGGACGTCCCCACCTCCGGCACGTACCTGCTGGAGGGCCAGGACATCGGCTCTCTGAGTGATGACGCCCTGGCCGACATCCGCAACCAGTCCATCGGCTTCGTCTTCCAGAATTTCCACCTGCTGCCCAAGATGACGGCGCTGGACAATGTGGCCCTGCCCCTGCTGTACCGGGGCGTTCCCCTGAAGGATCGCCGCACCCGGGCCGAGGCCGCTTTGAAGCTCATGGGCCTGGGCGACCGGATGGACTTCTTCCCCAACCAGCTCTCCGGCGGCCAGCAGCAGCGCGTGGCCATCGCCCGGGCCATCGTGGGCAATCCCAGGCTCCTGCTGGCCGACGAGCCCACCGGCGCTCTGGACACCGCCTCCGGCGTACAGATCATGGACATCTTCCGCCGCCTGAGCCAGCGGGGCATCACCATCATCATGATTACCCACGAGCCAGGCATCGCCCAGTGCGCGGACAAGATCTACCACATCCTCGACGGCCGCCTCTATACCAACGGCATCGGCCAGTCCCCCGAAAAGGAGGCAGTCCATGAAGAAGCGTAATATCTGGATCCCCATCGTCGCTGCGGTGCTGGCCATCGCCGTGATCGTGGGCATCGTCGTGGTGCCCCGGCTGCCCAAGGAGGAGGCCGCCGTGTTCCCCGTGACCATGGTGGGCTACACCGACTACTATTCCGGCTCCTCGGAGAGCTATGGCATGGTCACCACCGACAAGGTGCAGTCCCTCTACCTCTCCGGCACCCAGACCGTCACCGAGATCCTGGTCTATCCCGGCCAGGTGGTCAAGAAGGGCGACGTTCTCTTCACCTATGACACCACCCTCACCGACCTTGCCATCGAGCGCAAGGATCTGGCCAATCAGCAGCTGGAGGTGGAGCTGAAAACCGCCCAGGCGGAGCTGACCGCCCTGAAGAAGATGAAGCCCATCGTCTACAAGCCCGGCTCCAGCTCCTCCTCCACCGCCAAGACCGACTATACCAAGTCCCCCTCGGATCCCAAGCTCATCGACACCGTCTACAGCACCAAGACCACCGGCAGGTCTCAGACCTCCCCCCTGTACATGTGGCTCAAGACCAGCACTCAGGTGGATGATGCCATGATCGATTACCTGTTCTCCAAGGCCCAGAATACGCCGAATACGATCTATGTGGTCTTCCAGATGAGCAGCGGAAATCGGGCAAACACCGAGTTTACCGTCCATACCGGCGTCAAGTTCACCAAGACCGCCGAGCTGCTCCCCCCTACACCCACGCAGCCCACGGAGCCTTCTGAACCCTCTGAGCCCTCCGTACCCTCCGAACCCTCCGAGCCTTCGGAACCCTCCGAACCCTCTGAGCCTTCGGAACCCTCCGAACCCTCTGAGCCTTCGGAGCCCTCTGTCCCCTCTGAACCCTCCGAGCCCTCCGAGCCCTCTGAGCCTTCGGAGCCTTCCGAGCCCTCCGGCGCTGCGGAGCCCGCCTCCATCGCGTCCGTACAGACCGAAGAGGCTGCCCCCGTCACCGCTGAGGAGCCTGTGCACACCCCCGCTCCCGCCCAGCAGACGGTCACCAAATACACCATGTCCTTCTTCACGCCCCCCTCCGCACCCAAGGAGGACAGCGGCACGCTGCAGTGGAACGACGGCTACACCTCCGCCGAGCTGACCGCCATGAAAAACGAGAAGCAGGCCGAGATCAAGCAGCTCCAGTTTGACATCAAAATGGGCAAGGCCGAGCTGAACATCATGAAGAAGGAGGCCCAGGACGGCAAGATCACGGCAGACTTCAACGGCGTGGTCTCTGAGATCCTGGAGCCCGCCGCGGCGCTGGAGACCGGCGAGCCGCTGATGAAGGTCACCGGCGGCGGCGGCTACTATGTGGAGGGCACCGTCAGCGAGCTGGCCCTGAAGACCCTCCAGATCGGCCAGAGCGTCACCGTCAACTCCTGGGACACCGGCGCCGTGTACACCGGCGAGGTGGTGGAGATCGGCAGCTATCCCGTGGAGGAGCAGGGCTACTCCTACGGCTCCGCCAATGTCTCCTTCTACCCCTACAAGGTCTTCATCGACGAAAGCGCCGACCTTCAGGAGGGCTTCTACGTCAGCATGACCTACCAGACCGCCGAACAGGCAGCGGGCATCCTGTACCTGCAGAACGCGTTCCTGCGCTCCGAGGGCAACCGCAGCTATGTCTTCGTCCGAAACGCCGACGGCCTGCTGGAGAAGCGGTACTTAGAGTGCGGCGTCTCCTCCGACGGCTACATGACCCCCATCTATTCCGGCATCACCGAGGAAGACTACCTGGCCTTCCCCTACGGCAGCGAGGTCGCAGAGGGTGCTCCCACCTATGAGGGCACCGACCAGGATCTCTACGGCTATTAAGGAGGGCTGCACATGGAAAATATCAGACTTGCCTTCCAGGGCATCTGGGGCCATAAGCTGCGCTCCTTCCTGACGATGCTGGGCATCATCATCGGCATCGCCTCCATCATCACCATCGTCTCCACCATCAAGGGCACCAACGAGCAGATCAAGGAGAACCTGATCGGCTCCGGCAGCAATGTGGTCACCGTCTCCCTCTTCCAGGACGACTGGGAGTACGACATGACCTACTCTCCCCTGCCCTCCGGCGTCCGCGTCATCGAGGACAGCCTCCGGGACTCCCTGAACCGGCTCTCCGGCGTGGAGGAGGTCAGTCTCTTCACCCGCCGCAACTGGTCGGACTTCGTCAGTGCCGGGGAAAACCGGTTCTCCGGCGAGACCTATGGCATCGACTCCGCCTTCTTCCGGGTCAACGGCTACACCGTCACCTATGGCCGGGATTTTGACCAGCAGGACTACGACGGCTTCCGCAAGGTGGCCATCGTGGACAGGAAGGCCGCTGCGGCCCTCTTCGGCCTGGAGCTGCCCATCGGCAAGGTGCTGGAGATCAAGGGTGAGCCCTTCACTGTCGTCGGTGTGGCGGAGCAGACCTCCACCTTTGAGCCTGCCATCTCCAGCTACAACGACTACTATATGTACGCGGATACCTCCGCCGGTGCCATCTTCCTGCCCAGCTCTGTCTGGCCCATGGTCTTCTACTTCGACGAGCCCCAGAGCGTGGCGGTCAAGGCCACCTCCACCGACACCATGACCCGGGCGGGCCAGGCGGTGGCGGACGCCCTGAACGAGACCCAGCTCCTCTCCTCCGGCACCGCCGATGAGGAGATCGGCGACGACATCACGAATTCCGGCAGCTACACCGGTGCCTTCTCCTACCGCAGCCAGGATCTGCTGCAGCAGGCCCAGCAGCTCCAGGAGATGTCCAACGCCACCAACCAGCAGCTGATCTGGATCGCCAGCATCTCCCTGCTGGTGGGCGGCATCGGCGTCATGAACATCATGCTGGTCTCCGTCACCGAGCGTACCAGCGAGATCGGCCTGAAGAAGGCCCTGGGCGCCAAGAAGAAGCGCATCCGCCGCCAGTTCCTGACGGAGGCCGCCACCCTGACCAGCATGGGCGGTCTCATCGGCGTGGCCCTGGGCATCGGCTTCGCCCACCTGATCTCCGCCTCCAACGGTGTCCCCGTGGCCATCGACATCCCCGCCACCATCATCAGCGTGGTCTTCTCCATGGTCATCGGCATCGTCTTCGGCATGCTGCCCGCCGTCAAGGCCGCAAACCTCAACCCCATCGAAGCACTCCGCAGAGAGTAAACGAACAGCCAGCAGTGAATTTCCACTGCTGGCTGTCTTCATTTTATGTACAATATCGTAGGGAACGGCACGGAGGCCGTTCCCTACAATCATCCTTAAGTTTTTGACATTGAACCGAGGGTCGCCCCTACGGAATTACAGTTCCTTACTCCATCAGCAGCCGATCCTTCTCCAGTGCCTCCTGCTTGCCCTCGATGCGGCCCAGGCCGTACATCAGCAGCGTGGCACACAGCAGGTTGACCCAGCCGAAATCCACCACCGGATTCAGGGAATTTGCCAGTCCGATGGCCAGATTGGCGATACCCACGAACCGCAGCGTCCAGGAGATCCTCTTCAGGTGCTCCAGCCGGGAATCCAGATCTGAGAAGATGTCGAAGGGGCCGTGCTCCGTCTTCCGGCGGAAGTAGATCCACTTGGCCATCCGGCCCACATATTCCGCGCCGGTGTCGGCCATGAAGCTTAAGTACCCCTCATCATGCTCCCGCATCTCCAGACGGACGATGTATTCGCCCGGCTCACATTTGACGAATTCATACCGGCAGAAGCCCACCCGATCCAGCACCCAGCCCTGCTGGGCCATGGTGTTGAGCCACTGCTCCTCCTTGTCAAATTCCCATACCCAGATCCATTTTTTCACTGTCATTCGCTCAGACATTTTCGTTCCTCCTTCATGACCAGATCGCCGCTGGCGACCAGCTCCCGCAGCCGCCCCAGCTCCTTCTGCAAAATTTCCAGACCCCTGGGCGTCAGCACATATTCCTTCTTCCGTCCGTCCCCCGGCAGCAGCCGGATCCAGCCCTTGTCCACCATGGCGTTCAGGGCGCCGTACAGGGTACCCGCCGCCAGACGGATCCGCCCGCCGGACAGCTCCGCCGTCCGCTGCATGATGCCGTAGCCGTGGAGCGGCGTGTACAATGACAATAAAATATAGTAGGTGGTCTCCGTCAACGCAGCATTATCCGGCACGATCCTTCCTCCTTTTTATATCGTCGTCCGATATATCGTAACATCATTATATCGTCTCCCGATATAATTGTCAAGAGAAAAATCGGGCACACCGCAAGCGGCATGCCCGATTCATTTCACTCAGCACTTCACACGTAAGCTCTGTACAGGAACGTCACGATCTGCGCCCGATTGCAGTTGGCATTGGGGCCGAAGCTGGTGGCGGTCATGCCGGAGGTGATCCCCTCCTCCACCGCCCACAGAACGGGCAGCTCATACCAGCTTTCCGCCTGAATGTCCGTGAACGGATGCTCCGTCACGCCGCTTTCAGGCTGGCCGAAGGCCCGCCACAGGAAGGTCACCACCTGAGCCCGGTTGCACACGCCCAGGGGGGAGAAATGGGTGGCATCGGTGCCGGTGGTGATGCCCTCCTCCACCGCCCAGAGGACGGCATCATAGTAGAAGGCGTCCCCGGTCACATCCACGAAGGGATTGACTTGGCTTTCCGGCTCGGGGCAGCCCGCCGCCCGCCACAGGAAGGTGACCACCTGGGCCCGGACGCAGGCATTCCCGGGGGCGAAGGTATCGGCGGTGACGCCGGTGACCCAGCCCGCATCATAGCAGTGATCCAGAGCCCGGCTGTAGAAGCCGTCGGCCACCACATCGCAGAAGATGGGCTCCAGCTCCTGCTCCACGCCGATGATGCCGCAGACCTTGCAGGTGCCCATACCCAGACCCGGCAGGGTGGCCGTAGGCTTCTCCAGGATCTGGCTGACGGAGAAGAGGGTGTGACCGGCGGCAGGGATCACCCGGGGGCCGAAATACATGTCACAGTTGACGCCATAGCCATAGCACAGATGCGCCCCCAGGCCGTCCTCGGTGCAGGTATTCTCCTCCAGCACCGACAGTTCCTCCCGGCCCATGCAGGGAAGGGAGAACAGGAGCTCCTCCGTTCTGGGCTCTCCGCCCAGATAGGGCTCGATGGTCACGGTGATGCTGCCCTTTCCGCAGTAGACCGGATCTATGCGCAGGGTCTCGGGATCGAAGCGGAAGGGCTCCCCGGCCTGATCGTCGGGGAAGTGGGCCTCGATGGCTGTAACACGCTCATTGGGATATTGCACATCGCTCTCCAGCTTCAGACGCACCGCGCCGCCTTCGAGACTGATGCCGGTCTCCACCCCCGCTTCAAAGGCCGCGATCCGGTTTCCTGCCTCATTAATTAGTGCGTAGCTCAGCTCCATGCCCCGGCTCTCCTCGGTGACCCGGATGGACATGGTGCTGATCCGCTCATAATAGGGGATCAGATAGTGGTTGTAGCTGCCGCCGATGCAGCCGAAGGCATAGCACACGTACAGATAGCTTCCCGGCTCCCGGTCAGCGGCCTTGATGGTGTACTCCGGATCGACGGTATAGGCGCCGCCGTGGTAGCAATGCTTGCTGCCGCCCCAGACGGGCTCCGCACCGCGCTTCAGAAGCTCCACCGCAATGGCATCCAGCTCGGCCTTGGTCTCCTTGCCGGTGAGCTCCACGGCGTACAGCGCATGGCTGTAGCCGCCCTGGCCGCCGGGCTCCACGTGGCTGCGGATGGTCAGGGTCTCATCGCCGCCGATGACGGCGTAGATGCCCTCCATCCCGGAATCGGCATAGCCCGCCTCCGCCGCGAAGGCCACCACCACCGGGAGCATGACCAGCACCAGCGCCAGCGCCAACAGTTTCTTTTTCATATGTACGCCTCCTCTTTGCGTTTTCAAGAGGTATTATACAAAAAATCCCACCCCGGCGCAACCACAAAACCGCGTTAGTTTCCATAACATTCTGCAAACCCCTCACCGCACCAGCTCCGCGCCGGTGTAGTAGTGGCGCAGGATTTCCTCAAAGCTGCTGCCCTCCTTCGCCATGGCCTGGGCCCCGTACTGGCTCATGCCCACCCGGTGGCCGAAGCCCTTCGTGGTGATGGTGATGACCGTCCCCGCCGTCTCGATCTCAAAGGCCGTGGAGCGCAGCCCCAGCTTTGACCGCAGCTGGGTTCCGGTGAAGGTCTTACCCCGGATGGTCAGCGTTTCCACACCGCCCCCGTCGGTATGGCGGACATCCGCAAACCACGCCGCCGGATCGCCCTCATTGCGGATCCCAAGCTTGTCCGCGAATTCCGCCGCCGTGAATTCCACGCTGTCGGAATATCGCGGCGCATCCTCCTCGCCGGGACTGTCCACCGCCTGGAGGTAGGGTACATCCTGCCCCCATACCGCCACCGCGTCCTCGGTGCTGCCGCCGGAGCAGGAGAAATAGGTGGCGTCGATGAGCTTTCCCTCATAGCACAGCACCGTTCCATCCGTTTCCGCCACAGCCCGGCGCACCCTGTCCACCGCATTGGGCTTGCCGCCCTCACGGAGATACTCCTCCGGCGACCGGAACCCCTGACAGCAGCCCGAGTCCATGCAGACAGCAGCGGTCTCATGCTTGCCCCCCTCCATCCGCTTGCGGGTGTAAGTCCGGGCCACCACCGCCTGGGCCTTCAGTGCCTCCTCCTCAAAATCCGCCGGCATCTCCGCCAGCACCACCCCCACCAGATACTCCTCCAGGGCCATCTGCTGTAAGTTTCCCGCCCGGTTTTTCACCGTCAAAACCGCTGCGCCGTCGATCCGTGCCTCCGTTGGGCTCAGGGCGTCGCTCTCCACATCCGGTGTCACCGGTGAATGCTGAAAGGCCGCCGCCAAAGCCAGCGGCAGCACCAGTCCCGCCAGGAAGGACAGCAGCAATTCCTTCTTCATACGTACCACCTCCAAAGCCCATTTTACCGGTTTTTTCCTGAGAAAACGGGCGTTTTATGTACCTTAGCCGCCGCTTTTCTCCGCACTTCTTGACATTTTTCCTGAAAAATGGTACAATGTTTTCATCCTATACCCTGAAAGGGAGCAAATCTCTATGAAAAAGATCATGAAACGGATCATCCCGTTGCTGCTGATCGTGGCCCTGATCGCCAGTGCCTGCTGGTATATCTTCGTCTACGACCGGGAGACGGTGCGGGATTTCCTGATGGCTCAGGCCCGGAACTGCGCCCAGAACGGCCATTTCGAGGCGGCCACCTGGTTCTACGATATCTCCTATGAATTCGCCGGTGAGGATGAAAACGTGGCCATCGACCTGGCCCGGATCTACAAGGATTCCGGCAACTACACCAAGGCCGAGTACACCCTGGCGGGCGCCATCGCCGACGGTGCGACCTCCGAGCTCTACATCGCCCTTTGCCAGACCTACGTGGAGCAGGACAAGCTTCTGGACGCGGTGAACATGCTGGACAAGGTGGCCGACCCCGCCATCAAGGCCGAGCTGGACGCCCTGCGCCCCGCCGCCCCCCAGGCCGACTTCGCCCCCGGCTTCTACAGCCAGTACATCAGCCTGAACTTCGCCCACGAGGGCGGCACCCTCTACGTCTCCACCGACGGCGAGTACCCCTCCACCGCCGACACCCCCTGTGTCACCCCCGTGGCCCTGGAGGGCGGCGAGACCAAGATCTACGCCGTCACCGTCGGTGACAACGGTCTGGTCAGCCCCCTGTCCATCCTGAGCTACACCGTGGGCGGCGTCATCGAAGAGGTGGAATTTGCCGATGCCTACATCGAGGAGCTGGTGCAATCCCAGCTGATGTTCGGTGAATATACCACCATCTACTCCAACGACCTGTGGAAGATCACCAAGCTCACCGTCCCCGCCGAGGCCATCGAGCTGAGCGACCTGCGGCACCTGCTGTATCTGGAGGAGCTGTCCCTGACGAACCGCCAGCTGAGCGACCTGTCCTTCCTGGAGAGCATGACCCACCTGAGAAGTCTGGATCTTTCCGGCTGCGCCATCAGCGCAGACCTCTCCATCCTCAAGACCCTGCCCGCTCTGGAGAACCTGTCCATGCAGGGCTGCTCCATCAGCTCCCTGGCCTTCCTGGAGGGTGCCCCCAGCCTGAAGAAGCTGGATCTGAGCTCCAACGCCATCGGCAATGTGTCTGTGCTCTCCTCCGTCCCCACCCTCCAGAGCCTGGATCTCCGGGACAACGCCGTATCCGACCCGGCTCCCCTGTCCGGTCTGACGGAGCTGACGGAGCTGGATCTGGCGGAGAACGTGCTCACCACCATCTCCCCCCTGGCCTCCTGCACGAAGCTGGGTACCCTGGATGTCTCCGAGAACAAGCTCACCGATATCGCCGCCGTCCAGAATCTGACCGCCCTGACCTCCTTCCGGGCAGAGAAGAACCAGATCGCGGACTGCGCCCCCCTGGCGGTATGCACCCAGCTGCGCACCCTGGACATCAGCAACAACCTGATCCAGGACATCACCATGCTCTCCGGCCTGTCCAAAATGACCGAATTCGACTTCTCCTACAACCAGGCCGCAGCCCTGCCCGCCCTGCCCGCCGACGCCGCCCTGGTCACCATCGACGGCTCCTACAACCAGCTGACCTCCCTGGAGCCTCTGGACAAGCTGAACGCCCTGAACTATGTCTACATGGACTACAACGCCGAGGTCAGTAAGATCGACTTCCTGGCCAACAACCCCAACATGGTACAGATCAACGTCTTCGGCACCAAGGTTCCCGCCTCCCAGGCCAACAAGTGCATCGACCACAGCATCATCGTCAACTACGACCCGACTTGATGCCCAATTGAACAAAAAAGATGCAGTTCCATCGGAACTGCATCTCAGCTTGTCAAAGAACTATCCAAACGCCCCCGTTTCGTGTATACTAGACGAAACGGGGGTGTTTTTATGGAAGCATGGAAAAACAACGCACGGCGGGAGCCGGTAATCATAGACTTGGATACGC